>JAUIIJ010000008.1 GCA_030431825.1 Alphaproteobacteria bacterium
CATGAACCGCTTGATGGTGCCGCCCTTGCCCGCCGCGTCGCGCCCCTCGAACAGCAGCACGAATTTCTGCCCGGTCTCCTGGCCCCAGAGCTGCACCTTGAGCAGTTCGGCCTGCAGTTTCGCCTTGTCCGCCTCGTATGTGCGGCGGCTGAGTTTGCGGGGATACGGGTATCGGCCGCTTTCGAACGCGCGCCGCACCTGTTCTTTTGTGGGACCAGTCGGCGGCTGCACCGCCTTGGCGTCCGGCGCGGCCGATGTCCCGATCGCCTGCCCGGGCGTGTCGGTCGCCCCCTCGGACGCAACATCCATATCGAGCGGGGTCGGTTCGGCGGTGGTGGACAGTGTCATGGGCGTCTCCGGCTGGGGTTTGGTTCCCTGCCCGCCTAGCCGGCCCCACGCTCGCGCACCTTGATCCCTGTCAAGAAACTGTCACATTCTGAGCCACGGTGCGCACGGGAATGCCGGACTGCGCGCAAACGGCAACACAGGAGACCAGAACATGACCAATGGGGTACGGACCGAAACCATCCTGCTCGGCGGAAACCCGTTCTTCCTGCGCCATTGGGGAGACGATGCATTGCCGCCGCTGCTCATGCTTCACGGGTTTCCCGAATACGGTGGGGCCTGGGCCGATCTGGCCCCGCTTCTGGCAGACCGCTTCCACTGTATCGCGCCCGATCAGCGCGGGTTCGGCCAGAGCTGGGCACCCGACGGGGTCGAGAATTACACCGCTTCGGCACTGGTCGGCGACATGGCCGAACTGATCTCGCAGATCGGCGCTCCGGTCACCGTGATGGGGCATGACTGGGGCGCGGCGGTCGCCTATGGGCTGGCCATGTTCAAACCCGAACTCGTCGATCGCCTGATCATTGCGAACGGCGTGCACCCGGTGCCGTTCCAGCGTGCAATGGCGTCTGGCGGCGCACAGTCAGAGGCCAGCCAGTACATCAACTTTCTGCGCCGTGACGACAGCCACGACCTGCTCGCCGCCGACGGGTTCGCCCGGATGCAGGACCTGTTCCTTGCCAGGATGGACACCGGCTGGCTGACCGAAGAGGCCCGCGCCGCCTATCTGGCCGAATGGTCGCGGCCGGGGCGGCTCCGGACGATGATCAACTGGTATCGCGCCTCCCCGCTGCGGATTGCCGAGCCGGGCAAGCCCCTGACCGACCTGCCCGACCTGCCGCTTGACCGCCTGATGGTCCGGTGTCCGCATCTGCTGATCTGGGGCGAGCGGGATACTGCGCTGCTCCCGGAATCGACGGCCGGACTGGATGCGTTTGCGCCCGACCTGACCCGCGTGACCCTGCCCGATCTGGATCACTGGCTGATCCATCAGGACCCGCGGACCATTGCCGATGCAATCAATGCCTGGCTGGCCAAGATCGATGCCTGACACGACAGCAGGACGGTTGGCGAGAAACCGTTGGCATTTAATTCGTTAACACGTCAATCTGCAGAGGCATGACGGGGGAATACGTGACAGGGAAGAATACAGAGGTTTTGGTCATCGGGGCCGGCATCGTCGGCGTATCCACCGCGCTTTGGCTGCAACGGGCCGGTCTGGAAGTCACGCTGATTGACTGCAGCGGTCCCGCCAGCGGCACCTCTCACGGCAATGGCGGTATTCTGGCGGCCTGTGCCGTCGTGCCGGTAACGGTTCCGGGATTGCTCGCCAGGGCACCGGGAATGCTGCTTGATTCCAACCAACCGCTGTTTCTGAAATGGCGCTACCTGCCGCGCCTGCTGCCGTTCCTGCGACGCTACCTTGCCAATGCAACCGATGCGCAGGTCGAGCGGACCTCGCGCGCGCTGACGGACTTGCTGGGTGATTGTGCGGATCAGCATATCGCGCTGGCACAGGGCACGCCTGCCGCTGCCTATGTGCGCCCGGGCAGTTATCTCTTTGGCTATCCGGACAAGGCCGCCTTTGACGCGGACGGCTATGTCTGGTCGATCCGTCGCAAGCGCGGCTACAGGTTCCGGGAAATGACCGCAGACGACATGGCCGCCCATGACCCGGCACTGGCGGGCCGCTTTGGCTATGGGGTCGAATGTCCCGATCACGGGCTGATCACCGATCCGGGCGCCTATGTGAAAGCGCTGGCAGCGCATTTCGTGGCCGATGGCGGCACATTGCTGACGGACGAGATCACCGGCTTTGACCGCACGGGAGACATCGTGACGGGTGCCCGCACGCGCACGGATACGATTTCCGCCGACAGCTTCGTCCTTGCCACCGGTGTCTGGAGCGGCTCTCTTGCACGTCAGCTCGGCATCACGGTGCCACTGGAATCAGAGCGCGGATACCACGTCGAATTCGTCAACCCGTCGATTACCCTGAAATCGCCCATCATGGTGGCGGCGGGCAAATTCGTGGTCGGTTCCATGGAGGGGCGCCTGCGCTGTGCCGGGGTTGTCGAATTCGGAGGGCTCGACGCCGCCCCGTCCCGCGCGCCGTTCGACCTGTTGAAACGACAGGTCGCCGCGCTGTTTCCGGACCTCGCCTACGACAACATCGTGGAGTGGATGGGCCACCGTCCGGCAACGGCGGATTCCATTCCCGCAATCGGGCAGGCACCAGCCGCCAGGAATGTCTATGTCGGCTACGGGCACCATCATATCGGCCTCAGCGGCGGCCCCAAGACGGGGCGCTGGCTGGCGCAGATGATCACCGGGCAACCGGTCAACACCGACCTGTCGGCCTTTTCACCGGCGCGACAGGCATGAACCCAATCAACAGAGGGGATATCAGGATGCAACTGACGAAACTGCTGGGCGCGACCGCCGCCACACTGGCCCTGGGGGCCGCCGCCCAGGCTGAAAACTGGGATATGCCGATGGCCTATGCCGCATCGAACTTTCATTCCGAAATGGGCCAGGTCTTTGCCGACAAGGTGGGTGAATATACCGATGGCGCGCTTGAAATCACCGTTCATCCGGGCGGCGCGCTGTTCAAGGGAGGCGAGATCAAACGCGCCATCCAGACCGGGCAGGTTCCGATCGGTGAACGCCTCATGTCATCGCACGCAAACGAGACGCCGTTGCTGGGCTGGGACAACGTGCCGTTCCTCGCCACCTCCTTTGCCGACAACGAAAAGCTCTGGCAAGCTGCTAAGGAACCGGTCAATACCGCGCTCGCCGAACAGAACCTGGTGACGCTCTATACCTGCCCGTGGCCGGGCCAGGGGTTCTATTTCAAGAAAGAGGTGAATTCCTCGGCCGACACCCAGAACGTCAAGTTCCGCAGCTACAACACCGCAACCGCCACCTTTGCAGAAGCGCTCGGCATGATACCGGTGCAGGTCGAGGCCGCCGAACTGAGCCAGGCCCTGGCCACAGGCGTTGCCGAGGCCTTCATCTCGTCCGGTTCGACCGGCTATGACCGCAAGGTCTGGGAGCAGCTGAGCCATTATTACAAGGTCAACGCCTGGCTGCCGCGCAATTACGTGATGGTCAACAAACAGGCCTGGGACGGGCTGGATGACGACACCCGCGCCGCGGTTCAGAAGGCCGCCGATGAAACCGGTGCCGCCTGTCTCGCCAAGGCGGAAGAGCTGTCGAACTGGTATTTCGAACAGCTCGAAGCCAATGGCATGACCGTGACCGACGCAGGGCCGGAATTCCTGGCCGAACTGCAGGCGATCGGCGCGAAGATGCAAGAAGACTGGCTCGCAACCACCGGTTCCGAAGGTCAGGCGATCATCGACGCCTACACCGCCCGGTAACACGCCAACCGGCGGCGCACCGGACCGGGATGCGCCGCCAATCTCGACGGAGAGACTGAATGAATGACTGGTCCGCCTGGATGGGGCTGCCCTTGTGGGTCTGGCTGTTCGTGCTGCCGACGATACTGGTGGCGCTGTGTGCGCTGCGCCCACGGGCGGCACAACGCCTGCTCGCGCCGCTCTGGAACATTCTGGACCGGCTTTATCTTGTCAGCGGCGCGATCTCGGCGTTCTTTCTGCTGATGATCCTGGTGATCATCGTCCTGCAGATGGTCACGCGCTGGAGCAGCATCGCCTTTCCCGGTTCGACCGAGTTCGCCGGGTACGCGATGGCCGCAACCTCGTTCTTCGCGCTGGCCTATGCGCTCAATCGCGGCGCGCATATCCGGGTGTCGATCTTTCTCAATCTCAACGCGTTCACACGGCGCTGGCTGGATTTGTTCGCAACGTTCCTCGCAGCGATCATCGCCACGTATTTCGCGCGCTACGCCGTCAAGACGAACCTGCTCTCAAAGATACTGAACGACCGCACGCAGGGGCAGGACATGGTGCCCGAATGGCTGTTGTCGTTCTTCGCGATGTTCAGCACGGCACCGGGAAACTGGGCAGAATTATGGGCGCAAACCGGCGACGGATGGGTCTACACGCCCATCTGGTTGCCACAGCTGTCGATGTCGATCGGGACAATCCTGCTTGCGATCGCGTTGTGGGACAACCTGACCCGCATGGCGGCCACCGGCCACAGCCGGATCGAGTCGGAGGTCATGGAATGAGCGAACTTTACGCGACGATCATCTTTCTCTTCGTGCTCTTCGCCCTGCTGGGCAGTTCGGTCTGGATCGGGCTTGCACTGATGGGGGTTGCCTGGGTGGGCATGGAGCTCTTCACCAACCGGCCTGCAGGCGATGCCATGCTGACCACCATCTGGTCGGGTGCCTCCAGCTGGACCCTGACCGCGCTGCCGCTGTTCATCTGGATGGGCGAGATTCTCTATCGCACGCGGCTGTCCGAAGACATGTTCCGCGGTCTCGCGCCCTGGATGCGCGGCCTGCCCGGCGGGTTGCTGCATACCAATATCGCCGGCTGCACGATCTTCGCCGCTGTCTCCGGCTCGTCCGCGGCGACCCTGACCACCGTGGGCAAGATGTCGATCCCGGAACTGCGCGCGCGGGGCTATCCGGAATACATGATCATCGGAACGCTGGCCGGCGCCGCGACACTGGGTCTGATGATTCCGCCGTCACTGACGCTGATCGTCTACGGCGTCACCATCAACGAATCGATCACCAAGCTCTTCATGGCCGGGATCATACCGGGTCTCGTCCTGGCAGGACTTTTCACCACCTACATCATTGCCTGGCATTTTCTGCGCAAATCCGAACACGCCCGCCCGGAGCCGAAGCTGAGCCTGGCCGAGATGCTGCGCGAAAGCCGGTTCCTCATCCCGGTTCTGCTGCTCGTCACGCTGGTCATCGGGTCGATGTATTTCGGCTGGGCCACGGCGACCGAGGCGGCGGCGGTCGGGGTACTCGGTTCCCTGGTGCTTGCCGGTGCGCAGGGCTCGCTCAGCTGGCCGACCTTCCGCGAAAGCCTGATGGGCGCGACGGCAACGTCGGCGATGATCGCCCTGATCCTGATGGGGGCCTCGTTCCTGTCGCTCGCGATGGGCTTTACCGGCCTGCCCCGCGCGCTGGCCGGATGGATCGACCAGATGAACCTGACTCCGGTGGTACTCATCATGGCGCTGACGCTGTTCTATATCGTGCTCGGCATGTTCCTGGACGGCATATCCTCGGTCGTGCTGACGATGGCGATTGTCGAACCGATGATCCGGCAGGCCGGGATCGACGTGATCTGGTTCGGTATCTTCATCGTGGTCGTGGTCGAGATGGCACAGGTCACCCCGCCGATCGGTTTCAATCTCTTCGTGCTGCAAGGCATGACCAGCCACGAGATCTCCTACATCGCAAAGACGGCGATCCCGATGGTGCTGCTGATGATGGTGATGGTGGTGATCCTTGTGATCTGGCCCGAACTGGCCACATGGCTGCCCGAAAACATCAGACAATCGCCGGGATGATCCCGTTCGACCCGCTGCTTTTGGCATCGCGTCATGCGCGCGCGATCCTGGTGGCCGGGCTTGCGGTCGGCATCGTCCTGCCCGGGCTTGCGGAGGTCCTGTCACGCTGGATACCCGAGATGGTGGTCATCCTGCTGTTTCTCGGTGCCCTGCGCCTGTCACCGGCCGATCTGCGGTTGCTGGCCAGTGGCCTGCCGCGTGCCACGGCATATGTCCTAATCGCGCAACTGGCCCTGCCGATGGCAATCCTGGCGATCGCCTTTGCCCTTGATGCCGCGAACTCCGCCGTGACGCTGGCCCTTGTCCTGCTGGCCTGCGCCCCCCCGATCGTCAGCAGCCCCAACATCGCCGCCATCATGCGGCTGGATGTGGCAACCGCGATGCAGCTGATGGGTATGGGAAGCGTGCTGTTGCCACTGACGGCCCTGCCGGTGTTCTGGCTGCTGCCCGCGCTTGGCCCGCCGGAACAGGTTATCGCCGCAACGCTGCGACTGGTCCTGACCATCCTGCTCGCCGGGGGCGGCGCGATCATCCTGCGCCGTGTCGCATTCTCCAAAGTCGGTCCCGCAGCCGTGCAGCGCATGGACGGGCTGTCGGTGGTGGCGCTGGCGATATTCGTCATCGCGCTGATGGCCTCGGTTTCGGAAGCGATAACACAGGACACGGCAACCTTCCTGTTCTGGCTGATCGTCGCATTTGTCGCGAATTTCGGCACCCAGCTCTTCATGCTGTGCTTTGGTCGCGATCCGGTCAGCGGTGCCCGCGCCCTCGTCGCCGGCAACCGGAACGTGTCTCTTTTCTTTGTGGCCCTGCCCCCGGACGTAACCGCGCCTCTTCTGGTCTTTCTGGGCTGCTATCAGCTCCCGATGCTGCTGACCCCGGTGCTGCTGGCCTGCGCCTATCGCCGCTAGACTGCCGGGCTCGGGGCCACCGCGTTCAGACGCCCGGCGATGCGCTGGCCGATGCCTCGCAGTTCCACGGGCGTTCGCCATCGAACAATATTATCATGGCACGACTCTGATATGGCTGGAACGGATGCCCCTGCGCCGCGCCGAGTGCGCGCATTGCGTCGGAAATTGTCAGAACCCAGTTGACGACACGTCCGCTGGTATTGCTTGGAAGTAAAACGGTTTCGCCGTTGACGATATGGCGGTTCGCGGCCGCGCAAACACACGTCGCCCAGGCATCGGGAAAATCCAATAGGCGCTTGCCGCGCTGCGGCGCTTCCAATACGCAGGGCTTGAAGATGCCCACCCGAACAGGGCGACGCTGAGAGGAGCCGGTATTGGCGCTGCAACATATCCCTTTTCACCTCGATTGCCCGTTCCGCGAAACGCGCAGCTATGTTCACAGCACAAGCCTGTGCAACGAACTGACCGCGCGTTTCGCACCTTATGACGCGATGTCTCTGGTGCTCCGGAACTGGATGACGAGCCGGGTCTGCTTTACGCCCGTCGACGCCCCCCGCCCCAAGAGTGGTTCGGGCCATGTGACGATCACCCGCGGCGACGTGACCCGCAGCTGGGAATTGTCCGAAGACACCGATAATCCCGTGGTCAGGCGCGACCGCTATGACGAAGCCGCCCTGGCGGACCCCGCGGATGTGACAGAAAAAACCATCCATTCGGATCCAAAGCCCGGCGCGACGGTCTTTGACCGGTTGATCGCCGCCAACAAGGTTCTGATCAACAAGGAACTCAACCCCGGGGTCAAATTGATTGCCGCCAAGGTCTCCCTGGGTCGTTTCCTGCCGAATGAGGCGGCCTTTGATCTAGAGCTTGCCTCGCACATGGGAACGCGAATATTCAAGTCGCGGATCCTCTCGGACGGAACCTCTTGTGGAGAATTGGTTTTTTATGGCGAATAACCCCTTTGCGATCTCAGCGATCGGCACCTATCTGCCCGAGACGCGCCTGGACAATGTGCCCCGCGCCGAAAAGTTCGAATACGATCTCGATTCCCTGCGGTCCAAGATCGGTTTTCAGGCAACCGCCCGCAAGGAAGCGGAGCAGGAAACCAGCGATCTCTGCGTTGCCGCATTCGCGGATCTGACCCGCAAGCTGGGTGATGGTTTCGACGCGGATTCGCTCGACCTGATCGTGGTCGTGACCCAGCATCCGGATGGTCACGGACTGCCGCATTGTTCCGCGATAGTGCATGACAAGCTGGGTCTGCCCGCATCCTGCTTCGCATTCGACATCTCGCTGGGCTGTTCGGGTTTCGTGTCGGCGCTGGCGACCGTTTCCGGGCACCTGATGGCAACGGGTGGGCAGCGGGCGGTGATCTTTACCGCCGACCCCTATTCCAAATCGCTCAGCGAGGATGACAAGAACACCTCGATGATCTTTGGCGACGCGGCAACCGCCACCCTGATCGAGCCGGGTTCCTCCTGGCGCATCGGCGCGTTCGACTTTGGAACCAAGGGGGAAAAGGCTGCAGCGATCCGGCGTGACGCAGATGGCGTACTGGAGATGAACGGCCGCGCGGTTTTCGATTTCTGCGCACTCAACGTACCCAAGAGCCTCAAGCGTACGCTGGCCGCCAACGATCTCGTTGCCGAGGACATCGACGCCTATGCGCTGCATCCCGGTTCCAAGTTCATTGTCGACACGGTATGCAAACGCGCGCGTATTCCCGCGCCCGACGTGCTGCCCTGCGCGGCCTATGGAAATACCGTTTCTTCCTCGATTCCGCTCATCCTCGCCGATCTCGATCGTGCCGCGACCCGGACCGTAATGGTCTCGGGGTTCGGCGTCGGCCTTGGCTGGGCGACCACCATTCTGACCACAAAGGAAACCCAATGACAATCGAAGCCAAAATTCGCGAGATCATCACCGAAAATGTCGACGGTATCGATGGCAGCATGATCAAGGCGGATGCCAAGTTTTTCGACTCCGGTCTGGATTCCCTGGACCTGGCAACCGTGCTTCTCGAAGTGCAGGAAGAGTTCGATGTGGTGATGGAAGAAGGCGAAGAGGAAAAATACGACTCTTTGGACAAACTGATATCCTACATTAATGCGAATACGAAATGATGACCGCACAGCAATTGACTGGAGATATCAAAAGAGATCCCAATGCGAATCGTAACGATATCCTTTTGAATGAGCTGCGCCAGATCCTGTGGCAAACTGATAAACCAAAGGTTGTCAGGGAGATTTTCGAGCGCGTAAAGCAACAACCGATCCCTAAACGGGCCTCATTGAAGCATATAAGAAAAAATGCGCTTATGACTGTCGCGCAATGGAGGCTAACAGGAGATATTACTCCAAACTACAATAATGTGAATGAAGCGCGGATCCAGATGTGGGAGATAGAACACCATTGCCCGATCTTTGAATTTCAGAAGGCATTCACCGCGCGCATTAGCCGGGATTTTCCAAGCGCCCCTGGTCCAAGAGAGGTTTCTCAGATATATCAAAGCCTCGACCATGCAATGCCAACTAAGCTGCTTTCGCCTGAAGATGGAATAGCAGTGATTCGTCGTCCTAATGCCAATCGAACGTTCTTGGTTTTTCCTGGTCTTACGTATCTGGTTTCAAACCTCTCCCCATATTTATGGGATAAGGTCATTGCTCAACCCTTAAATGCCAACGTTATCGCCTGTTTTGATACATCCAAAAGGTTGTTCTTGGGGGGAATTGACACAGTAGGTAACCGATCTGAAACAGTTTCATATATCAGAAATTTACTCTACGAATTTCGCGACACAAAAGTAACGGCTATTGGCGGGTCGGCCGGTGTCTTTGCCGCGTTGCATGCCAGCTGCGATCTAGGTATCGAACACATCGTCGCAACTTCAGGGACAACATCACTTCAAATTGGCTTAAATGACTCCGGTCGCCAAGTTTATACTAAATTGTTCGCGGCCGCCGACAGAGGCGAAGTGGAGTTAGTTGATCTAGTTTCAAAAGTATCTGACTCCAAGATCAAGAGAGTTGATTTCTTTGTTGGAAAACAGAACAAGTACGACATGGATCAAATGTTGGCACTGCATAGACATTCAGATGTCGTGGTGCCTCATCTCTACGATTCAGATGCGCATAACATTATCGTGCCGGCCATAGTTGATGGGTCGTACATGAAAGCGATAAAGGCGATGCCCGCCTGAGGACCTGCGCGCCGACACATCCTGCGCCCCGCGATGATACACGGGGCGCAGCATCCGCCATGTCGGCAGGCGCGATGAGCACCGATCGGAGAAATCAGGTTCGATGAACCCGCGCGCGCTTTGCAAGACAGGGGTAAATCATTGAAATGATGGTGGGTGATGAGAGACTCGAACTCCCGACATCTTCGGTGTAAACGAAGCGCTCTACCAACTGAGCTAATCACCCGTGAAGATGCGTTTACGAAAAGCGCACGGGGCGTGCAAGCCCTTATGACAACAATCGACTCTCGCTGTTTTTGATGTGGTAGACCACCCCCTGCCCGCCACCGATCGTGTCGAACGCCTCGGCCGGCAGGCCCTGCGCAACACAGCGGATCACCCGGGACGTGATACCATGTGTCACGATCACCGCCGGGCCCTCCAGATCGCGCAGAAACGCCCGCGCCCGGCATTCGAGCGCAATCAGGCCTTCGCCTCCGGGTGCATGATCGTACCAGGCCATATCGCCGGTCTCGAACAGATGCGGAGCCTGCTCCGCGATTTCGCTGCGCAGCAGCCCCGTCCACTCGCCGACGTCGATTTCGCGCAGTCGCCTGTCGGGCAAGATGTCCGAACTCAGCCCTTCTGCCGCAATCCGTGCCGTCGACATCGCCCGTCCCTGCGGGCTGGCGAACCAGGGCCACCCCGACACCCCGAACGCCCGCAGGAGATGGTTCTGTTGCCGTGCCTGTGCCCGTCCTGTCCCGGTCAAAGCCGAATCCAGACCGCCCTGCATCCGCCCCTCGCGGTTCCATTCAGTCTCGCCATGACGCAGGATAAGGAACTCGGGAAAGGACATCTTGGTCACCGGAAATGAAAGGGGGCGCCGCCAATGGCCGCGCCCCGAAATCTGGTGGGTGATAAGAGATTTGAACTCCTGACATCTTCGATGTGAACGAAGCGCTCTACCACTGAGCTAATCACCCGTGAGGCGGGGTATTAACCGTCTTGCGGCGTCTCTGCAAGGCCTGTTGTCGTTTCACTTTTCGTATTCGCGGTCCGGCGCAGCTTGCATATCGTGATGCTGCCGTTTTGCTTTTCGATCCTGCGGTTGATGCGCAGCTTGCCAAATGGCTGCAGGTTCAATTCGCGGCCGTCGGCAATCGCTTCTCCCAGTATCGCCAGCATGGCCTCGACGACGGGTTTGGCATCCTTCTTCTTGATGCCTGATCGGGCGACCGCAAGGTCGATCAGTTCTTTCTTCTTCATCTCTCCGGCTGACTCGCTGCCGGTTTCGGTCGGAGTGGAAACTGTCATCTGGGCTTACCTTTCATGTGTTCCGCCGTACCGGAAAGTTAGCGGATCGGGCAGGTGATTCCCAGCAACGCAAAAGGGCGGCCCGTGACCGAACCGCCCTCTGCTTCACTTGCTCAGTATCAGTGCGTTCTGGCGGTCGAACCGTCATCAGCCGGCGCCAGGGCCGCCCGCGCCGCGGCGGCTTCTTCTTCCGCCGCTTCGTCCCATTCGACCGCTTCCGGCTCGCGTACCAGGGCATGCTTGAGCACTTCGGAAACGTGCTTGACCGGAATGATCTCAAGCCCGTCTTTCACATTGTCCGGGATATCGGCCAGGTCCTTTTCATTCTCTTCCGGAATGAGGACCGTCTTGATACCGCCGCGCAATGCCGCCAGCAACTTCTCCTTCAGCCCGCCAATCGGCATCGCATTACCACGCAACGACACCTCGCCGGTCATGGCGATATCCTTGCGCACCGGTATCTGGGTCAGAACCGACACGATCGAAGTGACCATCGCAAGGCCGGCACTTGGCCCGTCCTTGGGCGTGGCGCCGTCCGGCACGTGCACGTGGATGTCCAGCCGGTCAAACCGCGGCGGTTTCACCCCGATCTGCGGACTGATCGAGCGCACATAGGAACTGGCCGCGTCGATGCTTTCCTTCATCACGTCGCCCAGCTTGCCGGTGGTCTTCATCCGCCCCTTGCCCGGCAGGCGCAGCGCTTCGATCGGCAGCAACTCGCCCCCGACGCTGGTATAGGCCAGCCCGGTCACGACGCCGATCTGGTCTTCCTGCTCGGCCAGCCCGTAGCGGTACTTCTTCACACCGAGGAAATCGCCCAGGTTCTCTGGCGTGACCGTCACGTTGTCGGCCTCGCCCTTGATGATCCGGGTCAGGCTCTTGCGGGCCACCTTGGCGATCTCGCGTTCAAGGTTCCGCACGCCCGCCTCGCGGGTGTATGTGCGGATGATCTCGGTCAGCGCCGCGTCGGTCAGATCAAACTCCCTGGCCTTCAGGCCGTGGTTCTTGACCTGCTTGGCGATCAGGTGCTGTTTGGCGATTTCGCGCTTCTCGTCCTCGGTATAGCCGGCCAGCGGAATGATCTCCATCCGGTCCAGAAGCGGACCCGGCATGTTGTAGGAGTTCGACGTGGTCAGGAACATCACGTTGCTCAGATCATACTCGACCTCGAGATAGTGATCCATGAACGTGTTGTTCTGTTCCGGGTCCAGCACCTCGAGCATCGCGCTCGCCGGATCGCCCCGGAAATCCTGGCCCATCTTGTCGATCTCATCCAGCAGGATCAGCGGATTGGTCGTCTTGGCCTTTTTCAGAGCCTGGATGATCTTGCCTGGCATCGACCCGATATAGGTCCGGCGATGGCCGCGAATCTCGCTTTCATCGCGCACCCCGCCCAGGCTGATCCGGATGAACTCGCGCCCGGTCGCCCTGGCCACGGACTTGCCCAGCGATGTCTTGCCTACGCCCGGCGGTCCGACGAGACACATGATCGGGCCTTTCATCTTTTTGCTGCGCTGCTGCACCGCAAGATACTCGACGATCCGTTCCTTGACCTTTTCCAGCCCATAGTGATCGTTGTCCAGAATCTGCTGCGCCTTGCCCAGATCCTTCTTGACGCGCGATTTCACGCCCCACGGGATCGACAGCATCCAGTCAAGGTAATTCCGCACGACGGTCGCCTCGGCGCTCATCGGGCTCATGTTTTTCAGCTTCTTGAGCTCGGCATCGGCCTTTTCGCGCGCTTCCTTGCTCAGCTTGGTCTCGGCGATCCTGGCTTCCAGCTCGGCAATCTCGCCCTCGCCTTCCTCGCCATCGCCCAGCTCCTTCTGAATGGCTTTCATCTGCTCATTCAGATAGTATTCCCGCTGGGTCTTCTCCATCTGGCTCTTGACGCGGGTCTTGATCTTCTTCTCGACCTGCAACACGCTCAACTCGCCCTGCATCAGGCCATAGACCTTCTCCAGACGCTCGCTGATCGACAGCGTTTCAAGCAGTTCCTGCTTCTGCGCGACCTCGATCCCGAGATGCCCCGCAACGAGGTCCGCCAGCTTGGCCGGTTCGGTAGAGTCGCCAACCGCGGCCAGTGCCTCTTCGGGGATGTTCTTGCGCACCTTCGCATAGCGCTCGAATTCATTCCCGACCGAACGCACCAAGGCTTCGGTCGTGGTCACGTCCCCGGGCATCTCGGTCATGTACTCGGCACGCGCCTCGAAAAAACTGTCATTGTCGAGATATTCGGTGATCCGAACACGGGCCTGCCCCTCGACCAGCACCTTCACCGTGCCGTCGGGCAGTTTCAGCAATTGCAGAACGTTGGCCAACACGCCAGCGGCGTATATGCCATTGGTATCGGGATCGTCTTCGCTCGGTTCGATCTGGCTCGACAACAGGATCTGCTTGTCATCGGCCATCACTTCTTCCAGCGCGCGCACCGATTTTTCCCGGCCCACGAACAACGGAACGATCATGTGCGGAAACACCACGATGTCACGCAGGGGCAGGACGGGATAGGAGGAATTCAGGGGCTCTTGCATGCTCAGTCCTTATCATTGGCAAGATGGCACTCGTCCCGCTTTGCGGCAACGCTCGGCCATCTCCGGTCTCTGGTATCTAAGGTGGGGCCTTCGCCGGCCAATTCAACCTCGGTGCCTCTTCGGGTGGTCACAATGGCGCGTGCGACCGGGCAGGACAAGGGCGCATTTGCATTCATCGCAACAAAAGCACGCGCAAGGAGACATGCGACGGGACGGCGGACGGGGCGCCTTGGCCGTCAGGCCAACAGCGTCGCACGACCGTCAGACCGGTTCGATATCCCCCTGCCCGCGCTGTGCGTGAAAGTCGGCCTGCCAGCTGTCAAAGGTCCCCGCGGCGATGGCCGCACGCATGCCCGCCATGATCTCCTGAAAATAATGCAGGTTGTGCCACGTCAGCAACATCGAAGAGATGATCTCCTGGCTGCGGAACACGTGATGCAGGTAGGCACGCGAATAGGCGCGGCAGGCCGGGCAGCCGCAGGCTTCGTCCAGCGGTCTCGGATCGTCCTGGTGCCGGGCGTTCTTGATGTTCAGCACGCCGCGCCGGGTATAGACCTGACCCGTGCGCCCGGACCGGCTCGGCAGCACGCAATCCATCATGTCCACGCCCCGCGCCACGGCCCCCACGATGTCATCGGGTTTGCCCACCCCCATCAGGTAACGCGGCTTGTCGTCCGGCAGCATGCCCGGCGCGAACTCCAGACAGCCGAACATCGCCGCCTGCCCCTCGCCCACGGCCAGCCCGCCGATGGCATAACCGTCAAACCCGATGCCGCGCAGCGCCTCTGCCGATTCCGCGCGCAAATCCTCTTCCAGCCCGCCCTGCTGAATGCCAAACAGTGCATGACCGGGACGGTCGCCAAACGCCGCACGCGACCGCGCCGCCCATCGCATCGACAATTGCATGCTCTCGGCGATCCGCGCCTTGTCGGCGGGCAAGGCCGGACATTCATCGAAACACATGACGATATCCGAGCCCAGCAGACGCTGGATCTCCATGCTGCGCTCCGGTGTCAGCGCATGTTTCGAGCCGTCGATATGGGACTTGAAGGTCACCCCCTCTTCGGTCAGCTTGCGCAACCCGGCAAGGCTCATCACCTGGAATCCGCCGGAATCCGTCAGGATCGGCCCGTCCCAGTTCATGAACCTGTGCAACCCGCCCAACCGGTCGATGCGTTCCGCGCCGGGGCGCAGCATCAGGTGATATGTATTGCCCAGCAATATGTCGGCCCCGGTGGCCGCCACGCTCTCGGGCATCATCGCCTTGACCGTGGCCGCCGTGCCCACCGGCATGAAGGCGGGTGTGCGGATCTCTCCGCGCGGCGTTGAAATCAGCCCGGTGCGGGCCTTGCCATCGGTTGCGTTCAGCGCAAAGGAAAATCTGTCTGTCATGTCTTTCCGTTACCGGTCCGACATGCAAAAGCAAAGCCCAAGCGGACATCACCTGCGCATCGTGACGCCATGTCCGGCCAGGCAACCGACGCGACAGCGCCTTGAATTGCCCGGGCGATACGGTGAAAAGGAACCGCAGGCACGATATGCAGGCACAATATGAGGACGCGCCATGACCGAAGACCAGATTTATGCCCTTCTGGGTGACAGCGGCATCTACATCCTTGGCGCGATTCTCGTTGTCGTCATCATCTTCAAGGGCGTGCGCATCGTGCCTCAGTCGGAAAAGCACGTGGTCGAACGCTTTGGTCGCCTGCATTCGGTGCTGGGTCCCGGCATCAACTTCATCGTGCCCTTTCTCGATGTGGTGAAACACAAGATCTCGATCCTCGAACGCCAGCTTCCCAACGCCACGCAGGATGCGATCACCAAGGACAACGTTCTGGTTCAGATCGACACATCGGTGTTCTACCGCATTCTCGAACCGGAAAAGACCGTCTATCGCATCCGCGACGTGGACGGGGCCATCGCCACGACCGTTGCCGGCATCGTGCGCGCGGAGATCGGCAAGATGGACCTCGACGAAGTGCAATCCAACCGCGCCCAGTTGATTTCGCGCATCCAGGAAAGCGTGGAAAGCGCCGTTGACGACTGGGGAATCGAGGTTACACGTGCCGAAATTCTCGACGTCAATCTCGATCAGGCCACCCGCGACGCCATGCTGCAACAACTCAACGCCGAACGCGCCCGCCGGGCGCAGGTCACCGAAGCCGAAGGTCAGAAGCGCGCGGTCGAACTCAACGCCGATGCCGAGCTTTATGCCGCCGAACAGACCGCCAAGGCCCGCCGCATCCAGGCCGATGCCGAAGCCTATGCCACCTCCGTCGTTGCCACGGCAATCAAGGAAAACGGGCTCGAAGCCGCGCAGTACCAGGTGGCCCTGAAACAGGTCGAAGCGCTCAACAAACTTGGGGCCGGCGATGGCAAACAGACGATCCTTGTTCCCGCCAATGCGCTCGAAGCCTTCGGTGACGCGTTCAAGATGCTGAGAGGCAAATCCTGATGGCCCTCTGGTCGCTCTGGTGGGCGTGGGTCTGCCTGGCCCTGCTCCTCGGTATCGCGGAAATCCTGCTGCCCGGTTTCATTTTCCTCGGCTTTGCGATTGGCGCCGTTGTGGTCGCGGTGCTGCTGGGCCTTGGCCTGGCGATCTCGCTGCCCGCGCTGCTCCTGCTCTTTGCGGCGTTGTCACTGGTGACGTGGCTGCTCCTGCGCCGCTATTTCGCGCTGCCAAAGGGGCAGGTAAAGACCTTCAAGGATGACATCAATGACTGATGCGCCCGTCCCGATGGAGGCCGCGCAAATCCGCAAACTCGAAGGTCGCTCGCTGCAGGTCGCGATGTGGGGAAACCTGTTCATGGCCTTGGCCGGGATCGCCGCCGCCGTCTTGTCCAACTCGATCGCGATCTTGACCGATGGCCTGTTCTCGCTGATCGGCTTTACTGCGGCGTTTCTGGGGCGGCGGATCAGCCAGAATGTCGAAGCCGGCCCCGACCGCCTGCGCCCCATGGGATATGCCGCGGACGAAGCACTGTTCACCACCTTTCGGGCGCTGTCGCTGCTCGGCCTCGTGATCTTTGCCGTGGCAACGGCCAGCATGAACATCTACAAATATCTCAGCGGCGGCACCCCGCCCGAACTCGTCTACGCCCCCTTGCTGATCTATTTCGCGGTGATCGGCGCGACCTGTTTCCTGCTCTGGGCATTGCATCACCACACGTGGTCGCACACCGGCAAGAGCAGCGACATCCTGCGCCTCGAAGCCAAGGCGTCCATGTTCGACGGCGTCATCACGGCCGCTGCCGCCGCCGGGCTCGGAGCGGTCTATGTTTTCCGTGACGGGCTTCTTGCCCCGATTGCCCCCATCGGCGACTCGATCGTCGTCCTGGTGCTCTGCCTCGTCGTCGTCGGCCAATACCGAAGCGATCTGATGACCGGTATGGGCGAACTTGTCGGAGTTACCGCCAGCCCCGCGACCCTCGCCACCGCGCGCCGCGCGATCCGCCCCGCGATTTCCGAATATGGCGGTACGCTCACGGATCTGTCGGTTGTCAAGCAAGGCCGCAGCCATCTCGTGACCGCCTATTACGATCCAGGCAGGCCGGTCTCCGCAGCCCGTATAGACGAGATCAACCTGCGCATGATCGCAGATGTACGCACCGACCTGCCCGGTGCCGATGTTCTGTTGATCATCAGCGAACACCCCCGCCGCTGGCCCGACGACATCAGCCCGTTCTAACCCGCCGTGATGGAAGCCGAAGGCGAAGGGCCAGGCGCGGTACAACCGCTACTTGAGGGCATCAATCGGGCAAATTCGCCTCAAAGTTGCCGTATTTCGAGAATCATGCTAGGCTAACCCTTTATTGCCTAGAGTATTTTTTGGAGTTTCAGCATGAAGTACGCGTTTTTTAGCGTCATCCTATCTATTGCGATGTTGCCAATCGACTCACAGACGCGCCCGAGCGATCCGGCAGCCGGGCCATGCAATCCGACCGTCGAACGCTGCCCCTGATTCCGGCAAAGCCAGACAGATGAACAGCTTTATATACGCCGGGGTCATCCTTTTCGGCGCGGTGACGCTCGTGATCGAAGCGCGGCGAAATTACTCGGTCTCCGCCAAACATCATCCTTTTGCGTTTTACGGCATCCTCGAACATCTCGAAGCGCGACACCTGTGCTCTCCGCGCGAATGGAATTTCGGGTTCTACGTCTATTCGCTGCTGTACCTGATCAGCTACGCGATCCTGCTGACCTCGACCGAGTTGATCGAGCTGATCTATAGTTCCAAGGCCGCCGCCAATCTCGTTGGCGCCACCGGCACGGCGCTTGGCCCCGAAAGCGATCCGTTCAACCTGTCGGGCACCGACTACGGCAAACCGCTGTTCATCTCGGCGTTCATCATCGCGTTCTACTCGGTCGGTGCCACACGCAATATCGAGTTGCACATCCGCACCCTCGCCCATCGCCTCGCCGGGGTTCCGCGCGGGGTCTACCAGGTGCTTGACCGTTTGCAGGACCCTGACTTCCTGTCGGAAACGACACCGCCGACCGGCCCGCTGATGGCCAGCTTTCGCGACAAGCTGAAGCAACTCTCAGACGATGACATCGCACCCATGTCGATGGATGACCTGCTGGCGGTGACGAAACTGCCGCTGGAACCCGGCCGACCGGCCAACAGGGCACAGGAAGGTCAGGGCCTGATCGCCTCCTTGCTCATCGAGAAAAAGCCCGGATCAGAAACCGACGTCGAAGACAACCGCCCGAGGGGCAAGGAGCAGTATCTCTTTGACATATGCAAGGCATTGCGTGTCATCGACCTGCTGCGCCCCGCGATCACCGGAGGACAACGCGCCACCCATTTTCCGCTGCTGGGGATGAAGGAACTGGGCGACATCTCGGCCAGTCTGGAGGACGCGATCGGCAAATCGGGCAGCCGCCGCGAGCCACGGGACGAAAGCCCGAAAACCCTGCACGACGAAATCAACGAGTTTGAAGAGTATGACGAAGCCAGCCTGGAACGGTTGCGCGAAAAGGCCATCGAAGTTGCCAACAGCGCCCGCGCGGTGTTTGCAGTCTATTTCATCTGCAACAGCCGCACGGTCCTGAATGTCGACCGCCAGAGCGCCTTGCAGAAAGTGCGCGCCTTTGCCGATCGCGGCTACAAGGTCGAACAGAATTCCTTTGCCGGGTCCCTGTTCTTCGCGGCCGTCATCGCCACGTTTGCCGGTTTTTTCATTCACCAGTCATTCAAGCTGCAAGAGGTTCAGACCTATCCCGACCTGATGGCAGAACAGATCTACGACAATCTCGGACGGGTCGAAAACAGCTACATCGCCTGCCGCGACCTGCATTACAAGCCCGTCAAGACGGAACCGCCGACATTGCCTGACGGTATCACAGAGAAGGATTGCGAAACAGCCTTCGACAAAGGGCTCGACAAATATCGCAAGGACAACAAGTCACAAATGATGGCCTGGACTTTCTTTGACAACCTGGCCCTTCTCCTCATGGTCGCCGCCGTCGTTCAGATGTCGATTTTCGAGAAAGACGTACAGATGGATCAGAACGCCTGGCGGCGATGGACCATGAACCGCGTGCCCTATGTGCGCCTTCTGACCGGGGCCATCCTGCCGGCGCTCGCCGGGGTCTTTGCGCTGTCCATCGGGTTTATCCTGCGCTTGATCTGGAACGCGGATTTCGACGTCAGCACCTCGCAGATCGAATTTCTCTTTGTCGAGCACTGGAAATATTTCATTGCCTATCTCGTGCCCTGTTTCGTGCTCTCGATCTCGACTTTCGTGCTGATCGACAAGCATGACGACTGGACATTCCCGGCGACGCTGTCGGTCGCATTTCTCGCGTCAGCGGTGTATGTCTTTTCCGTCTGGCTGGTGCCGATGGCAACGCTGCGCTTTCTGCCTCCGATCGAAGTCGAAAGCTTCTGGGTCGTCTGGTGGAACAGCGGCTCGTTCACGCAGGCAATCAACAGCGATGCCTTCTGGCTGACATCCTACGTCGCCCGCGATCTGCTCATCCTGACCCAGCTGCCGGTGCTGTTCCTAATACTTTTCGCGATTTTCGTCGAGTTTTCAGAGACTCCTGCGACCCGTTTGAACAAGGGGCAAGACACGGATCCGGCAGATAAGACGGAATAGTTAAGAGGGTCGATTTGAATGATACGTTGTCTACTACCACTAGCCTCGGCGCTGCTCATGATCGCGGGCGCTTCGATAGCTCAGCCGACGGACTCCTCCGTGACAAGTAAAAGCTGCCCGCTTCCCGATTTCGAATATCTCTATTCCAGTCATTTCGATACAAGATCCCTGCGCGTAGGCGTGCGCCGACACGCGCGGCCGTTCTCCTATTATTCAGAGAATCTGCGCGAGGTCTGGAGCGCCGCGCCGCAAGCTCCGCTGGCCCTACGTAGTTATACCGGCTATATGAGCAAGATCTGCGATGCCGTTCTGGCCGATATGCTGGTCAGTGCGCCTGCCGACTCCGCCAACTTCAGCTATGATGATGTCAAGGTCGTGGATTTGGACTGTGCAATACAATGGGATGAACGCAATGGCACGCCCAAGTCCAGCCGGCTGGAATATCTTGGCGACAGGATCGACATTCTCTGCGATCCCGCCACGATCACCAATGCGCGCCGCCACGGCTTCATCCTGTCTCCGCCCCTGTTCCTTTCGGGCATGGGGCTCATCAATCGCGGTGCCGAAAGAATCGGCAACAGGGACTGCCCTGACAAGCCCCTGATCGGCTATGTCCGCAACACAACCGCCGCGCTCGCGGGTATCCCCAAGATATTGCAGGCCAACGAACTCAAGAGTTTCTCCGACCTGCTGCGCGCCTATGTGCGCGACCAGACCAACTCCTGCAGCACCGCGCTGAGCACCAGCGTCGTGGTGAAAGGCTATGAAACCCATGAAAAGGCCGCCGAGGCCTTCTGCAGGGGCGATTTCTATTATTACATCGGCGATCGCGAGATCATCACTTACAACGCCCGCAACATCCCCGGCTGCGGTGCCGAGATCGAAGGCGCGGGGCAGACCTATTCCAACGACCGCTACGCCATCTACGGCAAGATCAGCCATCGCAAGGGCACCGAGATCCGCGACCTGCGCATCGCCCGCTTTTTCGAAATCCTCTCGCAAAAGGTCATCGTCAGTCCGTCGCTGCTCGACACCGCCTATGAGAGCACGTTTTACGAAAAGCCCAGCCGCAAGCTCGAGTCCTTCTACTGGAACATCCGCGGCCCGCGCCAACCCTGACGCCCGGATGGATTGCGAACGAGACCATCTGCAATTTGTTGTAATGACAGGGTCGACTCGACGCGACCCGCGTTACATCTGAAGAGTCCAGCCCAGAGCAATAACGCGGCACCGGTGGTGCGCCTCTGGACGTTGGCCGCATCATTTCCTATATAATCGGTCAGGATCAAACCAGAGGCCCGCATGACCCAAGCCCCGGAACCGCTCGAAGGCACGCCGCTGATTGCGCCGTCCACCACGGATCACCCGCTGTTCGAGCAGGTGGTTGATGCTTGTCGCAGCGTTTATGACCCGGAGATTCCGGTCAATATCTACGAACTTGGTCTGATCTATACCATTGATATATCTTCGGAAAACGAGGTCCGGATCATCATGTCACTGACCGCGCCGGGCTGTCCGGTCGCGGGTGAAATGCCCGGTTGGGTGGCCGACGCGGTCGATCCGATCCCCGGCGTCAAACAGGTCGATGTCGAGCTCACATGGGAACCGCCCTGGGGTATGGACATGATGAGCGACGAAGCGCGCCTGGAACTTGGATTCATGTAAGGAACGGCCCACAAGCCGTTTTGAGGACACAGAAAAATGTTCGGCATACCCGGAAAACAGGCCGTTACCCTGACCCCCGCCGCCGCCAGCCAGATTACCAAGCTGATGGCCCGGAACGATCACAAGGGGCTGCGCATCGGCGTGAAGAAAGGCGGCTGTGCAGGCATGGAATATACCATGGAATACGTGCAGGCGACCGACCCCAACGACGAGGTGGTCGAACAGGACGGCGCGCGCGTCATGATCGCGCCGATGGCGCAGATGTTCCTGTTTGGTACCGAGATCGACTATGAGACCGGGCTTCTGGAATCCGGCTTCAAGTTCAATAATCCGAACGTGTCCGAGGCCTGTGGCTGCGGGGAATCGATCAAGTTCAACACCCCCGGTGATGCGTCCTGACCCACATCAGGCGTTGGATTTCAGGTGCAGGTACGTCTCGTTGAAGCGCCGCGACAGGTGATCGCCCGCCAGCACGACATCACGTGAGCCCGGAGGCGCAACATTCGTGTCGTAGGACGGGTTGAGGAACAGCGGCACCGAGATGCGTTCATTGGTGCCGCCGACGACCCGGTGCAACGTCGCCTTGACGCGCCCGCCGGTCCACATCTCGAGCATCTCGCCAAAGTTGATGACAAAGACACCCGGCTGCGCGTCGATGGCCTGCCAGCTGCCATCCGGCATCTGAACCGTCAGCCCCGGCGATCCGTCCATCGCGAGCAGGGTCAGGCAGCCGTAATCCGTATGCGCGGCGATACCAAAATCCTTTTCTCCCGCCCCATGCGGCCGCTGCGGATAATAATTGCCCCGCAACAACGCCATCGGTGCATCGAACGCGCCGGCAAATCCAAACGGGTCATCCCCGGCCACATCGGCGATTGCCGCAAGAATCTGTCGCCCGACATTCAACGCCTCCGCGTAGTAGGTTTGAACCTCGCGCCGGAAATCCGCAGGTTCCTCGGGCCAGAGATTCGGCGCGTAGACCCCCAGGCGTCGCGACGCCAGCGGATGACCGGCGGGCAGTTCGTATCCGCAATCGAACACTTCCTTGAAGTCGGGGTTTGCATCCGGGTTCACCTGTTCCGACCCCGGTGCGCCCCACCCCCTGTTCGACCCGGTCCGTGCCATGTCCACCGCGCGCTTGGCCGCATCGGGCAGCTTGAAGAACGCGCGGTACAGGTCCAGCACGCGCGACACCCGCGCCGGGGTCAGGGTGGTGCCTGTGACCGTCAGGAATCCGATATCCCGCACCGCGCGGGCCAGCCGGGCCATCTCGTCCGTATCCCGCACGTTCAGGGCGCTCAGGTTCAGTTCGGGTATCATGACGTCCTCCCCTTGCCGGCGGTTCCGCGATCGGCGGCACGATGCTAGCACGGGTCCGCACCGCAAGACAGGGATGTCATGCGCTCGCCTGCAAATGAAAATGCCGCCCCGGAAACCGGAGCGGCACCTCACGCAGCATTGCGGCGACCTATTTGACGATGATTTCCGGCCCCATGAACGTATTGGGAAGGAAGGTACTGATCGGCGGAACATAGGTCACGATGATCAGGAAGACGAACAGAACTGCAAGGAACGGCAGCGCGGCACGCACCACCCGCATCATCGGCATGCCCGCCACACCCGAGGTCACGAACAGGTTGAGCCCCACCGGCGGCGTGATCATTCCGATCTCCATGTTCACCACCATGATAATGCCCAGATGGATCGGATCGATGCCCAGTTCAATGGCAATCGGGAACACCAGCGGCGCGACGATGACGATCAGCCCCGAAGGCTCCATGAACTGCCCGCCGATCAGCAGGATCACATTGACGATCATCAGGAACACGACCGGCCCGAAACCGGCCGCCAACATCGACCCGGCGATCTGTTGCGGGATCTGCTCGTCGGTGAGAACGTGCTTGAGGATCAGCGCATTGGCGATGATGAACATCAGGGTGACGGTCAGCTTGCCCGCTTCGAACAGCGTATCGCGCACGTCGCGGTGAAAGAACGCCGTTACCAGCGCGATGGGCCTGTCCAGAAGCGTCAGGTTGCGCTCGCCCTCGGGCCGCGCCAGCGGTCCCATGTCACGGTAGACGAAGCAGGAAATCAGGAAAGCATACACCGCGGCGACGGCGGCGGCCTCGGTCGGCGTGAAGATACCGCCGTAAATTCCCCCGAGGATGATGACGATCAGGAACAGCCCCCAACCGGCATCGCGCCCCGATGCAAAGACTTCCCCCCAGCCAAGCCAATCGCCCTTTGGAAGGTTTTTGACCTTGGCGATCAGATAGATGGTGACCATCAGCATCGTACCCGCCAGCAGACCCGGTATCACTCCCGCCAGGAACATGCGGCCAACCGAAACATCCGTGGCACTGGCATAGACCACCATCACGATGGACGGCGGGATCAGGATGCCAAGCGTGCCCGCATTGGCGATGACACCGGCGGCAAAATCCTTGGAATAGCCCACCTGGCGCATACCGGCGATCACGATCGAACCGATGGCGACCACGGTTGCCGGCGACGAGCCGGAAAGCGCGGCAAAGAGCATACAGGCAAACACACCCGCAATCGCCAGACCGCCGGGCAGATGCCCGACGATGGCGATGGCAAAACGGATGATCCGCTTGGCCACGCCTCCGGTGGACATGAAGGAGGAGGCCAGGATGAAGAACGGGATCGCCAGCAGCGTATAATGCCCCGCCATAGCCTGAAACAGCGTTTGCGCGATCGAAGCCAGCGAGGTGTCGCTGAGCACCAGCAGGAAGATGATCGACGACATGCCCAGGCTGACCGCAATCGGGACCCCGACCAGCATGAGGCCGATGACCATCAGGAAGAGGATTGCAACTTCCATCGATCAATCCTCCCGGTTCATGTGCTGCACATCCGCGATCGCGTCCTCGGCTTCGTGGCTGACGATGAGCCCCGTCGCCTCGCCGCGCGCAATCCGGATGGTCGCCTGCACGAAACGAAACAGCAGCAGCGCCGCGCCGATGGGCAGGATCGCATAGGGAATGAAACGCGGCAGTTTCTCGTACGCCTCGCCCTCGTTCATGATCGGCTCGATCCAGCGCAACCATTCCGGGATCGGAATATCGACCACCTCGTACCAGGCCTGATCGCGCGAATTGGCAAAGCCGGTGGGAAACCAGCGCCCGGTGGTCGCGTCGAGCCCGGCAAAAGGCGCCCAGTAATCCCAGGCTCCCTTCATGATAAGCGCCGCGTAAAGGATGCAGACGAGACCGGCAAACAACGCCAGCACACGGCGCACCGGCTCGGAAAACAGCGCGATGACCGCATCCACCCCGAGATGCGCGGTCACCTTGACCGCATAGCTGACCCCGAAGAGAACCAGCCATGCAAACAGGAACGATGTCGCTTCAAGCCCCCAGATCAGGCCGGTGTTGAAGCCATATCGAAGCACGACATTGACGAATGTGACGAGCGTCATCAACCCGAGAAGGATCGCAATCGCGGTCTCTTCAAGCTCATTGACCATCCGCCCCAGGATCGAGTGCGACTCATAGTGGGTCGACATGATGCTCTCCCCCCCGTTTCAAGATGCAAATCAAAAAGGGCCCGGTCCGATTTCCGGGCCGGGCCGCAAGCGCAGGCTGCGCTCAGTTCATGGAATTGAACTTCTGTGCCTCTGCGATGTTGTCGGCGCCGACATCGCCTTCGAACTCGGCCCAGACCGGCTTCATCGCCTCAACCCAGGCGGTGCGCTGTTCCGGCGTCAGTTCGATGATGGTGCCGCCGGCATCCAAGATCGCCTGGCGCGCCGCAGCATCGACCTCACCCACGGCGGCGTTGCGCGTCTCGGTCACTTCCTGCACGATCGTCGCCAGCTGGTCACGCACATCGTCGGGCAGGCTGTCCCACCAATCGGTCGAGGTCACCACCATATAGTCGAGCACACCGTGGTTGGTCTCGGTCGTGCCGTCCTGAACTTCAAAGAACTTCTGGCCATAGATGTTGGACCAGGTGTTTTCCTGTCCGTCGACGACACCGGTCTGCAACGCGCCATAGACTTCCGAGAACGCCATCGGCTGCGGGCTGGCTCCCATGGCAGCCATCTGCGCCTTGAGCACGTCCGAGTTCTGTACCCGGAACTTCAACCCGTTCGCATCGGCCGGGGTTACCAGCGGTTTGTTGGCCGACATCTGCTTCATGCCGTTATGCCAGAATCCGAGCCCCAAAAGGCCACGGCGGGTCATCGACTCCTTCATCTTCTGGCCGGTTTCCGAGTTCTGGAAGGCATCCACCGCCGCCATGTCGTTGAACATGAACGGCAAATCGAAAATGCGGAAAACCTTGGTGAATTGTTCGAACTTGGACAGTGACGGTGCGGCCATCTGGACATCGCCCTGCAACATCGCTTCGAGCACCTGATCGTCATTATAAAGCGTCGAGTTCGGGAAGACCTCCATGCAGGCCTTGCCGTTCATTTCTTCGTTTACACGCTCCTGAAGCAGCGACGCCGCAATTCCCTTGGGGTGCTTGTCGGTGTTGGTGACATGGCTGAACTTGATGACGATTTCGCCGTCGTCGCAGGCTGCGAACCCTGCGGTTGCCGTCAGCGAGAGAGCCATTGCCGTTGCGGCAGCGGTGAACAGTTTCATCGGTATTTCCTCCCGAAGTTCCATTATCTTATACGGGTCTGCGCCCGCGGCTGGCACCGGATTCGGCGCGCTGGACGCAGTCAAACGGAAGCCAACACGGCACTCAACCGTTTGTGATCCGCGACCAAAATTTCACGATAAAACAATAATAACAAATACATATCACGCGCTCCTCATTTCATGCATCAAACAGGAATCAACAGGTGTGCGGTATCCCGCACAGTCGAACGGTGATCTGTGCGGAAAACCGCACAGTTTCACCTGCGGAAATCGTCGGGGCGAATCCCGTATTTCGCCAGCTTGTCATAGAACGTCTTGCGCGGCAGCTTGAGCGCGCGCGCCGCATCCGACGCATGCCCGTTCTGCCGCCCGAGTGCCGCGATCAGCAAGGATCGCTCGACCCGCGCCATCTGTTCCGCCAGCCCCAGATCGGCGGCCTGGCTGACCTCTTCCGGCATTCCCAGCACGAGGCGCATGGCCGCGCTCATCAGCGATCGGGCATTACCCGGCCAGTCCTGCGCCATCAGCGACGCCAGATGTTCGGGCGACACATCCGGTACGCCGAGCCCCGCCTGCTCGCTCGCCTGCTCGACATATCTGCGAAACAGGACCGGGATGTCTTCGGGACGTTCGGCAAGCGACGGTATTCGCACCGAAGCAGCCTGCAACCGATAATAGAGATCCCCGTTCAGCATGGTTTCGTCGAGTTCAACCGTACTCCCGGCCATCACCCGTGGCCGCCCGGTTTCCTCGAGCGCCTCGATCAGCGCGATCTGGCTGTCGGCAGGCAGGTTGCGGATTTCATCCAGAAACAGGCTGCCGCCCTCTGCGGCGGCCAGCGCCTGCGCCAGGCCGACCCGATCCAGCCCGGCCGCGGCCCGCTTTTCGAACGGACCCCGCGCCTGATCCGAACTCAGATGGATCACCTCGGCGATCTTGGACACACCGCTGCCCGGCGGACCGCTGACAAAAACCGCCGCGGCCGTCTTTGCCAACCGCCGGACCCGCTCGCGCATCTCTGCGACAAGAACTGAATTGCCAAAGATCATCCGCGCCGCGGGATCGCCCGATCTGGCACGTTGCCGCTCGGCCCGCATGTCGAGCGTTTCCTGCCGCGCCGCCAGCGCCCGTTCCAGCACCGCAACAAGCGCCGCCGGCGCACAGGGCTTTTCCAGAAAGTCGAACGCGCCCTTTTCCATCGCCGAGACCGCCATCGGAATGTCGCCCTCACCGGTCAACAGCACGACGGGCAAATCCTCGTCCACCCCGCGTGCATAGGACAGCAGGTGGAACCCGTCGCGCCCCGGCATCCGGATATCCGACAGGATGACGCCGGTAAAATCATGCCTGATGTGATCCTTGGCCGCGACGAAAGACCCCGCAGTCGTCACGTCGAGATCGGCCAGGTCAAGCGTTTGCGCCAGGGCCTCGCGCACCGCCGCGTCATCATCCACCAGCAAGACCCGCCGCCCATTGCTCATGCTGCCTGCTCCGCCTGCCAGGGTTCAAGTTGCACCGTAAACACCGCCCCGCCGTCGGGACCGTTTTCGCCACGGATGTCGCCGCCAAAGCTCTGCACGATTCCATAGGAAATCGACAGGCCCAGCCCCATGCCTTCGGACGCCCCGACCTCCTTGGTGGAATAGAACGGCTCGAACACCTTGTCCGGTACGTCGATGCCCGGCCCGTTGTCGCGTATGATGACACGCAATGGACCGGTCTCGGCCACCTCGATCTCGATCGTTTTGCCGTCGCGCCCCTCCATCGCATCCGCCGCGTTGGTCAGCAGGTTGACAAAAACCTGCCCCAGCCGCACGTCCCCTCCCCGCACCCAGATCGGCTGATCCGGCCGTGCAAAGCGGATCGTGACCGCATCCTGACGCATGCGCGCGCCGGTCAACTCGATTGCACTATCCAGTATGGCGACGATATCGACCTGCCTCACGTCCTCGCTTTCCTGCCGGGCAAAGGCGCGCAGGTTGCGGATGATCCGCCCCATGCGATGCGCAAGATCGGCAATCCGGGCGAGATTCTCGCCGGCCTTGTCGGCGCGTCCGCGCGCGAGATACTCGGCGCCGTTCTCGGCAAAGGAGCGGATCGCCATGAGGGGCTGGTTCAACTCGTGACTGATCCCCGCGCTCATCTGTCCCAGTGCGCTCAGCTTGCCGGCCTGAACAAGGTCTGCCTGAGCACGCGTGAGGGCGGCCTCGGCCTCCTTGCGCTCGATGATCTCCTGGCGCAGCAGCGCGTTCGCCTCTGACAGGGCTCTGGTGCGCCTGGCCACTCGGGTTTCCAGAACCGCGTTCGCCTGCGCCAGGGTTCTGCGCCGTTCGGTGGCAAGGAACAGCATCGCGCCGAAGGCCAGGCAGATGGCCGCCACGGCCGAGCTCTGCAACCACGCCAATCGCCGCGCCGGGGCAGCATTCACGAGAATCTCGCCGGTCAGCCCCACGATCGGCAGGTGCCGTTGCAGGTGCAGCGCCCGCTCCGGGACATATGGCCCCCAGCGAATATTCCAGATCTCGTGCTCGCCGGTCTGTGCCGCCCTGAATTCCGGGGCCGGACCATCCGGCGGCACCAGCCCGATGCCATCCGGCGGTCTGGTCCAGAACAGCAATTCGAAACGGTTGGTGATGAATACCTCGCCATTGACATCGGTAAAGAACACCGCCGGCGCATTCCCCGGCCAGGCCAGTTCGATGCTGGCCACGTCGGCAACCACCACGACCGCTCCGCGCACATGTCCGGTCGCATCAAAGGTTGGCGCGGCATAGTAATAGGCCCGCCGGTTCAGCGGCGCGCGCACCCCGTGATCGGAACCAAGCGCCCCCTGCAATGCACGGCGAAAATAGACGGTAGCGGAAACATCTTCGGGTGTCAGACCGTTGGCGCTGACCAGGACGCGGCCAGACAGATCGGCATAGGCCACATCCAGCGCCGCCGTCTTGTCGGCAACCTCGAGCAGCTGCGCCTGCGCCGCGGCCCTCCGCGCCGGATCATCCAGCGTATCGAACATCGGATGATCGGTCAGCAGCACGGCAAGTTCCTGATAGACCTGCAATTCGGTACTCAGGCGGTCACTCGCCAGAGCGAGATCCCCCTCGGCCCGCCGCGCGAGTTGCTCAAGCGCCTGAAGATAACCATAGCGCCAGACGGTCCCGGCCAGCGCCGCGACAACAGCGAGGAAAATCAGCACCATCCAGGATCGTCGGTGTCGCAAGCCAGTCATGCAAGGATCCTATCAGGTCCGTCCGCGATGTGACCAGTGTTCGCTAGATGGGCAGCATCGTTGTCGACTTGATCTCTTCCATCGACAGCAGAGCGGTGACATTGTGCACACGCACCTCGGAAATAAGCGCCTGATAGAACTCGTCATAGGCGCGCGCATTCCTGACCCGCACCTTGAGAATATAGTCGATATCCCCCGCAAGCCGGTGCGCCTCCTGCACCTCGGGCCGGTCGCGCAGGGCCTTGAGAAACATCGCCTGCCACCCGGCCTCGTGTTCCGACGTCCGGATCAGCACAAAGAAACACGCTTCGAATCCAAGCGCCTCCGCATCCAGCACGACGGTCTGCCGTCCGATCACACCGGCCTCGCGCAGCTTGCGAATGCGATTCCAGACCGGGGTCTTGGAACTGCCGACCGCGCGGGCGATTTCATCAAGCGATTGCGCGGCATCGCGCTGTAACTCCGCCAGAATTTTCCGATCTGTCTCATCGATCCGTACAGACATTCCGATTTCACCCCTCATTCAGGCCGCTTGTTCCGATTGCGGTTCGTATTGGAACATTATTCCTTATTTGGCAATGTATCTGGCGTAAATACGGGAAAATTTCCTATATAGAGAGCGGAAATACAGCAGTCTTGAGGAAATGAGCGGATGCCCCGTGAATTCACGCCCAAAGTCGTCACAGCATCGGACCTTCTGGAAGGCGATGTGATCTATCAAACCGCCGATGATCGCTGGAGCCGCGATCTGGCGGATGCCGAGATCATCACCGACGAAGCCCATGCACAGGTGCGCCTGCTTGATGCAGAGCAGCAGGCCAACCGCATCGTCGGCGCCTATCTTGCCGACATGAAACCCGCTGGCGACGGGCCTCAGCCCATCCATTTCCGCGAAGAGTTCCGCCGCACCGGGCCGTCAAATTATCCGCATGGCAAACAGGAAGCGCAGGCCGGATTGCGCGGCTGACACCCAGCCCAGCCAGTCGCGTCACCTCTCCAGACAGGACAGATCAGATGTACAGCTATACCGAATTCGACACCGCATTCCTTGCCGAGCGCAACGCCCAGTTCCGCGCCCAGGTCGAGCGCCGGATCGATGGATCGCTCACCGAAGATGAATTCAAGCCACTGCGCCTGATGAATGGCGTTTACCTTCAGTTGCACGCCTACATGCTGCGGGTCGCGATCCCCTACGGCACGCTGAACAGCGCACAGATGCGCAAGCTGGCCTACCTGGCCGAGCGTTGGGACAAGGGCTATGGCCATTTCACCACCCGCCAGAACATCCAGTACAACTGGCCGAAACTGCGCGACATTCCCGATATGCTCGACGCTCTGGCCGAGGTCGGGCTGCACGCCATCCAGACCAGCGGCAACACGATCCGCAACGTGACAGCGGACCATTTCTCGGGCGCGGCGGCGGACGAGATCGCGGATCCGCGCCCGGTGGCCGAGCTGATCCGCCAGTGGTCGACCGATCACCCGGAATTCCAGTTCCTCGGGCGCAAGTTCAAGATCGCCGTCACCGGCAGCGAAAGTGACCGCGCGGTGATCAAGGCGCATGACATCGGCCTGCAGATTGTCCGTCAGGATGGCGAGATCGGCTACAAGGTCATCGTTGGCGGCGGTCTCGGCCGCACCCCGATGATCGGCAAGGTCATTCGCGAATTCCTGCCCCAAGCCGATCTGTTGCCCTACCTGGAAGCGGTGCTCAGCGTCTACAACCTGCTGGGTCGTCGCGACAACAAGTACAAGGCCCGCATCAAGATCACCGTGCACGAACACGGCATCGACGAGATCCGCGAGCGCGTCGAACGCGTGTTCGACAGGCTGCGCCCGGTCTGGTCCGGCGTCGATCAGGAATTGCTGCCGCAGATTCAGGCGCAATTCACCCTGCCGCCCCTGCGCACCGGCTCGACCGCAGCCTATGACGCGGCCTATCGGGCCGATCCGGTGTTCCGCAGCTGGGCCGACACCAACCTGACACCGCATCGCGATCCGGAACATGCGATCGTCTCGATCAGTCTCAAGGCCCACGGTGCGACGCCCGGCGATGCCAGCGCCGAACAGATGCGCGTGATGGCCGACCTGGCCGAGCAGTATGCCCATGACGAGCTGCGCATCAGCCACGAACAGAACGTGGTGCTGCCCCATGTGCACAAATCCGACCTGCCCGCGATCCACGCGGCCCTCAAGGCGAACGGCCTCGCGACCGCGAATATCGGACTGATCAGCGACATCATCGCCTGCCCCGGCATGGATTACTGCGCACTTGCGACGGCGCGCTCGATCCCGATCGCTCAACAGATCGCCACACGGTTTGACGAGTTGAAGATCGAGAACGATATCGGATCTCTCAAGATCAAGATTTCCGGCTGCATCAATGCCTGCGGCCACCACCACGTGGGGCATATCGGCATCCTGGGTCTGGATCGCGCGGGGGTCGAGAACTACCAGATCACCCTTGGCGGCGATGCCACCGAAAATGCGTCGCTTGGCGAACGGGTTGGTCCGGGGTTTTCCGCAGATGACGTGATCCCCGCCATCGAGCGGCTGGTCTATGCCTATCTCGACCTGCGCACCGAAGCGTCCGAAACTTTCCTTCAGACCTATCGTCGCGTCGGGATGGCTCCGTTCAAGGCAGCGCTCTATCCGCAGGCCGCCGTCGCTGCCGAGTGATGCATCATGCTTGATCTCGCAGAGAAAGGCCCTGTCGACGGTCCCGACGCCGCGGACCTCGCGGCCCGGGTCGCCGACCTGAACGCCCGCTATCGGCATCACAGCGCCACCGCCGTGATGCAGGGTGCCTTGCAGAACGCAGGCAAGATTGCCCTGGTCTCCAGCTTTGGCGCGGAATCCGTCGTGCTGCTTCACATGGCGGCGGTGACGGACCGGGCGACGCCGGTCCTGTTCATCGACACCGAGATGCTGTTTACCGAGACCCTCGTCTACCAGTCCGAAGTTTCGGAACGTCTGGGCCTGACCAATGTTCAGATCATTCGCGCCGACGACATCACCACGCGCGATCCCGATGGTAGCCTGCATCTCCGCGACACGGATGCGTGCTGCGCGCTGCGCAAGACCGAACCGCTGAACAAGGCGCTGGCCTCGTATGATGGCTGGATCACCGGGCGCAAACGGTTTCAGTCAGGCACCCGCTCCGCCCTCGAATTTTTTGAGGTCGAGGACGGAACCGGACGGATCAAGGTCAATCCGCTGGCCCATTGGGCGCCCGAAGACGTGCGTGCCTATATGGAGGAAAACAGGCTGCCCCGGCATCCGCTGGTGGCGAAAGGCTATCCCTCGATCGGATGCGCCCCCTGCACCTCGCCCGTGGCCAAGGGGGAAGACCCGCGCGCCGGGCGCTGGCGCAATCAGGAAAAAGACGAATGCGGCATCCATTTTGTGAATGGCAAGATGGTCCGGACAGGAGCAAAATCATGAGCGTAATCGTGACCGATACCGGCTTTGAGCCGGACGACTGGAACAATGGCTATTGCGATGCCGGCCAGGCCGCCAATGACGCGGTGGCACTGGATGTTTCCTCTGATACGGACCCGGCGTCTGTGCCGCTGCATTCCGGCCTGCGCATGATCCGCGTGGATTTTCCGAGCTCGGCCGATGGGCGTGGATTTACCATTGCACGGCAATTGCGGCTGCGCGGATATCAGGGCCGGTTGCGGGCGCGCGGGCACGTTCTGGCCGATCAATACGCGATGGCCCGCCGTTCGGGATTCGACGAGGTCGAAATCGACGATGCCCTCGCCGCGCGACAGCCCGAGGATCAATGGCTTGCGCGTGCAAATTGGCAGCAGCACGATTATCAGTCCCGCCTGCGCGGCTAAGACCCCTTTCCCTGACATACATCAAAGACTAATCAGAGGTGTCGGCTCAGCAGACCGGCAGTATAAACGATGACAGAGATGACCCCCGTGACCAACGCCGCGACCGACGCCACCCCCGTCAAGACGCCGACCCTGCCCGATGCCCAGACGGTCACCGCCGTCAAACACTGGACGGACCGACTTTTCTCGTTCCGTGTCAGCCGTCCGCAGAGTCTGCGCTTCCGCTCGGGGGAGTTCGTCATGATCGGCCTGCTGGGCGATAACGGCAAACCGCTGCTGCGGGCCTATTCCATCGCAAGTCCCGCCTGGGACGATGAACTCGAATTCTATTCGATCAAGGTTCAGGATGGCCCGCTGACCAGCAAGCTGCAACATATCCAGCCCGGCGACCAGATCATCCTGCGCCCCAAACCCGTTGGCACGCTGGTGCATGACGCACTGCTGCCCGGAAAACGCATATGGTTCTTCGCCACCGGCACCGGTTTCGCGCCCTTTGCCTCGCTGCTGCGTGAACCCGAGACCTACGAGAATTATGACGAGGTCATCATCACCCATACCTGCCGCGATGTCGCGGAACTGGAATATGGCCGTCAGCTGATCGAAGATCTCAAGTCGGATGAATTGATGCAGGAATTGATCGGGGCGGAAAATCTTGCCAAGATCCGCTACTATCCCACCACCACCCGCGAGGAAAGCCCGAGGATGGGCCGGATCACCGACCTGCTTGCGGATGGGACGGTCTTTTCCGATCTCGGGATTTCACCGATCACCCCCGAAACCGATCGTGCGATGGTTTGCGGCTCGCTCGGTTTCAATCAGGATATCAAGCAAATCCTGGAAGATTTCGGACTGGTGGAAGGTGCCAATTCGGATCCTCAGCACTATGTGGTCGAAAAGGCCTTTGTCGGCTGAAATAACTTCATCCAGTAATGCAAGAACGCCTGCCAAGACATTTGGCAGGCGTTCTTTTTTGTCCGGGTAACCCTGTCAGCCACGTGGCAAACCGAACCTGAGGCGGTGGCCGGAACAACACGTTGCCCGGCCAACCCCATGTCAGTTGTCGATCAGAGGCCCATCGCCGAACGGATCTGTTCGAGCGCCGCCTTAAGCAGCTCCGGATTGTTCCGCGCCTGCTCCAGACCAGCCAGCAGCGTCGCCTTGCGGGCCGCACCAAGGCTCGATTCCTGCAATGCCGTGGCAGCCTTGTCATAATCGAAACCGTCAACGGTAAAGAGCTCGGCCAGGCTGTTGCCGCCCTGCGCAGCGGCATCAGCGGCCCCGTCAACGGCAGCAGCAGCGCCATCGGCCGCGTCAGCGGCGGTATCGGCAACCGCATCCGCAGCGTCGCTTGCCGCTTCCGTTGTGGCAGTTGCGGCATCGGATGCTGCGTCGGCCGCATCGCTTGCGGCGTCGGCGGCACCCTGCTCAACGGCCTCCGCCGTCGCGGCTGCATCTGCTGCAACATTGTCCGCAGCTTCGCTGGCCTCGTTCGCCACGCCGGTCGCCGTCTCGGTGGCCGCATCGACAGCCTCGGACGCAGCCTCCGTCGCGCTGTCTGCAGCGTCGGACGCAGCCTCTGTCGCGCTATTTGCCGCGTCGGTCACGGTCTCGGTCGCGCTGTCTGCCGCATCGGATACGGCCTCTGCGGCGGTGTCGGCGGTCTCGGATGCCGCATCGGTCACGGCATCCGCAGCCTCGGTTGCGGCATCGACGGCACCATCCACGGCTTCACCTGTTGCATCAACAGCGGCGTCAGCCGCATCGGCCGTCGCGTCGGCGGCGTCTTCAACCGCGCCGGTGACCGCGTCGGTTGCATCGCTTGCAGCTTCACTCGTCCCTGTCACCAACTCTTCCGCGACAGTTTCCGTGCTGTTCGCTGCGTCTGTTACCGCCTGGTTCACTTCTTCCTGATTGTTCAGGTAGTAATATCCCGCTCCTGCGACCGCGGCGGCAGCAACAATCCAAATCACTGGTTTCATGACGTTCTCCAAAATTCAAACCCAGGCACCCGACCGGCGCCGGTCGCCTGTTAGATCTCCCTCATCGCCCGCACAATCAAGGGGGAAAACCGGCGTCAAAGTCGCAATACATGCATTTCGGCAAAGAATTGCGACTTGAACCGCGACGCTGCCAAAGCTAGGTTTGCGTTTCAGTTATTCCAACGATCAAAGGAACGAATCCATAGCCCGCAGACCTCATAACGCGCCGCCAACCCGAGACACCGGCCCGCGCGTAAACGATAATATCCGAGCCCCGGAAATCCGCCTGATTGGTGCCGAGGGTGAAAACGTAGGTGTCGTGACCCCTGCCCGCGCCCTCGACATGGCGGTTGAGGCCGGTTTGGACCTGGTAGAGATTTCGCCAAACGCCAAACCACCGGTTTGCAAGATCATGGATTTCGGCAAGTTCAAGTACGAAACCCAGAAACGCGAAGCCGAGGCGCGCAAGAAGCAAAAGACCATCGAGATCAAAGAGGTCAAGTTTCGCCCGAATACCGACACCAACGACTACAACGTCAAGATGCGGAACGTGTTCAAGTTTCTCGAGAACGGTGACAAGGTCAAAGTGACCCTGCGCTTCCGCGGTCGCGAAATGGCCCACCAGAACCTCGGCCGCGAACTGCTCGAACGCGTCGCGGAAGACACCAAGGAATTCGGTCGGGTCGAAAACTTCCCCAAGATGGAAGGCCGGCAAATGGTCATGCTGATCGGCCCGCTGCCGAACAAGTAATTCGGTTTTCCTTGATCCGGGGCAGATCCGGAACACGAACGCCCGGCAATGACATTGCCGGGCGTTCATCTTTTCCGGGTGCATCTTTGGCGGACACCCCACAAGCGCCCAATCGCCCCCCGCAGGGTTGAACATCCGCTCAAAGCATCGGCACAATCCGCGTCATCCCGGTCACACGATATGATGCGCGTCCAGGATGCCGCCATGACGCCTTAGCTGATCGGCGCGCAGACCGTCGCTCCGGCCTCGGTCGTCGCCAGCTGGTATCCTGCGATACAGCTTGCGTTGCCTGCCTTGTCGAATGTCGGCTGGACATAGACCGGGGCGGGCTCCGGCTGCGCGCACGCAGTCAGACCTAGAGCAATGGCACCTAATGCGAAAAGCTTGAATTTCATGATCTTCCACCTTCTCGTTGTCAAAAGAAATTCACCAACTGGTTGAATCTCCACTCACGATACGTCGTCAAAATCAAGCTGGCAACTGCGCAGAACACAACGCGAAGCGGTGAAGCCGGATCTTGCCACCAAAGCCCACCATCGCAACGCGGTTGCACGCCATCAGAGGATCCCAATCGTCCCCCTGAAGGCGCTGGTCTGAAAATCACCCTATACGACGCGGCGCACGATCCATGGGCCCGGACCGCAGCAGACGCGCGGTCCGGGATCGTTGACACCGGCCCGGCGGGGTTACCCCGCAGCCCTGACCGCCCGTTGCGTCATCACCTTGGTGATATGCGCCCGGTAATCACCGCTGCCGTGCAGGTCGGAAATCATGCCATCCCCCGACAGGCTCAACCCGTCGATCGCCTCGGGCGCAAAGTTGTCGGACAGTGCCGCCTCGGCTTCGCTCCAGCGGAATACCCCGTCCTCCGACGCGCCGGTCACGGCAACCCGCACTCCGTCGGCAAATCTTGCGACGAAAACACCAACCAGCGCAAAGCGCGAAGCAGGCTGCTCGAACTTCTGGTAATTCGCGGCATCAGGCACCGGAAAACGCACCGACGTAATCACCTCTCCCTCGTCCAGCGCCGTGGTGAACATACCCTGGAAATAGTCATCGGCCGCAATCTCGCGCGCATTTGTCACGATCGTCGCCCCGCTCGCCAATGCCGCCGACGGGTAACAGGCCGCCGGGTCGTTGTTGGCAAGGCTCCCTCCGATCGTCCCGCGGTTGCGCACCGCCGGATCACCGATATTGCCGGCCAGCGCCGCCAGCGCCGGATAGGCCGATGCCGCCTCCGCCGCCACGGTCGCATGCGGGGTGCCGCCGCCGATGGTGACGACGCCATCGGCACTGCTGACCCCCTTCATCTCGGCAATGCCGGTCAGGCTCACCAGCCGCGACGGGCTGGCCAATCGCTGCTTCAGTGTCGGGATCAACGTCTGCCCGCCGCCAAGGGCCTGCGCGTCTTCAACCTGCAGCGCCGACACCGCCGCATCGACACTGTCCGGCTTGTCCACTTCAAAACTGTACATCTCAGTCCTCCCGGAAGAGGTCACGCCTCTTCATCTTTGTGCAAATACTCCGGGGGTCCGGGGGGCTGGCCCCCCGCCCCGCGCTCTCAACTCAACCCTGCATCGCGGCCCAGACCCGCGACGGGCTGAGCGGCATATCGATGTGGGTCACGTTCTTGCCAGCCGATTGCAGCGCATCCACAACCGCGTTCACCACCGATGGCGGCGACCCGATGGCGCCGGCCTCGCCACACCCTTTCACACCAAGCGGATTGTGCGTGCACGGGGTGCAACTGGAATGATCCACCTCGTAGAACGGCACGTCATCGGCACGCGGCATGGCGTAATCCATGTAGCTCGCGCTCAGCAACTGGCCCTCGTCGTCATAGATGCAATGCTCCATCAGCGCCTGCCCGATACCCTGAGCCAGACCGCCATGCACCTGACCGGACACGATCATCGGATTGACGATGTTGCCGAAATCATCCGCCGCGATCATCCGCTCGATGCTCACCTTGCCGGTCTCGGGATCGACCTCGACCTCGCAGGCATAGGCCCCCGACGGATAGGTAAAGTTCGACGGATCATAGAACGCCGTCTCTTCCAGGCCCGGTTCGATGTCCTCGAGCGGGTAGTTGTGCGGCACATAGGCGGCCAGGCATACATCGCCCCAGGCCACCGATTTGTCGGTGCCCGCGACGCTGAACGCCCCGTCCTTCAATTCGATATCCGCCTCGGCGGCCTCCATCAGGTGCGCCGCGATCTTGCGGGCCTTGTTGATGATCTTCTCGGTCGCCCGCACCATGGCCGATCCCCCCACCGCGAGGCTGCGCGACCCGTAGGTCCCCATGCCCATCGGCGCGTTCGCGGTGTCTCCATGCACGATCTCGACCATGCTCTCATCGATCCCGATCATCTCGGCAATCACCTGGGGAAACGCCGTTTCATGACCCTGACCATGCGAATGGCTGCCGGTCATCACGACCAGGCCGCCAGTGGCATTGACCCGCACCGTGGCGCTCTCATAGAGCCCGGCGCGCGCACCCAGCTGCCCCACCAGGTTGGAGGGCGCGATGCCGCAGGCCTCGATATAGCAATTCACACCCAGCCCGCGCAGCTTGCCCTTCTTCTCGCTTTCCGCGCGACGCGCGGCAAACCCGGCGATATCCGCGATCTCCTCCAGCTTGTCCATCGTCGCGTTGTAGTCGCCGGTATCATATTCCACCGCAACCGGGGTCGCATACGGAAACTCGGTGATGAAATTCTGCCGCCGCAACGCGATCGGATCGACGCCCAGTTCACGCGCCGCCTTGTCGATCACACGCTCCAGCTGATAGGTCGCCTCCGGGCGCCCTGCGCCGCGATAGGCATCCACCGGCACCGTATTGGTGAACACCGCCTTGACGTTCACGTAGATCAGCGGCGTCTTGTAGTTCCCCGCCATCAGCGTGCCATGCAACCATGTCGGAACGCTCGGCGCAAAGGTCGAAAGATACGCCCCCATATTCGCCAGGGTATCCGTCCGCAGCGCCACGAAATTGTTATCCGCATCCAGCGCCAGCTCGATCTTGGTCACGTGGTCGCGCCCATGCGCATCCGACATGAAGGCTTCCGAGCGCGACGACGTCCACTTCACCGGCCGGTTGACCGCCTTGGCCGCAAAGGTACAGAACGCCTCCTCCGCATAGTGGAAGATCTTGGTGCCGAATCCGCCCCCCACATCGGGTGCCACCACCCGCAGCTTGTGCTCGGGAATGCCCAGCACAAAGGCCCCCATCAACAACCGGATCACATGCGGGTTCTGGCTGGTGGTGTACAGCGTGTGATCGCCGGTGGCGCGGTTGAAGTCCCCCACCGCAACCCGCGGCTCCATCGGGTTCGCCACCATGCGCTGATTGACCAGTTCGAGCGTCGTCACATGCGCCGCCCCCTTGATCGCCGCATCCACCGCATCGCGGTTCTCTTCGACAAAACCCCAGTCATAACAAAGGTTGTTCTTGAGATCGTCGTGAACCTTTGCCGCGCCCTCGTCCAGCGCCGCCTTCATGTCGACGACCGCCGGCAATTCCTCGATATCCACCTCGATCGCCTCGGCGGCATCGCGTGCCTGCGCGTAGGTATCCGCCACGACGGCAGCGATCGGATCGCCCACATGCCGCACCTTGCCCTGCGCCAGCACCGGGTGGCCCGGCTCCTGCATCGGCTCTCCGTGCCGGTCGGTCACCTGCCAGCCACAGGGCAAACCGCCGATCCCCTCGAAATCCGCGCCGGTGAAAATCCGGACCACGCCCGGCATCGCCGCCGCCGCCGTGGTATCGATCCCGTTGATCCGGCCATGCGCCACATCAGAGCGCAGGAAATGCACATAGGCCTGGCCATGCACGTTGATGTCGTCGGTGTAATTTCCGGTCCCGCTCAGAAACCGCACGTCTTCGCGCCGCTTGGTGCTGGCGCCGATGCCACTGTCTTTGGGCATGTTCACTGTCCTCCCTGGATGTCCGGCGGGGCCTCCGCCACTGTTCGAAATGCCGGGCCGCGCACCCGACCCCCTTCATCTTTGTAAAAATACTCCGGGGGTCCGGGGGCTGGCCCCCGGCCTCATTCTGCGGCGATGGCGGCGACGTCCTGTCCCGAGGCCGCCATGATCGCCTTGACGATGTTGTGATAGCCGGTGCAGCGGCACAGGTTGCCTTCGAGATAGTCCCGGATCTCCGCCTCGCTGGGCTTCGGATTGTCGCGCAGCAGCGCCGCCGCCGACATCACCATGCCCGGCGTGCAGAAACCGCATTGCAGACCATGATGATCCTGAAAGGCCTGCTGGATCGTATTCAGGCTGCCATCCGCCGCGGCCTGCCCCTCGATCGTGTCGACTGTCGCGCCGTCCGCCTCGACCGCGAACATGGTGCAGGATTTCACCGCCTGGCCATTCACATGCACCACGCAGGCACCGCATTGCGACGTATCGCACCCCACATGCGTCCCGGTCAGCCCCAGGCCATCCCGCAGGAAAGCGGACAAGAGCGTACGTCCCTCGACCGCCCCGGATTTCGAAACACCGTTAACCGTCATGGTCACATCAACCATCACATTCCTCCCTGTGCATAACGTCAACTTTTGCAGGATTTAAACACGCCGCCCCGGCATTTAGAACAAGAATTTTATAGGACTTTAGCATAACACCACCGCTCAGCCCCCGGGGCGTCGCGGTTGCGGACGGGTCGGAATTTCCTTGAGCAGGCCACCGACTCCCATGCCCATGATGTCCTCGGGGCCGATACCGACGCCGCAGATCACCCGCTCCAGAACCCAGTCCACGCCGCTCACCGCCGGCGAGCGTGCGCTGCCTGGCAGGCCGATCACCCTGCGCGTCCCGATCCGCCCCAGGAACAGCAGGTTGCCGGGATCCACCGGCATTCCGAAATGAATGATCTCGCCGCCCGCCCGCCGCACCGCCTCGGGCGCCACGTCAGCGGGATCAGAGGTCGCCGAGCCGGTGAGAATCAGGATCAGCTCCGCATCGCTGGCGCCGATCGCCTCGGCCAGCGGCGTCACCCTGTGCGGTACGAATGCAGGGCCCGAAAGTTCGACCTGCAGCCGGTCCAGCCGCCCCTGCAACATGCGATAGCCCTTGTCACCCGGCGCTGCGGGAGCCGGTCCGGAAACGAGGGTCTCGATGAAGGCCGCGCGCGTCAGCGCCGGTCGTTGCAGACCAAGTGCCCCGCGCGCCATCTCGCATGCCCGCTCAAGGGCCGCGCCCGGCACCGCATAGGAAATGATCTTGACGGTCGCCACCATGCCGTCCGCGTCCATCCGTTGCCAGCGGGGTACGGTCGCAACCGTCACCATCGGATGCACGTGGTTGACACGATCGATGGCGCCGGCGTCGATCCGCGCCAGGCCCGGCCCGTCCGCCAACAGGTTGACGCGACCGGTAAAGGGTGTGCCCGCATGCAGCCCGACAGCGCCCGGCTCCGGGACAAGCGCCCGTGCAAGCGCCGCCGCCGCGTCGTTTTCCGCGATATCGCCCGGATCGAGCCGCGCCACCGTGACCCGCGTGAACCCGGCGGCGGCCAGCGCCGCGGCGTCGGCCTGCGACAGGATCTTTCCCTTGCGCAGCCGACCCCCGGGCAGACGCACCGAGTGGGCGAGCACATGCCCCACCGCTTCGGTCAGCGGAACCGGGCCGAACCTCATCCCTGTCTCAGGACCTGTGTCATCTGTGCGAGGATCGAGACCGCGATCTCTGCCGGCCCCGCCGCGCCGATGTTCAGCCCGACCGGCCCGTGAATGCACGCGATCTGTTCGCCGGAGAATCCGGCCTGCGTCATGCGTTCCACCCGCTTTGCATGGGTTCGGGTCGACCCGAGGGCACCGATATAGAATACCCCGGACGCAAGCCCGGCCTTCAGTGCCGGGTCGTCGAGCTTGGGATCGTGGGTCAGCAGGACCAGCGCCGTACGCGCATCCAGGCCAAGCCTCGCCACCGCCTCGTCCGGCCAGTCCTGCAGGATGGTTTCCCCCGGAAACCGGGCCTCCGATCCAAAGGCGTCACGCGGATCGATCACCACCGGATCATAGCCGGCAATCCGCGCCATCGGCACCAACGCCTGCGCGATATGTACCGCCCCGACGACGATCAGGCGCAGGGGCGGGTTGTGCACCGCGACAAAGGTCTGCCCGTCCTCTTCGAACCCCGAGCGATCCATCCGCATCCGTTGCGGATAACCGTCCCGCAGCAGCCGTCGCGACCCGGTCTCCAGATTGACCTCATAGGCCACCGCCTCGCGTCCGGAACGCGCGGCCACCAGGTCCGCAAGCAGCGGCTCGGGCAGCACCGGACCAACAGGCTCGACCAGCACCCGGATGGTGCCCCCACAGGCCAGGCCGACCGCAAAGGCATCATCGTCGCTGACCCCGAATTCCAGCACACGATGCGTGCCCTCCTCGAGCGACTCGAGTGCCTCGACGATCACCGCGCCCTCGACACAGCCGCCGGAAACCGATCCCTCGATCCGCCCGTCGCCACCGATCACGAGTTGCGAGCCGACCCGGCGGGGCGCACTGCCCCAGGTCTGGACGACGGTGGCCAAGACCGCGCCGACCCCTTCGCGATGCCAGGCCAGCGCGGTTTCGGGACTGCTGTCAAATCGCTCCATCTCTGTCCTCCCCCGGGGCATTGACGCCCCGGCAATATAGGGTCGCGACCACGCAAACACAAACCTCGCGCCCCTAGCGAGGCGCGTTCAGAAGCCCCATCAGGCGCAGCTTCTCGCCGGCATCCTCGGGACGCGAAATCACCTCTGCCAGTTCCTGGAGCGAGGCGACGGAATGACCGGCGCGAAAGCTGTCGACATGGGGCAGCATCGCGGCAATGCCCCGCGCCCTAGGGGCAAACCCGTCCCACCGCAGCAAGGGGTTCAACCAGATCAGGCGGCGCGCGGACAGATGAAGGCGCTCCATCTCGCGCCCAAGCGCCCCGGGATCGTCACGATCCAGACCGTCGGTGATCAGCAGGACCACGGCCCCCTGCCCCATCACACGGCGCGACCAGTCGCGGTTGAACTCATGCAGGCATTCACCGATGCGCGTGCCGCCTTCCCAATCCTGCGCCTCGGCCCCGGCCGCCGCCAGCGCCGCATCGACATCACGCTGGTTCAGATGGCGCGTGATATTGGTCAGTCGGGTACCGAAGGTAAAGGCATGCACCCGCGACCAGCCCTGGCCCCTGGCATTCGACACCGCGTGCAGGAAATGCAGGATGATACGGCTGTACTGGCTCATCGAGCCGGAAATGTCGCAGAGCACCACGAGGTTGGGCCAGCGCAATCGCGGTTTCAGATGTGCCAGGCTGCGCAGTTCTCCTCCCTGGCGCATGCTGGCGCGCAGGGTTCCACGCCAGTCGATCCGTCTTCCGCGCGGGCTCGCGACGCCACGCCGGGACGGGATCGGTTGCACCGGCAGGCTCAGCCGCGCGAGCATCCGCTTGGCCTGGGCGATCTCTTCGGTGCTCATCTGCTCGAAATCCAGGGTCCGCAGCTTTTCTTCGGCGGACATGGTCATCGAGGCGTCGACCTCGATCAGGACGTCCTCCTCGGGGGTGTCGTCGCCCTGCTCCGGAAGGTCGGGCGTGATCCCGTCGAGCAGTGCCTCGGCCGCGCGCTTCTCGGCGGCTTGTGCGCTCCTGTCTTCCTGCACGCCGCGGATGGCGGGCAGCAGCATCGACATCATGTGCTCCATGAACCGCGGGTCACGCCAGTAGAGTCGGAAGATCTGGGCAAAGACCACCCGCTGCTCGGGCTTGTTCACAAAACAGGCATGCAGGGTCCAGTAGAAATCGCGCCTGTCGGTGAACCCCGCCGCCTGCACCGCACGGATTGCATCGATCACCCGCCCGCTGCCGATCGGCAACCCCGCCTTGCGCAGGGCGCGCGCGAAATGGGTGATGTTGTGAACCAGTTTCGGATCGTCGGGAATGTCCAGCGGCGCGTATTCGGGCATTCAGCTTTCATGGGGGCGCTGCCCCCATACCCCCGGAGTACTTGCACAAAGATGAAGACAGGCCGCGCCGGTCATGCCGGTTCCAGGGTGGCCCGCGCCTCGTCGAGGATGCGCTTTGCCTCGGAGCCCTGCAGTTTCTGGATGTCGTCCTGGTATTTCAGGATCGCGCCCAGCGTGTCGGCGATCACTTCGGGGCTGAGGTTGATCACGTCCAGCGCCAGCAGGCACTTGGCCCAGTCGATGGTTTCGGCAACGCCCGGTTTCTTGAACAGGTCCTCGGTGCGCAGGCTCTGCACGAAGGCGACGACCTCGCGGCTCAGGGTTTCGGAGGCTTGCGGGGCGCGGGCCTGCAGGATCTCGATCTCGCGATCGAAATCCGGATAATCGACCCAGTGATAGAGGCAGCGGCGTTTCAGGGCGTCATGCACCTCGCGGGTGCGGTTGCTGGTGAGGATCACCACCGGGGGTTCCGGTGCCTTGATCGTGCCCAGTTCCGGGATCGTCACCTGAAAATCGCTGAGTGCCTCGAGCAGGAAGGCCTCGAACGGTTCATCGGTTCGGTCCAGTTCGTCGATCAGCAACACCGGCGCGCCGTTCTCGTCCGGGCGCATCGCCTCGAGCAGCGGGCGTTCGACGAGATACTCGCTGCTGAAGAGTTCACGGTTCAGCGCGTCGCGGTCGGCCTTGCCGGTCGCCTCTGCCGTCCGGATGGCGATCATCTGGGCGGGAAAGTTCCATTCGTAGACGGCGCTCGCCGCGTCCAGCCCTTCGTAGCATTGCAGGCGGATCAGGCGACGGTTCAGCGCAGCCGCCAGCGCCTTGGCGATCTCGGTCTTGCCGACGCCCGCCTCGCCCTCGAGGAACAGCGGACGGCCGAGCTTGAGCGACAGGAATACGACCGTGGCCAGGGCGCGTCCGCATACATACCCCTGTCGGGAGAGCAGCGCCTGCACGGCGTCGATGGACGTTGGTATCTGCATGAAACCTCCATTTGCGTTCTAAAGGTCATGAATGCGCGGTGTCGTCAAGCACGCTGCCCTGCGACCTTGGTCCAAGGGAAATGCCGCAAAGACCGGATCGATTTGCCTCAAATCCGGCACGATTGCCGGCGATCATTGACGCTGATTCCCACGAATGGCATGACTTGTTTCACAAAAACGCGGTATTGGCTTGGACCCATCGCCCACAACACAGGCAGACGCAATGGACCTTGGCGAACAGCAATCTGACATGCGGATCACCGCCGTCACCTGCGTCAAGAACGAAGGGCCGTTCCTGTTGGAGTGGATTGCCTATAACCGGCTGATCGGTGTCACGGATTTCCTGATCTATTCCAATGATTGCAGCGACGGGACCGACGACTTGCTCGATGCTCTGGCTGAACGGGGTATCGTATGCCACCTGCCCAACCCGGCAGAGGGGCGAAACTATCAGATGGAGGCGCTCAAGGATGCGCGCCAGCGGGACATCGTCACCGCGGCCGACTGGATCTGGATCGCCGATGTGGACGAATTTCTGAACATTCACGCGGGCGATCACACGATCCCGGCACTGATCGAAGCCTGCGGCGATCCGCAGGCGATTTCGGTGACGTTCCAGTTCTTTGCCAATGACGGGATCGAACGCTTTGCCGATCTGCCGGTGATCTCGCAGTTCAACCGGTCGCATAACCCCGATCTCTGGTGTGGTGAATTCGCGATCGAGGTCAAGACGCTGGTCCGCAAGGATTTTCCGCTACAGTATTTCGGTGCGCACCGGCCGTTCTTTCGTGGCAAGCTCGCTGCGGAAAAGCGGCCACGCTGGACCGATGGATCGGGGCGTGATGTGCCGCACCGGTTCCTGGTGGCGGCCAATCCCCGTCGTATTCGCCGGTTTCCGGCGCGGGGCGCGCGCGCGTTTGCGACGCTGAATCACTATGCGCTGCGGTCGCTGGACAGTTATCTGGTCAAGAACGATCGTGGTGATGTGAACCGCGAACACCGCGTCTTTGACGATACGTATTGGCGTGAACGCAATGACGCAGCGCATGAGGACCGCAGTATCCAGCGGCATATGCCGGCGCTGGAGGCGGCGCTGGCGCAGCTGCGCGGCGATCCGGACATCGACGCCCTGCACCAGGCATGCGTCGCCCGGCACGTTGCCCGCCGCGATGCTCTGTTGAGCGAGCCGGGCTATCGCGACATGCGGGAGACATTGCGCGGTGCCAATCCGCTGCCACCGCAGGAAGAGGCGCTGATTGCGGCGCTGGATCTGGCCGGATGACGCTGGCGGTTGTCAATCTGGGCTTGCCGAAATCCGGCACCACCACGCTGGCCAAGGCGCTGCGGCTGGCCGGTTATGTGGTGGCCGATCATCGCCTGCGCGGCCGCAACACGCCGGACCGGACAGAGAAGGGCACGCCCGTCGCCGACCTGCTATATCGGGGCCTGTACGAGACCGGCGATCCGGCGGCGTATCTGAGCAAGATCACCGCCCTGTCCGAGATGAGCGTGCTGCGCGGCGCGAAATCGCTCTGGCCCCAGATGGATTTTTCCTTGCTGCTCGCGATCAGGGCACATCATCCGGAGGTGCGTTTTCTGGCCTCGCGGCGTGACGCTTTCGAGTTGTCCCAGTCCATGCTGGCCTGGTCCAACCTGGGTCTGTCGCGCCTGCCCGACAGCGCAATCCCCGGCCTGCCGCAGGGGTACGGAGAGACCACCAAGCAACGCATGCTATGGGTCGAGGGCCACTATGCCGCACTGGCCCGGTTCTTTGCCGATGATCCCCGCTATCTCGAGTTCGATATCGCCGACCCGGCCTCGCGCGAGCGCATCTCGGCCTTTCTGGGGCGCGACCTGCCCTGGTGGGGACGGCTGAACGCCAACCCGATCCGCGAACAGCTGAGGCGCCAGTGATGCGCATCTGGCTCCATATCGGTCTGGATGCGCTGGTCAGTGACCGTATCGCGCAGGTGATGACGCTGTGTCGCGACCGGATGATCGACCACGGCGTTCTGCATGCCCGCGGATCCGGTTCGACCCTGTTCGAGGCAATCCGGCATATCGAGGGTCCGGAGCCCGCGCGAAGCGCGCAGCAACAGGCGCTGCGCGATCGCTTCTTGCAGGACATGGAGCGGGAAATCGGGTCCCATCGGCCGCGCGCCCTGATCCTGTCCGATGTCCGTTTGGGACGGGATGTCAGGCGCAAGGAAGAGCTCGAACGGATCAACACCCTGCTCGCCCCGCTGTCCGATGACATCCGGATCGTCGCGCAGGTCGAAGAGCAGGCCAGGGCGCTCGCCCGGCGTCATGCCGAGCAGGTCCTGAAAGGCCACCGGGCCTCGTTGCAGGACGATCTCGGTCTGGCGATGCAGGATGGCGCGGCGCCGTCCGCCCTCGACCCGGATGTTGCGCCGTCTGACAACAGGCTGTCCTGGCTGGACTACACGACTCTCGCGGAATTCTGGGGGTCCGCCTTCGGAACCGCAAATGTCACGCTGCATCCGCAATACCGCGCGGCGCTGGCGACCGCGACCGCACCGGATGCCATCCGCACGCTGTTTGAGATCGCGCCGGATCTGGGAACCGTATCGGCGGCCCCCTTCCCGCCATGTCCGTCGGCGCGCTGGCTGGCGCGGGCGCGCCAGATGAACATCCTGTTTCACCGCCTGACCGAGCGCGGCCAGAAGGTTATTCCACCTGACCTGTGGCAGTCGCTTCTTGCCGAGGTGGAGATTGATGGCGAACCTGTCCGGCCGGGGGCGTTGCACATGCTGTCCGCGCGTTTCGCATCGGACAACGAGGCACTCATCGCGGCGCATCCGGCACTTGCGGTGGACGATCTGCGCCCCGATCCCGCACTGGACCGCTGGAAAGAGCCCGACCCCGGCAACGGGTTTCGCGCCACGCAATATCTTCTGGCCTTCATGTACCGGATCGACAAGGCCACCTCCGAAGCCCGCAAGAGCAAGAAAAAACCGCGCATGGACTCCCCCGCGCCACCGCCGCTGAGCGCAGGCGCGCGCGCCATCATGCCGCCGCTCGCGGTTCAGAATTTCGACAAGCTGCGCAAGTCGCCCTATGCGCCGCACAACCGGCTGGGCGCCGTCAACGAAGAGGAACGCGGCCCCGCCTACACCGCCGCGCCCCGCCCTGTCCTGCCGCCGGGGTCGGCGGGGCGTGTCATCGTCGGATGCATGAAAAACGAGGCGCCCTATATCCTGGAGTGGATCGCCTATCATCGTGCCATCGGCGTTGATCATTTCCTGATCTACACCAATGACTGCACCGATGGCACGGACGAGATCCTTGGCCGGTTACAGGACATGGGTATTGTCGAGCACCGCAACAATGACAAATGGCGCGGCAAGTCCCCCCAGCAGCACGCGCTCAACATGTCGCGCAAAGAGCCCATCATCCGCAACGCCGACTGGATCATCCATATCGACGTTGACGAATTCATCAATGTGCGCACCGGAAATGGCACGCTGGACGATTTCCTTGCCAGGGTGCCCGATGCCACCAATGTCGCGATGACATGGCGCCTGTTCGGGCATAACGGCGTGGAAACGCTGTCGGATGATCTGGTCATCGACCAGTTCGACCGCTGCGCACCGGCCTATTGCCCGAAACCACACACGGCGTGGGGCTTCAAGACGATGTTCAGGAATATCGGGGCCTATCGCAAGATCAGCTGCCACCGGCCCAACCAACTCGTCGATGAGCGGCGCGACAAGGTGAAGTGGGTCAACGGATCGGGCCAAGACATGACTGCCGAGGTCGCCAGGAACGGCTGGCGTAACTCGCGCAAGACCATCGGCTATGATCTGATCCAACTCAACCACTACGCGCTGCGCAGCGCCGAGAGCTTCCTGATCAAACGCCAGCGTGGTCGTGCGCTGCATGTGGACCGCTCCATCGGAATAAACTACTGGATCCGCATGGACTGGTCCGATTTTCGCGACATCACGATCAAGCGCAACCTGCCCCGCCTGCGCGCCGAATACGACCGGCTGCTGGAGGACAGGATCCTGCGCAAATGGCATGACAAGGGCCGCGCGTGGCACCGTGCCAAGGCCGACGAACTGCGTGCCACTCCCGAATTCCACGAGCTTTACAAACAGGCCCTGACGATCAAGCTCACTGAAACAGAACGCGTCGCCTATGCGCTGGCGCTCGACATGGAGAGCTGACCCGATGGCGGACCCGGCGAAGATACCGACGTTTCACAACAAGCCATATATCGAATCCTGCGGGGTGCGCTTTCCCAAGGATGGGGTGTTCATCACCGGACGCATTCGGGGCAGTCTGCGCAGCGGCGAATACGAGGCCAAGGAGGCCGCCGCCGTGCTCAAGGCGGTACAGGACGGGGACACGGTGATGGAACTCGGGGCCGGCATCGGGTTCATTTCTTCGGTCATCGCCAAGCATCGCAACGTCAAGGCTGTTCACGCGTTCGAGGCCAACCCCCGCCTGATCCCGTTGATCCGGCGGGTACATGCCGAAAACGATATCGACAACGTGCATGTGAACAATGCCATACTCGGTCGCGCAGCCGGCACCGCGACCTTTTATATCCGCCAGAACTTCCTCTCTTCGTCGCTCAGCCGCGATGACGAGGGCGGTGTCATCGCCGAAGAGCCGATCGAGATCCGCCCCACCCGCGCCACCTCGCAGGACATCCGCCCCGACGTCCTGATCTGCGATATCGAAGGCGCCGAGGTCGATGTCATCCCCGACATGGACCTGTCCAGTGTTCGCGCGGCGATCATCGAGTTGCACCCGCAATGGATCGGGTCAGAAGGCGTCGCGGCGGTCTTCAAAGCCATGATGCAGGCCGGACTGGTCTATTTCCCCAAATGGTCGAACGCCAAGGTCGTCACTTTCCGTCGTGACTGGTAAGCCTGCACGTTTCCTCGCGGTTCTCACCGTCCGCAACGAGGCCGCCTTCCTTCTGGAATGGCTGGCCCATCACCGTGCCGCAGGATTTACCGATTTCCTCGTGTTTTCCAACGATTGTCGCGATGGCACCGATACCATGCTGGACCGGCTGGCCGACCTGGGCTGGCTCACCCACCTGCGAAACGACGGCCCCTTTGACAAGCGCGGCATCCAGTTCACCGCGCTGAAACAGGCCGAACGGCTCGACATCGTGCGCAATGCGGACTGGATCCTGCCACTGGATATCGACGAGTTCGTGAACATCCATGTTGGAGATCGCACGCTCCCGGCACTGCTGGCTGCGCTTCCCGACGCAACGGCGATCACGTTGACCTGGCGGCTCTTTGGCAATGCGGGCATCCGCGAGTATACCGATATACCGGTTACCGAAACATTTACCCGCTGCGCACCGGTCGCGATGCACTGGCCCTGGCGGTCGGCGATGTTCAAGACGCTCTATCGGAACGACGGCACCTATCGCAAACTCGGCGTGCACCGCCCCCGCGACCCGGACAGTTCGCGTCTTCACGATGCGCGATGGTTCGACGGTGAGGGCCGCCCGCTGGATCACCAGTTCAAGACCCGGCGGCTGTTTTCCAATTATGGCCGATCCAATTACAGGCTGGTGCAACTCAATCACTATCCGCTCGGCGCCATGCAAAGCTATGTGCTCAAGGCCGATCGCGGCCGCGCCGTCCACAGCGACCATCTGCTGGGAATGGATTACTGGGTCGACCGCAATTTCAACACCGACACGGATGACAGCATCGCACATATTCGTCCCCGCAGCACCGCGCTGCGCGCCGGATTGCAGTCCGACCCGCTGCTTGGCCCGCTGCATCTCGCCGCGGTCGACTGGCGCCATACCAGGTTTCGCAAACTGATGGAGCAGGAACCCTATCGTGCACTCTATGCCCGGTTGCTGATGACCCCGCCATCGACGCCGATCGACCTCTCCGCAGCACGCGTGCTCCGGCAGTTCGCGATAAAGGGGCACCGCAAAGACTAAAGCGTTTTGCGATTGCCTTGAAACATCTCGCATCAGCTAATGCGTCGAAATCTTTGATTTCAGGCGGCGTTAGGTGATTCAGGTTCATCGCGAAACGCTATAGGCGATGCGCGTCAACCCCGCGCCATGGGACGCCGCCCGAAAGCAGAGACTCTGACGCGCCGGGTGCAGCCGATGTCCGGAACAGATCGCGCAACGCCACCCTCCTTGAACACCGCATTTCGCCTGGCCCCTCTGGTCCAAGTGCACCGGCTGTGCTAGCGGAACCTCATGGACAAGACAGTGACGATCCCGCGCCCCGATGACTGGCACCTGCACCTGCGCGACGGCGCGATGCTCAAGGCCGTTCTGCCCGAAACCGCGCGCGACTTTGCGCGCGCCATCATCATGCCAAACCTCGTGCCCCCGGTCGTGACCGCAGCCCAGGCACGCGAATATCACGACCGCATCCTGGCCGCGCTTGCACCGGGCAGCCGGTTCACGCCCCTGATGACGCTCTACCTGACCGAAGAAACCGACCCCGATGACGTCGCCGCCGCCGCCGCAAGCGGGCTGGTCCACGCGGTCAAACTCTACCCGGCCGGCGCAACCACCAACTCCGCCAGTGGCGTATCGGATTTCGACAATGTCCGCGCGGTCCTGGAACGCATGGCCGAGATCGGCCTGCCGCTCTGTGTGCACGGCGAGGTCACCGATCACGACATCGACATCTTCGATCGCGAAGCGGTCTTCATAGACCGCGTCCTCGATCCGATCCGCCGCGCCACCCCGGGCCTGCGCGTGGTCATGGAGCATATCACCACCGAAAATGGCGTGGATTACGTGAAATCCAGCGACCGCGATCTGGGCGCGACGATCACCACGCATCACCTGATCATCAACCGCAACCATATCCTCGTGGGAGGCATCAAGCCACATTACTACTGCCTGCCCGTCGCCAAACGCGAAGAACACCGCCGCGCCCTGCGCGCTGCCGCGAGTTCGGGCGACCCGCGCTTCTTCCTCGGCACCGACAGCGCGCCTCATACCGATCCCAACAAGGAAAGCGCCTGCGGCTGCGCCGGGTGCTTCACGGCCACCAACACCATGCCGCTCCTCGCGCATGTCTTCGAGGAAGAGAACGCGCTCGACCGTCTCGCGGCCTTTGCCTCGCGAAACGGCCCCGCTTTCTATCGCCTGCCGGTCAACCAGGACAGGCTTACCCTTATACGCGCCGACACGCCCACCGATTTCCCGCCCAGGATCGGCAGTGCGGACGGACCGGTCACGGTATTCGACCCCGGTTTTCCCGTCTACTGGCGGGTCAGTTGACCGCCCTTTCATCTTTGTCCAAATACTCCCGCCGGAGGCGCCCGACCTCCCCCTGCGCATAGGTCCCATCATGATCCCCACGAGCTATCCAGACGCCAAGGAAATCTCCCGCCTCTCCGCCCGCATGCTGCTCGAGGTAGGCGCGGTGCATCTCAACTCCGCCGAGCCCTTCACCCTGGCCTCCGGCCTGCCGAGTCCGACCTATATCGACTGCCGCAAGCTGATCTCCTATCCGCGCATCCGCAGCACGCTGATGGACTTCATGGCCCTCACCGTGATGCGCAATGCCGGGCTCGAGGCCTTCGACAACATCGCCGGCGGCGAAACGGCGGGCATCCCCTTTGCCGCCCTGATTGCCGAACGCCTCGGCCTGCCGATGTCCTACGTTCGCAAGAAGCCCAAGGGCTATGGCCGAAACGCCCGGATCGAAGGCGTCATGACCGAAGGCGACCGGGTGCTGCTGGTCGAGGACCTCACCACCGATGGCGGTTCCAAGCTGTCCTTCGTCGACGCGATTCGCGACACGGGTGCCAGTTGCGCCCACACCGCCGTGATCTTCTATTACGGCATCTTCCCCGATACCGAAACAAACCTCGCGGCGCATGGCATCACCCTGCATCACCTCTGCACATGGTGGGATGTGCTCGCCGAGGCCAGGGAGTCCGGCGCGTTCGACGCAACGACGCTCGCCGAGGTCGAAGCCTTCCTGACCGATCCGCGCGCCTGGCAGGACGCCCGCAAACCCGGCTGATCTGATAGCCGGCAAAATCCCGCTAGGCGCCGCGATTACCGCCGCGCCGTAAAACAGGCCACACACACCAGATGTTGACCTGACACCCCCTCTTCATCCAAGATGAGGGGTGTCAGGGATATGCACAGCCTATCCACAAAAACATACAATTTGCGCCCGACACCCGAGCCGCGCTATCACCCGGCACCGGCTGCGGGACGCGGATCATCCAAGAACAACAAGCCCGCGAACAACGCGGCCGGGAGAGGCGAAATGGGGGCAAGATGAACGAGATAACCAGCTTTGACGGCAGCAGCCCTGAAACCGGCAGTCCGGATACGATGCCGCATTCGGTCGAGGCCGAACAGCAGCTGCTGGGTGCGATTCTCACCAACAACGATGTCTATGACCGTGTCGCCAGCATCATCGGGCCACAGCATTTCTACGATCCGGTCCACGCCCGCATCTATGAAATCGCTGCCGCCCGTATCGCCAAGAACGCGCTGGCCTCTCCGGTCACGCTCAAGGCGTTCATGGAGGATGACGAGGGTCTCAAGGAACTTGGCGGCCCGGCCTACCTGGTCCGGCTCGCCGGTGCCGCGATCAGCGCCTTCGCCGTGCGCGACTATGCCCAGATGATCTATGACCTGGCGATCCGGCGGCAACTCATCGGTCTCGGTCGTGACATCAGCGACAAGGCGAGCCGCGTCGATGTCGCCAGCGAACCGCGCGAACAGATCGTCGAGGCCGAGCAGCAGCTCTACAAGCTCAGCGAACAGGGCCAGACCGAAAGCGGTTTCCAGAGCTTCCTGCGCGCCGTGACCGATGCGGTCAATGTCGCCAATGCCGCCTACATGCGCGAAGGCGGTCTCGCGGGCATCTCGACCGATCTGGTCGACATGGACAAGATGCTCGGCGGCCTGCACAAATCCGACCTTCTGATCCTCGCTGGCCGTCCCTCGATGGGCAAGACCTCGCTCGCCACCAACATCGCGTTCAACGTCGCCAAGGCCTACAAGCGCGGCAAGCTGCCCGATGGCACCGAAGGCGCGGTTGACGGTGGCGTCGTCGGGTTCTTTTCCCTCGAGATGAGCGCCGAGCAGCTTGCCGGACGAATCCTCGCCGAAGCCTCCGAGATCTCCAGCCACAAGATCCGCCAGGGGGACATGGACGAAACCGAGTTCCGCCGCTTCGTGGACGCGGCCAAGGCGCTCGAGGCCTGCCCGCTCTTCATCGACGACACCGCCGCCATCCCGATCGCCCAGCTTGCAGCCCGCGCCCGCCGCCTGAAGCGCACCCACGGGCTCGATCTGCTCATCGTCGACTACCTGCAACTGGTCCGCGGCACCTCGGACAACCGCGTTCAGGAAATCGGCGAGGTCTCGATGGGCCTCAAGGCCATCGCCAAGGAACTCAACATCCCCGTCATCGCGCTCTCCCAGCTGTCGCGCCAGGTCGAAAGCCGCGAAGACAAGCGCCCGCAACTGTCCGACCTGCGGGAATCCGGCTCCATCGAACAGGACGCGGACGTGGTGATGTTCGTCTATCGCGGCGAATACTACAAGGAACGCGAGAAGCCCGGCGAAGACGATCTGGCCGCGATGGAACAATGGATCGCCGACATGGAGCGCCTGCACGGCAAGGCCGAAGTCATCATCGGCAAACAGCGCCACGGCCCCATCGGCACTGTCGAGCTCAGCTTCGAATCCCAGTTCACCCGCTTCGGCAACCTCGCGAAATCCTGGCAGCAGGGCGGCGGAGAACACGGATTCTGACCCCGGGCCCACATCTTCATCTTTGAAAAATACTCCGGGGAGCGCGAGGGGCAGCGCCCCTCGCCCACCGCGCCGCCAGCGGCGGCGCAATCCCTGCATGGCGCACGCCCCCTGCGGGCGCAGCAATTTGCCGATCCGCGCCGTCCTGCCAGACGCATTCCCTCTTGACGCCCGCCGCCCCCGTGGCATTACCCCCCCCATGAGCACCGCAAAGCTGACAATCGATCTCACCGCCCTCGCCGAAAACTGGCGCGCGCTCGACGCGCGAACCGGGTGCGAAACCGCCGCCGTGGTCAAAGCCGACGGCTATGGCCTGACGGCGGGCAAGGTCTCTCTCGCGCTGGCCCGCGCCGGTGCGCGCCAGTTCTTTGTCGCCGCCGCCGAGGAAGGTGTCGCCGTGCGCAAGGCGCTCGGACCGGGCCCCGGCATCTCGGTGTTTTCCGGTCACATGGAGGGTGATACCGCACTTATCCGCGACCATGACCTGATCCCGATGCTGAATTCTGTCGATCAGATGTTGCGCCACATGGAGAACCTTCCCAGCGGGCGCTTCGGCGTGCAGCTCGATACCGGCATGAACCGGCTCGGAATGGAGCCCGCCGAATGGGCGGCGCTGCGTGATATCGCCCTCGCGCAGAAACCGGTCCTTCTCATGTCGCACCTGGCCTGCGCCGATGAACCCGACCACCCGATGAACCGCCAGCAACTGCGCAGCTTCATCGAGGTGACCGCCAACAACAGCGTGCCCCGGTCCCTCGCGGCAACCGGTGGCGTGCTGCTGGGGCGGGATTACCATTTCGACCTGACGCGGCCCGGCGTCGGACTCTATGGAGGGCGGCCCTTTGCCGATGCCAAACCTGTTGTCTCGCTCTCTCTCCCCGTCATCCAGATCCGCGATGTCGCCCCGGATGAAACCGTCGGCTACGGCAACAGCTGGACTGCGACGCGGCCCTCGCGCATTGCAACGGTTGCGGCGGGCTATGCCGACGGGCTGCATCGCGCACTGGGGTCCGGAAACATCGCGCTCTATGCCGGTGACGTGCCCTGCCCGGTCGTGGGCCGCGTATCGATGGACATGATAACCGTCGACGTCACCGACCTGCCGGACGATCCCGGGGCGCTGGATATTCTCTGCCCGCACCAGGGGGTCGACATCCTGGCCGATGCCGCCGGCACCATCGGCTATGAAATCCTGACCTCGCTCGGCCGGCGGCATGCGCGGGAGTATGTCACGTGAACCCGCTCATTCTGCTGGAAAAACTCGGGCGCGCGGTGCTCAATGTTCTTGCGCTGGTCGGGCGCATGTCGATCTTCACGGCGCGCGCCATTTCCCACATCTTCCGCCCGCCCTACTATCCCCGCGAACTCTTCAACGCGTTGGTGGCGATCGGCTGGCTGTCGCTGCCCGTCGTGGGACTCACCGCAATTTTCACCGGCGGTGCGCTGGCGTTGCAGATCTATTCCGGTGGCGCGCGGTTCAATGCCGAGGCCGTGGTCCCGCAGATCGTCGCCATCGGCATGGTGCGCGAGCTGGGCCCGGTGCTGGTCGGGTTGATGATCGCGGCGCGCGTCACCTCATCCATCGCCGCCGAAATCGCCACCATGAAGGTGACCGAACAGATCGACGCGCTTGTCACCCTGTCGACCAACCCGATGAAATACCTCGTTGCGCCGCGTATCCTTGCCGCGTTGATCACGGTGCCACTGCTCGTCGCGGTGGGCGATATCATCGGCATTGGCGGTGGCTATGTGGTCGCGGTCAAGAATCTCGGATTCAACTCTGCCGCCTACCTGCAGAACACGGTCGATTTCCTCGAGGCGCGCGACGTGATCTCGTCACTGGTCAAGGGCGCTGCCTTTGGTGTGATCGCCGCCATGATGGGCTGTTATTATGGCATGCAATCCGGGCGCGGTGCGCAGGGCGTCGGCAATGCGACCAAGGACAGCGTCGAAGCGGCCGCCATCCTCATCCTGGCCGCCAATTTCGTTCTCACAGGAGTGTTCTTTTCGATATGATCCGCATGGACAACGTCAGGAAGGCCTTTGGCGAGAACGAGGTGTTGCGCGGCATGTCCCTGCACATCCCCAAGGGCAGTTCGATGGTCATCATCGGCGGCTCGGGCACGGGCAAGTCGGTGGCGTTGAAATGCATTCTCGGCCTGATCCAGCAGGATTCCGGGCAAATCCTCGTCGATGGCAAGGATGCCGCAAGCGGAGACCGCGATGCGTTTCTCGCCCGGTTCGGCATGTTGTTCCAGGGCGGAGCGCTGTTTGACTCCCTTCCGGTCTGGCAGAATGTCGCTTTCCGCCTGCTGCGTGGCTCGCTCAAGCGGCCCCAGGAAGAGGCGCGCGCCATCGCGATCGACAAGCTGCGTCGCGTGGGCCTGAAATCCAAGGTTGCCGATCTGTTCCCGGCTGAGCTGTCGGGCGGCATGCAAAAGCGTGTCGGGCTCGCCCGCGCGATTGCCGCCGAGCCCGAAATCATCTTTTTCGACGAGCCCACGACCGGGCTCGATCCGATCATGTCGGGCGTCATCAACGACCTGATCCGCGAGATCGTCGTCGAGATGGGCGCGACCGCGATGACCATCACCCACGACATGAGCAGTGTCCGCGCCATCGCCGACAACGTCGCGATGCTGCATGACGGCGTGATCCAGTGGACAGGCCCGGTCGGCGAGATGGACAGCAGCGGCGACCCCTATCTGGAACAGTTCATCCACGGTCGCGCGGAAGGTCCGATCGAAGCGGTCCGCTGATGCCGGATTCCCGCTAAACCGACCGGGTCAGCCCGCCGTCTATGCGGATATTCTGTCCGGTGATATAGCCGCCCCCCTCGGATGCCAGCAGAGATATCACCGAAGACACCTCGTCGGTGCTGCCATAGCGCCCGAGGGGAATACGCGCCTTGCGCTCATCGGTTTCGGGCAGGCTGTCGATGAAGCCGGGCAAGACATTGTTCATGCGAATATTGTCCGCGGCATATTTATCGGCGAAAAGCTTGGCAAAGGCGGCAAGACCGGCACGGAACACACCGGACGTGGGAAACAGCGGATCCGGCTCGAACGCGGCAAAGGTCGAGATATTGACGATAACCCCGCCCCCCTGCGCCTGCATCACGGGCGTCACCAGCCGCGTCGGCCGGATCACGTTCATCAGGTAGACGTCCATCCCCAAGTGCCAGTCTTCGTCCGACATTTCCAGGATCGCGCCCTTGGGGCCATGTCCGGCGGAATTGACCAGAACATCCACCCGGCCCCATCGTGTTTTTGCGCCATCGACCAGCGCGGCAAGTGCCTCGGGATCGAGATTGGATCCGGTAACGCCGAAACCGCCAAGCTCGGTGCCAAGTGCTTCGCCCTTGCCCGAGGACGACAGGATACCGACATTGAAACCGTCCGCCGCAAGGCGGCGTGCGGCATCCGCGCCCATGCCGCTGCCGCCGGCGGTGATCAGAGCAACTTTTTCTACTGACATCTGGGTCATCTCCATGCATTGTTCGAGTGCAATATAGTTCTGAAATCCGAACCTTTCGCATGAGAATTGATGCCATCCGCCTGTAGAAATACTATCGTCAATTGACCCGCTTGCCGCCTCTCAATTCGTTGCGTGCCTTTGAAGTGGCCGGTCGTCGGCTGACCTTTCGCGCCGCGGCGGAGGAACTCGGTGTCACACAGGGCGCGGTGGCGCAACAGGTGCGCCAGCTTGAAGCCCACCTTGGAATACCCCTGTTCGAACGACAGCCCCGTGGGTTGGCGCTCACCCAGGCGGGACGCGGTTATCACGCCCGGATCTCGACGGCCTTTGACGACATGCGCCGCGCCACTGCGGACCTGATCCCTGAACCGGGTGAGGTTCGGGTCAGCGTCACCCCGACCTTTGCCGCGAAATGGCTTATCCCCAACCTGCCCGGATTTTCCACCTGTCACCCCGACATCGACCTGCAAATTCTCGCGACCGAGAAAGTTTCGAGCTTTCACGGCGACGGGATTGATCTCGCCATACGCCAGGGCCGACCGCCATTCGGCGCTGCCCTGCAGGCGATCCGCCTGTTTCCGAGCGACAATGTCGCCGTGGCTGCTCCGTCGCTGCTGCAAGGCCGCACCCTGCCGCTTGAACCCGACCAGATCGCGCGCCTGCCGAAACTGCATGATGCCCATGATCTGTGGCCCGCATTCCTGCGCCACCTCGGCATCGCCGATCAAGGCGGTCACGGATTACGGTTGAGCCAGACGACCCTTGCGGTTGACGCGGCCCTTTCCGGCCAGGGCATCGCCCTTGTCAGTCACTTTCTGGTCGCGCGCGATATCGCATCGGGACATCTGCGGCAGGTTACGCCCCACGTCATGCGCGGCGACAACGATTTCTACCTGCTTGCCCAACGTGACTCGCGACGAAACCCGACGATCGAAGCGGTGATCTCCTGGTTCACATCCCAGGCCGAACCACAGATCTGAGCTCATCTGCACACCGAACAGTGGCACTCTGATGCGTCATACACGGTTCAGGCGGTGGGGGTGGTACCACCTCCCCGGCTCGAACGGGGGACCTCCTGATCCACAATCAGGCGCTCTAACCAACTGAGCTAAGGCGGCACTGGCACGGGATTTAGACAAGCGACGATATGAATGCAAGTGGGTTAGAGCACAATCTGCCAGCTTTGTTCCACCAGATCGGCCCCGAATGAACGCACCGGCCGGCTCTCGCCAAGCTGCCAGCCCGTTGCCTTGTAAAGTGCGCAGGCGGCACGATGGCTTTCATGAGTGGATAGCTGCATGTCTCTGTAACCACGGTCCCGCGCAAACCCCATGCACGTCCCCAGCAACCGCTTGCCCAGCCCCTGCCCGCGCGCATCCGGCGTCAACAGGAACAGGCGCAACCTGGCCGTGCTCGTCCCATCGGCAACGCAGAATATGCTGCCAAGCCGCTGCTCTGCGCGCGTGGCAATCCATCCCCGCTCGCGGTCCGGATCATGGTTTGCGTTGAAATCATCCAGGATCCGGGCAACGAGCGCCCCGAACGACGCGTCGAACCCCGCTTCCCGCGCGTATAGCTCGCCGTGCTGTCGCACCAGCCATGCCGCATCTGAAGGCACAAATCGACGAATTCCGGCCTCATCCATGCGGCATACTGAACGCGCCAGCGCTTGATTCTCAACCCCCGCCAAGCTAGCAGGAACAACAGAGTCACGGAGGCACCCATGGGCATCAACACCGAGCGCGATATCGAAGCGAACATGCAAATCGGCCCGACCGACGCAGGCATGGTCCGCATCTTTATCGAATCCCAGGGGTTCGAAGTGCCGATGGATTTCGACCCGGAAGAAGCCGAGGAAATTGCCGAGGAAATCATCGCGGCGGCAAAGGCTGCGCGCGCGATCGAAGGCAATCGCCGCCGCTGAAGCGGTACATCCGCTTGCGAGTCACACGGCGCTCCTCTCAGGACGCTCAAGACGATCCGCCGATCGAACCCGGTCGCGTCAGCCCGACTCTTCGGTGCGCAACCCGCCGGTTGGCACCATCGCCGCCACGCCGGGATCACGTAGCGCCTGAAGCCGCCGCGCCGCATGAACCGCAAATTTATGCAGCATCACCTTGCGCCGCGCAGCGGCAAGCCGGCGCTCCGGCGCCATCCGGATGATCTCGGCATCATAGGAATCGGCAATGATCAGCCCGGTCTCGGGCGGCAACAGATCGGTCGGAAATTCCTGATCGACAGCCCAGAAATAGCGGTCGCACCATTCCAGATAGCCCTGCCACTTGGAATCCGACTGAAAATCGGCGCGGCTGGATTTGCATTCGATGACCCAGATCTCGCTCTTGGGCCCGAGCCCCATGACATCCACCCGCAACCCGCGCGCGGGCACAAGTTCTTCAACGGAAACAAAGCCATATCCGCTAAGGTGACGACAGACTCCGCGTGCGAGCAGTTGCCCCGGCTTGACCAACGGTGAAGGCGTTTCAATCATGTGCCAACCATGAACAAGGCGTGAACATTTTGCAACCATCTCGGTTCAAAATCTGTTTCGGCTTGACGTGATACCATTTGGTGTCATATTTAATGATACCAAACGGTACTATAAATGACAGCCCCACCGATACAGCCCTGCTTTCGCGCGCTCGCCGACCCGACACGGCGCGACATTGTCATGATGCTCGCCCGGAGCGACATGACCATCGGTCAACTGACCGACCGGTTCGACATGACCCGCGCCGCCGTCAAGAAGCACCTGACCGTGCTCTCCGATGGCGGATTGATCACGGTGCGCACCCGTGGGCGCGAACGCATCAACAGCCTGAACCCGGAGGGGTTTGCCCCGGTCATCAACTGGCTGAGTCATTTCGACCAATTCTGGGATGACCGGCTGGCGTCTCTCAAATCCGCTATCGAAGGGAACGAGCCATGACCGAAACCACCATTCGCAAAGAGATCTACCTGAGGGCCAGCCGACAAGAGGTCTGGCGCTATCTGACCGATCCGGACAAGCTGGCTCTCTGGTTTCACCGCCCGACCGCCCCGCTACGACAGGGCAATGCGTTCGAGATGCATGGTGCCGAAAGTGGCAGACGGCTGATCTGGGGAACGGTCATCTCGGCGCGCGAGCCCGACTATCTGGAATATACATTCACGGTCGAACAGATGGACGGCGCCGAAAGCCTCGTGCGATGGGAACTGACGCCGGTTGCCGGTGGCACGCGCCTGTCTCTGGAACATACCGGCCTGCCACAAAACGCCGAAGCCTTTGGCCTGCTTCTGAGCCTGGACGCGGGTTGGGAAGAACACATGGGCCATTTACGCATTCTTCTGCACGAAACCGCGTGATCCCTCTTGCCCGGTGCGTGAACTGCGCCTATCTGAGTGCGGTGGCGGGTTCTGCCCTGCGCGTGAACGGTAGCATTCCGGTGGCCTTAAGCAAATCCGAGGGAGCTGGCTCTGTTCGGATCCTGGTCCGTTTACCTGGCGCCCACCTGTATATACAGGTCCTCGGGAATCAGAACCACACGGCTGATTGGCGGTCCCGTCACATTATCCTGTCTTGTTTTATTTCAACGTGTTAACGGATCTTCTTGATCCCGTTCTCACGCTTGGGTGCAACAGCGAGAGCGGGCTGCAGGTCGCGCAGAGCAGGTGTGCCGCCTTTTCCGCCACCGGCGGGTTCGGCCAGCGACATCACCGCCCACGCAAACTGCACACCGGCAAAAACGATACCGTGCAGGAACCACAGCAGGAACACCGCGAGAATGCCTGCGTCGGAATGCGTGACGAGATGCCAGATGTTCATCACGTTGAACCAGAGCAGCATCCCAACAAAGGCTGCCGCAATCGCAAAGCCGATGACCACGTTACGAATATAGAGTTTGACCAGTTTGGGCATGGCTCACCTCCTGTGTCTGCAGGATAGCATGGCAAGGAAATCAGGCAAAGCTCGGACGCCGCGTCAGGTCGCCGCGATCCACGGCTGGCTGACGCTTTGCCCGGCTCACTTCCTCAGAACGCTTCGGGCCTGGCCTCGCGTGCCATGTGGTCAAGCACCGCATTCACGAATTTCGGCTCTTTCCCGTCGGGAAAGAACGCCCGCGCGATCTCGACATATTCGACGATGACCACCTTGGGTGGCGTGTCGCTGTTGGTCAGTTCGGCCCCCGCCGCACGAAACAGGGCGCGCAGGGTGGGATCGATGCGGCCAATCGGCCATTTCGCCACCAGCGCACGGTCCGTCATCTGGTCGATCCGCGCCTGGTGGTTCACGGCATCCGCCACCGAACGGCGAAACAGCCCGATGTCGCCGTCCAGCATCTCGTCCCCCTCATAGGTGGCACCGAAACGATGCTCCAGGAACTCGGCAATCACCTGGTCGCTGGTCTGTCCGCTCTGCTCCATCTGAAACAGCGCCTGCACCGCATAGAGCCGCGCGGCGGATTTCATCTTGCGCTTCTGGTTGCCCGACAGGGCGGTGCTCGAACTGGTCATGCCGTGGTGGATCCGTCGCCTTTTTCTGCCAGCAGAATCGCGTCTGATGGGGCGCGAAACCCCACCCCCTTGCGCTGGTCGCCCCACTTACGGGCGAGCGCGATCAGATGCAAGGCCGCAGCGGCCGCACCGCCACCCTTGTTCTGTCCGGCAGTCTCGGCACGAACAACCGCCTGGTCGCGTGTCTCGACGGTCAGGATGCCGTTGCCGATGCACAGCCCTTGCAGGCCCATCAATTGCAAGGCGCGGCTGCTGTCGTTGCAGACGGTCTCGTAATGCGTGGTCTCACCGCGGATCACGCAGCCAAGCGCCACATAGCCGTCGAAATTCGATTGCCGGTCCGATATCGCGATGGCCGTCGGCACTTCGAGCGCCCCCGGCACCTCGACAAGCTCCCAACTGCCGCCAGCCGCCTCGATCTCCGCCTTGGCCCCCGCCACGAGATCGTCGGCGATATCCTTGTAATAGGGCGCAACGACAATCAGCAGCTTGACCGGCTTGTCAAACTCCGGGCGCGGCAGGACGTAATGTGCTTCGGATTTGGCCATGATCTACTCCTCGGACATGATCGGGCGGGTATCGACGATCGACAGCCCGTAAGCGTCCAGACCCAGATACCTTGTCCGGGGCGAATCCGTGAGCAGGATCAATTCCTTGACGCCAAGCGCCGAGAGAATCTGCGCCCCGAGGCCGGTCTGCTTGATGGTACGCGGGCCCTCCTCTTCGCTGGCATAGAGCGAATGGCGCGGTTCCCGGAACAGGCAGACGACACCGCGCCCCTCCTGCGCAATCAACTCCATGGCCCGCGACAATTCACGCGCCGGCTTCGGCCCCAGGCCGAGCAGGTCGCTCGCCTCATGCAACGCATGGGTCCGGGTCAGAACGGGGTCAGCTGTCGTGATATCGCCCTTGATCAGGGCCACATGTTCGACCCCGTGGGTCTGGTCGGTAAAGATGCGCATGTCCCAGTCGCCCCCGAATTCCGAGGTCACCGCCTGCTGCGCGGTCTGGTCCACCAGGTTGTCATTGAGATTGCGATAGGCGATCAGGTCGGAAATCGTACCGATCTTCAGGTCATGCGCCTTGGCGAATTCCACCAGTTCGGGCAAGCGCGCCATGGTGCCGTCCGGGTTCATGATTTCGCAAATCACGCCGGCCGGCTTCAATCCCGCCAAACGGGCGATATCCACCGCCGCTTCGGTATGCCCCGCCCGCACCAGCACGCCGCCATTGCGCGCCCGCAGCGGAAAGATGTGTCCCGGCGTCGCCAGCGCCGCCATCGTGTTCTGCTCGTTGATCGCCACCGATACGGTATGGGCCCGGTCCGGGGCCGAAATACCGGTGCTCACCCCCTCGCGCGCCTCGATCGACACGGTAAACGGTGTCTCGTGCCGCGACGAGTTGTTGACCGCCATCATCGGCAGGCCCAGGCGATCCACCCGCTCCGCCGTCATCGGCAGACAGATCAGCCCGCGCCCGTATGTCGCCATGAAGTTGATCGCCGCAGCATCCGCAAACTCGGCCGCGATGACCAGATCGCCTTCGTTCTCACGGTCCTCGTGGTCGACCAGGATAAACATCTGGCCGCGCCGCGCCACGTCGATGATCTCCGCGATCGGAGAAATCGCATGGCGCAGGTCCTGCTCGACCTGACCGGGGGTTTCAAAGCTCATGAAATCGTCTTTCCGTGCGCAGTTGGCTCGGGGCGCAAATACCCCACGCGCGCCACGATTGCCAGCCCCGGAACGCCGCGACACCTGCGAAATCCGCCGGCCTGCGCCTTCATCTTTGGCAAAATACTCCGGGGGTGAACGGCTAAAATCCCCGATTTTCGCCGGAGGGGGCAGCGCCCCCTGCCCGACGGATCAAAGGGCGACGGTATCTGCCAGCCGCGCGACATACCGCGCCAGGGTATCAATCTCGAGATTGACCCGATCCCCTTGGGCCACGTCACCCCAGGTGGTGGCATCCTTTGTATGCGGAATGATATTGATCCCGAATGTCGCGCCATCGACTTCGTTCACCGTCAGGGACGTGCCGTTCAGCGCGACCGATCCTTTCGGGGCAATGAAACGCGCCATGTCCTGCGGCGCGCGCAAGCTGACGCGGGTGCTGTCGCCCTCGTCCGCAATACCGATGACCTCGGCAACCCCGTCCACATGGCCGGATACGATGTGCCCGCCGAGCTCGTCGCCCACTTTCAGGGCCCGTTCGAGGTTCACCCGCCTGCCCTCGGCCCAGTCGCCCAGGTTCGTTTTGGACACCGTTTCGGCACTGACCTGCACATCATACCAATCCTCGCCCAAGGCGATGACCGTCAGGCAGACCCCGTCGCTGGCAATCGAAGCGCCGATATCGATATGCGCGGTGTCGTATCCGGTCGCGATCCGTGCACGCAGGTCCCCCTGTGGCTCCAGTTGGCGTATGGTGCCGATATCGGTGATGATGCCTGTGAACATGTGATGCCTCTCATAAGCCGCAACTCCACGTAACCAGCGCCGCCGCGCCCGGCAAGCCCCCGATCTTGCAATTCGTCGGCCTGCGGGTGATAATCCACGCGTTTTCAAGTGCCGGTGTCATCAGATCGAACCTGACAATCAGACCATTCGCACAATCGCCGGCCCGGGCCGCGTTTTCCTGTTTCTGCAGGGTCCGCATGGACCGTTCTTTCATGCCCTGGGGCGCATGCTCCGCAAGACCGGTGCGCAGGTTCTGCGCGTCGGCTTCAATGCCGGCGACCGGGCATTCTGGTTCGACAGCGCGAGCTATATCCCGTTTCGCGGCCAGCCCGAGGACTGGCCGGATACGCTTGAGCGCCTGTTCTATCTTCATCGCGTGACCGACATCGTGCTCTACGGCGACACCCGCCACGTTCACGCCACCGCCATCGCCACCGCCCGCGCCCACGGCGCCACGGTTCATGTCTTCGAGGAAGGCTATCTGCGCCCCTACTGGGTAACCTATGAACGGGAAGGGTCGAACGGCAACTCGCGGCTGATGGAGTTGAGTGTCTCGCAGATGCGGGCACAGCTCGAACAGGCCGATCATGACGCCCCCCCTCCGCCAGCGCATTGGGGCGACATGCGCGAACATATGTTCTATGGCGCGGCGTACCATTGGTTCGTGATGTTCACCAATCGCGGATACCGGCATTTCCGGCCGCATCGGTCGCTGCCGGTCACACGCGAATTCCTTCTGCATTTCAAACGGCTGCTGCTGATCCTGCCCCATGCCGCAGAGCGTTACCTCAGAACCGCGCGCATCCGGCGCGGCGGCTATCCCTATCACCTGGTGCTGCTGCAACTCGAACATGATTCCAGTTTTCGCGAGCACTCCCCTTTCAACAGCATGAGCGACTTCCTCGCCCGCGTCATCGAGGGTTTTGCCAGGGGCGCCCCAGGGCATCACCACCTTGTCTTCAAGGCGCACCCTCTGGAGGACGGCCGCACGCCGCTGTCACGCGACATCATCCGCCTCGCGGATGCGCACGGGTTGCGCGACCGGGTGCATTTCGTGCGCGGTGGCAAACTGGCCCGGCTGATGGATGACAGCCGCAGCGTCGTCACCGTCAATTCCACCGCCGGCCAGCAGGCGCTTTGGCGCGGGCTGCCGCTGCACATCTTCGGGCGCGCGGTCTACGACAAGCCCGAATTCATATCGGATCAGCCGCTGCAGGCCTTTTTCGCCAACCCGCACCGTCCGGATACGGCATCCTACCTGGTCTTTCGCCGCTATCTGCTCGAAACCAGCCAGGTGCCGGGCGGGTTCTATTCGCGGCGCGGACGCCAGCGGCTGCTGCGCCGGGTGGTCGACATGATGCTCGATCCCCGCGATCCCTACGCGGCGCGCGGCATCGACAAAGCGATGCAGAAGCCACATTTGCAGGCGATCCGCTGATCGCATTGCGCCACGGCTGGTCATCTTTCAACAATTCTTCTAGGTTGCCCGGTAATCATTGATTTACATATCGGGTCGAGGGGGCCGCTCCGTGAAAACTGTTTCTTTGCGATGGGCGAGAGTCGCCGTAACAACCGTGATGACCGGCGCACTTGCCGCCTGTTCGCTGCCGCAGGCCGGGCCCACCAAGAATCAGATATTCGACGGATCCCTGCAACAGCAGGGCGATGCCTTTATCGTTGCGGTGAACGATCGCGTGACCCGCGCCACCGCTGTGGTCCCGGCACTCGGTTTCTCTAGCGATTTTCGCACGACGCCGCAGCTGACCTCGGACACGATCCGGCCCGGTGACACGCTGGGCCTGACGATCTGGGAAAACGTCGATGACGGGCTGCTCGCCGGTGATGTCGGCAACTCGACCGCGCTCGAAGAAGTGCAGGTCGACAGCGACGGCTATATCTTTGTCCCGTATGGCGGGCGTATCCGCGCCGCCGGAAACACCCCGGAGCAACTGCGCGCGATCATCACCGAACGCCTGATGGACCAGACCCCCGATCCGCAGGTCGAGGTCCGGCGGCTGGCCGGGGACGGCTCGACCGTTTCGCTGGTCGGTGCGGTGGGCGCACAGGGTGTTTACCCGATCGAACGACCGACCCGCACATTGGCCTCGATGCTGGCCAAAGCCGGCGGCGTGGTGATCGAACCCGAAATCGCCCTGGTGACGGTGATACGCGGCACCCGCAAGGGCACGGTCTGGTTTCAGGATCTCTACAAGGATCCGAATCTGGACATCGCCCTGCGCGGCGGCGACCGGATTCTCGTCGAAGAAGACAGCCGCTCCTACACCGCAATGGGCGCGACGAGCCAGCAGGCGCGCGTGAAATTCGAAACCCAGAACCTGTCGGCGATGGATGCGCTGGCGCAGGTGGGCGGGTTGATCTCGGTCTCCTCCGACCCCACGGGTATCTTTGTGTTCCGCAACGAAAAGGCCGCGATCGCCAATCAGGTGCTCGGTCGTGACGATCTGCAGGGCGCGCAACGCCTGGTCTACGTGCTGAACCTCAAGGAACCAAACGGCGTCTTTCAGGCCCGTGATTTTGTCATCCACGACGGCGATACGCTCTACGTGACCGAAGCGCCCTACGCCCAGTGGAGCAAGTCGATCTCGCTGGTCGTGGGCGGGCTGACCCCCATCGCGAACGTGGCCACCCTGACGCAGTAGGCATGCCCGGACCCGAGCGGTCAGCCGAGAATGGCAGGGGCTCGCGGGTCTATGCCTATAATGGCGGCTTTCTGACGCAACGGCGGCTGCGCCGTATCCTGCACCTCGCGGGATACGACCTGCGCCTTGGACTGCCGGGAACCGAGGATCTGGTGGCGATCTGGGGCGACAGCCCGACGTCGCATCGCGGTCGCGCCATCGCGAAACGCCGTAGCGCGGCTTTGCTGCGTGTCGAAGACGCCTTTCTGCGCTCGATCTTTCCCGGCCGTGCTGGCGAGCCTCCCGCCGGGTTGCTGCTCGACCGGTCCGGTCTGCACTTTGATGCCTCCCAACCCTCGGATCTCGAACAGATCCTGTTGCGCGCGCCGCTCGATGACACCGCGATCCTCGACCGTGCGCGGGGCGCGATGGCGCGGATACGCGAGCATCATGTCAGCAAGTACAACGATCACGATGTCACACTTGCGCCGCCCGATCCGGGCTATGTTCTGGTTGTCGATCAGGTCCGCGATGATGCCTCGGTACGGGCCAGCGGGGGCAATGCGGCGCTGTTTCGCGAAATGCTGGTCCTTGCGCAGGAGGAAAACCCCGGCGCACCGATCCTGATCAAGGCCCATCCGGAGACGCGTGCCGGGTTCCGACCGGGTTATTATTCGACGACAGTTGTCAACGAACGGGTTCGCCTGTGTGACGCGCCTGTCAGCCCCTGGGCGCTGCTCGAGGGGGCGATCGGAGTCTATACCCTGTCGTCACATCTCGGGTTCGAAGCCATTCTCGCCGGGCACCGGCCCCGCGTATTCGGACAGCCTTTCTATGCGGGCTGGGGTCTGACCACGGACGAAAACCCGGTGCCCCGACGGAACCGCCGGCTGACGCGCGCGCAGTTGTTTGCCGCCGCGATGATCCTCTACCCCACCTGGTATGACCCGTTTCGCGACCGCCTGTGCGCGCTCGAGACCGTTCTGGACAATCTCGAAGCCCAGACCCGCGCGTGGCGCGATGACCGGCGGGGGTGGGTCGCGAGCGGCATCCGGCTCTGGAAACGTCCGCAGATGCAAAAGATCTTTGGACAGGCGAAACGGGTCAAGTTCGATGACACGCCGCGAACCTTTCCCGGCCGCCGCCGTATGACCTGGGGCAGCCCGCCAACGGTGGACAAGGATACCGTGCGTGTCGAGGACGGATTCCTGCGGTCACGGGGGCTGGGGGCGGAGCTGGTGCCGGCGCTGTCGCTCGCGCTCGACGATCTGGGAATCTACTACGATCCTCGCCACCCGAGCCGGCTCGAGGCGCATGTCACGGCGCGCGCCACCATGAGACCGGACCAGAAATTGCGCGCAGAGCGGCTGATTGCAAAGCTGACCCGGGATGACATCAGCAAGTACAATATCGGTGGCGTGGCGCCGCCGCTGCCCGAGGGTCACCGCATCCTGATCCCCGGCCAGGTCGAGGATGACGCGTCCATCCGGCTCGGGACAAGCGGCATCACAACCAATGCCGATCTGCTGCGCGCGGTCAGGGCCGCGAATCCCGATGCAGTCCTGATCTACAAACCCCACCCGGATGTCGAGGCGGAGCTGCGTCCCGGCGCGATCGTCGCGGCCGAAGCCGATATCGTGGCGACCGGGACCGCGCCCACCGCGCTGCTGGCGCAGGTGAACGAGGTCTGGACGATGACCTCGCTCCTCGGATTCGAAGCCATGATGCGAGGGATTCCGGTCACGACCCTCGGTGCACCGTTCTATGCCGGTTGGGGTCTGACCACCGATCTTGGCGACGTGCCAGAGCGGCGTCGGGCGCGCCCGGATCTGTCGGGTCTGGTTCATGCGGTGCTGATCGATTATCCGCGTTATATCGACCCGGTCACCGGTGCGATCTGCCCGGTCGAGGTCGTTGCCGAGCGGCTGGCAGATCCGGACCTGCCGCCGCCGGGGCGGGCCAACCGGACGCTGTCGAGGCTGCAAGGGCTGTTCGCCACCTACGCCAACCTTTGGCGTTGACCCGCCGGAACACCAGCGTGACGGGTATTTGCAGCAAATCCGGCGCGAAACGCCTCAGACGAGACCGGATCCGGTCATGAGATGTCCTGGATCGTGCGACGCCAGCGGTGCATCACGTCGGGGCCGACCGGCCGTGTTTCCACCAGATCGAAACGCGGGGCCATTTCCAGTTGCGCAAGCCCGAGTCCTCCAATCGCCGGCAACCCGTCGCCGCCAATGGTCAGACCGGCGGTAAACCCTACCAGTTCATCCACCAGGTCCGCGGAGAGCAGCGAAGCCGCCAGCGCGCTGCCCCCTTCGCAGAACACCCGCGTCAGACCGGCATCGCCCAGTTGACGCAGGATGTCGAGCGCATCAAGCTGCATACCCCGCGCCCCGCAGGGCAAAAGGCGCGCGCCCAACCCTTCCCATGCCTTCAGGCGCTCGGGATCGGCCCCCTCGCCGTGACAGAGCCACAGCGCGGTCTCGCCAGCCGTGCGCGCCAGTTTGCCCATGAGAGGCAGGTCGAGATAGCGCGAAACGACCACGCGCACGGGTTGTCGTGCGATCCCGAGATCACGCACGGTCAGCGACGGATCATCCGCGCGCGCCGTGCCGGCCCCCACCATCACCGCGTCGTGCCGTGCCCGCATGCCATGCACCGCGCGCCGCGCCATCGGGCCGGTGATCCACTGGCTCTGGCCCGTCCCGGTGGCAATCCGGCCATCGAAGCTGCTGGCGAGCTTGAGGGTCACCATCGGTCGGCCCTGTTCGGTTCTCAGAAAGAACCCCGCATGATCCCGCGCCGCGTCATCGGCAAGCACACCGGTTGTCACCTCGATGCCATTGTCGCGCAGGCGGGCAAAACCCTGCCCCGAGACCCGCGCGTCGCTGTCCTCGATGGCAGCGACAACCCGTGCCACACCCGCCGCGACAAGCGCGTCGGTACAGGGCGGAGTCTTGCCGAAATGCGCGCAAGGCTCAAGCGTGACATAGACCGTCGCGCCGCGCGCCAGCGCGCCCGCCTGGGCGAGCGCAACGGGTTCCGCATGGGGGCGGCCGCCCGGTTGCGTCCAGCCGCGACCGACAACACGTCCGTCGCGCACCACAACACAGCCAACCGCAGGGTTGGGCCAGCATCCCCCCTGTCCGCGACGGCCCAGGGACAGGGCCATCGCCATGAAGCGTCTATCCGGGTCCGTCACTCTTCCGGCGGCTGCGGACGCAATTCATGGACGAAATCCTCGAAATCATCTGCGGCCTGGAAGTTCTTGTAAACACTGGCAAACCGCACATATGCCACGGTGTCGATCCGGGCCAGCGCCTCCATCACGATCTCGCCGATCTTGCTTGAGGGAATGTCGGTCTCCCCCATGCTCTCAAGACGGCGCACGATGCCTGAAATCATCTGGTCGATGCGCTCGGGTTCGATCGGGCGCTTCTGCATCGAGATGCGGATCGAACGCTCCAGCTTGTCACGATCGAAATCTTCGCGCTTGCCATTGGTCTTGATCACCACAAGGTCCCGCAACTGGACCCGTTCATAGGTGGTGAACCGACCGCCGCAGGCCGGGCAGAGTCTGCGCCGCCGGATCGAGACATGGTCTTCGGCGGGCCGGGAATCCTTGACCTGCGTGTCTATATTTCCGCAAAACGGGCAGCGCATCAGCCGTCCCCCTATGGTTTCTGCCACTCGTTGTGGGCTCTCGGACCCTCTTGCCGAGAACTATAGGCCAGCCGCTAGGGTTTGGGTAGAGGGGAATTCGCGCCCCAAGATGCGGATATCACGCGAAATGCGCAGCCACGCGGCGGCGATGCGGCGCGGCCCGATGTTCAAACAGGAAAATCCCCTGCCAGGTGCCAAGCGTCGGCGTGGCATCGACCACCGGGATCGTCAGGCTGACCGGCAGCAGCGCCGACTTGATATGGGCGGGCATGTCGTCAGGCCCTTCGTAAGTGTGCCTGAGATACGACATGGCCGGATCGGTGGCGGGCGGAACCAGCCGATGAAAGAATGCGTTCAGGTCATCCCTGACTTCGGGATCCGCATTCTCCTGTATCAGCAGGGAACAGGAGGTATGACGCAGGAACAGCGTCAGCAACCCCTCGGCCTGGCCCGTCGCGCACACCCAGTCGACCACGTCGCGCGTGAACTCATAGAGGCCCGCGCCACGGCTCTGGATGACGAATTCGGTCTGGGCCGCCATGCTGGTCGCCGCGCTATTCTGCCCGCCCGGATTGCGGGATACAGAGATTCCACGCGGCAGAGGCGCTCAGATTGTCGCCAGGCCGCGTGACGGTCAGCAGAAAACCGGGATTGAGGTTCGCGTTCGCAGGAGGTTCCAGCGAGAACTGGACCGCTGATTTTGCATTCTCGGTTTGCGCATGGCCACGTGGCCGCGAGATGTAAATCCGCTGGTCCAGCGGAGCGTCCAGAACCCGTCGCGCGTAATCTCCGGCGGCGCACCAGTAACTCACGCTGGAAATCCCGCCACGCCCGATCACTTCAAATGAAACGGGGGAAAGCGGATTGACCGTGTGACTGTTGATCGCCCGCCACGCCATCGACGGCGTCGCCGCACCGGCCAGCAGCGCGGCGGTTGCAAGAACCCGGAGTGTGCATCGTTTTGTCATGACCGGTTACCACCTGTTCCAGATATCGGATTCGTCGAACTGATAGCAGTATTGAACCGCCGCGTGGCGCGCAAGATTGTCACCCGCGCGCTTCACCGACAGCGAATAACCGGTCGAGGTATCGGCTCCGGATGGCGGTGACATCGAGAATTGCACCGCTTTTCTGCCGGGCCTGTTCACGCTCGGCCCTTCGGATTTCCAGATGTAAATCCGGCTGGTCGCGGACACCCCCAACACCCGCTGGGCAAAATCCCCGGCCCCGCACCAGTAATCCGCCGCGCCGGTGCCAACGCCGGCCACCACCTCCCACGCCGATTCAGTAACCGGAAACACTTCCAGCCGGTTGAACGACCACCACGCTGCACCCCAGCTTGGAATGCAGGCCAGAGATGCCACGAGAGCCACACGCATTGCCGTTTTCATCACTTCACCTCACAACATATCTCAGATGACCGGTCATTCGAAATTCTAGCACGATCAGACGTCACTTGTCGCGACCGCCCGCCCCCGCCTGCGTGGTCAACCGGTCAGAAGAAGGGCGAGACGCTACAGTAGCCATACGCCTGCTGTACCGTCATGCTTTCACCAACCTTGAGCGAGTTCAGGCTGATCGAGGACGGTGCCGGGGTGATCCCGGCGGCGTTCGGATCAAGAGTGAACTGAACCGAGGAACGCCGCCCGGTGGTCACACTGGGCGCGCGCCCCCGCGCGATATAGACCCGGGCCTGCCAAGGTGCCCTCAATTCTCGTTGGGCGTAGTCGGCGGCGCTGCACCAGAACACCTGCCCGTCGCCGCTGCTCTTGGGAACGACTTCGAAAACCGACGAATTGACCGGGTTCACACGTGCCCCCAATTTGCTCGTGAACGCCTCGCCAGCCTGCGGCAGCGCCAGGGCCAATCCGGCCAGCATGAACAGGAACGTTGACTTCTGTGTCATGTCGCTTCTCCTTCTCATCGTGAAGACACAATAGGCCGGAAAGGCGGGAAACACAGGGCAATCACGTTGTATTTACCCGCGGGGCGCGTTGGCCCGGCCCTGTTCAGACAAGAAAAAACCCCGCCGAATGAACGGCGGGGCCTGCGGAATTTCTACTGATCCAGGAAACTGCGCAACTTGCGGCTTCGGCTGGGATGTTTCAGCTTGCGCAGCGCCTTGGCCTCGATCTGGCGGATCCGCTCGCGGGTGACGCTGAACTGCTGTCCGACCTCTTCCAGCGTGTGATCGGTATTCATGCCGATCCCGAAGCGCATCCGCAGAACCCGTTCCTCGCGCGGGGTCAGGCTGGCCAGCACGCGGGTCGTGGTTTCCTTGAGGTTTTCCTGAATCGCGCTGTCCAGCGGCAAGACGGCGTTCTTGTCCTCGATGAAATCGCCAAGCTGGCTGTCCTCTTCGTCGCCGATCGGTGTTTCGAGGCTGATCGGTTCCTTGGCGATCTTCATCACCTTGCGAACCTTTTCCAGCGGCATCTGCAGCTTTTCGGCCAGTTCCTCGGGTGTCGGCTCGCGCCCGATCTCGTGCAGCATCTGGCGCCCGGTGCGCACCAGCTTGTTGATCGTCTCGATCATGTGCACCGGAATACGGATCGTGCGCGCCTGATCGGCGATCGAGCGGGTGATCGCCTGGCGGATCCACCAGGTCGCATAGGTGCTGAACTTGTAGCCCCGACGGTATTCGAACTTGTCCACCGCCTTCATCAGGCCGATATTGCCTTCCTGAATGAGATCAAGGAATTGCAGGCCGCGGTTCGTGTATTTCTTGGCGATCGAAATCACCAGGCGCAGGTTCGCCTCGACCATTTCCTTCTTGGCCTGACGCGCCTCTTTCTCGCCCTTTTGCACCTGTTGGACGATGCGGCGGAATTCGCTGATGTCGAGGCCCACATACTGCCCGACCTGCGCCATGTCCGCACGCAGCTCCTCGACCTTGCTGGTGCTTCGTTCGATGAACATCTGCCAGCCGCGTCCGGGCTTTTCCGCCATCTCGGCCAGCCAGTTCGGATCCAGCTCGCGCCCGCGATATTCCTCGACGAATTCGCGCCGGTTGATCCGCGCCTGATCGGCGAGTTTGACCATCGAACTGTCAAGCGACATGATGCGGCGATTGATGCCATACAACTGGTCGATCAGCGCCTCGATCCGGTTGTTGTGCAGGTGAAGCCCGTTGACCAGTTCCACGATCTCCGAGCGCAGCGCCTGGTAGGTCGCTTCCTGCGCATCGCTGAACGAATTATCCTCGTTCAGGGTGGCGGAAATCCGGCTGTCCTGCATCTCGGACAGTTGGGCATAGTCGTTCGAGATGGTCTCGAGCGTGGTCAGCACCTGGTCCTTGAGTGCGGCTTCCATCGCCGCGAGGCTCATATTGGCCTGTTCGTCCTCGTCGTCATCGTCATCCTTGACGATCGGGTTGCCATCGGCGTCAAGCTCGGGCTTTTCCTCTTCTGCGGGCTTCTCTGCCTTGGCATTGGCGTTGGTATTGACGACTGGGGCCTGGATGTCGTCATCCTCGTCCATCTGGTTGCCAAAGGTGGTTTCAAGGTCGATCACATCGCGCAGCAGGATGTCTTCGCTCAGCAATTCGTCATGCCAGATGGTGATCGCCTGAAAGGTCAGCGGGCTTTCGCAGAGCCCCGCGATCATGGTGTTGCGTCCGGCCTCGATGCGCTTGGCAATGGCAATCTCGCCCTCGCGGCTGAGCAGTTCGACACTTCCCATTTCGCGCAGGTACATGCGCACCGGATCGTCGGTACGGTCCAGCTTTTCGGTGCTGCCTGTTGCGACGGTAACCTCGCGCGCGCTCTCGGTGGTCGCAACCTCGGTCGAGCCCTTTTGCTCTTCCTCCTCGGCCTCTTCGTCCTCGATGATGTTGATGCCCATTTCGCTCAGCATCGACATCACGTCTTCGATCTGTTCGGAGTTGACCTGATCGGGCGGCAGGACCTGGTTGAGCTGATCGTAGGTGATATATCCCTTCTCGCGAGCCTCGCCGATCATCTTCTTGACCGCGGCCTGGCTCATGTCGAGCGAGATCTCGGCGTCCTGATCGTCGGACTTGCGGTCGTCATTGTCTTTGGCGGCCATGCGTTGCTCCTGCTAGGGCGTCTCGGGTGATTCGCGTGCAGCGAATCATTAGCGTGATCTGCTGATTCGGCTACCCGTCTACCCGTTTTTCTTTAGCGATTCTTTACCAAAACTCTCACCGCCGCGATTTGCGCTGCCCGATCTGCTCCAACAGGGCCTGAAAACGCTCGCGTTCACCCCTGTTGATTCGCGCGCCATTATCGCCGGTGTCATACTGTGCCTTGTCTTCATGTTCACTGCGCTCGGCCCGGTTGCGGGCCTCGGCGGCCTGTGACAGCCGCCATGTGAGGGCCTCATCGCCGCCGCCCGCGACATCCTCGAGCGCCTCGGCAATTTCAGCGTCCAGCCCGCATTGGCTGTGGAGTTTGGCGAGTTCCTCGGTCAGCGTCATGCGCGCCATTTCGATATCGCCCGGATTTCGAACGCAGGGGTTGATTGCGACATGGCGAAGCGCATGCAGGTTTTCAAGGGCGGACGGGCCGATTTCTTCGACAAGGATGTCCGACAGCACACGATCCTCGCGATGGGCGTGGCGCAGCACGAGGTCGCGCAGACGCGCCAGATCAGGATCCGCACAGACCATGCGCTCAAGCTCCGCCTCGAATTCCGCTACGACCCGTGGTGTCGCGATCGCCGCTGCGATCACCACCGTCTCGCGCAGATGCATTTGTGCCGCCGCGTCGGATGCAGCCAGCAGCGAACTCTTGGTGCCGGTCAGCGGAACCGGCGCCGCCTTTTGACCCGGCTTCCAGGGCTTGCGCCCCGCCCCCGTCCTGCGCGGGGAGAACAGCTGCCACCGCAGGTCCTTGATCGCCTGACCGTAATGACCCCTGATCGACGGGTCACGGATTTTCTGAACATGGGCGCGCAGCGTCGCATCCAGCGCCGCGCGCCGCTCCGGGCTGTCGAACACCTTGCCTTCGGTTTCCCGCCGCCAGAGCAGCTGCACCATGGGAACGGCCTGGTCCAGCAGCTTTTGCATCGCCCCCGCGCCGCGATCACGGATCAGGTCATCGGGATCCATCTTTTCCGGCATGATCGCAAAACGCAGGCTTTGCCCGGCCTCAAGCAGAGGCAGCGCGAGATCGATCAGCCGCATCGCCGCCCGAAGTCCGGCCGCATCGCCGTCGAGCGCAATGATCGGTTCCTGCGCGATCCGCCACAGCAGTTGCAGCTGATTTTCGGTGATCGCAGTGCCCAGAGGGGCAACGGCCGCATCAAAGCCGGCGGACGCCAGCGCGATGACATCCATGTAGCCTTCGGCAACGATCAGCGGTTGTCCCTTGCCCGCCGCGCTGCGCGCCGGCCCGTGGTTATACAGGCTGCGCCCCTTGTCGAAAAGTTCGGTTTCCGGCGAGTTCAGGTATTTCGCATTGTCATTCGGATCCATTGCCCGCCCGCCAAAGGCGATGCACCTGCCCCGCGCGTCGCGGATCGGAAACATGATACGATTGCGAAACGTATCATAGGGTTTGCCGCCGTTGCGCGACGGTTTGGCCAGACCGGCGGCCAGGATCATCTCTTCGGGCACCGATTTCGCGCGCAAATGATCCCAGAGCGCCTGCCATGCGTCGGGTGCGAAGCCGATTTCCCAACGATCCTGCCGCTGTCCGCTCAGCCCGCGCCGGTCAAGATACGCGCGGGCATCGGCGGCAACGCCGGTCCTGAGTTGCAGGCGGAAGAACTGCACCGCCTGCTCCATCACCTCGGCAAGACCGGCACGCCGGTCGGTTTTCTCCTGCGCCCGCGGATCGCGCGCGGGCATGGTCATTCCCACCTCGCGCGCCAGGATTTCGACCGCCTCCATGAAACCGACATTCTCGGTCTCTGTGATGAACGAAATCGCGTCACCCTTGGCGTGACAGCCAAAGCAGTAATAGAATCCCTTGCGGTCATCCACGTGGAAGGAGGCCGTCTTTTCCTGATGAAACGGGCAAGGGGCCCACATGTCGCCCTTGCCCTGGTTCGACTTCCGCGGATCCCAGATCACCTTGCGGCCGACAACCTGCGACAGGCTGGCGCGCGCGCGCAATTCATCCAGAAAACCCGGCGGAAGGGACATCTCAGTTCTTCAGATTCTTCTGCATTTCCTGAATCTGATCCCAGTTTTCAAGACATTGCTGGAGCAGGTTCGCGCCCAGATCGGTCTTTTTGAGATCACGTTTCTTCTGGCTGTAGACAAATTCGGTCAGTTGCGGAATCGCAGCGTTGTAATTTGCAGGCCAGGTGGGGTTCGAGGCCGCGATGGTCGATGCGACATCCGCCTGTTTCACCCGATCGAGCCGCGCCTTCTGAACGGCGCTGATCACCTGTGCCTGATAGCCACAGCTTTCCTCCTTGGTTTCCGCAGCCATCAGCGGCGTGGCAAAAAGGCAAGCGGCGAGCGCGAGACGGATCATGAGGGATACTCCGGAATCAGTTTGGATCGGCGCAGTCTACCCCCGTGCAGCGACACCCTCCATAGCCGATCTGAGATCGTGAACAAGCGTGGCGGCCATCGAACGGAAGACCATGATCTGAAAACAGGTCGCGCCGATGCGGGTGATCGACGCATTCATGTGCTGGAGCTGCGAACGCAGGGTTTGCCCCGTCTTGAATGCCGCAGCACGCAGATCAACGGGCACCAACCGCGCCAGAACGTCCTCGGCGGCCGCGCCCTCCAGCGTGACAACCGCCCAGGCGTCGGATTGATCGGTCAACGCCGCGTGAGTCTTCAACCCCGGATCCGGATCCTCCCCGACCAGCATGATCTGTCCCCGCGCGAACCAGATTACCCGGCAACCGCCCGCCTCGCTGCTGCGGTTTGGTTCGGGAAATGCGACCCCATGTGCCGATTTCAGGATCTGCGCAACCCGTGCCTGTTGCCCCTTGAACGGCGCGATCACGGTCATGCGGCCGATCCTGGCCTCGCGAACCACTGCATGGCCGATTTCCAGTGGCAGCAAACCCTTGCAGGGCGTTCTTTCGACAAGATCAGCCACGAACACGCTCTCCTTCGGGATCAAAGAACACCGGATCGACCACCTCGCACAAGGTTTCGAGATCGCGCAGGTGATCCACCGCGCGCACCCGCTGCCCATGCCGTGCACGTCCGTTCTTGAGAAAGCCGAGTGCCAGCATCTGGCCCAGCGTCGGGGAATAACAGACCGATGTGACATAGCCCTTGCCATTCACCCGCACGGCCTCGTCGTCGGGATCGAACAGATGCGCCCCCGCAGTCAGTTTCTTGACATCGCCGACGGGTCTGAGGCCAACCAGTTGTTCACGCTCCGGTCCGGACAGGCCGGGCCGCTCGCTCATCGTCTTGCCGATGCAATCCTTGGCCGGTGACACCATCCGCCCCATGCCGATGTCGTCCGCCGTCGTCCGGCCATGGATCTCGGCGTGCGTGATATGCCCCTTTTCGATCCGCAGCACGTTCAGCGCCTCCATCCCGTAGGCTCCGCCGCCTCGCGTCTCGGCAAGGCTCAGAAGCAACCGGAACAGGCTCGCGCCATAGCGCGCGGGAACGGCGATTTCATACGCATGTTCGCCCGAGAACGAGATCCGGAACAGCCGCCCCGCCACACCTTTTACCGAGACCGCGCCACATGCCATGAACGGCCAGACCGCATCGCTCAGCGGGGCATCGAGCAATTCGTTCAGCAGCGCGCGCGATTCCGGCCCGGCCACGGCAAACTGCGCCCACTGCTCGGTGACCGAGGTAAACGCCACGTCCAGCCCGGGGCACAGGCATTGATGCACGAACTCGAGATGCCGCATCACCTGCCCCGCTGCCGCCGTCGTGGTCGTCATGAGATAGTGATGCTCGCCCAACCGGGCCGTGGTGCCGTCATCCATCACGTGCCCGTCTTCGCGCAGCATCAGCCCGTAGCGCACGCGCCCCACCTTCAGCGTACTGAACCGGTTGGCGTAAAGCAGGTCGAGGAAAGCCGGCACATCCGGCCCCTGCAGGTCGATCTTGCCAAGCGTCGAGACATCGCAGATGCCCACCGCCTCGCGCACCAGTGCCACCTCGCGATCGCAGGATTGCCGCCAGTTTGTTTCGCCCGCTTCGGGAAAATAGCTTGGCCTGTACCAAAGCCCCGCCTCGATCATCGGCGCGCCGCGCTCGACACTTGCGGCGTGACTCGTGGTGAACCGTTCCGGCGCAAACCCCTTGCCCTGCCCGCCTGCTCCCATCGCGGCAATCGGCACCGGGCTATAGGGCGGGCGAAAGGTTGTCGTTCCGGTCTCGGGGATCGTGCGCCCCGTCACGTCGGCGAGAATCGCAAGAGCCGCCACGTTGGAGTTCTTGCCCTGATCGGTCGCCATGCCCTGCGTGGTATAGCGTTTCATATGCTCGACCGACCGGAAATTCTCCTGCGCCGCCTGCCTCACATCCTTGACCGTCACGTCATTCTGGAAATCGAGCCATGCACGCCCCCGCGCCGGAACGGCCCAGAGCGGTGCGAGGCGACCGGCATCATCCGACGCCCGGGGGAGCGTGCCCTGCGGCACGGCGTGCCCCAGATCGACCAGCACCGCGCCGGCGGCGTCACGCCCTTCGCGCAGACAATCCGCGGTGGCAAACGCGCCGTTGCACGCCCCCGCGGCCGAAAGACCGGGCACCGCACCGGGTACCGGAACAAACGCCAGTATATTCTCGCGCCACAGCGGCCGGGCATTGGTGTGGCAGGTCAGGTGCAGGGTCGGGTTCCACCCGCCCGACATCGCCAGGCAATCCACCGCCAGGTGGTCCTCGCCGCTGACACTGCGAATGGTGATGCTCTCGAGCCCGCGGCGCCCGCGCGTGTCGGAGACCATCGCGCCCCTGAACATGCGAACGCCGGCCACATCCGGAGCGTCATGGCGGGAGTCGACAAGCGCAACGACGTGCGCCCCCGCCGCCGTCAGATCGCGCACCGTCCGGTGCGCATCGTCATTATTGCCGAAAACCGCTACCCGATGCCCCGGAACCACGCCCCAGCGATTGAGGTAGGTCCGCACCGCACCGGCGGTCATGATCCCCGGCCTGTCGTTGTTGCGAAACGCCACCGGCCGCTCGATCGCCCCGGCGGCGAGGATCGCGCGCCGGGCCACGATCCGCCAGAACGTCTCAAGCGGCAGGGCATCGGGACGCGCGGCGAGATGCCGGCCCACCCTTTCGAGCGCAGCATATGTGCCCTGATCATACGCGCCGGTCACCGTCGTGCGCAGCATGATCCGCACGTTGGGCATCGCATCAAGCTCGGCAACGACATCCTCGGCCCAGACATGGCCGGGCTTGCCATCGATCTCTTCTGTCTCGCCGGTCAATCGCCCGCCGGCACGGAACCCCTCGTCGGCAAGGATCACGTCCGCCCCCGCCCGCGCCGCCGTCAGCGCCGCCATCAACCCGGCCGGCCCGGCACCGATCACCAGCAGGTCGCAGAAGGCATGGGCCTTCTCATATCGATCCCGGTTCGCCGCGCCCGAAAGCGCCCCGAGCCCGGCGGCCTTGCGGATCAGCGGTTCATAGAGCTTCTCCCAGAATGTCCTCGGCCACATGAAGGTCTTGTAATAGAACCCCGCCCCCAGGAACGGCGCGGCCAGGTCATTGACCGCCATGATGTCATGACGCAGCGACGGCCAACAGTTCTGGCTTCGCGCCGCCAACCCGTCATGGAGTTCCTGCATGGTGGCCCGCACATTCGGCTCCGCTCCCGGCCCCGTTCCAATGGTCACCAGCGCGTTCGGCTCCTCGCTGCCGGCAGTCAACACACCGCGCGGACGATGATACTTGAACGAACGGCCATGCATCCTGACCCCGTTGGCAAGCAGCGCCGAGGCCAGCGTATCGCCCGCGAACCCGCCATGGGGCACCCCGTCGAAGGTGAAACGCACCGGCCTCGCCCGATCGATCAGCCCCCTGCCCTCTACCCTCATGATCCACCCTCCGCCGAGCCGTCCCCGGCCAGCGCGACCGCCTGCACCGCATGGGTCACCGTATCGCGCGTCACAACCAGCCAGGCACCACATCCCGCCTCGTGATACCAGAGATCCCGCGTCGTTCCCGCCGGATTCTCCCGCAGGTGAAGATAGTCCTCCCAGGCCGCCTCGCCGGCATCCGGGGCCGGACGCCGCAGCGCGACCGCATCGCCCTGATAATAAAACTCGCGCCGGTCCCGCTCACCGCATATCGGACAGGTGATCCTCATTGCCGTTGCCCCATCTTCATCTTTGCCGAAATACTCCCGCCGGAGGCGCCCCTCCTCTCCGGGCGCGCCTAATGCAGATTGTGCTGCGCGCCGGTCCCTTCCTCATCCATCAACCCGTGCCCGGTGCGGAACCGGTCGAGCCGGAACCGCGTCGCCGCACCATGCGGGCGGTCGGTCGCGATCAGATGCGCAAAACAATGCCCCGAGGCCGGCACCGCCTTGAACCCGCCGTAACACCAGCCGCAATCGATATAGAGCCCGTCGACGCCGGTCTTGTCGATGATCGGCGATCCATCGGGGGTCATGTCCATGATACCGCCCCAGCTGCGCAGCACCCTCGCCTTGCCGATCATCGGCATCAGCGTCATGCCCGCCTCCATCACATGTTCGACCATCGGCAGGTTGCCCCGCTGGGCATAGGACGCGTAAAAATCGAGATCACCGCCAAATACCAGACCACCCTTGTCGGACTGGCTGATATAGAAATGCCCCATGCCAAAACTGACCACATGGTCGATCACCGGTTTCAGCCCCTCCGTGACAAAGGCCTGCAACACGTGGCTCTCGATGGGCAGGCGCAGTCCGGCCATGGCCGCAACCTGGCCGGAGCGACCGGCAACCACGATCCCGACCTTGCGGGCCCGGATGGCGCCGCGCGTGGTCTGTACCCCGCGCACCCTGCCGTTCTCGATGTCGATACCCGTCACTTCACAATTCTGGATCAGGTGCACCCCGCGCTGATCGGCGCCGCGCGCATACCCCCAGGCCACCGCGTCATGGCGCGCCGTGCCCCCACGCCGATGCAACAGACCGCCATAGATCGGGAACCGGCCGTTGTCGAAATCCAGATAGGGCAAATACTGCCGAACACCCTCCCGATCGAGCAGCTCCGCATCGTCGCCCTGGTTGATCATCGCATTTCCGCGCCTTGCAAAGGCGTCGCGCTGGCCGTCGGAATGAAACAGGTTGATCAGGCCGCGCTGCGAATGCATCACGTTGTAATTCAGATCCTCTTCCAGCCCCTCCCACAGCTTCAGCGCATGAGAGTAGAATTCCGAATTGCCCGGCAGGAAATAGTTGGCCCGCACGATGGTGGTGTTGCGTCCCACATTGCCGCCACCGATATAATTCTTTTCGAGCACGGCAATATTGGTCAGCCCATGCTCTTTCGCGAGGTAATAGGCGGTGCTCAGCCCATGTCCGCCGCCACCGATAATGACGACGTCATAGTCCTGCCTCGGCTCGGGCTCACGCCAATGCGGCGACCAGCCCCGGTTCCCGGTGAGCCCTTCGCTGAGAACCTTCCATCCGGAAAAGCGCATGTCATCCCCCCGTTGCAAGGGCACCCGGCCATCCGATGCCCGTCATTCTCCAAACCTGGCAGCGACCCCCGGAGAACCCATCCGGTCTTCACAGATTGCGGTCTCATCGTGCCACGGCATGCCATCCGGACGCGGCGCGCCCGAAATGCGCCTTGTTCCATACCGCGCGGCGATACACGGCTGTTTGCGGGTGAGAATTTCCGCCCACCCGCCGGTTCCTCGGCACCCGGCCCCGTCGGATACGGCAAACTGCTCCCGAAGGGGCCGGGCAGCGGCTCTCAAAGACCCTTGGCCCGATAGCTCGCCGCCACCTTGTTGATCGAGACGAGATAGGCTGCGGTGCGCAGGTCCTCCACGTCATCCCTCTCATGCCAGACCTCGTGCATCGACTGGTAGGCGGTGCGCATCGTGTCGTCGAGCCCCGAGCGCACGAGTTCGAGCTCGCCGGCACCCCGCAGGTATTTCTTCTTGAAGTCCGGAGACATGGACCAGGCGTCGCCGAGATACCGATCGAGCCGTTCCAGTTCGTCCACGACCAACTGGTGACGCGCCTCTTCCTGGCGCCGCTGCATGCGACCGAACCGGATATGACTCAGGTTCTTGACCCACTCGAAATAGGACACGGTCACGCCGCCGGCATTGGCATACATGTCGGGGATGATGACCGTTCCGCGGGCGCGCAGGATGTCGTCGGCGCCCGCCGTGATCGGGCCATTTGCAGCCTCGATGATCAACGGTGCCTTGATCCGTTCGGCATTGTTCAGGTTGATCACGCCTTCCAGCGCCGCAGGGATCAGGATGTCGCACTCCTCCTCGAGCACCGCAGCCCCTTCGGCAGTATGCGCCGCATCGGGGAAACCGGTCACACCGCCGCGCCCGCGGATCCAGTTGAACACCGCCTCGACATCCAGACCTTCCGGATTGAACAGGGCACCGTCCCGCTCGATGATGCCGGTGATGATGGCGCCGTCCTCCTCCGCCAGGAACTTCGCGGCATGGTAGCCCACATTGCCCAGCCCCTGGACGATGACCCTCTTTCCGTCCAGCGAACCGGAAAGGCCGGATCGGGCGACATCCTCCGGGTGCCTGAAGAACTCGCGCAGGGCATATTGCACGCCGCGCCCGGTCGCCTCGACGCGTCCGGCAATGCCACCGGCATTCGGCGGTTTGCCAGTGACGCAGGCACGCGCGTTGATATCGGTCGTGTTCATCCGGGCGTACTGATCGGCGATCCAGGCCATTTCACGTTCGCCCGTTCCCATGTCCGGAGCGGGAACGTTCTGGCTGGGGTTGATCAGGTCACGCTTGGCCAGCTCATAGGCAAAGCGGCGGGTGATCTGCTCCAACTCGTGCTCGTCATACTGGCGCGGATCGATCCGCAACCCGCCCTTTGATCCTCCGAACGGCGTTTCAACCAGCGCGCATTTATAGGTCATCAGCGCCGCCAGCGCCTCGACCTCGTCCTGATTGACACCCATCGCAAAACGGATGCCGCCCTTGACGGGTTCCATATGTTCAGAGTGTACGGACCGGTATCCGGTAAAGGTCTGGATCTGGCCACGCAAGCGCACGCCGAATCGCACGGTATAGGTTGCGTTGCACACACGGATCTTCTCTTCCAGTCCCGGTGGCAGGTCCATCAGCGCGACTGCGCGGTTGAACATCAGATCGACGCTTTCACGAAATGTCGGTTCGTTTCTCTGGTTCATATGTTGCTCCTCCCGAACGCTCACAACGACTCAGATGTGCTGTGTTCTAGAAGCCAACCTATGACGAGATGGTGAAGTTTGGCGACATTTTTGACATGATCCTGTACATGCCGGTATGAAATCGACCATAATGGCCGCGCCGCCAGGCCGGGCGGTCGCGTAATTTGGGATTAGGATTGTTGTAAATTTGTTGGTAATATACGCAATGTGGCGCAGTTTACGTCCCATTTCCGTCATGTTCCGCAGTCATATAATAAAAGATTTATTGTCCGATGCCCCATTCCGGGCGGATGAGGTTAAACAATGGGTTTCAAAGCCGAGACCAGCAGCAGACTGAACCGGCTCAGGCGCTCGGGCGCGAGGGCCTGCTCGTCCGCGCGCATATTGCGCAGGTTCGCCCGCGACGAGGACGGTGCGATGCTGATTTTCGGTGTCTATGCGTTTCTCATCATCCTCATGGTCGCGGGCATCGGTATCGACTTCATGCGCTTCGAGCGCGACCGTTCCAGGCTGCAGGCTACACTGGATCGTGCCGTGCTCGCCGCCGCGGATCTCGATCAACAGATGGATCCGACCGCAGTGGTCGAAGATTATTTCGCCAAATCCGGACTGAGTGATTATCTCATCTCCGTGACGGTGGACCAGGGCCTTGGCTATCGCGAGGTCTCGGCGACCGCCAGTACCGAGATCGACACACAGTTCATGCACATGAACGGTGTCGATACGCTGGTCGCACCGGCCGTCGGAACCGCAGAGGAACGCATCGATGGCGTCGAGATTTCACTGGTGCTCGACGTTTCCGGTTCGATGAACGACCGTAACCGTTTGCCAAACCTGATCACGGCGGCGCAGGAATTCGTCGATACGATGGCCGCCAACAGCGCCGATGGCAGAATGTCCATGTCGATCGTGCCCTATGCCTCACAGGTCTCTGTCCCGCAGAGCCTGATGGAACGGTTCAATGTCTCCGACGAGCAGCAATATTCGAATTGCATCAACTTCCAGAGTGCCGATTTCGATACCGCATCGCTGTCGCCTACCAGCCCGTACCAGCGCACCATGCATTTTGATTGGTGGAGCTTTTACGACGGTATGGTCGAGGATGGGATCACCCTGATCGGCAATGACGCCAACGGGGTGTCCCTGCCGGTTTGCGAAGCGGACGAAAATCGCCAGATTCTGCTGATGCAATCCGATCCCGAGGCGCTGAAAGCCTATATCAGGAACCTGAGTGCCCGCGGCAGTACCTCGATCGATATCGGCATGAAATGGGGCACCGCCCTGCTCGATCCCAGTCTCCGCCCGACGATGGGCGCGCTCAGCGTGCTTGGCGAGGTGCCCGAGGTGGCGGCAAACTTGCCAACAAACTACAATGACGGCGAAACGCTGAAGGTGATCGTTCTGATGACCGACGGGGAGAACACCGATCAGTATTACATCAACGACGGTTTTCGCGAGGGGCCGTCGAATGTGTATTTCAACAATGCGGCAAAGGCATATTCGATCTACCATCCGCCAGTCGACGCCTATTACTGGCCTGACGACAACAAGGTGTATTATGACCGGGACGGCAATCTGGTAAATGACGGTAACAAATGGGCCGACCATCCATTTGGTGAGGTTAATTCCGACGAGCGCCGCGAGGGCTGTGTCGGAAATTCTCCGAGAAATTTATCTTGCGGCGAACGGTCCGCACCCGGTACATCCGCCAATCTCAGCTATCCCGATCTCTGGGCGCATGTCAGTCTCAAGGCAAACCTTTTCAAGAATTACTACCCGTTCCTTGACGCGTCGATAGCCAACAGAAGATGGTACCACGACGTGCGCAACAGTGTCAGCAGCTGGGTCAAGAATGATCGCACCGAGCGCATTTGCGATATCGCCAAAGACAACAACATCATCGTGTTCACAATCGGCTTTGACGCACCGGGCAGAGGGGCCGATATCCTGCGGTATTGCTCAAGTTCCGACTCACATTTCTTCGAGGTGAAAAGCGACTCGGACGGCGAAAAGCTCCGGATCGCATTTGACTCCATCGCATCGTCGATCCGCAAGTTGAGGTTGACCCAGTGAGGCGCTGGCCGTCGATCCTCGCAAAGCGCTTCTGGCGGGCAGAGAATGGCAACGCGACGATCGAGTTTGCCATCACATTCCCTGCCATGCTGCTGTTCATGCTGTCGGGGATCGAACTCGGTCTCATGACGTTGAACCATTCCAGCCTCGAGCGCGCGGTGGACCTGACGGTTCGCGACATTCGGCTCGGGACCGGGTCGGTGCCGCAGCACGACCAGATCAAGGACCTGATCTGCGACCGGGCGGGCTTTATCAACAATTGCAGATCCAATCTCAGGCTGGAGTTGATCCAGGTCGATCCGCGCAACTGGACCGGGGTGCCGCGTGAAGCGACCTGTACCGATGCCTCCAGAGAGGTGCAGCCCAAGATCAACTTCAGGAACGACGCCGGCGACAACGACCTGATGATCCTGCGGGCCTGTGCCAAGATCTCTCCGGTGTTTCCGACAACCGGGCTTGGCAAGAACATTTCCAGGGATGGCGCCGGGCAATATGCGCTCGTTTCAACCTCTGCCTTCGTGCAGGAGCCGAGGTAAGCCATGCGATTGATCGACCTGCGGACGCTGATTGGAAAATTCCGGGATGATACGCGCGGCAGCGTGACCGTCGAATTCATACTCGCCATGCCATTCGTCTTCTGGGCGTTCATGGCGACCTACGTCTATTTCGACGGCTATCACCAGAGCACGGCCAACCTGAAAGCGGCCTATACGATCAGCGATCTGATCTCGCGCGAGACCAGTGATATCAACGACGCCTATGTCGACAGCATGTATGAACTTTTCGGCATGATGACCCACACGCCAAGCGATATCGCGCTGCGCATCTCGATCATCCGCTGGGATGAATCGGACCAGCGCTATTACGTCAACTGGTCGGCAAATCGCGGCTTCCCCGGCGAGTTGGACGATGCGTCCGTCGGTCAGTTTGCCGATCGGCTTCCGATCATGCCGAATAACGAAATCGTCATTCTGGTCGAAACGGAAAATACGTTCACGCCGCTCTTCCGGATCGGAATGGACGAAACGAAGCTCGAGAATTTCGTCTTTACCCGCCCCCGTTTCGTCGATCAGATCAAATGGGACGGGCAGAGCAGTCTCGGGTAGACCCGCCGTCTCTGTGGGATGACGCCTCAGTTTTTCGCCGCCATCAGTTCCGCAAGCCGATCCGCCATGAATTTCGTTTGCGCCCCGGACACCACTCCGCCAATCCCGACGCGCCGCCCGAACCGCCACCACAACCCCGGCCGCCAGCATCTGACCGTTGGCGCATGGGTGCGCAGAACGAACCCGTTTGTCGGTTTGAACGCCAGAAGCCCCCGGTCGAGCGATGCGATTTCATCAAGCGTAGCGATCGAGATGCCACTGCTCTCGCGCAGCCCGTCCACGGTCAGTTCGATACGGTTTGCGGTCACACGGAAGAGTTTCAGTGCAATCAGCAATGTGGCCACACCAACCGCTACGGCACAGATGCGCAGGATCATGGATGACCCCCCTGCCCCCATGCCGGAATAGACCAGCAGCACAGACACACAAGCGAGCATCGCCACGGCCATCCATCGCCGCAACATGCCTGCTTCGATCACCGCGATAACCTTCGTTTCCATCGACTGCTCCCGCCCCAGACTTCAACCGGCGCATATCGCAGACCGGGTCGTGATGTACAGCCGGTCTTACCCGCCGTGCCCAAAGCGTTTCGCGATTGACCTGGAACACCTGGTATCACCTAACGCGTTGAAATCCTTGATTTCAGGCAGCGTCAGGTGATTCAGGTCTATCACGAGATGCTATAACCACGACCTCGGCGCCCGGTTCTTCGGGCTCATCGTCGACCATCTCGGGTGGAAATCCCGGCGCGCGGATATCAAGTCCGGTGACGTCTTCGAGCCGGCGGATGATATTCGGAGACAATTCGCGCGGTCCGAACCGGCCAATCCCGTCCGCGAAAATCTCGATCAGCCTGGGATTGATGTCGAGCGGTACACCGGCGCGATCGGCCACCTGTTGAAACAAGCCGATATCCTTGGCGACCAGATCCATCGTGAATGAAATATCGCGGCTGCCGTTCAGGATCACCTGGCTTTCGGTTTCATGCACGAAGCTGTTGCCCGAACTGATGCGGATCGCTTCGTAAGCCACGTTCAGATCCATCCCCGCCGCCCTGGACACCACCAACGCTTCGGCGCAACTGACCAGATTTGCGGTAGCCAGATAGTTGGTCACCACCTTGAGAATACTGGCACTCCCCAATTCCCCGGTGTGAAGAACCCGTTGGCCCATTGTCGTCAGCAACGGCAGGACCCGTTCGAAGGTTGCGCGGTCGCAGCCGGCAAAGATGCTGATATTGCCGCTATCGGCACGGTGGCAGCCGCCGGAAACCGGGCAATCCACCGCCGCGCCGCCCCGCGCCTGCACCGCATCGCCGAGCCGCCTGACCTCGGCCTCATCCGTGGTCGACATCTCCATCCAGGTTTTGCCGGCCACGACCTCGTCCAGCATGGCGGACACCACCGCGTCGCTCGCAACGGGGCTGGGCAGACAGGTGATGACCACGTCGCTTGCGCGCATCATGGCGGCGGGGCAACCGCCTGCCTGCGCCCCCCGCGCCACAAATGCCCCGACCCGGTCAGGGTCAAGATCGTGAACCGACAGATCAACCCCATTGCGCAGCAGGCACCCCGCAAGCTTGCCGCCGACATTGCCCAATCCGATGAATCCCACACGCATGTCAAAACCTCTCCCGATGCGGCTTTTTCCGAGCCTCGCCCGGGACGCGGTCATTATCTGATCCGTTTGCGACACCGCCACGATCTGCGCGCCATCGCACAGACGTCGTTCGTTCCTGTCATTTAAAGCACCCCCGGGCCTCCTTATGTTAACGCCAACGCAATTCAACGCAGGAGGAAATACCATGTCCCTCAGACCGACACTCGAAACCCGCAAGGCCGTTCCGACCATGGAAGGTGCCGGCGTGAAACTGCATCGCGCCTTCGGGTTCCAGGATCCGACCGAACTCGATCCGTTTCTGTTGTTCGACGACTTCCGCAACGAGCGCCCGGAGGATTTCATCAAGGGATTTCCATGGCATCCCCACCGTGGCATAGAAACCATCACCTACGTTCTGTCCGGCAGCGTCGACCACGGCGATTCGCTGGGAAATAGCGGCACGTTGGGGGCCGGCGATGTGCAATGGATGACCGCTGGTTCCGGGATCATGCACCAGGAAATGCCGCACGGAAACGCGGCCGGACAGATGCACGGGTTCCAGCTCTGGGGAAACCTGCCCGCCGCGCAGAAGATGACCGCACCGCGGTATCAGGATGTGACTGCGGCGGACATTCCCGAGGTGATCGACGACGACGGAACGCGCGTCCGGGTGATCGTCGGAAACTTCTGGGGCAAGAGCGGTCCGGTCGATGGCATTGCAGCCGATCCGCAATATCTCGATGTGTCGGTTCCTGCGGGGGTGCGCAAGACCTTCCACATCGATACCTATCGTCGGGCCTTTGCCTATGTGTTCGAGGGCGCTGCGGCCTTTGCCGATGCATCCGCCCCGACCGGTGTCCTCCTGGAGAAGGAGGTTGCGGGACAAGAGGTGAATATCCGCGATCTGTCCGGTGACCGCACATTGGTCCGGTTCGGAACCGGTGACGAAATCACCGTTCAGGCAGGCCCCAAAGGTGTTCGGTTTCTGCTGATCTCAGGTGCTCCGATTGCCGAGCCGGTCGCCTGGCACGGACCGATCGTGATGAACACAAACGAGGAATTGCGCCAGGCGATGGCAGACCTGCGCAACGGCAACTTCGTTAAACCGGCGCATTAACATTCCGCCACAAGCAACTGGATATGCGTCCTGATTTTAAATCAGGGCGCAACCGCCTTGCGGACCATGTCCCAATAGATGGTCTCGACCTCGCGCACCGAGAGGCGCCCGCCGGTCCGATACCATGTGTTGACACCCGTCAGCATCGCGATCAGGGCCAGCGTCGCGATCTTGCTGTCCGGGACCGAAAACACACCGGCGGCAACGCCGCGTCGCAGGATCGCCTCAAGCTCATCCTCGTACTGCCGGCGCAGGGTCTCGATGGTTGCAAAATTCTCGGCATCGAGATTGCGCAACTCCATGTAGGAAACAAAGACCTCATCCGCGCGCTCCATATGGAACGCGATATGAAAGCGCGTGAAATCCTCAAGCTGGGCGAGCGGATCGGCAGGCACGTCGCGTTCGGCACGGGCAGCGAGCAGTTCGTCCATGTGCTCGCGCATCAGCCCGAAGAGCAGGCCCTGCTTGTCCGGTGTATAATTGTACAAGGCACCCGCCTGCACCCCGACCCCGGCTGCGATCTGGCGCATCGACACGGCCGCATAGCCATGTTGAGCAAACAGGCGCATCGCAACCTCGCGAATGCGCGGTCCGGTGATGTCGGAATGCGAACCGGTGGTACGTGCCATGATCCGAATGTATCTGAACATCTGTTCAGATAAAACCCCCGCTTGCGCTGTCACCGTCAAACGGGCATCACCGGCTATATGTCGTGATGCAAGAGGTACGGATGCCGTCGCAATCCCGAAAGACCGATACCCCGCTGCGGATGCTTGTTCCCGCACTTCTTCTGGCCGGATGCGCCCAGATACCGAAGCTGGACGAAACCGTATCGGACGATCTCGAGAATGCCGACTACCCGGCGCTGGCGCCCATCGAAACCCTGCTCGTGCCGCTTCCCGATCCGCAAGAGCGCAGCAAGGACGTTCAGCAGGAGCTGCAAGGTCGGCTGGCCAATTTGCAGGACCGCGCCCGCCGGCTGAACGACCGCCCGGTGGTTGACGACGAAACCCGGACACGCATGCAGGCCGGCGTACAGGAATAATCGTCTGCATCTGTCACGTTGCGCCCCTGCGCCGAACCCGCTAGAGCACCGCGAGAAACAACAACAAGGGACAGGTTCATGACAGCACCTCTGCGGCTGGGAATTGCCGGTTTGGGCACCGTTGGCGTTGGCGTCGTCAGGATCATTCGCAGTCAGGCGGCGTTGTTGTCCGCCCGCACCGGGCGCGACATCCGGATCAGCGCGGTTTCGGCCCGCGACGCCGCGCGGGATCGTGGCGTCAGCCTGGGCAACTATGCGTGGGAAAGCGACCCGGTCGCACTGGCACGACGCGACGACGTGGATGTGTTCGTCGAACTGATGGGCGGCACCGACGGGCCCGCTAAGGACTCTACCGAAGCGGCGCTGGATGCGGGCAAGGATGTCGTCACCGCCAACAAGGCGATGCTGGCAATTCATGGTCAGGCGCTGGCCGAACAGGCCGAAACGCTGGGTCGCGTCATCCGGTTCGAGGCGGCCGTCGCCGGTGGCATTCCGGTGATAAAGGCCCTGACCGAAGGGTTGGCGGCAAATGAAATCACCCGCGTGATGGGCGTCATGAACGGCACCTGCAACTATATTCTCACACGCCTGTACAACGCGGGTCTGCCTTATGAAGAGGTCTTTCAGGAGGCCAGCGACCTCGGTTATCTCGAAGCGGATCCGAACCTCGATGTCGGCGGAATCGATGCCGGGCACAAGCTGGCGATCCTGTCGTCGATCGCGTTCGGGACCAAGCCGGATTTCGACGGGATCGAACTCGAAGGTATCCAGCATGTCACCATCGAAGATATCCGCCAGGCCGCCGACATGGGGTATCGGATCAAGCTGCTCGGCGTGGCGCAGCGCACCGGTCGCGGGCTGGAACAACGCATGCAACCCTGTCTGGTTCCGGCCTCTTCACCGCTCGGCCAGCTCGAAGGCGGCACCAACATGATCGTCATCGAAGGCGATGCGGTGGAACAGATCGTGCTGCGCGGACCCGGCGCCGGCGAGGGTCCGACCGCAAGCGCGGTCATGGGGGATGTCTGTGATCTGGCGCGGGGTCTGCGGTTGCCGACCTTCGGTCAGCCTGCGAAAACGCTGGCCGATGCGCCCTCGGCACGGGCGGTGCTTCCTGCGCCCTACTACCTGCGCACGGCGCTTCTGGACAAGCCCGGCGCGCTCGCCAAGGTCGCCGCGATTCTCGGCAATGCCGGCGTTTCGATAGACCGGATGCGGCAGTACGGGCATTCCGACGCGACGGCGCCCGTGCTGATCGTGACACACAAGACGACACGCGCGGCATTGGATGATGCGCTGGCCGAAATGCAAAAAACCGATGTCATCGCCGCGCCGCCGGTTGCGTTGCGCATCGAGAGCGTATGATATCTTGTAAAACACCGCCTGAAACAGGAGCCTTCCATGACCGAAACCAATGAATTCCACGATCGCATGCTGTCGTTGGGCCTCGCCCGTGTTGCCGAACAGGCTGCGCTTGCGTCTGCGTCGCTGATTGGTCGCGGTGACGAGAAAGCCGCCGACCAGGCAGCCGTCAACGCCATGCGCGAGCAGTTGAACCTGCTGGATATTGCCGGCGTCGTGGTCATCGGGGAAGGTGAGCGGGACGAAGCGCCAATGCTCTATATCGGAGAAGAAGTCGGCACCGGCAACGGGCCGGGCGTCGACATCGCGCTCGATCCGCTGGAAGGCACCACGCTCACGGCCAAGGACATGCCGAATGCGCTGACGGTGATCGCGATGGGTCCGCGCGGCTCGATGCTGCATGCGCCGGACGTGTATATGGACAAGCTGGCCATCGGTCCGGGCTATTCCGAAGGGCTGGTGTCGCTCGACATGCCGCCGGCCACGCGGGTTTCGGCGCTGGCGACGGAAAAGGGCTGTTCGCCAACCGACATCACGGTTTGCATCCTCGAACGCCCGCGTCACGAAGAGATGATTGCCGAAGTGCGCAGCACCGGCGCGTCGATCCGTCTCATCACCGACGGGGACGTGGCCGGTGTCATGCACTGTGCCGAGGCGGGCAAGACCGGTATCGACATGTATATGGGTCAGGGCGGAGCACCCGAGGGGGTGCTCGCTGCGGCGGCGCTGAAATGCATGGGCGGGCAGATCCAGGGTCGCCTGCTGTTCCGCAACGACGATGAAAAAGCCCGCGCCACCAAGGCCGGGATCACCGATCTGGACAAGATTTATACCCGTGACGAGATGGCCCGGCAGGACGTGATCTTTGCTGCAACCGGCGTCACCGGCGGAACATTGCTGTCCGGTATCAAGCGCGAGCCCGGCTGGCTCACCACCCAGACCCTGCTGATGCGCTCCAAGACCGGCTCGGTGCGCCGCATGGAATACCGCACCCCGGTCTGATCGCTCCGCGAAACCTGCCGGCCGGTCCCTCCGGGGCTCTGCCGGTCATTCACCAAGCAAACGCAAAAAGAGACTCGTCTTGGCATTTCTGGACATCGAGTCGTCGCTCACCGGACGCCGCTGGATCGGGCCGGATGTCGACTCCGAGCGCGCAGCCGACGCGATGGCACAGGAAACCGCCCTGCCCCGCGCGGTCTGTCAGGTCCTGACGCGGCGCGGCGTACCCGCTGCCGAGGCCGAAGCGTTCCTGGCCCCGCGCCTGCGCGACCTGCTGCCCGACCCGCGCACCCTGCGCGACATGCAGGCGGCTTCTGCCCGGTTTCTTGAAGCGGTCGGCCGACGCCAGCGCATCGCAATATTTGCCGATTACGACGTGGATGGCGGCAGTTCCGCCGCACTACTGATGGTCTGGCTGCGGCAGATGGGGCTTGGCTCCACGCTCTACATCCCGGATCGCATCGACGAAGGCTATGGCCCGAACGTTCCGGCGATGACTCAGCTCGCCGCCTCCCATGACCTCATCATCTGCGTCGATTGCGGCACGCTTTCGCACGAGGCCATTGCAGCGGCTGGCGACACGGATGTCATCGTGCTTGATCATCACCTCGGCGGCGAAACCCTGCCGGACGCGCTCGCCGTGGTGAACCCGAACCGGCAGGATGAAAGCGGGGATCTGGGGTATCTCTGCGCCGCCGGGGTCGTGTTCCTGATGCTGGTCGAAACCGCGCGCCAGATGCGCGAAGCCGGGATGCCGGCGGGACCGGACCTGATGGAGTTTCTGGATCTGGTGGCGCTCGCCACCGTTGCCGATGTCGCCCCGCTGATCGGTGCCAATCGCGCGCTTGTGCGCCAGGGGCTGAGTGTCATGGCCCGCCGCGCGCGGCCGGGTCTGGTTGCGCTCTGCGATGTGTCGCGCATGGAGTCCGCGCCCAGCAGCTATCATCTCGGATTTCTGCTCGGACCCCGTGTGAACGCTGGTGGACGGATCGGAAAGGCCGACCTGGGCGCGCGTCTGCTGGCCACCGACTCGGCCAGTGAAGCCGAGGCGCTGGCGGCGCAGCTCGACATGCTCAATACCGAGCGCCGGGACATCGAGAGCGCAGTGCGGGCGGCCGCGATGGAACAGGCCGAAGCGCGTGGCCTGGACGCGCCGCTGGTCTGGGCCGCCGGTGAAGGGTGGCATCCGGGTGTCGTCGGAATCGTTGCGTCCCGGCTCAAGGATGCGGCCAACCGTCCGGCCATCGTGATCGGTCTGGATGGCGACGAGGGCAAGGGCTCGGGCCGGTCGGTCGCCGGCGTCGATCTTGGAGCCGCAATCCAGCGCCTTGCCACCGAGGGACTTTTGCTCAAGGGGGGCGGTCACAAGATGGCCGCCGGCCTGACCGTTGATCGTGATCGCCTGCCCGAGGCGATGGAGCGCCTGTCGGAGCTTCTCGAACGGCAAGGTGCGGGCCGTGCCGGTCCCGCCGATCTGCGGCTGGATGGGGTACTGATGCCCAAAGCCGTCACGATCGACCTGATCGAGCAGATCGAACAGGCCGGCCCGTTCGGCGCCGGCGCGGCGGCACCGCGCTTTGCCCTGCCCGATCTGGAGGTGCGCTATGCGCGCCGCGTCGGTGAATCGCATCTGAAACTCTCGCTCAGCGACGGCATGGGCGGATCTCTGGATGCGATTTCCTTTGGCGCGTTCGATACGCCGCTGGGGCAGACAATGGTCGATCACGGCGGCGCCCGTTTCCACTTTGCCGGTCGTCTTGAAATCAACGAATGGCGCGGTCGTAAGACGCCCCAGCTTCGCCTGGACGACGCCGCAGCTGCACGATCCGCCTGACCCGGTCGCTCATCCACTTTCTTTTCGATTTCGGTATTTTTTCTCTTGCGTGCCCCCGTGCGATTGCCTAATGAACGCCCACTAACGCTGGCCCGTTCGTCTATCGGTTAGGACGCCAGGTTTTCAACCTGGAAAGAGGGGTTCGATTCCCCTACGGGCTGCCAGCCACCCTCCCTCAAAAGAAGCCGGAATATCAAGGCGATAGCGCGCTGCCTCGGATATTGAATCCAGGCATTTCGCCGCCCGGTCGCTAAGAGGACTGTCCGCGAATTTGCCGACCCGCCTGACGGACGATCTCGGCAACCTGCATCAATTGCTCGCCCAGAGGATTGGTCTTGCGCCAGATCATCCCGATGCGCCGTGACGGTTGCGGCTCGGCAAAACGGGCAATCGACACCGATGCCGCACGCGTTTCAACCGACACCGCCATCTCCGGAATCAATGTGACCCCCATCCCGGCATCCACGATCTGAACCAGTGTCGAAAGCGAACTTCCGTCCAGACCGTCGCGGGGCAAGGAGGACTGGATATTGCAGAACGCGAGGGTCTGGTCGCGAAAGCAATGCCCCTCTTCCAGCAACAGCAGGCGCATCCGGCGCAACTCTTCCCCATTTGGAACCGGATTGCCCGCCTCTGCCCTCGGGCGGATCAGCACGAAGTTTTCCGAGAACAGCTCGGTCTCGACCAGCGACGGTTCACCGATCGGAAGAGCGACAATCGCGGCGTCCAGACGCCCGTCCAGAAGCTCCTGGACCAGTTTAGGAGTCATCGTTTCGCGCACGAACACGTCCAGTTCGCCATGTGCCCTCGACAGGCGGGTGATGATTGTCGGCAAGAGGTAGGGCGCAATCGTGGGGATCACACCGAGGCGCAAACGTCCGACCAGCCCGGTGTGCGAGGCCCGCGCGAGATCGCCCAGCCCTTCCACCGCGCGCAGCACGTCCTGCACCCGCAACAGGAACGCTTCGCCCAGGGTGGTCAGCCGGACCTGCCGCGCGGCGCGCTCGAAGAGAATCGCGCCGAGATCCTGCTCGAGTTCCTTGATCTGCACCGACAGGGCCGGTTGGGTGATGGAGCAGGCTTCGGCGGCGCGACCGAAATGCCCGTGATGCGCGAGCGCCTCGAAATAGCGCAACTGTTTGAGCGTGACATTTTTCATAAGAAAATTTTATCGCAACCATGAAAAAATACAACTTATAGAAATCGTCAAGCTTTGTTATAACGATTCTAGAAAGCAGGAGATGCCACAGGACCAGCCGATGATCGGACCGCGGCCCTTATCGATGGCCGAACGAAACTGCGATTTGCAGGGTACGCCCGGTGAGGCGGTACCGTGCATGGCGAGTGACATGTGCCTGCTTTGAAACGTCAGTTAAGATAGCCAGAACGGGAGCTAAGACATGGACGGAAACAATATCGACACATCGGGCAAATGTCCGGTTCTGCACGGTAGCAATACCGAGAGCAGCAAGTCGGTGATGGATTGGTGGCCGAACGCGCTGAACCTTGACATCCTGCACCAGCACGACACCAAGACCAATCCGATGGGCCCGGACTTCAACTATCGCGAAGAGGTCAAGAAGCTCGACGTCGAGGCGCTCAAGGCGGATCTTCGTGCGCTGATGACCGAGAGCCAGGACTGGTGGCCTGCCGACTGGGGCAGCTATGTCGGGATGTTCGCCCGCGTCTCCTGGCACGCGGCGGGATCGTATCGCCTCGCCGATGGTCGCGGTGGCGGCGGCACCGGAAACCAGCGTTTTGCGCCGCTGAACTCCTGGCCTGACAACGTCAACACCGACAAGGGCCGTCGCCTGCTCTGGCCGATCAAGAAGAAGTACGGCAACAGGATTTCCTGGGCCGACCTGATCATCCTGTCCGGCACCGTGGCTTACGAAGTTGCAGGGCTGAAGACCTATGGCTTCGCATTCGGTCGCGAGGACATCTGGCATCCCGAGCATGACGTCTACTGGGGGGCCGAGAAGGAATGGCTGGCGCCCAGCGACGCGCGCTATGAAAACGTCGAAGAACCCGACACCATGGAAAACCCGCTGGCGGCTGTTCAGATGGGTCTGATCTATGTGAACCCGGAAGGCGTCAACGGCCAGCCGGACCCGGCAAAGACCGCGGAGCAGATTCGCGAGACCTTCAAGCGGATGGCGATGGACGATGAGGAAACCGCCGCGCTGACCGCCGGTGGCCACACCATCGGCAAGAGCCACGGTAACGGTTCTGCCGACAACCTCAGCCCCGACCCGGAAGCCGCCGGCCCCGAATACCAGGGCATCGGCTGGGTGAATACCAAGGGCCGTGGCGTTGGCCGCGACACCGTGGTGTCAGGCATCGAGGGCGCATGGACGGCCAATCCGACCAAGTGGGACATGGGCTGGTTCGACATGCTGTTCGATCACGAATGGGAGCTTAAAAAGAGCCCGGCAGGCGCGTGGCAATGGGAGCCCGTCAGCATCGACGAGGCCGACATGCCGGTCGATGTGGAAGATCCCTCGATCCGCTGCATGCCGATCATGACCGATGCGGACATGGCGATGAAGGTCGACCCCGCCTATAACGCGATCTGCCAGAAGTTCCGCGAAGATCCGGATTACTTCTCGGAGACCTTTGCGCGTGCCTGGTTCAAGCTGACCCACCGCGACATGGGACCCAAGGCGCGCTACATCGGGCCTGATGTTCCGCAGGAAGACCTGATCTGGATGGATCCGGTGCCCGCCGGTTCGACCGATTACGATGTGGACGCACTCAAGGCCAAGATTGCCGACAGCGGCCTGAGCCTGTCGGACATGGTTTCAACCGCCTGGGACAGCGCCCGGACCTATCGCGGCTCGGACATGCGCGGCGGTGCAAATGGTGCCCGCATCCGTCTTGCGCCGCAAAAGGACTGGGAAGGCAATGAGCCCGAGCGTCTGACCCGTGTCCTGTCGGTGCTGGAACCGATTGCGGCAGAGAGCGGTGCCTCGCTCGCGGATGTCATCGTGCTGGCCGGCAATGTCGGTGTCGAACAGGCTGCAAAAGCTGCCGGTGTCGATATCAAGGTGCCGTTTGCACCCGGTCGTGGCGATGCCACGGACGAGATGACCGACGCCGAGAGCTTTGACGTGCTCGAACCGCTGGCCGATGGCTATCGCAACTGGCAGAAGGCCGATTACGTGGTGAGCCCGGAAGAGATGATGCTCGACCGCACCCAGCTGATGGGCCTGACCGCCAGCGAGATGACGGTTCTGATCGGCGGCATGCGGGCCATGGATACCAACCACGGCGGAACCAAGCATGGCGTGTTCACCGACCGTCCCGGCGCGCTGACTCCCGATTTCTTCGTGAACCTGACCGACATGGCGTATCAGTGGATCCCGGTCGACAACGGTCTCTATGAAATCCGTGACCGCAAATCCGGCGAGACGCGCTGGACGGCAACGCGGATGGATCTGGTGTTCGGCTCGAACTCGATCCTTCGCTCCTATGCCGAGGTCTATGCACAGGACGACAATCAGGCGAAATTCGTCAATGATTTTGTTGCCGCGTGGACCAAGGTCATGAACGCGGACCGGTTCGACCTGAACTGATCCGACCCGTGCAAAGCAGGGGCGGCGACATCACATGTCGCCGCCCTTGTCGTGTCCGCTCGGCCGGACAGGATCAAACCGATCAAATCCGCGCGGCACAGGCGCCAGAAACGCAGCTAGCGCAGGCGACGCGCGATCTGTTCCGACAGGGTCAGCAGGGCACCACTTGTCGCGGCGGCAACCGAGGTGGGCGACTGATCCGCCATCGGGCGCAGGATCTCGAACCGCTCGATCCGTTCGCGCACCACCCGGTCCGGCGATGAGATGGCATATTGACCGCTCAGCCGAAACTGGCCGTCAAACTGCGCGACCATGCGCTCGACCCGCACATCGACCCGCGCATCGGGCGGTTCGGCCAGGGGCCAGGGTTCGGTCATTGCCGTCGCGGACGAGGCCGCGTCGAGATTGCGCGCCAGGGCGAGCGATATGCCCCGCACAGGATCGTCCGCCCAGATCGCGCTCGACAGCGGCAACAGCGCGCCGGCCTCGTCCTGCACCACGATTTCCGACGCCGAGGCATAGTCCGGCAATTGAACGTCACGTACCTCGATGGTGCTGACCCGAACACCGACACGCTGCGCCGGCGATGGTGCGTCGAGCAGGTAGCGGGCATTGGTCTCGCCGCACCCGGCGAACAAGGGCGTTATCGCCAGGCAGAGGGCCAATCGGCTGAATACAGTCGTCATCATGGCATCACTTTCCAAACAGGATCGAATTAGGGCTGCGCTCAAGCGTGCGCACCAGCGCCGCGATGCTACGCGCCGTGGTGCGTACCTCGCGCAGCATGGCAAGGGTTTCGGCGTTGAAATCGGAGCGTGCGCCATAGGTGGCGATCAGCGCCTCGGCCTCGGTGACGATGCCCTCCAGCCGGTTGACCACGCCCGGCAGACCGGCGACCGCCGTTTCAACCGACACCGCGGCATCCTTGGCCGAAGACAGAGCGACGTTGACATTGCGGACCGCCTCGCCCTCACGCAGATCACCCAGCAGGTCCCGGACCTCAACCAATGCAGAGGCCAGTGCCGGCGGCAGTTCCCGCGCGCCGTCCGTGTCGATCAGCGCATTTGCGCTGTTCATCAACCCGGTCGCCGCATCCAGAAGTTCCTCTGCCTTGAGGCCTGCGACCTTGGCGGCCACCTGACGCAGTTCCGCGACCACCGCGGGCACGTCATCGGCGGCCGTGTACAAGCTGTCGGCCGCCTCTTCCGCCCGTTTCAGTGTCGCCACCAGCTGCTCGACCAGGTTTTCCGTATTGGCCTTGGCGATCGTGCCGCGCAGTTCCTCGATGACGCCCCTCAGGTCGCCGGGCAGCGCCTGCATGGCTTCACCGGCGACCAGTGCGCGGGCATCCTCGATGAGCCCGACGATCTCTCCCGGTGCGGCGCGGACCTTTTCGCTCGACGCGATGGCCTCGATGCTCGCCATCATCCCGGTCGCCCGTGCGATCAATTCCTCGATCTTGAGCCCGTTGATCCGTTCCATGACGCCTTCCATCGTGGCGTTCAGGTCGGGAAGATCGGTCTCCACGCTCGGGATCATCGGATAGGGTTCGGCCTCGCGGTCAAACACCGCCGGCGCAGCGTTCTCGATTTCCACGAGTTCGACGATCAGCGACGACGTCAGCAGGCTCGCCTTGTTGAGCCGCGCCCGCACGCCCCCCTTGACCGCCTGTCCGATGAAATCCAGCGCCTCTTCCGTGGTCGCACCCTCAGGCAGCCCCATCAGGTCAGGATCGACCTTGAACGTGACCAGCTGGTTCACCTGTGGCGTTTCGCTGTCATCGCTCACAAAGGCCGAGAGCGTGTCAACCTCGCCGATTTTCAGACCCTTGAAGTTCAGCGCCGCCCCCGGCGACAGGCCCGACACGCCCTCTTGGAATATCGTTGCGACCGTCAGCGTCCGGGACGACACGCGGGAGAAGGCATTTTCACGCGCCGTATCCTCATCGTTGTAGAGTTCGTAGACCTGTCCCGGAGTCACCGGCGCACCGCCGGAAAAGAAGGTATTGAAGGAAACGCCACCGCTGATCAGCGTTGCAAAGCTGCCCACGTCCAGCTTGAGCCCCGCAGCACCAAGCGACACCGCGAAACCCGACGTGTCCCAGAACCGCGTCGCCGTCGTCAGGTATTTGTCATAAGGAGCCTCGATCATCGCATCGATCAGAACCGCCGAACCGGCCTTGTTCAGACGCGGTGTCTCGGTGCGACCGACGCGAATGCCCCTGTAAAAGATCGGGACACCACCGGAGATGACTTTGCCACCCGATACGCGCAGGGTGATGCGGGTGCCCTTTTCGTTCAGATCGATCAGCGGTCGGCTCTCCAGCCCCACGAAGGAGTCGACGGCCGGTGCGCCGGTATTTTCCCAGCTGCTGTCGATATAGACCCCGCTCAGCACAGTCGACAGGCCAGAGACACCTTCGGCAGAGACCTCGGGGCGCACGACCCAGAACTGTGCGGTCTCATTGATGAACGGCGCGACCTCTTTCTGAACGCGCACCGCGACCTCGACCGTCTTGAGATCATCCGAGAAGCCGACCTTTTCCACCGTGCCGATCGTGACCTCGCGATACCGCAGGGTGGTTTCTCCGGCCGTGACGCCGGCCGCGTTGTCGAAGCTGATCTCGATCAGCACACCGCGATCGGAATAGGCTTTCCACGCAACCATCAGCGATATCAGCAACGCCAAGACCGGCACCACCCAAACCAGAGACAGGTTGCGCCACGGCGAGCGCGACGGTGGAGTGACATCCATATCGGCTGGTTTCAGGTCTTCACTCATGTTGGATCGGCCTCATCCGTGTCCCAGATCAATCGGGGATCGAAGCTTTGCGCGGAAAGCATCGTGAATGCAACCGACAAGGCAAATGATACCGCCGCGATCCCCGGATGCACATTGGCAACAAACTCGAATTGTACAAGGGCCGACAGGATGGCGACGACAAATACGTCCAGCATCGACCAGCGTCCGATGAACTCGACCACCTCGTACAGGTGCAGGCGCGCCCTTGCGCTCAGGATGCTGGCCCGGTTGATGCTGAGCGCGAGAAAGGCAATGGCAACGAACTTGCCCACCGGAATGATCACCGAGGCAATGAACACGATAAGCGCGACGCCATAAGAGTTGTACGCGATCAGCTCGAAGACACCGCCAATGATCGTATTCTGGGTTTCATGTCCCAGTGACGCGGTCCTTAGCATCGGGTAGATATTTGCCGGAATGTACATGATCAGCCCGGCAATCCACCAGGCCCAGACATTTTGCAGACCAGCCGGGTCACGGCTGTGCAAAGGGGAACCGCAGCGCAGGCAGGTCGCCTCGCCGGGATGATGCACCTTGCAACAGGTGGTGCAAGCCACGAGGCCTGCACGGCGCGCGGTCAATACCGCGATCGGTCTTCCAGTGTCTTCCAAATCGTCAACCTGCACATTACCGTGTCATTCAGCGTCGTAACCACCACCAGCGCAACAAAGGCCCAGAACGCCGGGCCGATCGCCACCGTTGCCAGCCCCCCGACCTTGACCAATGCCACCGCGACGCCGACGATGAAAATCTCGGCCATCGACCAAGGCCGCAGAACCTGTGCGAAACGGAAGGCCGCTGTCGCATGGCGCGCCGGGGCGTAGCCGATCATCATCGGGCCGATCGCATACAAGATCGCGATAAGCCGCAACGCCGGCAGGATCACGATCAGCGCCGCCACCGCAAAGGACAGCGGCAGCAGAAGCCCGTCGGAAAAGGCGGTAATCGCATCCAGCACCGAACTGCGTTGCTCGAATCCCCCAGCGCTCAGATCGAGAAACGGAAAGAACACCGCCGTGATCATCAGGATCAGCGCAGTGGCGGCAAGCATGACCACGCGGGTCATCGCGTCCGGCTTGGGCGCAAACAGAACTTCTTCACAGCGATGACAGCTTGCCTGCGCGTTGTTCGGCACGTCGACAACGTAATGCAGGGCATCGCAGGCCGGACAGGCAATCAACCCGTCCACATCCATAGGTGTTTCTTCCACGGCGCGTTCCTTTCATCTTCTAATCTATGTGGTTTCCGGAAAAAGCAAAACCAACAACTCAGAGAGGTGCATGAATCAAAGGACGGCACGTTTTCGAACGCAGCGTTCAACGTGTCGTCCGGTGCCCGGGCGCATTTGAAATGGCGATTGACCGGTCCTGTCCCTGCGCGTCGGGGGTGTCACGCACCGCTTGTCGATATCCCGATCCGCGAACGCCGCTCGGCCCGGGGATTGGCTCCGAATATCGATCCGAAGCTCGCCGACAGGTGCACCCGTCGATGCGATCTTGAGGCAAGTGCTTGTAATCTGCCCTTGATTCCGCAAGAAATACCGCACGACCTAGGGAGGAAACAATGAAAACACTTGTAACCGGGCTTGCCTCGGCGGCCTTGTTCATGGCCGGTTCGCTGGCTGTTCAGGCTGCCGAAACCACCATGCGAATCTCGCTGCAACTGCCGCTGAAGAGCCACTTGGGGCAAAACCTGCTGGCCTTCAAGGAAGAGGTCGAGGCCACCTCGAACGGCGACATTACCGTCGAGATCTATGACAGTGCCCAGCTCTACAAGGACAAGGAAGTGCCGCAGGCCGTCGGCTCCGGCGCGATCGAGGCGGGCGTCGCCTCGCTGACCCGCTATGTCGGTGACATCCCGATGGTGGACATATTCTATCAGCCGTTCCTGTTCGACACCGAAGAAAAGGTCCGCAAGGCGGTTGCCCCCGGCAGCCCGGTGCGCGGCCCGATTGACGAGGCAATCAAGGAAACCGGCTCGACGATCCTCTGGTGGCAGGCCTATGGCGGCGCGGTCATGCTCTCCAACGGTGGGCCCATCGCCACCCCGGCGGACATGGAAGGCAAGAAGGTTCGCGTGTTTGGCAAGACCCTCGGCGACTTTACCGAAGCCGCAGGCGGCGCGCCCACCATCATTTCCGGCTCGGAACAATACCTGGCCTATCAACGCGGCACCGTCGACATCGGCATGACAGGTGTGTCGGGTGTGCAGTCGCGCTCGCTCTGGGAGGTGATGGATACGATCACGGTGACCAACCATGCCGATATCGAATTTGTCGTCGTGACCAACACCGACTGGTGGAACGGATTGCCGGCGGAACATCGCGACATCATCTCGGCGGCGGCGGTCAATGCCGAAAACGCGGTGCGTGACGAGATGGCCTCGATCGAGGCCAACGCCTATGCCATGGCCGAAGAAAACGGCATGACCATCTACACCCCGACCGAAGCGGAACTGGCCGCGTGGAAAGAGGCGTCGCAGCCGGTCTACGAGATTTTCCTTGGCAAGACCGGTGAGGCCGGCAAGGCCATGCTGGACGCCGCCCAGCAATTCTAGGCCCCTGCCGCCCCGCGCATGTCGCGGGGCGATCCGCTGTCCAAGGACACCCGATAATGCGCATCGTCACAATGATCGAAACCGCCATGGCGTGGCTGGCGGCCGGACTGCTGACCCTGACCGGCGTGCTGCTGACCTATGAGGTGGTTGCACGTTATTTCTTCAACGCACCGACGATCTGGGCGGCAGAGCTCAGCCAGCTCTGCCTGATCTGGGCCTGCCCCATCGCAATGGGATGGGCACTGAGCCATGGTCGCCACATCCGGGTCACGGCGCTGACCGCACAGATGCCGCGTCCGTTGCGACAGGCTGCGGAGGTGGCGTCGCTGCTGGTGATCCTGTGCTTTTCGGTGGTGGTGCTGGTCTATGGTTACCGCATCTTTCTCGACAGTTTCGAACGCGGGCGCACCACCGGCACGATGCTGGATCTGCCGGCCTGGCTTCCCGAAGCCTCGATACCCGCGGGGTTCCTGCTCCTGATCCTGTCCTGTCTGGCCTGTCTGTGGCGCATCTGGCAGGGCGATGACATCACGCATGCCGAGGGTCTGGAATGACGGTCGCCGTAATTCTCGTCGCGCTGTTCGGGCTCCTGCTCATCGGGGTGCCGGTGGCTTTCGCGCTCGGCGCGCTCGGCCTCGGCATGCTGATCGCCGGGGGGTTCTCGCCCCTGATGGCGCCGCAGGCGATCCTGTCCACGATGGACGGCTTCATCCTGCTCGCCGTGCCGCTGTTCCTGCTGATGTCCAACGTGCTGCTCAAGGGAGGTGTGGGGCGTGATCTCTTTGCGGCGGTGCAGGCCTGGGTCGGACACTGGCCGGGTGGACTGGCAGTGGCAACGATCCTGTCCTGCGGCATCTTTGCGGCGATTTCCGGAAGTTCCGTCGCCACTGCCGCAACCATCGGCACGGTCGCCGCTCCCGAGATGATCTCGCGCGGCTACAACAAGCGGTTCGTCTACGGTCTGCTTGCTGCTGGCGGTACGCTTGGCATCCTCATCCCGCCGTCCATCCCGCTGATCATCTACGGGTTCGTCACCGAGGAATCGGTGATCGCGCTGTTCATGGCCGGGATCGGTCCGGGCCTCGGACTGATCGCCCTGTTCATCATCTACGCGATCCTGTCCGCCCGGTTCCTGCAGGATTACACGCCGGTCCCCGCCGCAAGCTGGAGCGAACGGCGCCGTGCAACCCTGCGCGCCCTGCCCTCGATCGCACTCGCCGCCGTCATTCTGGGCGGTATCTATTCCGGCGCCTTCACCCCGACCGAAGCAGCGGCGATCGGCTTTGCGATGGCCCTGCTGATTACCGGCGTGCTGCTGCGTTCGCTCAGCTGGGCCAAACTGTGGGAAGCGATGCTGGCCTCGATGGCCACCACCGTGGCGATCCTGCTGATCATCGCGGGTGCGAAAATCTTCGGCAAGGCGATCACCCTTTATCGCATTCCCCAGGAGATCTCGCTGATGATCTCCGAAACCATCGCGACGCCTGTCGGGCTGATCCTCCTGGTTTCGCTGGTGCTGCTGTGCATGGGGCTGGTGTTCGAGGCGCTGTCGATGGTGCTGATCATGACGCCGGTGCTGCTGCCCGCCGCAACCGGCATGGGGTTCGATCCGATCTGGTTCGGCATCTACATGGTCATCATGGTCGAATGCGCATTGATAACGCCGCCGGTCGGACTCAACCTGTACGTCATTCAATCCGTCACCCGGTCGAGCCTGTCGGATGTATCGCGCGGCACCCTGCCCTTTCTTGCGCTGATGCTGCTGATGGTGGTGCTGCTCTACCTGTGGCCCGATCTCGCCCTCTATATTCCGTTCAAACTGTGATGCCTGACATGACCCAATCCCAAGCCGACAAATTGCGCGACCTGCTGGCCGAACCCGGTCTGATCACGATGCCCTGCTGTTTCGATCCGCTTTCGGCCAAGCTGATCGAACAGGCGGGGTTTCCGCTCAGCTTCATGTCGGGCTTTGCCACGGCCGCGGCGCGTCTCGGGATGCCGGATACGGGGCTCATGTCATATGCCGAAGTGCTGGATCAGGGGCGCAATATCTGTAACGCGGTGTCGATGCCCGTCATCGGCGATGGCGACACCGGGTATGGCAATGCGCTGAACGTCAAACGCACCGTCGCAGGTTTTGCACAGGCCGGGTTCGCCGCCGTCATGATCGAAGATCAGGTCGCCCCCAAACGCTGTGGTCACACGGCGGGCAAGAGCGTGGTGAGCCGTGACGAAGCCTATGAACGCATCCGCGCCGCCGCCGATGCGCGGGCCGAAGGCCATGATATCCTGATCCTTGCCCGAACCGATGCCCGCCACGATCACGGCCTGGAGGAAGCGATCGCACGCGCCCGCGAGTTCCGCCGCCTTGGCGCCGACATCCTGTTTGTCGAGGCGCCGCGCGACGAGCGCGAGATGCGCGTCATATGCGACGAGTTGGACGGACCCAAGATGGCCAACATCGTCGAGGGCGGCATGACCCCCGCCCTGCCCCCATCCGAGCTCGAGAAGATCGGCTTCAAGATCGCCGCCTATCCGCTGACCCTGATGGCGGCGGCGATGCAGGCGATGACACAAGCCCTCGAGGCATTCAGGACCGGCACACCGGACCCGGACACGCTCATGTCCTTTGACGACATGAAAACGCGCATTGGCTTTGATGCCTATTTCGAAGAAGAACAACGTTATGCAAATCGGCGCTGACCCGGCTGTACGGTTGCAATTTGAGGCCCCAAGGCGCATCAATCGAAAAACTCAGGGGAGATACGACAGGATGACCAAGACATTTGTTTCCGCGCTCGCGTTGGCCGCAGCCGCGACCACCGCAACCGCCGAATGCAATTCCGTGACCTTTTCGGATGTGGGCTGGACCGATATCACCGCGACGACCGCCGCCACGACCGTGGTTCTGGAGGCGCTCGGCTATGATACCGACATCAAGGTTCTGTCGGTGCCGGTGACCTACACCTCGCTGGCGGCCGGCGACATCGACGTTTTCCTGGGCAACTGGATGCCCACGATGGAAGCCGACATTGCGGCCTACCGCGAGGCAGGCACCGTCGACACCGTGCGCGCCAACCTTGAGGGGGCGAAATATACACTGGCCACCAACAAGGCCGGGGCCGATCTCGGCATCACTTCGTTCGATGCCATCGCGACGCAGGGCGACGCTCTGGACAACACGATCTACGGTATCGAGCCCGGAAACGACGGCAATCGCCTGATCCTCGACATGATCGAGCAAGGTGCCTTTGGGCTGAACGATTTCGACGTCAAGGAAAGCTCGGAACAGGGGATGCTGGCGCAGGTGGCGCGCGCCGACCGTCGGGACGAGCCCATCGTGTTCCTGGGCTGGGAACCACACCCGATGAACGCCAATTTCGAGCTGACCTACCTGACCGGCGGCGACGATTTCTTTGGTCCCAACCTCGGGGGTGCCACCGTCTTTACCAACACCCGCGCCGGATATGTCGAGGAATGCCCGAATGTCGGCAAGCTGTTGATGAACCTCGAATTCACGCTGGCGATGGAAAACGAGATCATGGGTGCGATCCTTGACGACGGGGCCGATCCGGCCGACGCCGCATCCGAGTGGATCGCCGGGAATCCCGACACGCTGAAGGCATGGCTTGACGGCGTCAAGGATGCCGGTGGCGAGAATGATGCCTTTGAAACCGCCAGCAAAGCCTTGCTGAACTGATCCGCCGTCCGGCCTCAGCACCTGACACGGAGCATCCATGGATTGGTTGACCAACCGCAAGATTCCCGTCGGGGACGGGGCCGAGGCGTTCTTTCTCTGGCTACAGGACAATTTCGACTGGTTCTTTGACGCGCTCTCGGTGCTCATGGAAACCATGATCGACGGCATCCTCCGGGTGCTGCAAACACCGCACCCGCTGATCGTGGTTGCGGCGTTTGTCGGACTGACATGGCTGTTCCAGCGCAGTTGGAAAACCTGTCTCTTCGTTGCGCTCGGGTTCCTGTTCATTCTGAACCAGGGCTATTGGGAGGAAACCACCGAGAGCCTGACGCTGGTCCTGTCGGCCTGCGTCTTCTGCATGGCGCTCGGGGTGCCGCTCGGGATTGCCGCGGCACACCGGCCCAGGCTCTATCGCGCGATGCGCCCGGTGCTGGACCTGATGCAGACCCTGCCCACCTTCGTCTACCTGATCCCCGCCATCGTGTTCTTTGGCATCGGCATGGTGCCGGGGCTGATCGCGACGGTGATCTTTGTGCTGCCCGCGCCGATCCGGCTGACGCATCTGGGGGTCTCATCCACACCACAACCGTTGCTGGAAGCGGCGCAATCATTCGGTGCGACCAACCGGCAGACCCTGTTCAAGGTGGAACTGCCCTACGCGCTGCCACAGATCATGGCGGGGCTGAACCAGACCATCATGCTGTCGCTGTCGATGGTGGTCATTGCCGCGCTTGTGGGGGCCGACGGGCTTGGCGTGCCTGTCCTGCGGGCGATCAACACGGTGAATATCGCGCTCGGGTTCGAAAGCGGTTTCATCATCGTGGTGCTGGCGATCATGCTGGACCGCATGCTGCGGATGGAGCGCTGAATGATGACAGATGCCAAATCCGCCTCCGCCGCCGTCACGATCGACAACGTGTCAATCGTGTTCGGCGACCAACCGGAACAGGCGTTGCCGCTGATGGACGCATTGCAGGAGCGTGCGGAGATCCAGAGCGCCACCGGCCAGGTTCTTGGTGTGCACGATTGCAGCCTCACGGTCCATGAGGGCGAAATCCTTGTCCTGATGGGCCTGTCAGGGTCCGGCAAATCCACGCTTCTGCGCGCGATCAACGGGCTGAACCCGGTGGTGCGCGGCTCGGTCAGCATCAATGACGGCACCGGTATGGTCGATGTCACCCACGCCGATCCCACGACGCTGCGTCGGGTTCGCCAGAACCATGTCGCCATGGTGTTTCAGCAATTCGGCCTGCTGCCCTGGCGCACCGTGCGCGAGAATGTCGGCCTTGGCCTCGAGCTGTCGGGCCTGTCGCGCAGCGACCGGCGTGCGCAGGTCAACCGGCAGCTTGAACTTGTCGGGCTGGCGGACTGGGCCGATCGCAAGGTCGGCGAACTGTCGGGCGGGATGCAGCAGCGCGTGGGTCTGGCCCGCGCCTTTGCCACGGACGCACCGATCCTGTTGATGGACGAGCCGTTCTCGGCGCTCGACCCGCTGATCCGCACCCGACTGCAGGACGAATTGCTGGACCTGCAAAAGGAACTGCGCCGCACCATCATCTTTGTCAGCCACGATCTTGACGAGGCATTCAAGCTGGGCAACCGGATCGCGATCATGGAGGGCGGGCGCATCGTGCAATGCGGCACCCCGCAACAGATTTTCTCTGCCCCGGCCAATGACTACGTCGCCGATTTCGTCGCGCAAATGAACCCGCTTGGCGTGCTCTGCGCCCGCGACGTGATGGAACCGGTCGGCGACAGCGCCCCGCCTGCCTGCGTCGCCCCCGACCTGAGCATTCAGGAGGTCATGGGTCAGGTTCTGGAAACCGGCCACCCGGTTGGCGTCATGGCGGACGGCGACATCATCGGCCAGATCAGCGGCGACAGCGTCCTTGCAAAGCTGCTCGACCCGCGCGGCAGCTAGGGCAGAGCGGCGGGCGTCAGACCACCGGGGCCGATCATTGCACGGGGAACCTGGCGCGGGTCCGGTTGGAGAACGCCACCAGCGACAACATGACCGGCACCTCGACCAGCACACCGACGACGGTCGCCAGCGCCGCGCCCGAATTGAGTCCGAACAGGGAAATGGCGACGGCCACGGCGAGTTCGAAGAAATTCGATGTCCCGATCAGTGCGCAGGGTGCCGCGATCCTGTGCGGTACCCTGAGCGCGAAGGCGGCGGCATAGGCAATCGCGAATATCCCGTAGCTCTGGATCAGGATCGGCACCGCGATGATCGCGATCACAAGGGGTCGGTCGAGAATGACCTGGCCCTGCAATCCGAACAGGATCACCACTGTCGCGATCAGACCGGCAATCGAAAACGGTTTGATGGACTCGCGAAAGGAGTCGATGCGCGCCTCTGTTCCCAGAAAACGCCGCGTCAGAAGCCCGGCGACGAACGGCAGCGCAACGAACAGCGAGGCCGACAGAACCAGCGTGTTCCAGGGCACCTCGATATTGGTCACGCCAAGCAGCAGCGCAACAAGCGGCGCGTAGGCAAACACCATGATGACATCGTTCACCGTGACCTGAACCAGCGTGTAACTCTCGTCGCCGCGCGTCAGTTGCGACCAGACGAACACCATCGCCGTGCAGGGTGCCGCGCCCAGCAGGATCAGGCCCGCCGTATATTGCATCGCATCCTCGGGCGAGAGGTAATCGGCAAAGACATGGTCAAAGAACAGGACCGCCAGCGCCGCCATCGTGAACGGCTTGATAAGCCAGTTGACAATCAGCGTGATCAAGAGCCCCCTGGGCTGGCGTACCGCGTCCCTGAGCGAGGCCGGATCGACCCCCACCATCATCGGATAGACCATCGCCCAGATCAGCACCGCAACCACCAGGTTGACCTGTGCGACCTCTGCCGCCGCGATCATGTCCACAAGGCCGGGTGCGACACTGCCAAGGGCGATCCCGGCGAGAATGGCCAGTGCGATCCACAGGCTGAGGTAACGTTCGAAAATACTCATGCAATTGCACCTTGCGATGTTTGAGGTTCGAGTTTGCCGGCGGCGTAGGCACTCAGCGCCACCATGATCGCCGCCGTTCCGAGACACAGGGGCAAGCCGCCTGCCTGATAGGTCAGCCCTGACAGCAGCGTGCCGATCAATCGCCCCGCCGCGTTGGCCATATAGTAAAATCCCACATCCATGGTCACCCGATCGTCACGCGTGAAAGCGAGGATCAGATAGGAGTGCAGCGACGAGTTCACCGCGAACAGCACCCCGAACATCATCAGGCCCACAACCAGCGTCAGCGTCAGCCATGCCACCGGTTCGCTCTGCGTCGCGGCCAGCCCTGTCAGAACCGCAGGCACCGCACAGAGCATCAACGCCCAGCGTTGCGCAGCGCCGATGAGTTCCGCTTCGCTGCGCGCACCGGCGCGCAGGATGCGTGGCGCTGCGGCCTGGACCGCACCATACAGAATGATCCAGATCGCCATGAACGTCCCGATCATGAAGAACGCCGTGCGGTTGCCCTCTGCGCTGCCATCCGACAGAACCGCGTGGAAATAGATCGGGATGCCGACCACGAACCAGACATCGCGCGCGCCAAACAGGAACACCCGCGCGACGGACAGCCAGTTCACATTGCGCGACCGCGAAAAGAGTTCGGAGAATTTCGCGTCCTTTCGGCCCCCGGGCAGGCCCGGCGGCATCGACACGCGCAGCGCGATCAGGATCAGCCCAAGCGCCGCGGCCATCACCCACAGTGTCGCGCCAAACCCGATGGTCGCGAGACCCGCCGCCCCGACCAGGAAACCGACCCCCTTGACCGCGTTCTTGGACCCGGTAAGCAATGCGACCCAGCGAAACAGTCCGCCGCCCGTCGCCGGCGCAAGCAGCTTGACCGCCGATTTCGATGACATCTTGGCCAGGTCCTTTGCCACGCCCGATGCGCCCTGTACCAGCATCACGAACGCCACCGATGCGCCGACTGTCCAGCCGGGGTCAAGCCGCGTGAGCGCGATCAGGGCAACAACCTGCAGCGCAAGCCCTGCGTAAAGCGTGCTGGTCAAACCGAACCGCGCCGCGATCCACCCCGCCGACAGGTTGGTCACGATGCCCGCGATCTCGTACAGCACGAAGAGATAGGCCAGTTGCACCGGCGAAAACCCCAGCGTGTGAAAATGAAGCAGGACCAGCATGCGCAACGCACCATCGGTGAGCATGAACGCCCAATAGGCGGCGGTGACCGCAATATAGGCCGACAGACCCGCGGCGCGCCCGGTCACAATGATGCCCCGACCATAAGCGCCACGTCGGCCAGCCGGTGCGCATAACCCATTTCATTATCGTACCATGCGTAGATCTTGAGCTGGGTTCCGTTGACCACCATGGTCGACGGCCCGTCGACTATCGTCGAGCGGGTGTCATTGGTGTAATCGGCCGAAACCAGCGGGCGATCCTCATATCCGAGGATGCCCCGGAGCGGTCCCTCGGCCGCACTTTTGAACAGGGCATTGACCTCATCGACACTGGTCTCGCGCTGCATTTCGAACACGCAATCCGTGATCGACGCATTCAGCAGCGGCACGCGGATCGCGTGACCGTTCAGCCGCCCGGCGAGTTCGGGATAGATCAGGGTGATTGCCGTCGCGCTTCCGGTCGTGGTGGGGATCAGCGAATTCAGGGCCGAGCGCGCGCGTCGCAGATCCTTGGCCGGCCTGTCGACGATTGTCTGCGTATTGGTCACATCATGCACGGTGGTGATCGACCCGTGGCGGATGCCGATGGCGTCATGCACCACCTTGACCACCGGTGCGATGCAATTGGTGGTGCAACTGGCCGCGGTGATGATCCGGTGTGTCGCGGGGTCATAGGCCTTGTCATTGACGCCCATCACGATGTTGGCGGTCGGCCCGTCCTTGACCGGCGCGGAAACCACGACCTTCTTGATCCCAGCGTCAAGATAGGGTGCGAGCCTGGCCTCGGTCTTGTGCTTGCCGGTGCAGTCGATCATCACGTCTACGCCATCGAGCGGCAGCGCGTCCAGGTCAGTCGTACCGACAAAGGGCAGTTGCGTGCCGTCTATCGTCACGCTGGTCGCATCATGGCTGAACGCGGCGGGCCAGCGACCATGCACCGTATCGAATTCGAGCAGATGCGCGTGCATCTGCGCATCGCCCACCGCATCGTTGATCCAGGCGATCCTGGCGCCGCGTTCCAGCAGCGGGCGCAGGGCCAGTTTCCCGATGCGGCCAAGTCCGTTGATGGCATAGAGTGTCATGATGGCACTTTCTCATCGGGCAGTCGGGCCAGATCATCGACCGCGTGTTGCAGGGAGACCCGATCCAGAGACTCGATCGGCAAGGCGACAAAACCCGCGATGCGCCGTGAAAGTGCGCCATAGGTCTGCCGCAGGGCCAGTGCCCTTTCCGCCTCGCTCCCCGAAACCACTAAGGGATCGGGCACGCCCCAATGTGCACTGATCGGTTGTCCGGGCCAGGTCGGGCACTCTTCGTTCGCGGCCCGGTCGCAGACCGTGAAAACGAAATCGAACCCCTGCGCGTCCGAGTGCCGATAGGTGCTCAGTGCCTTGGATCGCAGATTTGCAATGTCATGCCCGCTGGTTCGGAGCAGATCGAGCACGCGCGGATCCGGCGCGGAACGCGGGTCGGTTCCGGCGGAGTAGGCGTTGAACATCCCTCCCCCTTGCTGCCGCAACAGGGATTCCGCAAGGATCGAACGGACCGAGTTTCCGGAGCAGAGAAACAGGACGTTGTATGGGCGTTCAGGCCGGGGTGCGGGCCCTGTCTCCGATGACATCGAGATGGGTGGGCACAGTTCGGGACGACCGCGGCAGCAATCGAGGAACAGGTGGTCGAAGGTCTGTCGCACGCCCGCGAGATTGACGCTGTAGAGCAGCGACGTCCCTGCCCGCGTCTGCAGCAGCAGCCCGGCCTGCACCAGCGTCGCGAGGTAGGCGGAAAGCGTGCTTGCCTTGAGATCAAGGGCACGCGCCAGTTCACCCGCCGCAACCTGGTCCGGATACCGGCGCATCAACAGCCGGAACAGCGCAAGGCGCTGCGGATGTGCCAATGCCGACAGGCGGGAGAGAATATCTATTTCCATATTTCGTGAATAACCGAAATATAGATCTGTGCAACCGGTTTCCGCGCTTTTTTGATCGAAACAATGCGCGGGCGGTGGCGTTGAACGACCCACCGTCACATTGTTCGTCGCTGAAATCGTGGTCGGGCACGCGATGCGATCACCGCGCGGCTGCCACCTTTGCACCGGGCGGAATGGTCGGGGGTGCGACGTTCAGGCGTTCGATGGCAAAGCCGGCGGCCTGCTTGTATCCGGACACGAAGGCCGCCCGCTCATCGGGCGGAATAACCTCGTCGATATTGTCGAACTCGCCGCCACAGCGTTCATGCACGAGATTGAGCAACCCGAACGGACCCGCCTCGCGGTTGCGCAACACCAGTTGGGACACCGGCGCGCACAGAGCCGCGTCATACGCTGCAAGCGCGTCCGGCGTGACGCCCCGCGCGACCATCGACTGCCCGAGCACACGCGCATCGATGATCGCCTGGCTCGCCCCGTTTGACCCGGTCGGATACATTGCGTGCGCCGCGTCTCCCATCAGCGCAACGGACCCGTCGACCCAGGTCGGGATCGGGTCACGATCGATCATCGGGTTCTCATAGGCGATGTCAGACGCGCGCAGCATCGCCGGGACGTCGAGCCAATCATAGCGGAACCCGTCGAATTCATGCGCGAAGCTGCCGATTTCAACCGGTCGGAACCAGCCGCTCTTTTCCCAGCCATGCCCGGGCTCGACGGTCTGTTCGGCGATCCAGTTGACTGTGCAGATCCCGTCAGGATCGGGATGTGAAATCGGGTAGACCACCATCCGGTGTCGATGCGTCCCCAACCCGACAAAGGACGATCCAGTCCGGATCGGGCGCATCCGCGTGGTGCCCCGCCACATCAGAATCCCGCCCCAGTGGATCGGAGGCTGATCCGGGTACATCTGTGCGCGGATCGTCGAATGGATACCATCCGCACCAATCAGAAGCGTGCCGTCATGGCGCACCACATCGCCCCGCGCATCCCTGCAGGTCACCGAGACACGCCCGTCCGGCAGGTGCTCGTATGATGACACGCGGGTTCCCATCCGCACGGCGTCCGGCCCCAGCCTGTTGATAACGGTTTCATACAACAACACGTGAAACAGGCCGCGATGCATGGCATATTGCGGCCAGGCATACCCCGCCTCGAGCCCGCGCGGCTCCGCATAGATTTCCCGGCCGTTCAACCCGACAAGCGCCCATTCGCGGGCCGGAAGCCCAACCGTGTCCAGCGCGTCGGTGCCGATGCCAAGGTCCATCAACTCGCGCACCGCATTCGGTTGCAGGTTGATCCCCACCCCCAACGGACGCATCTCGCGCGCAGCCTCGAAAACCGTGGCCCTGACACCGATCTGATGCAACGTCAGCGCAAGCGTCAGCCCGCCGATCCCGCCGCCGGCAATCAGGACATGTGGTTCGCTCATGGGATCCTCCCTTGGCACCAGCGGATCGTCCTAGCCCACATCATACGTCACGCGACCGCCGCAAATCGTGAGCCGCACCGACAGCGCGCCCACCTCTTGCGGTGCGGTGTTTTCAATGTCGTCGGACAGGATCACCAGATCGGCGAACATACCGGGCGCAAGCCGGCCTTTCCTGCCTTCGCTGAACTCCGCATAGGCCGCCGTGGACGTATAGCTCGCCAGCGCATCATGCAGGTTCTGTCGCTGATCCGTCCAGTTGCCACCAAGCACCTTCGGCGCGACCGCCGCACCGAGTGATGGCAGCACCTCGACCGGCACCACGGGCCAGTCGCTGGAGAAGATCAGGGGCACACCGGTTTCACGGATCGTCTGACAGGCGTAAGCCAGCGGCTTCTGGTCCTCGTGCAATACCTGCCCCTCTTCGGGCGGCGCAAAGAGCCCGCCCCACGGCGCGTGCAGCGGCTGCATCGAAGCGACGACGTCGAGCGCCCGCAGGCGCGGCAGATCACCAGGGTGCAGCACTTCTATATGCTCGATCCTGTGGCGACTGTCCCGGACGCCGTTGGCTGCGCGGGCGGCGGCATACCCGTCAAGCGTACCGCGCACGGCGGCGTCGCCGATGGCATGAACGCTGATCTGCAGACCCATCGCATCCGCCCGCACGCAGATCTCGTTGAACTGTTCGGGCGCGAACAACGGCGCACCGGTGCTGTCCGGCCAGTTCGGATAGGGGCGCAGCATGGCCGCCGTACCGGATTCCACGACCCCGTCATGAAACAGTTTCAGCCGCCCGGACCAGAGCCAGTCACTATCAAACCGCCGGCGCATCTCGTCTGCCTCGGCAAGGCGGTCGACAGGATCGAAGTTCTTGAGGTGGAACGGAATCTGTCCCCGGCAGATCAGGTCTCCCTCGGCCTCGATCTCCGACAGCAGCTCGAGCTGATAGAGGTTGCCATCCATGTTGTGAAAGGTGGTCACGCCGGTCTTTGCCAGATGCCGAAGCGCGTCGCGCAGCACCGCCTTGTCGGCCGCACGCTGCTGCGGTGTCGCGGGAGGAGAAGGATCGTTGCCGGTTGTCATGCCCAGAAGGTCGCGCCCCCCGGATGCGGTCTTGGCAAGCACGTGTTCATACGCACCGGATTCGAGTAGTTCGCCGGTTGCCAGCCCGTCGGCCCCCATCACGATCTCGCTGCCTTCGGATACCGGACCGCCCCGCAGGATGCCGGCAAGTTCCAGCGCGCGCGTATTGGCCCATAACGTATGGTGATCCGCCGCCATCACCGCGAACGGCCGGTCGGGGATCACCCGATCAAGCCCGTGACGGTCAATCATCCGACCCGGTCCCAACAGATCGTAATGCGCGCCGATCGCGTAGAGCAGCGGCACATCAGGCTGCTCTGCCGAATAGGCGCGCACCCTGGCCGTGACGGTTTCGATATCATGGCTGCTCGAGAGATCCAGCAGGCCCAGTTCCAGACCGCCGGAAAACAGGTGGATATGGCTTTCGATGAACCCCGGCAGAACCGTACACTTCGCCGCGTCGATGGTCCGCGTGTCCGGTCCGCGCATCGCGCCTATCTCGGCATTGCTGCCGACGGCGAGAATACGCCCGCCCGCAAGCGCAATCGCCTCGGCGCATCCGTTGTTGCTGTCGTCAAACGTGACCAGCCTGCCATTCTCGATGATGATCTCTGCAACCGTCATGAACCTGTTCCGCCCCTGGAGTTGTGTCAGCCGAGTCTCGCGACCAGTTGTTGTTGCTTGTCCCACCAGGGCGCCGCCACTTCAATCTGCGCCGCGAGCGACATCAGGGCTTCGTCCGCGCCGAAGGGCATCGCGAGATGCACGCCCACCGGCAGATCCCCTGCGGTCCAGTGCAGCGGCAGCGACACCGCGGGCTGCCCGCTCGCGTTGAAGACGGCGGTAAAGGGCGAATATTCGAAAACCCCGCCCGGCCCGGTACGGTAATCGAGGAAATCCTCGTTATCCGGCTTGTGCCGTCCGACCGGCGCGGGCGGTGCCGCCAGCGTCGGCGTCACCAGGACATCGCACTCGGCCAGGAAATGCGCCATGCGACGGCCAAACGCATGTATCTCGCCAATGGCCTGGAGATAATCGGCGCCCGAGATCCGCTCGGCATAGGCAAGTGCGCCGCGTGTCACGCCGTCCAGCAGTTCCCGATCGAGCGGTTTGCCCTGCAACACCGATCGAACCGACAGCGCCGTGCCACAGGCGACAATGCGTGTCCAGGCGACCATCATCGCCTCGACATCGAGATCGGCGGGCAACCTGACAGGTTCGACATCATGGCCAAGGCTCTCGAGCAGGCGACCGGTCTTTTCGACCGCTTCGGCACAATCGGCATGCACCGGCGTCCCGCTCAGTGTCATCGGGCACAGCGCAACACGCAACCGGCGCGGTGGTGCGGACAGCGCCTGCACAAAGGTCCCTTGCATCGATGGCGGGAAATAGGGCGCACCGAGATCCGGCCCGTTGACCGCATCCAGAAGCGCCGCGGTGTCGCGCAGGCTGCGTGTCAGGAACCCGTCGATAGCCATTCCGCCCCAGCCCTCGCCGGCCCCCGGCCCTTCGGGCAGCCGCGCGCGCGTGGGCTTGAAACCGACCAGCCCGCAGGACGACGCCGGAATGCGCACCGACCCGCCGCCGTCGCTGCCATGCGCAACCGGCACGATCCCTGCCGCAACCGCGGCCCCTGCCCCGCCGGACGAGCCCCCCGACGTGTGATCGGTGTTCCAGGGGTTGCGCGTCGGCCCGCCGTAGACCTGTGCCTCGGTCACCGGACCGATGCCGAGCTCCGGCGAGGTGGTGCGACCGAAACTCACCAGCCCCGCCGCACGCAGGCGCAGAAAGAGTTCGCTGTCATAGCTGTGCGCGCTGTCGCGCATCAGGGCAGACCCGTTATTGGTCGGAAAATCAATCGCCTCGGCCCCGAGATCCTTCAGGAGAAAGGGCACGCCGGTAAATGGCCCCTTGGGCAGCCCGGCGCGAATCGCATCGCGCGCGACCTCCTCGCGCAGCATCACGACCGCGTTCAGCGAAGGATTGATGGCCGCGACGCGCTCGAGCGCACACTCCAGCAACGTGTCGGCTGAAACCTCGCCACTCGCAACCAGCGCCGCCAGCCCCGTGGCGTCGTTCTCGAGATAAATGTCCTGCATGATGTCCCTGCTGTCTTCGTCTTGGGATCACGTTACACGCGCCATCGAAAAAGACCAGAGGCCGGACCTGCACTACGCTTGAGACAAGAAAACCCGCGCCAGCCGGACTGACGCGGGGCAACTCTGGTTTGTTCCGAACGACGGGGTCGCGTCGTCAATCGGTGACGCCTTGCCCGTCAGGACGGGTCGCGGCGTGCGAGACGCCGCGGTCCCTCAGAACAGGTCCGGTTCGTAATCGCGGCTGTCATCATCGGCGGGAGAATACATGTTGATCTCCATGCCGCAGTTCACTTCGGTGATTTCAGGTGTTTTCCAGGCCATTCGGTATCCTCCCAAGAGTTCTGTATTGGCGCAGCTTATCGCCGGCACGACACCGAACAAATGATCCTTTGGTCTTAGTGCCCCGCCCTTGGACCAAGGTCGCATTTTCCGGGACGCGGCCGCGATCTAGCCTGCGGCCATGCGCGCGTTACTTCGGCTAATGATACGGCTAATGATACTGGGGCTGCATGCCAGCCTGCCCGGCACCGTCGCCCTGGGCGAACCGTTGCCGCGCGAGGAGATCGCCGCGCTTGTGCCGCAACCCTATTCGCTGGGCGAGCCGATCGGAGATGACGGCGTCTACCAGCTCATCGACATCAGCCGCTCCGACGCCGGGTTCGTGTTCGAAACCGAACCGCTCGCGCCGCTGCCCGGCTTCTCCGGCGCTCCGGTAAACCTCCTGGTTCTGCTGGACCATGACGGCAAGTTCCTCGACGTGCGCCTGATCGAGCAGAATGAGCCGATCTTTGTCTCCGGTCTGGGCGAAGCGCCGTTTCGTGCCTTTCTCGAACAATATGCGGGGCACTCGATAACCACGTCCCTTGTTGTCGGAACGCCTTACCGTAGCGGTTCGGAGGGCGGTTCGCTGGTTTATCTGGATGGCGTCACCAAGGCGACTGCGTCGGTGCGGATCGCACATGAATCGATCATGGCCGCCGCGCTTGCCGTGGCGCGCGAAAAGATGCAGGGCATAAGCGCCGAACCACCCGCACATCCCGATCCGGATCACGACGAGGCGCTTGACTGGCAGGCGCTGGTCGATCAGGGGCTGGCCACGCGCCTGCGCGTCAGCAATGCCGAGATCGAAGACGCATTTGCCGGCACCCTGTGGGAAGGCGATGATCCCGAAGCCATCGACTATCCCGACGAGCCCTATCTCGATCTCTGGATTGTCGATATCGGGCCACCGTCCATCGCCCGCGCGGTTCTGGATGACAGCGGATTGCAGGAATTGGAAAATTTTCTGGAAATCTCCGGCGACGACGAACCGATCCTGTTGATTGAAACCGCCCGTCACGGGCTGGTCAGCGACGATTTCGTGCGCAATACCGCGCCCGACTGGATTTCTGCCGAGCAAAACGGATTTCCCGTGGCTCTGCGCGATGCCGACCTGTTCTTCGATCTCGCAAACGGCGTTCCCGACGGGCGCGCGATGATCCTGCGCACCGACCGGCGGCTGGGCTTTGATCCGGCGAGCGAATGGGTGCTGAACGTCGATGCAGTCCGGCAACATGGCATATTCCAGCCCCAGACCGGCAGCGTGACGTTGTCTGTCACGCACCAGACCGATGAGCGGTTCTTTGTTCGCCCCGAGGTCGCCACGCCGGCGCCGCCGTGGCTGTCTGCCTTGCAAAACCGCATGACCGATATGATCTTGCTGGCCGGGTTTCTTGCCGTACTGCTCTGGCTCCTGTTCTTTCGCATGAACCCGCTGGCGGACAACCGGGCATTCACGCCGATCCGCCTGACAATTCTGGCGGTGGTGATCGGATTTGTCGGCTGGTGGGGCCAGGGCCAACTCTCGATCGTGACGGTTCTGGGCAGCCTGCGCGCCCTGTTCGACAATGGCAGCTTTGCCTTCCTGCTCTACGATCCGTTTTCACTGCTGATCTGGGCCGTGACATTCGCCGGCTTCGTGCTCTGGGGACGCGGGCTGTTCTGTGGCTGGCTCTGCCCCTTCGGAGCCATGCAGGAGTTCGCCCACCATCTCGGACGCGTGCTGCGCCTGCCGCGTGTCGAGCCCTCCGCCCGTTGGGACGCGCGGCTGAAAAAGCTGAAATATGTCCTGCTGGCCGGTCTGGTCGCGACGGTCTTTCTCGCCCCGGATCAGACCGACCTCGTGGCCGAGGTCGAACCGTTCAAGACCGCGGTGACGACATTTTTCGTGCGCGATTGGTACTATGTCGCCTATGCGCTGTTCTGGCTGGTGCTCGGCATGACGATGTTCAAGGGCTTCTGCCGTTATGTCTGTCCACTCGGTGCGGTGATGGCGATCGGTGGCGTGCTGCGCGGCCGCGACTGGATCGCGCGACGATCCGAATGCGGCAGCCCCTGTCAATTGTGCAAGGTCAAGTGCAACTATGGCGCAATCAAGCGCAGCGGAGAAATCCGGTATTCAGAGTGTTTTCAATGCCTCGATTGCGTGAGCATCCACAACGACCGGAGCCGCTGTGTTCCCCTGGTTCTGTCACGCAGGAACCAGCTGCGCCGCGAGGCGGCGGAATGATCTCGCGTCGTCGTTTCCTTGCGATCGCGGCGGCAGCGGCGGCGACACCCGCCGGTGCGGCGCCGGTCAGATGGCAGGGAAATGCGCTTGGGGCAGAGGTATCGCTGACCATTCACGCGCAGCCAGACGCAGCGGAGCGCGCGTTGCACGACATGCGCGCGATGTTGCGCCGTGTCGAGCGGCTGTTCAGCCTGTTCGATCCGGGTTCGCGCCTGTCCGAGCTGAACCGGAGTGGCAGGCTGACGGCCCCCGAACCCGAACTGCTCGGCCTTTTCGAAGAGGTCGACCGCGTCCATCGGGCGACGGGCGGCGTGTTCGATCCGACGATCCAGCCCCTGTGGCAGGCAATGCGAAATCGCGAGCCGCTCGACCGGGCGAGGACGCTGCTGGGATGGGACCGCGTGGACCGCACATCGCGCCGGGTCACGCTTGATCCCGGTCAGGCGCTGACCCTGAACGGTATTGCACAGGGTTATGCCACCGATCTCGCGGCGGATGACTTGCGTCGGCGCGGCTTTGACCGGGTGCTGGTGAATATCGGCGAATTCAGCGGAATCGGCGGCCCGTGGCGTCTTGGCATTTCGGACCCGACCCACGGATTGATTGCGACGCAGACGCTCACTAACCGCGCCATCGCCACGTCAAGCCCGGGCGCAATGTCACTTGGCAACGGCCAGGGTCACATCGTCGGGCCACAGGGCCAGACGCCGCTCTGGTCGACGGTCAGCGTGCAGGCCGACAGCGCCGCGATTGCCGACGCTGCATCGACCGCGTTCTGCCTGATGCCGGTCGCGGCAATCCGCAACGCTCTGTCGCATTTGCCCGGAAACGCAAATGCGACGCTCGTTGATGACAACGGCGATATCGTTACGTTGGCGTAGGTGAAACGCCGGTGCGGCCCGTGCGGGACAGGCCGCATGCGGGGATGCATCTCAGCTCGAGATCATCCGCTTCAGCCAGCCCTTCTTGGCGGGTTCGCCATTTTCCGCCCCGGCATTGGCCTCCGCCTCGGCAGGTCCCTGCACAACCTCCTGGAAGCGCGCAAAGAACTGCGCCGCCATCTTCTTGGCGAAACCGTCGATGATACGGCTGCCCAGCTGCGCCAGCTTTCCGCCGACCTTGGCATCGACGTCATAGGTCAGCAAGGTACCCTCGCCGCTGTCGGCGAGCGTCACCTTTGCGCCGCCCTTGGCAAAGCCCGCGGCGCCCCCCTTGCCTTCTCCGGTCAGGGTCAGGCTCTCACCTTCCACAACATCGGAAATGGTCACGGCGCCCTTGAACGTCGCCTTGACCGGGCCGACCTTCTGCACGACGGTCGCTTCGAACCCGTCCTCGGCGGACCCGCTCATTTCCTGACAGCCCGGCACACATTCCTTGAGCACCTCGGGGCTGAGCAACGCCTCCCAGACCACGGACCGCGGTGCGGCAATTTCAATGGAGTCATTCATCTGCATGGCTAGGGTCCTTCAACCTTGTTGGTTTACAGTATTGGTCGGCGCATCTTTCGGCAATCCGACCATTGGTTAAGTCAGCGCAGCTCGGGCGCGTGAAATGTCAGGCCGTGATCGGAGAAGATCCGTTCGAGCCGTCCGTCCGCAATGGCGGCAACGATGGCGTCATCCACCGCGTAGGCCAGCGGTCGGTACGCAAAATGCACCGCCACGCCCACTGTCCAGTTCCCCACGGAGAAGCCCGGCAACGGCGGTGTATGCATCGCGAGATCGGGTGTCAGCCCATGTTCGATCTGCGCGCGCGCGCCCATCGCGGCCTTGGTTTCGCCCTGCGCCAGACCGGTCATGGCCGCCGCCATCGTGGGGTAACGGCGCACATTGCCGGCCAACTGACCGCCGGGAAAGGACGAGAGGTAGAAATCGGAAATCGAGTCATTCTCCACGGCGACCGTATCGAACCGGAAATAGGCCGGCACAGGCGGGTCTTCCGGATAGGCCGACTTGCGGTAGGCAATGGCGATTTCCTCGACATTGTACTGTCCGGTGAACACGACCTGTTCGACCCGGCAGGCAAAATCGCTGTCATAGGGAACATGCAGCATGACATTCGCGACGCTGCCGCTGACCACCGGGCCTTTCCACACCCAGTTGCGCAGATCCGCCTCCAGTGTCTCGCCCGCCGCCACCAGCTTGAAACGTGCCTCGACCCCCAGGTCCGCCGCGATCAAACGTCCGAGATCGATATCCACGCCGACCGGTTTGCCGTCTTGTTCGTAGGACCAGGGCGGGAAATCCTCGTACACCGCGAAGGTGATGAAACCACGCTCGCGGATGGTGTCCAGATCCGCCCCGACCACGTCGCGGGCGGTATTCTGCGGTTTGGGCTGCGGCACGTAATCCGCGCAACGGGCCCAGACGCCGCCGGCCGCGAAGCACCCGAGCACCAATGCAACCAGTGCGGCGTGAAGTGTCTTTTGCATGTGCCCCCTCAGCCCCGGAACAGGGCACGCGCCGGCGCGCCCCTCGGGATTTGTCGCGGATCAGTGTGCGGCGGACAGACCGATTGTCAACGCCTCGCTCGCCCCCTGAAAATCCGGAGACTCTCCGGTAATCAGGTTGGCCGCGCGATATGCCGGGCTGTCCGCGACCGGCGCGCCAGACCCGGTTTCGATCTCGGCGGCGATCTCGGAGAGCTCGGCCTGCAATGCCGACGCGTCATCCCCCGCCGACATGCCGGCCAGCGCATCGCGGATCTGCTTGAGACGATCGGTGTAATCGTCCAGCGCCCCATCGTCGGCCCGGGTTTCTATGTAGGTCCGGATCGCCCAGGCCGCCTTTTGCCCGAGCAGTTCGCCAAAGGCCGGCATCTTGGTAATGCCATTCTGCGTATATCCGGTCTGGAACCGGTCCACGAACCATTCATCGCCATATTCCTCGGCTTCAAGATAGCGAAGATCGGGCGCAAGACCGCCGGAAACCCCGCCAAGCCCGTGGCACCGCGCGCAGTTCTGGTTATAGCCGCTGTCACCGATCTCGATCGCCTTGGCCCAGACCTCGGGGCCCGCATCGCGATAGGGATTCTCGGTCAGCCACTCTTCGCCCACATCGGGAAGCGCATCGGTGTCGATCGCCTGTGGCGCGACATCGCCATGCGCAAATGCCATGCCAGCCACAAGCCCCAGTCCGAACACAGCGATCGGCAATCTCAACATGTCTCCATCTCCCTCATGTCTCGTATCAGCGGTGTTGTAGCCCGGTGATGCTGCACCGCGGTATTCGACCTTGGTTATAGAACCCCGCCATGCAGGCGATTCCTTCGACCTTGGTCTAATGGCAGCGTCGGAATCCTTGCCACAGAGTATCGCCAACAAAGGGGGCAACCATGTTCAGACAGTCAATACTCAACCTCGGGTTGGTGTTGGGCCTCGCCGCACCCGCGTTCGCGGATGTGACCCTGCCGGTCACCTTCCTGCAACAGATTCCGCCGCGCCCGCCGGTTCTGTCGAACCTTGATCCGATCCCCGAGGATCTGGGCGCCGCCGGGGCGCGCCTCGGAGAGATCGAGAACAACACCACCGGAAAGTTCCTGAACCAGAGCTACGAGCTCGAGGTGATCCAACTCGCGCCCGACGCCGATCTCGCGGCGGCGGCAAAACAGGCGCTGGCGCGATCGCCCTACCTGATCCTCGATGTCCCCGCGGCGTCGGCGCAAGAGGTCGCGGACCTGCCCGAAGCGGCTGAAGCCCTGCTCTTCAATGCCGGCGCGCGGGATGTCGAACTGCGCGATGCCGGGTGCCGCGCCAACCTGCTGCACACGATCCCGTCGGATGCGATGCGTGCGGACGCGCTGATGCAATTCGCGGTTTTCAGGCAATGGAACAGGCTTGCGTTGATTTCCGGCGCCCATGCGCAGGATGCCGTGTTCGCCGATGCCCTGCGGCGCAGCGCCACCAAGTACGGGCTTGACCTGATCGCCGAGAAAACCTGGACCTTCGATGCGGACATGCGCCGAAACGCGGCGCAGGAAGTTCCCGTATTCACACAGGATCTGGGCGATTTCTCAATCCTGCTGATTGCGGACGAATTGCATGATTTTGGGCGCTACGTTGCCTACAACACCTGGGCGCCGCGCCCCGTGGCCGGTTCGGAGGGTCTGCGTCCTCTCGCTTGGCACCGCGTCGTCGAGCAGTGGGGCGCCGCCCAGTTGCAGGGCCGGTTTCACGAGCTTGCCAACCGCGACATGACGGCACGGGATTACGCCGCGTGGGCGGCGATACGCGCACTCGGCGAAGCCGTGACCCGCACGAATGCGGGCGATGTCGAAACGCTCAGGGCATATATCCTCTCCGATCGCTTCGAACTCGCCGGGTTCAAGGGGCGTCCGCTCAACTTTCGCGCATGGAACGGGCAGTTGCGCCAGCCGATCCCGCTGGTCACGGAACGCGCGCTCGTCGCCCAGGCCCCCCTGCCCGGCTTTCTGCATCAGTTCAACGAAATGGATTCACTCGGGCTGGACCGGCCCGAAAGCAGCTGCGAGGCCTTCGAATGAAACACCTGCTCCTCTGTACCGCCCTGACCGCCGCATTGCCCGCCTGGGCCGGCGAAATCTGGGTGACCAACGAAAAGGACAACACGGTCAGCGTTATCGATGTCGAAACGCTGAGTGTCGTTAAGACCTATCCGACCGGTGAGCGTCCGCGCGGGATCACCTTCTCGCAGGATCACAGCCGCGTCTATATCTGTGCCTCCGACAGCGACACCGTGCAGGTCATGGACCCGGACAGCGGCGAGATACTGCATGACCTGCCCTCGGGCGAAGACCCCGAGCAATTCGTGCTGCATCCGAATGACCGCGATCTCTATATTGCCAACGAGGATGACGCCGTCACCACCGTGGTCGACACCGAAACCCGCAAGGTCGTTGCGCAGATCAATGTCGGGATCGAACCAGAGGGCATGGCGGTCAGCCCGGACGGCAAAACGGTGATAACCACGTCGGAAACGACGAACATGGCGCATTGGATCGACACCGAAACCCGCACAATCTATGCCAACACGCTGGTCGACTCGCGCCCGCGTCACGCGGAGTTCACCCATGACGGTTCCGAATTGTGGGTCAGTTCCGAAATCGGCGGCACCGTCACCGTGTTCGACACCCGCGATCAGTCCCAGAAGGCGCGGATCGAATTTGCCATCAAGGGCGTGCATCCGGATCGCGTGCAGCCGGTCGGTTTCGAATTTTCGCAGGATGGGAAATCGGTATTCGTCGCGCTCGGGCCATCCAACCACGTCGCCGTGGTGAACGCAGAAACCTATGAGGTCGAAGACTATGTTCTGGTCGGTCGTCGCGTCTGGCACATGGCGTTTTCCCCGGACATGACACAGCTTTTCACCACCAATGGTGTCTCCGGTGACGTGACGGTGATTGACGTGGCCAGCCGCAAAGCCATCAAGACAATCAAGGTCGGGCGTTTCCCGTGGGGCGCAGCGACACGACCATAGCCTGTGCGCGACTGCGGCATCCGGCGGCGGCGCGCACGGGGCCGATCCGAAATCGGCCCCGCCGGCACGCATTGGGCATGTGGCCGGCGGCAGAGCGAGCCGTCATACGACCATTGTGCAATTTCGCGCCGTGGACTTGCTTCTGATAATACAACCAGCCAGACAGCCAGACCCAACTGGTGTGAGGCTATGCAATTTTACACCAAGGGGGGAGAAAACCCATGAACAGGTTCATCGCGGTCGTTGCCGCAAGCGTTCTCGCGTCAGGTATGGCGCAGGCCCAGGTCACGGAGGATGATCTCAAGAACGACCAGTCGATCACCACACAGATCGTCACCAACGGCATGGGCCGGCACCTGCAACGCTACAGCCCGCTGGACATCCTGAACAAGGACAACGTCAAGAACCTGGTCCCTGCCTGGGCGTTCTCGCTCGGCGGAGAAAAGCAGCGGGGCCAGGAGACCCAGCCGCTGGTCTATGACGGCGTGATGTATATCACCGGCTCCTACAGCCGGCTCTATGCCATCGACCTCGCCACGGGCGCGGAGCTCTGGCAGTATGACGCGCGCCTGCCCGAAGGCATTCTGCCCTGCTGTGACGTGGTCAACCGCGGTGCAGCGATCTATGGGGACAAGATCTATTTCGGTACGCTGGACGCCCGCATCGTCGCGCTTGACCGCAAGACGGGCGACGTGGCCTGGCGCAAGAAGATCGCCGACTACAAGGCGGGCTATTCCTACACCGCCGCGCCGCTCATCGTGAACGGGCTGGTCATCACCGGCAACTCGGGCGGTGAATTCGGGGTCGTCGGCGAGGTACAGGCCCGCGACGCCGAGACCGGCGATCTGGTCTGGACGCGCCCCGTGATCGAAGGTCACATGGGTACGCTGAACGGCGAGGAATCCACCATGACCGGCACGCTGAACGCGACCTGGCCGGGCGACATGTGGAAGACCGGCGGCGGCGCGACCTGGCTGGGCGGGTCCTATGATATCGACACCGATACGCTGGTCTTTGGTGCCGGCAACCCGGCCCCGTGGAACAGCCACCTGCGCAATGCCGGCACGCCGACCGAAGGCAACGCCGGCGACAATCTCTACGCCGCGAGCCGGATCGGCATCGACCCCGCGAATGGAGAGATCAAGTGGCACTATCAGACCACGCCGCGCGAAGGCTGGGATTATGACGGTGTGAACGAAGTTGTGGCCTATACCGACCGTGACGGCAACAAGCGCTATGCGACGGCCGACAGGAACGGCTTTTTCTACGTGCTGAATCGCGAAGACGGCGCATTCGTCAGCGCAACACCCTTCGTCAAGGACATCACGTGGGCCTCGGGCATCGACGACTCCGGCCGACCGATCTACAACGAGGACAACCGTCCGGGCAACCCGGCGGACGCGGCGGACGGCAAGAAGGGCGATGTGGTCTTTGCCTCACCGGGATTCCTCGGCGGCAAGAACTGGATGCCGATGGCGTTCAGCCAGAAGACAGGTAACTTCTACGTTCCCTCCAACGAATGGGGCATGGATATCTGGAACGAGCCGATCAGCTACAAGAAGGGCGCCGCCTATCTTGGAGCCGGGTTCACCATCAAGCCGAACTACGAAGACCATATCGGCAGCCTCAAGGCGATCGACCCCGACACGGGCGAGATCAAGTGGGAATACAAGAACAACGCTCCGCTCTGGGCGGGTGTGATGGCCACCGCTGGCGGCCTGGTGTTCACGGGCAATCCCGAGGGCGAGATCATTGCCTTTGACGACGAGACCGGAGAGGTCCTGTGGTCGTTCCAGACCGGGTCGGGCATCGTCGGGCAGCCGGTCACCTACGAACTGGATGGCGAGCAGTATGTATCGCTCATTTCGGGCTGGGGTGGCGCCGTGCCTCTTTGGGGTGGCGAGGTTGCCAAGAAGGTGAACTATCTCAACCAGGGTGGCATGCTCTGGACGTTCAAGCTGCCCAAGCAGCTTGCCTCCAACTGAGATCACGCCAAATGACACGACAGCGCGCGCCTCACCGGCGCGCGTTTTCTGTTTTCTACGACTTTTCGACAGGTGCGCGCATTTCGGCTCTTTGCTAGCCTTTGAAGACGCAAGGCGATAGGTTTCCCGTGAACATGATGAACAAGCCCTCTCCGCCCACCACGTTTCAGTCCGCTCTTGTCGTGGACGATCACCCGCTGTTTTGCGATGCGCTCTCGATGACATTGCAGACGGTGGCCGGGATCGGACGCATCGACAGCGCGGCCACCTTGCAAGAGGCAATCGAGTGGCTGCAGGGCCATGATGCGCCCGACGTGATCGTTCTCGACCTGAATCTGCCCGACGTCAACGGACTCGAGGGCGTGATCCGCATGCTCAAGGTGACCAGCGCACCGATCGTCGTGGTCTCGTCAATGGCGGACAACCGCGTGATCAGCTCGGTGATCCATGCAGGCGCGGCGGGTTTCGTTCCAAAGCACAGCCAGCGCGCGGTGTTCAGGGCCGCTTTCGAAGATCTGGCGCGGGGCGAGGTGTTCGTGCCGCCGGGTTATGACCTGCTGGAGAATGACGAGGCGGTGCCGCAAAACGATGCGGTCAAGCGGCTCGCCAGCCTGACCAACCAGCAGGCGCGCATCCTACAACTGATCTGCGAAGGCAAGTTGAACAAGCAGATCGCCTTTGACCTCTCGATCGCCGAAACCACGGTAAAGGCGCATGTGACCGCGATCATGCGCAAGCTGGGCGTGCAGAGCCGCACGCAAGCGGTGCTGATCGCCAAGGAAACAAGTTTCGGCAGCGTCTTGTCAGACCGCATCTGAACTGGATAGCATCGGCTGGCCAAACAGGGAGGAGCGGCCATGCAGCGGTCCAACGGTCTGTCCGGCGCGTTGTCGCGCATGTCGGGCATCGTACGCTCGGCCTTTGCCCACCACGATGCAGCGGATGCGGTCGGCGATCTGGCGCGGGCGCTGGACCCGTCTGATCTCGCCGCTGTGGTGCTGTTCGTCACCCCGCAGGCAGACGTTGCCGAAACAATCAGGCGCGCCAAGGCCGTCTTTGCCCCGGCCCCCGTCGTCGGCTGCACCACGGCGGGCGAAATATCCAGCCAGGGCTATTCCGAGGGCGAAATCCTGGCGATCGGGCTGCCACGCAGCCACTTCATCATCCGCACGTTGCTGGTCGAAAATCTCGAGACCTATGACGCGCAATCGCTGATCGACCGGATGATCCGCAACCGCAACGAGATGATCCGCGACGAACCAGACTGGAGCTATGAATTCACCTTCCTGATGATCGACGGGATGTCGACGCGGGAAGATACCTTTGCCTCGGAACTGTCGATCGGCCTCGGGCCGGTCCCGTTGTTCGGCGGCTCGGCGGGCGACGGCATGGATTTCGGATCGACCTTCGTGCTCGATGACGGCATTGCCCACACCAATGCCGCGGCGCTTCTGCAGGTGCGCACGCGCTGTCCGATCAAGGTATTCAAGACCGACCACCTCGTTCCCACGGAACAGCGGATGGTGGTAACCAACGCCGATCCCGACCGGCGCATCGTTTATGAAATCAACGCCGAACCCGCCGCCCGGGAATACGCCCGCCTGCTCGGCAAGGACCCGGAGCAGCTCACCACCTTTACCTTCGCGGCCCATCCGGTCGTCGTTCGCATCGACGGTCAGCATCATGTCCGCGCCATCCAGCAACTGAACGCCGACGGCAACCTGAATTTCTTTTCCGCAATCGACACCGGGCTGGTCCTGACGCTGGCCGAACCCGAGAACATGGCCACCCACCTGGAGCGCGAGATCGGCCAGCTTTCGTCGCAACGCGAACCGGATGCGATCCTCGCCTGCGACTGCATGTTGCGCCGGCTCGAAGCGCAGGAAAAACAGATGACCGGCGCTCTGTCGGACATCCTGTCGCGCAATCGGGTGGTCGGGTTTTCCACCTATGGCGAACAGTTCAATTCGATGCATGTGAACCAGACCCTGACCGGCGTCGCCATCTATCCCCCCGACGAGACCGAGGCCGATGGCTGACTCGCTGATCAATCCCGAAGACTCCGTCGAGCGACAAAACGAAAAGCTGAAGATCATCGCCAGCGCGCTGATGCAGCGCGTCGAACAAAGCGTCGATGCCGCAGGTGCCGCCTATGCGCAGTTCCAGCGGGCTGCCCTGCTCGAAGAGGAGGTGCGCGCACGCACGCGCGATCTTGAACGCGCGCTTGACCTCTTGAATGAATCCAACGCCCGCCTTGCCGTCGCCAACAGCGAGACCGAGGCCGCACGCTCGAACCTAGCCAATGCGATCGAGACGGTGCAGGAAGGGTTCGCCATGTTCAACGCCGAGGACGAACTGGTCATGTGCAACAGCCGGTTCGGCATGCACATGCCCGATATTCGAAACCTGCTGCGACCGGGACTGGGCTTTACCGAATACGTGCGTATCGTCAGCAACAGCCGCTATCTCTCCCTGCCCGAGCGCGAAACCCCGGACGCCTGGGCCGCGCAACGCCTGGTGAGACACAAGGATGCCAGCGTCATCTTCAATGTCCGCATGTCGCAGGATCGCTGGGTGCAGGTGAGCGAACACCGCACACGCGATGGCGGCACCGTGATCCTGCAGACCGATGTGACCGACATCATGCGGCTTGAGCGTCAGGAACGCGACCGGATCCTCGACGATCAGGCCCTGCTGATCCGCGCGACGCTCGAACATCTGCGTCAGGGAGTATGCATATTCGATCAGCTCGGCCGACTGGTGGGCTGGAATCGCAGGGTCGGCGAATTGCTGTCCATCCCCATCGGGCGCTTTACCATCGGCAGCAGCTTTCAGGCCATCTATGACCAGTTTCGCGCCGAAATTTCCCTGACCGACGATTTGGCCTATGGCGAGATCGAAGACTGGGTGCGGGGCAGCCGCAGCAGAGAGTCGTTGTCGTTTGAAATCGAACACCGGTCCAGCCGGACGCTCGCAGTGCACATGCAGGAGATGCCCGACCGCGGCTTTGTCATCAGCTTTACCGATATGACACCCGAGCGCACCGCCATCCGTGCCATTTCCGAAGCGAACGAGATGCTGGAGTTGCGGGTAATGGAGCGCACGCTCGATCTTGAGGATGCGTTGTCAGATGCCGAACGGGCCAACGCTTCCAAATCCCGCTTTGTCGCTGCCGCCAGCCATGATCTGCTGCAACCGCTCTCTGCGGCCAAGCTCTATGTCGCATCGCTGGACGGAGATGCGCTGGATCCGCAATCGCGCCAAAGCGCCGCCAAGGCCGCGAGCGCATTGCAGAGCGTGGAGAACATCCTTTCCGCCCTGCTCGACATCTCCAAGCTCGACTCGGGTCAGGCGAACCTGCACCTGTCGACGGTGTCGCTGGACCGGCTCCTGTCGCAACTGCGCGACGAACTGGGCCCGACCGCGGCGGCCAAGGACCTGGACCTGCGCATCCTGCGCACCGGCGCAGAGGTTCAGAGCGATGCAACCTATCTGCGCCGTATCCTGCAGAACCTCGTCAGCAATGCCATTCGCTATACGGACCGGGGCCGCGTGCTGGTGGGGGCGCGGCGGATGGGGAAATCCGTGCGCGTCGAGGTCTGGGACACCGGCCCCGGCATCGCGGAGGAAGAACAGGACCTCGTATTCGGTGAATTCCAGCGGCTGAACGCGACGGCGAGTGCCGCCGATGGCATGGGGCTGGGCCTTGCGATTGTCGATCGCGCCTGTGCGCTGCTGAGTCACCCGCTGCACCTGCGCTCGCAGGTTGGGCGCGGAACCGTGTTTTCGGTCGAATTGCCGCTTGCGCCACAGGACCGGCCGCAACTTGCGCCGGATACCAACACGCCCGAGCCCTGGCACGACAACCTGCAACACCGCATCGTGCTCTTGATCGAAAACGACGAGGAACTGCGCAACGCGCTGACGCTGACGATGGAAAACTGGGGGCTCGACGTGCTGCCCTGCCCGAACACGGCAGAGGCGCAGGCCCTTCTGAACGATATCGACATGGCACCTGACGTGATCGTCGCCGACTACCAGCTTGACGACAACCACTCCGGTCTTGATGCGATCTCCGAGATCACGGATGTTTTCGGCCCCATCCCCGCCTGCATCATCTCCGCCAACCGCAGCGTCGAACTCGAGATGCGCTGCCGCGAGAGGCGATTGCCGCTGCTTCACAAGCCGATCGATACGGACCAGTTGCAACGCTTCCTGTCCGGCACGCCCTCCTGAGTGGCCTATGGCGTTTCGCGATAGACCTGGCTCGCCTGATGCTGCCTGAAATCAGAGATTTCAACGCGTCAGGTGATAGCAGATGTTACAAGTCAATCGCGAAACGCATTAACCGGCGAGGCTTGGCAGGTAGAGAACGATCGACGGGAACGCCACCAGCAGCGCGATGGTGATCGCATCGGCGACAAAGAACGGCATCACGCCCTTGAACACGTCCTGAACGGTCAGATCCTCGCGCACCCCGGCCACGACGAAACAGTTGAGGCCAATGGGCGGGGTGATCAGGCAGAACTCGGCCATCTTGACCACGAGGATCCCGAACCAGATCGCGCACATGGTTCCGGACATGCCGAATGCGCTCTCGGCTGCGGTCACGGTTTCGCCCCCGTTCAGCGCCATCACCGCCGGATAGACCACCGGCAGCGTCAGGAGCAGCATGCCAATCGCATCCATGAACATGCCCAGCACCGCATAGGCCAGCAGGATACAGATCAGGATCAGCATCGGCGACATGTCGAGCGACGTGATCCAGTCGGCAAAGGCCGCAGGCAACTCGGCAAAACCGAGAAAGCGCACATAGATCAGCACACCCCAGATGATCGTGAAGATCATGATCGTCAGCTTGGCGGTGTCGAGCAATGCCGATTTCAATTCCGACCATCGCATGCCGCGAAACACCGCCATCAGGAACACGATGAAGGCACCGATCGCACCGCCCTCGGTCGGCGTGCCCCACGCATCGCCGAACGGGTTGTAGACAAAGAAGATGATGATCACCACCACCGCCACGATGGGCAGCGCCGGCGGCAGCGCCCGGAACCGCTCGCCCCAGGTAAAGCCCCGGACCGGTGGGCCCACGGTCTTGAAGATCATCGCGATACCGATGATCAGCACCGCATAGACCACGGCCGAAAACGCCCCCGGAATGAACCCGGCCAGCAGCAGCTTGCCCACGTCCTGTTCAACGATGATGGCATAGATCACGAGGATGGCCGACGGAGGAATGAGAGACGCAAGCGTCCCGCCCGCCGCAACCACGCCAGCGGCGAATTGCTTGTTGTAGCCGATCTTGAGCATCTCGGGGATCGCGATGCGGGCGAATACCGCCGCCGTCGCCACCGAAGCACCGGACACCGCCGCAAATCCCGCCGTGGCAAAGACCGTCGAAACGGCCAGCCCGCCCGGCACCCAGGCGATCCACCGCTTCGCAGCCTCGAACAAGGCCGTGGTCAGGTTGGCGTAATAGGCCATGTAGCCGATCATGATAAAGACCGGGATCAGGCTCAGAACCTGCGCCGACACCTTGGAATGCGGCACCTGCCCCGCCGTCTTGATCGCGACGGTCAGCGCCCAGCCCAGATGCTCGCCACCGAAATCCCGCTTGGCCCAGAAGATCAGGACAAGCCCGACCAGCCCCGCAAGCGCCGCCGCAAACGCCACGCGCATGCCCGCGAGCACCAGAATCAACAGGCCCGCACTGACCCACAATCCGATTTCAATGGGTTCCATCAGTCATGCCCCGCAAGCTGGCTGGCCTCGGCCTGGGCCTGTTCGGCCACGCTCAGGTTCAATGGCACGGCCACCGGGTTCTCAAGCCCCAGAACGAGCGCGCGGCCATACCCCACCGCCTGCAGGATCAGGCGGAGCACGAGAACCGCAAACGCCACCGGCACCACCAGCTTGGACGGCCATGTGGGCAGCCCGATGTCGATCGAGCTGTCGCGGCTGCACAGCGGACGCGCGCAATCGAAAGAGCGGTCGAAATGCTCCCACGCGCCCCAGGCCAGGGCGGTTACGAGGATCAGGATGAGAATGACCGACACCAGTTCGAAAAGCCACAACACCCGTCCGCTGAGCGCACCGACCAGCATGTCCATGCGAATATGGGTGCCGTCCCGCTGCACATAGGAAATTCCCATGATCGCGATGATCGGCATGGCGGCTTCGATATAATCGACATAGCCGAGCAGCGGCATGCCAAAGAACTTGCGCCCGATCACCGAATACGCCGCGAGAAACATCAGCGAGAAAATCGCCAACCCGCTCAGCAGCGCGCAAAAGCGTTCGACCGGCAGCAAGGCCCGGTCCAAACGACTCAGCAGGCTGGAATCTTCCAGAACCGCGGCAGAACCCGCCATATGCTCATCCCCTCATTCAAAGACGGGGCCGCGCACACGGCACGGCCCCGCAATCCGGTTCGTTCCCGACTCAGTTCGATCCCTTGGCGTCCGCGAGGGTCGATACCACCAGATCATAGAGTTCCTGACCGGGCAGGCCCTGTGCCTCGATTTCCTCGATCCAGGCCGTGCGGATCGGATCGGCGGCCGTTTTGCGGAAAGCGTCAAGCTCGGCGTCACTGATCTCGACCTTGGTGACGCCCTTTTCTTCGAGCACGGCGTCCCATTTCTTGAGCAGTTCGCCGTAATTCGCAAGATAATGCGCGATCGCTTCATCGACCGAGCTGTCGAGCGCCTCGCGCTCGTCATCGCTCAGTGCCTCATAGGCGTCGATATTCACCACCACCGGGCAGTTCACCGTGCCCGGATTGAGGTTCGCGGTCCACCAGTCGGCCTGGTTGATGGTGCCGAAAGACAGGTGGGCGTGCTGGGCAAAGGCCACGGTATCGACGACACCGGATTCCATCGCCTGGTAGGCTTCGGTCGCGGTCACCGAGGTCGGCACCGCTCCAACCGCCTCGAATGCCTTGCCCAGGCCGCCGGTGGCGCGCACGCGCATGCCCTCGAACTCGCTGAGTTCGTCGCGCGGCTCGCCGGTGCCGACGATATTGTACTGTGGCATCGGGCTGGTCATCAGCAGCTTGGCATTCCACTGGGCCATTTCTTCCTGAACCGCCGGATGGGCATAGACCGCGTGGCTGACCGCGACCTCCTCGTCGAGATTGGACACGCCGAGGAAGGGCAGCTCCAGAACCGTAATCAGGCGGTTCTTGTCCGGATGGTACCCGGCGCAAAACTGTGCCATTTCAAATGCGCCGATGGAAATGCCATCCAGGTTCTCGCGATTCTTGGACAGTCCGCCATAGCTGACATTCATGGTAAATTCGCCGTTGGTCTTTTCGCTGACAAGCTCGGCGAGCTTTTCGACATGTTCGGTAAAGGCGCGGCGCTTGCCCCAGACAGATACGTTCCACTCGGTCGCCGATGCCTCGGCAACGAAGGATGCGGCAACTGCCGCGGCGACCGCCCCGGTCAACATCTTGTTCATGAAGTACTCTCCCATATTGCGGTCCAGTCGCCGGACCGCTTGGACCGAACGCTAGCGTGCCCGCCCGGTGAAGCCAAGCCCCCGACCCTGTACAAATCGGCATGCGCCTGCGGTCGATTCGCCGTGTGACCGCGACATGCGCCCCGGCCCCGAGCCGCAGAATCCGCATTTCGCGCTGCTCTGCTTGC
>JAUIIJ010000009.1 GCA_030431825.1 Alphaproteobacteria bacterium
GTCCTGGCGGCCGGCGGACTCGGGCTCGTCAAAGTTGACGAAGATCGACAGCTGGTCCTGAAGGATACGCGCGGCGAAGGCCACGGCATCATCGGGGGTCAGCGACCCGTCGGTTTCGATCTTCATGGTCAGCTTGTCATAGTCCAGGACCTGACCTTCGCGGGTCGGCTGCACGTCATAGCTGACCTTCTTGACGGGCGAATAGATCGCATCGATCGGGATCAGACCGATGGGCGCGTCCTCGGGCTTGTTCTTCTCCGCCGAGACATACCCCTTGCCGGTATTGACGGTCAGTTCCATGAACAGATCGGCGCCGTCATCGAGGTGGCAGATCACGTGATCGCGATTCAACACTTCGATGCCGGCGGACTCCGAGATGTCGCCAGCGGTGACGACCGCGGGGCCCTTGGCCTGGATCGACAGGCGCTTGGGGCCTTCGACTTCCATGCGCAGGCTGACGCCCTTGAGGTTCAGGATGATGTCGGTCACGTCCTCGCGGACACCGGCAACGCTCGAGAATTCGTGCAGAACGTTGTCGATCTGAACGCTGGTGATCGCTGCGCCCTGCAGGCTGCTCATCAGGATACGGCGAAGGGCATTGCCCAGGGTCAGGCCGAAACCGCGTTCCAGCGGCTCGGCGACGACGGTCGCCTGACGCGCAGGATCGTTACCCGGCTTCACCTCCAGCTGGGTCGGTTTGATCAACTCTGCCCAATTCTTGTGGATCATGTGTCCCTCCATTCCTGCCTGTATCCCATGTCCAACTAGATACGGGCGCCCGAGGTTTAAAAATGACGAACTGGGGCCGTGCCATGACGCACCGCCCCAGCCAGATCGTGGGTAATCAGACGCGGCGACGCTTTGGCGGACGGCAGCCGTTGTGCGCCATCGGGGTCACGTCGCGGATCGAAGTGATGTTGAAACCAACAGCGGCCAGCGCGCGCAGGGCGCTCTCGCGGCCGGAACCAGGGCCCTGCACTTCGACTTCCAGCGTCTTGACGCCGTGGTCCTGCGCCTTGCGGCCGGCATCTTCGGCAGCCATCTGAGCGGCATAGGGGGTCGACTTGCGCGAGCCCTTGAAGCCCATCGTGCCGGCCGACGACCAGCTGATGGCATTGCCCTGAACGTCGGAGATCAGGATCTTGGTGTTGTTGAAGCTGCTGTTCACATGCGCCACACCGGCGGCGATGTTCTTGCGCTCTTTGCGCTTCATGCGTGTCTTGTCACGTGCCATTGACTCAGAGCCCCCTTACTTCTTCTTGCCTGCGATGGCCTTTGCGGGGCCTTTGCGCGTGCGAGCGTTGGTGTGGGTCCGCTGACCGCGCACCGGCAGGTTGCGACGATGACGCAGACCGCGATAGCAGCCGAGGTCCATCAGGCGCTTGATGTTCATCTGCGTCTCACGGCGCAGGTCGCCTTCGACGGTCAGGTTGGCATCGATATATTCGCGGATCTGCAGGATCTCGCTATCGGTCAGTTCGTTGACGCGACGCGCCTGATCGATGCCGACGCCTTCGCAGATCGACTTGGCGGTGGTGTTGCCAATTCCGGTGATGTAGGTGAGGGCGATCGGAACCCGCTTGGCAGTCGGGATATTTACGCCGGCAATACGTGCCACGTGTCACTTTCCTTTTCGTTGCGGGTCCGTAACGCCAGACCCTTTTTTCACAACGTCTGACCGTGGCAGTGTCGCCAGTGGGTCCGACATTTTCGAGGTGGTCATGCGGCAGGTGCGAATCCTGCACGCGCGAATGATTCCCTTGCGGGATGGGGGTGGTTAGGGCGTTTCCGAACGAGCGTCAACCCCCGCGACAACAATCCGTCAGCACGCCGCCGGATGTTGCACTCCCGACCGGGTGTCAGGCATCCAGAACCGATGCGATGGAGGTTTGCACCTCGGCAATCTCGCCAAGGCCGTTCACCTTCGTCAGCTTGTCCTTGGCATAATAATAGCCAATCAGCGGCGAGGTCTTCTTGTAGTATTCCATCAGGCGCGTGCGCAGCGACTCTTCGTTGTCGTCGGCGCGGCGTCTGAAATCGGATGCACCGCAATGGCTGCATTTGCCGTCCGCCGGAATCGGTTTGGTGATGTCGTTGTAGACCTCGCCACAGGCGCCACAGGTCGAGCGCGCGGTGATACGGGCCACAAGCGCCTCGTCGTCGACCTCCATCTCGATCACGGCGTTCAGCCCCTGCCCGGTTTCCGACAGCAACGTCCCGAGCGCGTCGGCCTGCGCCAGCGTGCGCGGGAAGCCGTCAAAGATGAAACCGCTCCCCTCGCTGGTTTCGAGCTTTTCGCGGATCAGGCCGATCACGATCTCGTCGGTGACCAACTCGCCGCGGGCCATCACCTCGGCAACCCGGTTGCCCATTTCGGTGCCGCTGTCCTTGGCTTCACGCAGCATGTCGCCGGTGCTGAGCTGCACCATGCCGCGGGCTTCGACCAGGTGACGGGCCTGTGTACCCTTGCCCGCGCCCGGCGGTCCCAACAATATGATATTCATCGACGCGCAGGTCCCCGCTTGCCCCGTTTCTTGCCACCGCTGCGTCCGCGCAGCTGCGACTTCTCGATCAGGCCTTCATACTGATGCGCCAGAAGATGGCTCTGGGCCTGCTGGATCGTGTCCATGGTTACGCTGACAACGATCAGCAGAGAAGTCCCACCAAAGTAGAACGGAATGGCGAACTGCGCCCTCAGGATTTCCGGAAGCAGACACACCGCCGCGAGATAGGCGGACCCCAGGACCAGAATCCGGTTCACGACATACTCGAGATATTCCGCCGTTTTCTTGCCGGGGCGGATACCCGGTACAAAGCCGTTCTGGTTCTTGAGATTGTCGGCCACGTCATCCGGTTTGAACGAAACGTTGAACGTATAGAAATAGGCAAAGAACACGATCATCGAAACGAAGAACAGCAGATAGAGCGGCTGGCCCGGACCGAAATTCGCGAGCAGCCAGGACATCACCGGCCCGCTGGCGGAGCCCTGCGAGAAGGTCGAGATCGTCACCGGCAGCAGCAGCAGCGAACTGGCAAAGATCGCGGGGATCACACCGGCCGGGTTGACCTTGACCGGCAGGTGCGACGAACCGCCGTCATAGACCTTCATGCCGACCTGGCGGCGCGGGTACTGGATATGGATCTTGCGCAGCGCACGCTCCATGAAAACCACGAATGTGATGACGGCCATCACCATCACGATCACGCCGACGATCACCGCCGGGCTGACCGCGCCGGACCGCCCGCTCGCGAGAAACTGCGCGATTGCGGCGGGGATCTCGGCAACGATGCCGACAAAGATGATGAGGCTGATGCCATTGCCGATCCCCCGCGCGGTGATCTGCTCGCCCAGCCACATCAGGAACATCGTGCCCCCGACCAGGGTAATCATGGTGGACAGGCGGAAGAACATCCCCGGATCATGCGCGAGGTCGCCGGTCTCGAGCGACACGGCCAGACCATAGGCCTGCACCGTGGCCAACAGCACCGTACCGTAGCGGGTATACTGGTTGATCTTCTTGCGCCCCTGCTCGCCCTCTTTCTTGAGCTGCTCGAGCTGCGGCACCATCGCTGTCATCAGCTGAACGATGATCGAGGCGCTGATATAGGGCATGATACCCAGAGCAAAGATACCCATTCGGCCCAGCGCACCGCCGGTGAACATCGACACCATGCCGCCAATGCCCTGCCCGGCCTGTTCCATGAACTCGCGCAGCGCGATACCGTCGATCCCCGGCACCGGGATGAAGGTGCCAAGACGATAGACGATCAATAGACCGAGGGTGAACAGGATGCGGTTGCGAAGATCCGTTGCCTTGCCGAGCGCGGACCAACTCGTGTTTGCCGCCATTTGCTCTGCTGCTGATACCATGAATGGGGTCTCTTTTATGACAACGCCGCCCTGGGCCGTTCTCCGGCTCGGGCGGCGTCATGGAAAACTGAGGGATATGTAAGCGGCATAAGCGCCGCTCACAACCCGTTATTCTGCTGCAGTCGCTTTCGTGACCGTCAGAGAGCCGCCCGCTTTCTCGACCGCTTCGACGGCCGACTTGCTGGCACCGGTGACTTCCAGCGTCACCTTTGCGGTGATATCGCCCTTGGCCAGAACCCGGATGCCATCCAGCTTGCGGCGCACCAGACCGCTGGCAACCAGCGCGTCCTCGGTGATGGCGCTGCCCGCATCCAGCTTCTTGGCGTCGATGAATTTCTGGATCAGGCCCAGGTTCACGACGGCAAAGGATTTGCGGTTCGGCTTGTTGAAGCCACGCTTGGGCAGGCGCTGATAGAGCGGCATCTGGCCGCCTTCGTACCCGTTGATCGCAACACCCGAACGGGATTTCTGACCCTTGATACCACGGCCACCGGTCTTGCCGGTGCCCGAACCCGGACCACGGCCGATGCGTTTGCGCTTCTTGGTTGCGCCTTCGTTGTCGCGCAGTTCATGCAATTTCATGTCGCTTCTCCTTTTGCCGGAAATGACCCCCAGCGACGGGAGCGGTCAAACGCGGCGTTGATGTCTGAGTCGTGCGGACCGAACTGTCCACCGGGGGCGTATAGGCGAGGAGCGCAGATCGATCAAGACGCGAAGTGACGCAATCTTGCACGCAGTCATGTGTGGATTGAGTCGCCCCGATGCCGCCTGCACCCCGGGTGAACCATCGTTCAGAGCGGAACGATCTTGTTCGCTTCCGCTTCTGCCAGGTGCACGAAATCCGAGCGGCTCAGGCCGAGATCTCTCAGTTCCCGGTCATCCAGCCGGCGCAGTTCGGAATAGGCGCGGTCAAACGCCGCGCGCCGGGCACGGGCGGTCCTGATCGCGGAAACCAGGCCGCGAATACGGCCCTTCAAGCCAAAGCCGCCGGTGGTGGAAGCCTGTACATATGCCATGTTGATGGTCCTTCATGTTTGCGGCAGCCGAGGCCTGTGCCCGCTGCCGAGTCATCAGATCAACCGCACCTAAGAGGCGGCGGTCGCAATGACCATGCCCGGAACGGTCTTGCCGCCATGCAGCGAGCGCATGGCCCGGCCACGCGTCCGAGAATGGGTCTGGACGCCCGTTCAGGGCGCGCCTACGGTCGCCGCCACACAGGGGACAGAACGATATGGCAACCGGCAGCAACATCCGCACCTATTTCAACGGAACATGGCATGACGGCGACGTGCCGATCATGCGCGCCGCCGATCATGGCTCGTGGCTGGGCAGCAGCGTGTTTGATGGTGCCCGCATGGTGAATGGGCTGACACCGGACCTGCATGCGCATTGCGACCGTGTGAACCGGTCGGCGCGCGCCCTGATGCTGACCCCGACGGTCAGCACCGAAGAGATGGTCGGGATCACCCGCGAAGGTCTTGCCGCCTATTCCGCCAACGCGGCCGTCTATATCCGTCCGATGTATTGGGGGATCGACGGCGATGTGACCGCGATCGTGCCGCAGGCGGACAAGACCGGTTTTGCCATCTGTCTCGAAGAAATCCCCCTCGCCCCGCCGAGCGCAACCGCGACCCTGACCCGCACCCGGTTTCGCCGCCCGGTGCTCGATGACGCGGTGGTCAACGCCAAGGCAGGATGCCTCTATCCCAACAATGCCCGGATGCTCGTCGAAGCGCGCAGCAAGGGGTTTTCGAATGCGCTGGTTGCCGACGCGATGGGCAACGTGGCGGAAACCGCAACCGCCAACATCTTCATGGTCCGCGACGGCGAGGTCTTTACGCCGGTTCCCAACGGCACGTTCCTTGCCGGGATCACCCGCGCCCGCCACATCAGTCACCTCAGGGCCGACGGGGTGCCGATCCACGAGACCGTCCTCACCTTTGACGACTTCAATCAGGCGGACGAGGTCTTCATGACCGGCAACATGTCCAAGATCACGCCGGTCACCGCGCTTGACGACATTCAGTATCAGACCGGCCCCGTATCCAAACGCCTGCGCGAGATGTACTGGGACTGGGCTGCGTCCGGGCATGGCTGACAGGCTGCGCGTTCTGTCTGGCGTAAACGGCGCGGAACTCGCCGCGCTGACCGAGCTGTGCATGCGGTCCAAGGCCCACTGGGGCTATGACGCCGATTTCATGGCCGCATGCCGCGACGCGCTGACCGTGCGGGCAACCGATCTGTGCGATGCGCTGGCTGTTATCGGCCCGCCGCAGGCGCCGTGCGCGATGGCTCAGGTGTCGACAAGAGGTGATTGCGCGATGCTGGAACGGCTCTTCGTCGCGCCCGAGGCGATGGGTGCCGGACACGGGCGCAGCCTCTACCGCTGGGCGATCGCAACCGCGAGAGAACACGGCGCGCAAAAGTTGCACATAGAAGCGGACCCGGCCGCCAGGGGGTTTTATGAACGGATGGGGGCGACGCTCTGCGGCACGGCACCCTCGGGATCGATTCCCGACCGTCACCTGCCACTGCTGGTCCATGATATTTGATGTTACTGCGAGGTTGCCAGCCTGCCGTGTGCGCGGCATGATCGCGACCAAGGGAGAATGATGCGATGCGCAAGTTTCTGGTGGTTCTGGATGACAGCCGCGAATGTCTGAACGCGATGCGTTTCGCAGCGATGCGCGCGTCGCATACCGGCGGCGGTGTGGCGATCCTGTCGGTGATCCCGCCTGACGAGTTCAACCACTGGATCGGCGTCGGAGAAGTGATGCGCGAAGAGGCGCGCGAGCGTATTCATGCCCATTTCGAGGTGTTCGCCAAATGGATGCGCGACCGGCAGGGCATCGACCCCGAGCTGGTGATCCGCGAAGGCGAGGCGGTGGCCGAAATCATGGCGCAGGTCAAGGAAGACCCCGAGATCGGCGTGCTGGTTCTGGGGGCGGGCACCGACAAGAAGGGGCCCGGCCCGCTGGTGTCCCAGATGACCCGCTCCTCGGGGTCGCTGCCCATCCCCATCACCATCGTGCCCGGCGATCTGACCAAGGAAAAGCTCGAGGCGATCACCTGAGGCGCGCCGCATCCGGCGGTGCAAACAATCGATTTAGAATCGTTCCAAACCTTGACTTGCCGCCGCCCGGGGCGCATATCCAGAGCACGCAACCGGAGCCACGCCATGTTCATCCAGACCGAATCCACCCCGAATCCCGCCACGTTGAAATTCCTGCCGGGTCAGACCGTCCTGGACGCTGGCACGGCTGATTTTCCGTCTGCTGAAAGTGCCGGGAAATCCCCGCTCGCACAGCGCATTTTCGCGGTGCAGGGTGTAACCGGTGTCTTCTTTGGCAATGACTTCGTGACCGTCACCAAGGAGGACGGCGTCGAATGGGATCATGTCAAGCCGGCGATCCTTGGCGCGGTGATGGAACATTTCCAGTCCGGCCAGCCGGTGATCGACGATGGTGGCCAGGCGGCATCGGGCCATGCCGAACACAGTGGAGAAGACGCCGAGATCGTCAACCAGATCAAGGATTTGCTGGACAGCCGGGTGCGTCCGGCGGTTGCACAGGATGGCGGCGACATCACCTTTCACGGCTTCGATCGCGGCGTTGTCTACCTGCACATGCAAGGGGCCTGTGCCGGGTGTCCGTCCTCGACACTGACCCTGAAGATGGGCATCGAGAACCTGTTGCGCCACTACATTCCCGAAGTGACCGAGGTCCGTCCGGTTGCCGTCTGACGGGACATTTCTGGCATTCGATACGTCGGCCGCGCATTGCGCGGCCGCATTGCTGTCGGGCGGGCGGATCACCGTGGCCCGGCTGGAGACGATGCAGCGCGGACAGGCGGAACGGCTGATGCCGCTGCTGCACGAGGTCCTGGCGGATGGCGGTGTCGACTGGGCAGATCTGACCGCCATCGGCGTCGGCGTCGGTCCCGGCAATTTCACCGGCATTCGTATCGCGGTCTCTGCCGCGCGCGGACTCGCGCTCGGACTTGGCATTCCGGCGGTCGGCGTAAACGGCTGTCAGGCGCGCGGATGGCTGGCACCGAACAGCGTCGTGGCAATCCCCGCGCCGCGCGATCAGGTCTATCTCTGCAATGCCACCGATTCCTGCGCAGTGCCGCGCCTGATGCCACGCGCCGAGGCGGAAGCGATCACAGGCAGACCGCTCGATCCCCAAAGCAGCCCCGAAAGGCTCGCCGAAGCCATCGCGTGGATCACCGCGGCCAATTGGCAAACCACGATCGCGCCCCCTGCCCCGCTTTATGCCCGCGCGGCGGACGCGGCTCCGTCCAGCGACGTGCCGCCGGTGTTGCTGGATTGATCTCTCCCGGCGACATGGCCGCAACACATGCGGCCGCGTTCACCCAGGCCCGCCCGTGGAGCGCCGAGGAATTTGCCGCCCTGCTTGAGCAGCGCTTCTGCCATGTGGAGGGTGACCGCGACTGTTTCGCGCTGTTTCGTGTCATTGCGGACGAGGCGGAGTTGCTGACCATTGCGACCCATCCCCACGCGCTGCGGCAAGGCCGCGCGAAGGCCTGCATGTCGCGCTGGCATGAACGGGCGCAGGAGCTTGGCGCCACATATGCCGTTCTTGAGGTTGCAGCCGACAATGGACCCGCGCGTGCGCTCTATGCCGGCTGCGGCTATGTCCAGAGCGGGCGGCGCACGGGTTACTACCCGCGTCCTGACGCCGCGGCATGTGACGCGCTGATGATGACGTGCAACCTGTCCCGAGGTTAACCCCCCAATCCGCCGGCGGACTCAGGAAAACGGTTGACCCGGTGTCGCGCCTGCGGCCTAAATTGTGACAGACACTCTACGACACAAGAACCTGGGCCGGCAGGGTTTGATCTGATGGCCCCAAAATTTAAAAACCGGGAGATCCCACATGACCCTTATGAAATCCCTGATGGGGGCCGCTGCCACGCTCGCCCTGACCGCAGGCACAGCGCTGGCCGAGCCGGCGCTGATCTTCGACCTGGGCGGCAAGTTCGACAAATCGTTCAACGAAGCGGCCTTCAACGGCGCCTCCCGCTGGGCCGAGGAAACCGGAGAGTCCTTTCTTGAAATCGAACTTCAGTCCGATGCCCAGCGCGAACAGGCGCTGCGCCGCTTCGCCGAGGCCGGTGCCAACCCGGTCATAACGATGGGATTTGCCATGGCCGATCCGCTGAGCACCGTGGCACCCGATTATCCCGACACGAAATTCGTGGTGGTCGATGTGAGCTGGCTTGACGTCGAGAACCTGCGCCAGGTCAGCTTTGCCGAACACGAAGGGTCCTACCTCGTCGGCATGATGGCGGCGATGGCGAGCAAGACCGGCACCATCGGTTATATCGGCGGGATGGATGTGCCGCTGATCCGCCATTTCGGATGCGGCTACGCGCAGGGTGCCAAGGCGGTGAATCCGGACATCAAGATCGTGGCGAACATGACCGGCACCACCCCGACCGCGTGGAATGACCCCGTCAAGGGCAGCGAACTGACCAAGGCGCAGATCAGCCAGGGCGCCGATGTGATCTATGCCGCCGCGGGCGGCACCGGTGTCGGCGTGCTGCAAACCGCTGCCGACGAAGGCGTGCTGTCGATTGGTGTGGACAGCAACCAGAACCACCTGCACCCGGGCAAGGTGCTGACCTCGATGCTCAAGCGGGTTGACGTCGCCGTCTATGAGGCGATGAAGGCCGGTGAAAACGTCGAAACCGGCGTGTTCACCATGGGGCTGGCCGAAAACGGTGTCGGATACGCGCTGGATGAAAACAACGCCGAACTGGTCACCGACGAGATGAAGGCCGCCGTCGACGACGCACGGCAGAAAATCATCGACGGCGAGATCGACGTCGTCAGTTATTACGAAAACGACAGCTGCCCCGCCCTGAGCTTCTGAGCATGGCGGCGCATCGTGAACCGGGGCGGCAGGACACTGCCGCTCCTGCTCCGGCAATTGAACTGCGCGGAATTTCCAAGGCGTTCGGACCGGTACAGGCCAACAAGGACATTTCCATTCGCGTGATGCCGGGCACGATCCACGGTATCATCGGCGAGAACGGCGCGGGAAAATCCACGCTGATGAGCATTCTCTACGGCTTTTACAAGGCCGACAAAGGCGAGATCTTCATATCCGGCAAGCAGACACAGATCCCCGACAGCCAGGCGGCCATCGCGGCAGGGATCGGCATGGTATTCCAGCATTTCAAACTGGTGCAGAATTTCACCGTTCTGGAGAATATCGTGCTGGGGGCCGAGGATGGCGTCATGCTGACCCCGTCACTGGCCAAGGCGCGCAAGGTGCTGGTCGAACTCGAGCAGGAATACGGGCTCAACGTGGATCCGGATGCGCGTATCGAGGATATCGGCGTGGGCAAGCAGCAGCGTGTCGAGATTCTCAAGGCGCTGTATCGGCAGGCCGAAATCCTGATCCTGGATGAGCCGACGGGCGTTCTGACGCCCGCCGAAGCCGATCAGCTGTTCCGCATCCTTCATCGGCTGCGTGACGAGGGCAAGACGATCATCCTGATCACCCACAAGCTGCGCGAGATCATGAACGCCACCGACACCGTCAGCGTGATGCGGCGCGGCGAAATGACGGCGACCGTCAGCACATCCGAAACCAGCCCCGAACAGCTCGCGGAGCTGATGGTCGGGCGCAAGGTCCTGTTGCGCGTCGACAAGGCACCGGCAGAGCCCGGCGCGCCGATCCTGGAAATCGAGAAGCTCGGCGTTGTCGATGAAAAGGGCGTGGAACGGCTCAAGGGGATCGACCTGACCGTGCGCGCAGGTGAAATCCTGGGCATTGCCGGGGTCGCGGGCAACGGTCAGTCCGAATTGCTGGAAGTGCTGGGCGGAATGCGGGAGGCGCGCGGAAACATCCGCCTCAATGGCGCGCCCCTGTCCCTGTCGGGACGGGGATGTGACGGGCAGGCCCGCCGCCAGCGGCACATCGCGCATGTACCCGAGGACCGGCAACGCGAAGGGCTGATCATGGATTTTCACGCCTGGGAGAACGTTGCCTTTGGCTATCACCGCGACGACATCTATTGCAACGGTGTGTTCACGGACAACGCCACCCTGCGCCGCGACACCGAGGCCAAGATGAAGCGCTTTGACGTGCGCCCGCCCGATCCGTGGCTTGCCGCCAAGAATTTCAGCGGCGGCAACCAGCAAAAGATCGTCGTGGCGCGCGAGATCGAGCGCAATCCCGATCTGCTGCTGGTGGGCCAACCGACGCGGGGCGTCGATATCGGCGCGATCGAATTCATCCACAAACAGATCGTGGCGCTGCGCGACCAGGGCAAGGCGATCCTGCTGGTGTCGGTGGAACTGGAAGAGATCTGCGCGCTCTCGGACCGGATTGCGGTGATGTTTGACGGTCAGATCATGGGCGAACGTCTGCCCGGTGAAACCGATGAAAAGGAACTTGGCCTGCTGATGGCCGGCGTATCCGGGGAGGCGGCGTGACATGGACGTGATGCCAAGATGGGCCGATGTGGTCCTGATTCCGCTGATCTCGCTGGCGCTGGCGGCAATCCTGTCGGCGCTGGTGATCGTCGGCATCGGAGAGGACCCGGTTGCCGCCGTCAGCCTGATGGTCAAGGGCGCGCTGGGGTCAACCTATGGCTGGGGCTACACGCTCTATTACGCCACCAATTTCATGTTCACGGGGCTGGCCGTGTCGGTCGCCTTTCACGCAAAGCTGTTCAATATCGGCGGCGAAGGCCAGGCGATGCTGGGCGGGCTGGGCGTGGCGATTGCATGTCTTTACGTTCCCTGGCCCCACTGGACACTGGCGCTGATCTTTGCGTCGCTGGCCGCCGCGCTCTTTGGCGCGGCCTGGGCCGCGATCCCGGCCTATCTTCAGGCACGTCGGGGCAGCCATATCGTGATCACGACGATCATGTTCAACTTTATCGCCGCCGCAGTGCTCAATTACATGCTGGTGGTGGTCCTGCGTCCCAAGGGCGCGATGGACCCGGCCAGCGCCCGCTTTCCCGAAGCGGTGCACCTCCCCTCCTTTCAGGAAATGTTCTCCACGGCGGACACGGCCCTGTTCCGCGGCGCACCCGCAAATATCACGTTCTTTGTGGCGCTGGCGGCCTGCGTCGTGGTGTGGCTGCTGATCTGGCGCACACGGCTGGGATATGAAATCCGCGCTTACGGACATTCCGAAACCGGCGCGCGCTATGCCGGGATTTCACCGTTTCGCATCACCATGATCGCCATGCTGATCTCGGGGGCGCTGGCGGGTCTGATGGCCATCAACAATGTCATGGGCGAGGCCGAGCGGCTGGTCCTGAACGCCACAGAGGGTGCCGGGTTCATCGGAATTGCCGTCGCCCTGATGGGGCGCAGCCACCCGTTCGGCGTGTTCCTTGCGGCGATCCTCTTCGGGTTTCTCTATCAGGGCGGTGCGGAGCTGGCCCTGTGGACCGACATCCCACGCGAACTGATCGTTGTCATTCAGGCGCTGGTGATCCTGTTCACCGGGGCGCTGGACAATATGGTGCGCATGCCGCTTGAACGTCTGTTTCTTCGTTTGCGCGGGGGGAATGGCTGATGGATTTCCTGACGATCATCCAGATTCTCGACAGCACCGTCCGCCTGGGCACGCCCCTGTTGCTGGCCTGCCTTGCCGGTCTGTTCTCGGAACGTGCCGGCATCTTTGACATCGGTCTCGAGGGCAAGATGCTGGCGGCGGCGTTCTTTTCGGCGGCGGTTGCAGCGGTGTCGGGCTCGGTCTGGCTGGGTCTTGCGGCCGGTATCGCGGCCTCTCTGGCGCTGGCGGCGCTGCACGGGCTCGCGTCGATCACCTTTCGCGGCAACCAGCTGATCTCGGGCGTCGCGATCAATTTCCTTGCCGCAGGGTTGACGGTGCTGATCGCGCAGGACTGGTTCGGCCAGGGCGGCAGGACCCCGTCCCTGGTGGGCGGAGCACGTTTTGAACCGATCACCCTGCCCTTTGCCGATCATGTCGCGGCGGTGCCCATTTTGGGACCGATCTATTCCGAACTGCTCTCGGGGCACTCGATTCTCGTCTATCTTGCCTTCCTCGCCGTCCCCGCGACCTGGTGGATGCTGTACCGCACGCGGTTCGGCCTGCGCCTGCGGGCGGTCGGAGAAAACCCCGCCGCCGTGGACACGGCCGGGGTCTCGGTCGTCGGGCTGCGCTATGCGGCCGTTGCCATCTGCGGCGTCCTCTGCGGGATCGCGGGGGCCTATCTTGCCACCGGGCTGCAGGCCGGCTTTGTCAAGGATATGACCGCCGGGCGCGGGTTCATCGCGCTCGCCGCGCTGATCTTTGCCAAATGGCGACCGTGGCATGCGATGTGGGCCTGCCTGCTGTTCGGCTTCCTTCAGGCCATCGCACTGCGCTATCAGAATATAGATCTCGGCGGTCTGGTGATTCCGGTACAGGTGATGGATGCCCTGCCCTATATCCTGACGGTCGTCATTCTCGCCGGATTCGTCGGCAAGGCGATCCCGCCAAGGGCGGGGGGTGAACCCTATGTAAAGGAAAGATAGGTCAGGAGCGGGCGCGGATTAAATTCTCTTGCTGCAAAGCAGCATGGCGGTTGCATTTTCACGACGGACAGAGCTAACACATATCATGCAGGTCTATCTCCCCATCGCCGAAGTTTCCGTGAACATCTTTCTGGTGCTCGGTCTTGGTGGATTGGTCGGCATTCTCTCGGGCATGTTCGGCGTGGGCGGCGGTTTCATCCTGACGCCGCTGCTGTTCTTTATCGGGATCCCTCCTGCGGTGGCGGTCGCCACCGGTGCCAATCAGATCGTCGCCTCCTCGATCTCCGGCGTGCTGGCGCATTTCCGGCGGCGCACCGTCGACCTCAAGATGGGAACTGTCCTGCTGGCGGGCGGCCTGCTCGGGGCCGGCCTGGGGATCGGGGTCTTCAACTATCTCAAGAGCATCGGCCAGGTCGATCTGCTGGTAAACCTCTGCTATGTGGTTTTCCTTGGCATCATCGGGGCGCTGATGTTCATCGAGAGTCTGAACGCCATTCGCAAGAGCCGCAAGGCGGGCGGCAAGCCGCCCTTTGTCCGCCGTCAGAGAACCTGGGTTCACGCCTTGCCGTTCAAGATGCGGTTTCGCACATCGGGGCTCTATATTTCCGTCATCCCGCCACTCGGTGTGGGGCTCGCCGTGGGTGTGCTTGCCGCGATCATGGGGGTCGGCGGCGGCTTTATCATGGTGCCTGCGATGATCTATATCCTCGGCATGCCGACCAAGGTGGTCGTCGGAACCTCGCTGTTCCAGATCATCTTCGTCACCGCCTTTACCACCATGCTGCACGCCACCACCAACTATACGGTGGATGTGATGCTGGCGCTGCTGCTGCTGATCGGCGGCGTCATCGGGGCGCAGCTCGGCACCCAGATCGGACTTCGCATGAAGGCCGAGCAGCTGCGCATCCTGCTGGCGCTCATGGTGTTGGCGGTCTGCGGAAAACTGGCACTCGAACTGTTGCTGCAACCGGGTGAACTTTATTCCCTCGCACCTGTCGGCGGAGACTGATCATGCGGTTGCTGTGGTCCATCCTGTTCATTCTGACACCGCTTGCCAGCCTGGCGGAAGAGGTCGTGCTGGGTCTCAGCCAGGACAAGGTTGCCATCACCACCAGCTTTGACGGTTCCGAAATTCTGATCTTTGGCGCCGTCAAACGGGAAACACCCATTCTCGAAGATTCGCCGCTTGAGGTGGTCATCACCATCACCGGTCCCTCCGAGCCTGTCACCGTGCGCCGCAAGTCGCGGATGTTCGGCATCTGGGTCAACACCGATGCGGTCGAGGTGGATCGCGCGCCAAGCTTTTACGCCGTCGCCACCACCGCACCCCTCTCCGACGTCCTGAGCGAAACCGAGGATTTGCGCCACAAGGTCTCTATCGATCGCGCCATCCGGTCGGTCGGGGCCCCGGACAATATTGCCAACTCCGCGCTGTTCACCGATGCGGTGATCCGCATCCGCCGCGAAGCGGACCTCTATCAGACGCTTGAAAGCGGCGTTGCACTGGACCAGCAGACCCTGTTCAGAACCGCAATCGACATGCCCTCGAACCTGACGGAGGGCGATTATGTCACCCGCATCTTCCTGACCCGTGACGGACAGGTGGTGTCGAGCTACGAGACCACGATCGCGGTTCAGAAGGTGGGCTTGGAGCGCTGGCTGTTCGTGCTCTCGCGACAACAGCCTTTCTGGTACGGCCTGCTGTCGCTGGCAATTGCCATCGCCGCGGGTTGGGGTGCATCCACGGCGTTCCGCCTGCTGCGCGGCTAAAGCGCTGTGTGATTCAGGTTTATCGCCAATACCCGCTTGGCCGCCGCGCTTGTGCACCGGTGATCGCAATGGGCTTCATGTCTCTTCCATCTGCAGGCTCAGCGGCGCCACAGGCGCGCCGCGCAGGTCGTCCACGCGGAGCGCATGCGTGGGTTTGGACAGGCGATTGCGCACGACCCAGATCAACCGTTCCTGCGCCCGCGTGATCGCCACATAGGCAAGCCGTTTCCACAGCGGTTGTCCGGCTTCGATCCGCCCCATGCGGGCCGCAACGAACAGGTCGGGGGCAAACACCTGTACCGTGTCCCACTGCGAGCCCTGCGCCTTGTGGATGGTGACTGCCGCGCCGTGAAGAAACGCCGCCCCCATACCGGCGGCGAAGGGGATGAACGGCTCTTCCTCGTCCGGTTTCTCGATCTTGACGATCGACGCGGCGCTCACCTGCGGATCCTCTGCCCCCATCACGTGCAGACGCGAGAAACCGGGTTTCTTGCCCGGTCCCAGATAGACGACCTGCGCCCCCTTGATCAGACCCCGCGCTTCGAGGTCCAGCCGGCGTTTGCGATGCTTGGCCGGAAGCTCGATCCCGTCGCAAATCAGCGGCTCGCCCTCCAGCAGCGCGTCCTCGGGGGCGCCGTGTACGGTGCGAAAAGCGTTGATGAGCCGGATCCGCGTTGCATTGCGCCAGACGAGGACCGGGCTTCGGGCCATCAGATCGACCTCGACCCGCTGCCCCCAGACCACGCGCTCGTCGCGGCGTGCCGTGTCCTCGACCATCTCCTCGAATCCCTGGAAGTCAAGCTGCGGATCGGCCAGGGCATGCGCGAGATCGAGTATCGGATTATCCGCATCCTGGCGATGAACGCGATGCAGGCTGAGCTTGCGCGTGTCGGGCAGCCCGTCAAATACCATGCCGCCGGACTGGTTGACCGGAGCCAACTGCGCCGGGTCGCCGAACAACACAAGCGTCGGAAAGATCTCCTTGAGGTCCTCGAATTGTCGGTCATCCAGCATCGACGATTCGTCGACAAATCCGACATCGAGCGGGTCTTCGCGCCGTTTCCACCCGGTGATGAAATCCGAACCGCGCAGCCCCGCCGCCGCCAATGCCCCCGGAATCGACTTGTTGCCGGCATAGAACGCTGCCGCGCGATCCAGCGCCAGGTCGGTCAGCCCCTCGATCTCGGGACGTTCGCCGTCATTGGCCAGCCATTCGGCGATACGCTCGTAATCGGGATCGTAGACCGGTGAATAAAGGATACGGTGGATGGTCGTTGCCGGCACGCCCCGCAACCGCAGGACGCTCGCCGCCTTGTTGGTGGGCGCCAGGATCGCGAGTGTCCGCCTGCTTTTGCTGCGCCGGCTCTCGTAATCGCCGGACACCACCTCGACACCGGCACGCTCCAGTTCCTTGTAAAGTTCCGCCAGAAGCAGCGTCTTGCCCGATCCCGCCTTGCCAACAAGCGCCATCACACCGACGCCATCGTCGCGCGGCGGCATCGCCGTGCCGTTGTCGATATCGATGCCCGCCCCGCGCAGCAGTTCGGCAACGCGGTCGTGGGCCAGGGCCTGATCGTCGGAATAGGTGAAGTTCGATGCAGTCATGCTCGCGACACTACAGGCGCGACAATGGCTTCACCAGTGAGCGATTGCGATTTGGCTCAGGCAGAGAGCGCCAGCTGCCGCTGCTGTGCCGGTCTGAACGCCCGGTTGAACCAAAGACGCGACAATTCCTCGGAAATTCCCGATTTGCGCGCGATCTGCGCCTTGGCCGTGTCGGAAAATTCCCAGAGGCCGACGCTGATCCGGTTCCGACCCTCCCCGGTGCTGCCCAGTACCTCGGGCGACGATCCGATCAGCCGATAGATGCGCACCATGCGCGCATCGAACACGCCGACAAAGTGCCTGATGCCAAAGCCGTTCATGATCTCGCCCCCACCGAGCATCAGCGCGGCGGCAACGTTGCTGCCCGCGCTGCGCGACAGGCAAAACCGTGTACATTCCCAGATCATCGGGCTGGAAATCGTGTTGGCGCCAACCAGATCGCCGAACACATCGTTGACCATGACCGGCCCGGTCGTCGGCAGAAACCGCATTGATCCGCCGTGGCTGCCATCAGGTTGCTCCCAGATGACATAGAGCGGGTTCAGCCGGTCGTAACCGTCCATTTCATAGCCGTTGTCATCAACGTCTACGTCCCAGCCAAGGCGCGTCTTGAACTGGTCCGCGCGATCGCGAAACATTGTCCGGCGCAACTTTGGATAGTTGTGAAGCTCATTTGCATAGATGTAGCGCAGCATGATCGTGTCCCCTTGTCGTCCTGCGTCTTCAGGCTTACGACAACATTGGTTAACGTGAGGTCATCGCGGAGTTCCTTCCGTTCAGACCACGATCAGGCCACGGCTCATGGCGCGGGCAACCGCATGAGTGGTGTTGAGTGCACCGAGCTTGAAGCGCGCACTTTCGATGTAGACACGCAACGTGTGTTCAGAGATCGAGAGCGTCTCTGCCGTCTGCGCCCGGCTGTATCCCATTGCCAGCAATGTCATCGCATCCACCTCGCGCGGGGACAGCGCTCTGGAGCTTTCCGGTTGCCGGTCGGGTTCGAATTCCAATGCCTTTCTGTTGAAGAAATGGGCGATCAGGATCAGGTCGCGGCTGTTCTCCTCTGTAAATTTCTCCCAGGTCGCGTCATCGCAGCTGTGACTGACCGAAAACAGTGCGAATTGCCCGTTCGGGCCGCGGATCGGGATCGAGAACCCCTGGTTGCCCACGCCGTATTCCTGGGCTTCGATCATGAATTGACGTGCGGCCTTGCTCGACCAGTCGAGCCTTTTCCAATCGACCGGGTGAAACCGCTGAAAACATCCGACAACGACAGGATCGACGCGCTGGTAGTTCTGGGCGATCCATCGCGCCCTCCACTCGTCCGAATATGTTCCGCAGCCGTATTGATCTCCCGCGCCGTCGACCCAGTGATACACCATGTGATCGACGAGAAACGCGTCACGTAACGCTTCGATTATTCCCTGTAGTTCTTCAAGCTCGCTGGTGGCGTCCAATTCCTCCAGCACCTGATCCAGATTGACTCGGTTCACCATTTAGTACCGAACGCGCCTCTTCTTTTCGGGACGAAATCTCGGCAGCGGCAATAAGCGTGGTGTCATCCAATTGCTCCGCAAGCGCCCCCAGACCATTGGCCGAAGCAAATGATTTGAGGTCTGCCAATACGTCCAGTATCCAGTCGTTGTGCGTCATCAGGGTCGCTCCGCAGTGGTTAACGAACAATTAACACAAGACTACCATTTGCACGTTTGTTAGGAAATTCGCAGCTTTCGACCCCCCAAAAATAGCGAGGGCGATTTTTCCAAGGGTCTGTTTTCAAATACCCCGATTCAGAATGCAAAACACCCGCGTCACCAAAGGGCGATTCGCGGGTGTTACTGTTCTCGAATTGGAGACGCCGAGATTTACTTGCCGGCGTCCAGAACTTCCTCAAGCGTGCGCAATCCCGTCACCGGCGACTGAACCAGCACGGACATGTTGCCCGGCTTGTGCTCGTTGCGCATCATCTTCATGTGCGCCTTGGGCAGGTCGTTCCAGTCGAACACTTCGGACATGCACGGATCCAACCGTCGTTCCAGCATCAGCTTGTTCGCGGCACTTGCCTGCTTGAGATGGGCAAAATGGCTGCCCTGCAGGCGCTTCTGGTGCATCCATAGATAACGCACGTCGAAGGTCAGGTTGAAGCCCGTCGTACCGGCGCAGATCACGACCATTCCGCCCTTCTTGCAGACAAAGGTCGATACCGGGAACGTCGCCTCGCCGGGATGTTCGAAAACGATATCGACATTGTTTCCCTTGCCGGTGATCTCCCAGATCGCGGCCCCGAACTTACGCGCTTCCTTGAACCACTCCGCGTATTCGGGCGTGTTGACCGTCGGCAATTGCCCCCAGCATTTGAAGTCCTTGCGGTTGATGACGCCCTTTGCTCCCAGGCCCATCACGAAATCGCGCTTGTCCTCGTCGGAGATCACGCCGATCGCGTTTGCACCGGCCGTGTTGATCAACTGGATCGCATAGGAACCCAGCCCCCCGGACGCGCCCCAAACCAGAACGTTCTGGCCCGGCTTCAATTCATGCGGATGGTGACCGAACAACATCCGGTAGGCGGTGGCAAGCGTCAGCGTGTAACACGCGGCCTCTTCCCAGGTCAGATGCTTGGGGCGCGGCATCAGCTGCTGCGCCTGAACACGCGTGAACTGGCTGAACGAGCCGTCCGGCGTCTCGTAGCCCCAGATGCGCTGGCTGGGCGAATACATCGGATCGCCGCCGTTGCACTCTTCGTCGTCGCCATCATCCTGGTTGCAGTGGATCACCACTTCGTCGCCAACCTTCCAGCGCTTGACCTTGTCACCGACCGCCCAGACGATGCCGGACGCGTCGGAGCCGGCGATGTGGTAGGGTTGCTTGTGACCGTCAAACGGGCTGATCGGTTTGCCAAGTGCAGCCCAGACGCCATTATAGTTGACACCGGCGGCCATCACCAGGACGAGGACATCGTGACTGTCCAGTTCGGGTACATCCAGGACCTCCTGCAACATGGCGGTATCGGGTTCGCCATGACGTTCCTTGCGGATTGCCCACGCATACATCTTCTTGGGCACATATCCCATGGGAGGGATTTCACCGACCTCATAGAGATCCTTTTCAGGCGCCTCGTAGGGGGCAATGTCGCTGTTGGTGTCCAGAGCCATGCTGGCCTCCTGTCTTATTGTTTGCCGCAATGCAGAATCATGTATGTCAGAAGGGAATAGAAAGCGCCACGAAATATTGCAACAACAATTAGACGCTTTTTGTAATTTTATGACCCCGCAGTTGCAGCATTATCCTTTGCTACCGCAGAAACCGGTGCGTCCTTTTCCATGAGATGACGAATGGAGTTGGCGTAATACCTGACCAACGCCATCTGATCGGGCTCCACATGATAACGATCCCCCTCGAGCCGAAGGATCCTGCGCTCGACCAGATTACGCAGGCCGACCTCGGCGCCGTAATCGCGGCTGTCGCGGGGCAGATGCACATGCGCGTCGGGATAGTTTCTCAGGATCGATCCAAAGGCAACTTCCATATCTGCGCGTGTCATCGGCCCCCGCTCCAACATCAACCAGGCCACGATCGGCACCGGCAACATCGGTACGATCGCACCTATCTTGGCAATGAGCTGACGCGCGAGTGGGACCGTCAGATCGCCGGTGACCTCATTGCGCAAGGCCCTGAGTGACAGCGGCTTGCCGAAACTGACTGCTGCATAGCCAAAGCGATGGTAGCGCCCTGTCATGCGCAGCCACAATTGCTTGAATGATTTACCCGCAACCACGCCGATTCTGGCGTTGAAGCGTCTTTTGGGATCATTTGCCGCCGCGATCAGGATGCGGTCTTCGAGAACCCGGTCATAGTTGAGTGCAACCGGCACAAACACCACGTCCCGTCCCTCGGGATCGAAGTCATCGACAATGTATTTCAGCAAACCCAGCTTGGGCGGCATCAGCGCGCCCGACAGGCTCAGCCCGCCCTCGGGAAACATCGCCTGCGTGACACCGGCATCTGTGGCAAGTCGCACATAGCGTGCCAGAACCTTGCGATAGAGTTCGTTCCGCGATTTCCGCCGAATGAAATATGCACCCATCGCGCGGATGAGCCCGCTCAGGGGCCAGACCTGCGCCCACTCGCCCACCGCATAGGACAACGCCGACCGCTCGGCCGCCAGATAGGTGACGAGCACGTAATCCATATTGCTGCGATGGTTCATTACGAAAACCACCGTGGCGTCGGGATCGATCCGCTTGAGGCCGGCCTCGTCATGATACCCCAAACGGACACGATACAGCGCGTTCGACAACCATCGCGCGGCGCGAATCGCAAATCCGAAATAGGCGGATGCGGAAAACGAAGGTACGATTTCGCGCGCATACCGGCTGGCCTCCTGAAAGGCGACGCTCTCGGGAACCCCCTGCGCCCTGGCATGGTCTGCGACCGCCTGGCTGACCTGCGGATCATAAATCAACCGCTGGATCATGTCATGACGCCGGGCCAGCTTGAACGGCTGGATCGGCCGCTCCAACCGCTTGTTCAGGCGTGCAACCACGCGCTCGAGCCGGCGCCGGAAAAACCAGCGCACGGAGGGAATCATCACCTTGTCCAAAGCCGCGATCGCCGCAAAACCGAGGATCAGGAGCAGCAGCCAGAGCGGAAGTTCAACACGAGTAGTCATGACCGATCCTTGCAAGCTGCTCCCGCGAGGTAAATATATCTTTCATGACCAGCAAGCACCTATCCGATCAGCTGACGATAACACCCGGCTTCCGTCCGCACGACCGCGAGCTGGTGGCCAAACTGTTCTGGCATGCCTTTCGCGGCAAGTTGGGAAAAATCATGTGGCCTGAACGTCGCGCGCTCGACTTCGTTGCGGCCAACCTCGATCCCGATTTTGCGCTGGCCGCCCGCGATCACGCTGGAAACCTGCTTGGCGTGGCCGGTTTCAAGACTTCGGACGGCGCGCTGCTGGCGGGCGATTTGCGTAGCCTGGCGGCAAGTTACGGCTGGTTCGGTGCGCTTTGGCGAGGTGCGATCCTCGGCCTTCTGGAGCGCGAGGTCGAGCCGGACGTGCTCTTGATGGACGGCATTTTCGTGGCCCGCACGGCACGCGGCCAAGGCGTCGGGACGGCGTTGTTGCACGCAATCTGCGATACGGCGCGCGCACGGGGCCTGTCCGCGGTCCGGCTTGACGTCATCGACGTCAACCCGAGGGCCCGCGCCCTCTATCAACGCGAGGGCTTTGTCGAAATCGACACGCAGGACATCGGCTTCCTGCGCTACCTGATGAATTTTCGCTCGAGCTCCCGAATGCAGCGCCCCACGGGGGATTGAACGCACTTGCCGCAACGCAGCGAATTGACAACGGTTGAAAATTTCTGTTTAGAAATCGAATACGCAAGAAAATTGCGCCGCGAAACATCGAGGTCCGACATGACGCAAAAAGACCGCCCCTGGCTCATCCGCACATATGCCGGCCACTCCACGGCACAGGCCAGCAACGCCCTTTATCGCAGCAACCTCGCCAAAGGTCAGACCGGACTCTCTGTTGCCTTCGATCTGCCAACCCAGACAGGATATGACAGCGACCACACGCTTGCGCGTGGCGAAGTCGGAAAGGTCGGCGTGCCTGTCTGCCACCTTGGCGACATGCGCGCACTCTTCGACCAGATCCCGCTGGAGCAGATGAACACCTCGATGACTATCAACGCCACGGCCCCGTGGCTGCTGGCACTGTATATTGCCGTCGCCGAGGAGCAGGGCGCGGATATCAGCAGGTTGCAAGGCACGGTCCAGAATGACCTGATCAAGGAATACCTGAGCCGGGGCACGTATGTCTGCCCGCCAAAACCGTCGCTCAAGATGATCGCCGACGTGGCAGAATACTGCTATGCGCACGTCCCCAAATGGAACCCGATGAACGTCTGCTCCTATCACCTGCAAGAGGCCGGCGCGACGCCCGAGCAGGAACTGGCCTTTGCGCTGGCCACCGCCATAGCGGTGCTGGACGAACTGCGACCGAGGGTCCCGGATTCTGATTTTCCGGCACTGGTCGGGCGAATCTCGTTCTTCGTGAATGCCGGCATCCGCTTTGTCACCGAAATGTGCAAGATGCGAGCCTTCGTCGATCTTTGGGACGAAATCTGCGAACAACGCTACGGTGTGACCGATCCCAAAATGCGACGGTTCCGCTATGGCGTCCAGGTGAATTCGCTCGGCCTCACCGAGCAGCAACCCGAGAACAATGTCTATCGCATCCTGATCGAGATGCTGGCCGTGACACTGTCCAAGAATGCACGGGCACGCGCCGTGCAGTTGCCCGCCTGGAACGAGGCGCTCGGCCTTCCCCGTCCGTGGGATCAGCAGTGGTCGATGCGGATGCAGCAAATTCTGGCCTTCGAGACCGACCTGCTGGAATATGGCGACCTCTTTGATCGGAATCCGGTCGTCGAGGCCAAGGTGGAAGAACTCAAGACCGGTGCCCGGGCGGAACTCGCCAACCTCGACAGCATGGGTGGTGCGATTTCCTCGATCGAATACATGAAGTCACGCCTCGTCGACTCCAATGCCGAGCGCCTGAACCGGATCGAAGCAGGCGAAACCACGGTTGTCGGCGTGAACAAGTTCACCACCACCGAACCTTCGCCCCTGATGAGCGAAGACGGCGGCATCATGATCGTTGATCCGGCAGTCGAACAGGACCAGATCAACCGGCTTGCCGCGTGGCGGGCCGGGCGGGATGATGCCAAGGTCGCTGCCGCACTGGCGGCCCTGAGAGAGGCCGCAGCCAGCGGCGCAAACGTTATGGAACCCTCGATCGCCGCCGCCAGGGCCGGTGTCACGACGGGTGAATGGGCCGAACAGATGCGTCAGGTCTTTGGCACCTATCGCGGCCCCACCGGTGTCTCGGGTTCGCCGTCGAACAAAACCGAAGGGCTTGACGAAATTCGCGAGGCTGTGGACGCGGTCAGCGACAAGCTGGGCCGTCGCCTCAAATTCCTTGTCGGCAAACCCGGTCTGGACGGACACTCCAATGGCGCCGAGCAGATCGCATTTCGGGCCCGCGATTGCGGCATGGACATTTCCTACGATGGCATTCGCCTTACCCCGGAGGAAATCGTTGCCTCGGTCCGGGACAGCAACGCCCATGTTGTCGGTTTGTCGATTCTTTCAGGAAGCCATATCCCGCTGGTCGAGGAGGTCATGAACAGAATGCAGGCAGCCGGTCTGTCACACATTCCCGTGATCGTGGGCGGAATCATACCCGACGAAGATTCGCAACGCTTGCAACAGATGGGGGTTTCCAAGGTATACACGCCAAAGGATTTCGAGTTGAACACAATCATGACGGATATTGTGACGCTCGTGGATCCTGCGGAAATGGCCGCTCAATAGGATAAATTTGTTATTTCTTAAAATAAATTTGTTCTGCTTGAAAAATTGACGCTGAAATGCGTCGCTGCGGTACTTAATGTGTCAGGTTGTGACGCAAAATTTGCGTCATATTCGGTTATGGGAGAAGCTTATGACAATTGACCTTACGTCGATGTCGCGAAAAGAACTGAAGAAACTGAGCAAGGACGTCGAGAAAGCCATTAGAGACGCCGAGAAGCGAGAGCGCAAAGAGGCGTTGGAAGCCGCAGAAAGAGCAGCTGCGGAATACGGCTTTGCACTGAGCGAATTGTCGGGTGACCCAGTCGCGCGAAAGTCTGCCAAAGGCTCGAAAGCTGCTGCAAAGTACCGCAATCCCGATGATCCGGCGCAAACCTGGTCCGGCAGAGGCCGCAAACCACAATGGATTCACGATGCCCTGGCAAACGGCAAGGACATCGCGGATCTGGAAATTTAAATCAGGCAAACCCCGACATGACAATTCATATTGGCGCAAAACCCGGGCAGATCGCGGATACCGTTTTGCTCCCGGGCGATCCGTATCGCGCGAAATGGGCCGCGGAAACCTTTCTGAGCGACGTGGAGCTCGTGAACGAAGTACGCGGCATGTTGGGGTTTACCGGTCTCTGGAACGGTAAACGTGTTACAATCCAGGGAAGCGGCATGGGAATGCCATCGCTCTCGATCTACGCGAACGAATTGATTCGCGATTATGATGCCAAGACGCTGATCCGCATCGGGTCCTGTGGCGGCATGCAGGAACAGGTCGCCGTGCGCGACATCATCCTGGCAATGACCGCAAGCACGCTTACCACGCCGTCACGCGGCATCTTCAAGGAGTTGTCCTATGCTCCGTGTGCCGACTGGTCCCTGCTGCGGGCTGCCGTCGGCGCCGCCGAGCGCCGGGATAGCAGACTCCATGTGGGCGGAATCTATTCGTCCGATGTGTTCTATGACGAACGGCCCGACCTGAACGAGCAGATGGTGCGCCACGGGATCCTGGGCGTCGAAATGGAAGCGGCGGAACTCTATACACTCGCCGCGCGCTACGGTCGTCGCGCACTCGCCGTGCTGACAGTGTCGGATCACCTGCTTACGGGTGAAGCGCTCCCTTCCGATCAGCGTGAGACCAGCTTTGGCGACATGGTGGAAATCGCGCTCGAAGCGGCGTTTTCCTGAACCCTGACACTGCCTGGCATGACCGGCTCAGCGACCGTGGCTCTTGTCGTAACCGTTGATTCCGGGACTGTTCCAACCTGCCAGATCGCCCTCCAGCGGTTCGAATACCTCGACCAGCAACGGATGGCACACCGCCACGTCACTGGAATGTTCGGCACTGCAATCGCCGCCCGGACAGGCACTCAGCCCGCCCAGGAGATCGATTTCGGCAAAGAACTCCAGATAGTCGCCCGGTCGTACCGGGCTGGCCTTCATGAAATACTGCCCGGTATCGCGGGTAAAGCCGGTGCACATGAACACGTTCAGCACGTCATGCACATGGGGTTCGGCCTCGTCCAGCGTCAGGCCCATGTGATCCGCCAGCGCCCGCACCAGGTTTGAATGGCAGCAATGGTGGTATTGTCCGCCCGCCAGCAGATTGCCGGTATAGGGATCGCACCGGGTTCCGATCACGTCATGCACCGATCCGCCAAAGCTGTCCTTGCCATACCAGTCCAGCGTGTCGGCCACGATCGTGGCCATCGGGCGCAGATAGGGAAAGCTGCTCCACAACCGCTGCCCGGTGCTCACGTGGGTGCCGTGCAAGGCGCGTGTCTTGCCGGAATAGAATCGTTCGTCAATATTTGCCGCATTCCACAGGTTGAGATCACCCACCTGCGGACCCTCGACGGAACTGATCCGGAAAAAATGACCCCCAGGCACCTCAAAACACGCAGCCTCGCGCGGCGGCACCAGGATCTCGTCGGTATTGCGGGCTTTCCTGCGTGCGGTCGCATAGCGGGCAAGATCGGGTGCCGGCAGCGTGTCCGGAGGATAGCAGATTACCGGGGCAACGGCGCGACGCGCCTCGGCATCGGCAGGAGGGTCGAATGGCATCTGGCGCACTCCATTGGGTGTTTTCCCTGACAGTGCGCCAGAATGCCGGACAGGGGAAGCCCCCGCCCCTCCTCCCGGTCGGAGATCAAATCACCACGACATCCAGTGGCGGAAAACCGTTGAAGCCGATCGACGCATAGGTCGACGTATACGCCCCGCAGCTGCGGATGATGAACCGGTCACCCGCGCGCAGACCCAGCGGCAGCGCGACCGGACGCTTTTCATAGAGCACGTCGGCGCTGTCGCAGGAGGGACCGGCGAGAATGCAGGGACCGGTTTCTTCGTGGTCGCGATCGGTGATGAACTGATAACGGATCGACTCGTCCATGGTCTCGGCCAGCCCCGAGAACTTGCCGATATCGAGATACACCCAGCGGAACATGTCAGCGTCCGATTTTCTGGACACCAGCAACACTTCGGCGGCGATCATACCTGCCTCGGCAACCATGCCACGGCCGGGTTCTGCCATGATCTGCGGAACATCGCCAAAGCGGTCCGCGATCAGGTCGATCACCTTGGCGGCATAGGGCGTCGGCGCCTCGATTTCCTCGTCGTAATGGGCCGGGAAACCGCCACCGATGTTCAGCAGGCTCAGGTCGTGGCCCGCCGCCTTTGCTTCGGCCCAGATCCGGGCGACCTGATCCAGCGTCGCCGTCCACATCTCGGCACGTCGGGTCTGGCTGCCCACGTGGAACGAGAAACCGACAGGCGACAGGCCCAGTTCAACTGCCATGTCCAGCAGCTTGATTGCCTTGTCGCGTGCACAGCCGAATTTGCGCGACAGCGGCCAGTCGGCCTGGGACGCATCCACGATCAGACGGATGTAGACCCGGCTTCCCGGTGCGAATTCGGCGATCTTTTCCAATTCCTCCTCGGCATCGGCCGCGAAGAGGGTCACACCGACATGGTGTGCAAATGCAATATCGGACGCACGCTTGACGGTATTTCCAAACGAGATGTGATCCGGATCCGCCCCGAGGCTGAGGCACAGTTCGATTTCCGCGCGGGACGCCGCGTCAAATCCCGACCCGAGTTCCACCAGCGTCTCGATGATTTCGCGCTGCGGGTTGGCCTTGACCGCATAGTGAATATGCGCACGCCCCAGCCCCGCCTTGAGCGCGTGATACTGGCGCGCGACGGCTTCGAGGTCCAGAACCAGGGTGGGACGATCAAACCGCACTGTCTTGAGGAAAGACTCGATACGGTTCTCGGGAAAAACTGCGGGCGCAATGCGAGAGGCAGCCGACATGTCGGTTACGATAGCGTTCATGGTCATCTCCAACAGACCCGGCCATATATGACCGCTCACTTCCATTCAGAGACGTTACCGTCGCTACGTAACCATGGGGGATGAGCCCTTGGGACAGAGGCGCGTGCGTTGGCGTCTTGAAGCCGCATATCGTGCCAAACGCGATTCCGATCAAGAGGAAAAATGCTCTGACCCGAATTTTATTCTTCGGTCTGAGGGGCTGGCGCGGATCAGCCAGAAGCGCGCGCCATGCAAACGCGGGGCGCACGATCGGTTCCGGTACGCATCTGCCCTCCGCAGGCGAGGCAATGATAGTAATCGGCGGCGACGGACCGATCAGCCCGCCATCGGCACTGCCGCGTCACGGTCGAGTTGCGCGAACGCCATGTGAAATAGGCCGCGACACCGATCAGGAGGAAGACCAGCAGGATCAGCATCGCACCACCCTGCCGGTCGATCCGCGGAAGCCGTGGTTGCGCTCACGCCGCAGGGGCATATTCGAAATATTCGACCCGACCGGTTTCTTCGCCCTCGGGTGCGGGCTCGGGAACATAATATGCAAAGGCCTGCTCCAGGATTTCGAGAGCTTCGCGAACCGTGGGGTTCGGTGTTTTCTTGGGCGTATTCATGGATTTCTCCGAGAGTTTCATGCCCTCCCTGACCGCAACCTAGTACTGATGACCGTGATTTGCATCCGACGTTTTTACAATTCCGTCATGCACGACCCGACGTCACGACGCTCGGCCCGGGCAGCGGCAGAGAGCATCCCGTACACGTCTGATGGCCGACACTGGCCGGTCACGAAAAGCGGCGCCGGATTGGAGACGGGGCAGATCGCCAACCGGTCTCCCGGCGGCGACAAGCCTGTCCCGGTGGCGTGCGACGTACCTGCTGGTCCCGTCACCGCCACCGGAGAACGCCATGCTGCAAGACCCGTGTCCGGCGCTTGCGCCGCTTTCAGCAGCCGGGTGAACGATCAGATCGAACGCTCGACCATCATATGTTTGATCTCGGCAATCGCCTTGGCCGGGTTCAGACCCTTGGGGCAGGTCTTGGCACAGTTCATGATCGTGTGGCAGCGATAGAGCTTGTACGGGTCTTCAAGCTCGTCCAGCCGTTCCCCGGTCGCCTCGTCACGGCTGTCGATGATCCAGCGATAGGCGTGCAGCAGCGCCGCAGGGCCGAGGTAACGATCGCCGTTCCACCAGTAGGACGGGCAGGATGTGGAACAAGACGCACACATCACGCATTCATAGAGACCGTCCAGCTTCTTGCGATCCTCGATGGACTGCTTCCATTCCTTGGCCGGGCGGTTGGTCTTGGTTTCGAGCCACGGCATGATGCTGGCATGCTGGGCGTAGAAATGTGTGAGGTCCGGGATCAGGTCCTTGACCACCGGCATGTGCGGCAGCGGATAGATACTCACGTCACCCTTGATCTCATCCAACCCGTAGATGCAGGCGAGCGTGTTGATACCGTCGATGTTCATCGCACATGACCCGCAAATCCCCTCGCGGCAGGAACGGCGGAATGTCAATGTCGGGTCGATTTCGTTCTTGATCTTGATCAGCGCGTCCAGAACCATCGGGCCGCATTTGTCCATATCAAGGAAATAGGTATCCACACGCGGATTCTGACCGTCATCCGGGGTCCAGCGATAGATCTGGAACTTGCGCACATTCGTGGCGTCTTCGGGCTTTGGCCAGGTCTTGCCGGTGGTGATTCGGCTGTTCTTGGGAAGCGTCAGTTGGACCATTGCAAATACCTCACTGGGCGGAAAGTTGGGTGTGGCGGTTCGGACCACGTGTATGTCGGTGCAGGGCGGCGCATCAGTTTCGCACCTCCCATCGTGTGAACAGGGCGTCAAGCAAGCGGGGCCGTGCGCCCCCCCTGCCATCACCGGTACTGCGCAGGATGTCCCGAAGCTCGAGCCCCGCCCCGGCGAGTTCGGACATCACCCTGCTGGGCGGAGCGATGTCGTCGAACCGGTTGGTCAGCGACAGTTCCAGGATCACAAAGTCGCAGCGCAGCAGCGTCTGGGCGGCACCCTGCAAGACCTCGAGTTCGAAGCCCTCGGTGTCGATCTTGAGACCGACGCGTCCGGGATAGTTTGCCATGATCCGATCCAGCGGCACCACCGGAACGGTGCGTATGTCATAGCTTGTGACCCCTTTTGCCATAGGACCCGCAATCGGCTTGAACCCGGCCATTGCGGGGTTTCTGCCCTTGCGCAAGACGGGGATCCGCAAGTCCATCCGGCCTGAATCCGCGCCGACGGCGCAGGCGTGGAAATCGAAATCTGCGGGCGCACCATTCGCGATCGTCGCGGCTTCGGCCTCGGGACGCGGATCGATCAGCACGAATTTCCGGTCGGCAAAGGCGCGGTAAAGCTGCGGCGTACCGGTATGTACCCCGACATCGACAATCACATCGGTTTCGGCTCCAAAACCACGCAGATAATCCTCCTGCCGCCCCTTGTCGGGGACCGCCACAAGACCGCGTTGCCGCAACGCCTTGCGGAACATATGATCGCTGATCGCCCTCACGACGCGAACAGCCCCTGATTTCCAGCGATCAATTCTCTGATCGCGCGCCGTGCGGCGCGGTCGAGCTTGAGCTGATTTACAAGGCGCTGAAATTCGACACTGCCGGTGTTCATGCGAACCTTTCTGCGTCCGCGTGCCGGGCTCAGCGCCGCGATCTCTGTTGCGGACAGCCCCGCATGATGCAGGAGTTGTTGGCCTGGACGCTCGGGCGTCGGCTCATCCTCGACACGAAAAAACCGTGCGCGGGTCGGGCCGACCGCAAGTTCAAGGCGACGTTGCACATCGCTCCAGTCTCGGCATGCTTCGGTCTCGGACAGGAATTCGGCGAGCGTCCCGGTATAACCATCGGAACAGATCGCCTGACTGTGCACGCTGCGTTTCCATGCATCCATACCACGGGTGTAGATTGCGTAATCGGGACGCAACGGCGCGAACGCCCGCTCAAGCGCATCGACGATGGGCTCGAGTTGCGGATAGAGCGATACCGTACCGCCATTTCCCGGCATTGCGCCCAACAGGTTCTCGTGGCTGAGAAGCACCGTGCCCGCGTCCTGCCGCAATATCGCATCGCGCAGAAGCATTGCGCATTCACGCAAGCGCATCATCCGCTTGTCAGACGGTCGCAGGCTGAACCGCATGGCCGCATTGCCCAGATCGCGCGTCGCCGAGCCCTTGACAGGCGTCAGTATCGCGAGCCGCCCGGCCAGTTTGTCACGGTTGCGGCCCAGAAAATGCTGCAACGACGTCGAACCGGTCTTCTGAACACCACAATGGATGATCAGGCGCTTGGCTGTGCTGCTGTCTGGTCCCGTGTCCAAAGCCCTTGCTCCGCCCTAGAACGTCCGGGCTTTGGGCGCGATCTTCTTGAGACTGATACCGCCCTCGGCTTCGGTGGACAGCGGGTCGACCACCACGGGACGGTAGGACAAGTCCACGTTGCGTCCGTTTACCCGGCTTATCGTGTGAACCCGCCAGTCGTCATCGTTACGATCGGGGAAATCTTCATGCGCGTGCGCCCCCCGGCTCTCATGACGTGCCTCGGCCCCGGTGATGGTGGCCAGCGCGTTCGGCATCAGGTTGGTCAGTTCCAGCGTCTCCATGAGGTCGCTGTTCCACACCAGACTGCGATCCGTGACGCGCAGGTCCGACATCTTGGCCGCGACCTCGTCCATGCGCTTGACACCTTCGGCGAGGGTCTTGGATGTGCGGAACACGGCGGCATCGGCCTGCATGCATTTCTGCATCTCAAGGCGCAATTCGGCAGTCGGAACCGACCCCTGCGCATTGCGCAGCGTGTCGAACCGATCAAAGGCGGCATCGACCGACGCCTGGTTCAGTGCGGCATTCGCCTTGGACGGATCAACAACCTTGCCCGCACGAATGGCGGCGGCGCGGCCGAACACGACCAGGTCGATCAACGAATTCGAGCCCAGGCGGTTGGCCCCGTGCACCGAAGCGCATCCCGCTTCTCCAACCGCCATCAGACCCGGCACCACCGCGTTCTGATCCTCTGCGGTCGGGTTGAGCACTTCTCCCCAATAGTTCGTGGGAATGCCGCCCATGTTATAATGCACCGTCGGAATGACCGGGATCGGTTCCTTGGTGACGTCGACCCCGGCAAAAATCCTGGCGCTCTCCGAGATTCCCGGCAGCCGTTCCGCCAGCGCTTCCGGCGGCAGGTGCGACAGGTTCAGGTGGATATGGTCGCCTTCGGCACCGACTCCCCTGCCCTCGCGGATTTCCATGGTCATCGAGCGGCTGACATAATCGCGCGGGGCGAGGTCCTTGTACTGCGGGGCATAGCGCTCCATGAACCGCTCGCCTTCCGAGTTGGTCAGGTAACCGCCCTCACCGCGCGCGCCTTCGGTAATCAGGCAGCCGGAACCGTAGATACCGGTAGGGTGGAACTGGACAAATTCCATATCCTGCAACGGCAGACCGGCGCGGGCCACCATACCACCGCCGTCGCCGGTGCAGGTATGCGCCGACGTGGCACTGAAATAGGCGCGGCCATAGCCACCGGTGGCCAGAACCACCATCTTGGCGCTGAACACGTGCATGGTCCCGTCGTCGAGTTTCCAGCAGACCACCCCCTGACAGGCACCGTCTTCGGTCATGATCAGGTCGATTGCGAAATACTCGACGTAGAATTCGGCATTGTTCTTGAGGCTCTGTCCGTAAAGCGTGTGCAGGATCGCGTGTCCGGTCCTGTCCGCGGCGGCGCAGGTCCGTTGCACCGGGGGACCATCGCCGAACTCGGTCGTGTGCCCCCCAAAGGGCCGCTGATAGATCTTCCCCTCTTCGGTGCGGCTGAAGGGCACGCCGTAATGCTCAAGCTCATACACCGCCTTGGGGGCCTCGCGCGCCAGGTATTCCATCGCGTCCGTGTCGCCCAGCCAGTCCGATCCCTTGACCGTGTCGTACATGTGCCACTGCCAGTTGTCGGGCCCCATGTTGGAAAGCGAAGCCGCAATACCGCCCTGCGCGGCAACCGTGTGCGACCGCGTCGGGAAAACCTTGGTTACACAGGCGGTCCGAAGGCCCTGCTCCGCCATGCCCAGGGTCGCGCGAAGACCCGCGCCCCCTGCTCCGACGACCACGACGTCATATTCATGCGTCTCGTATTCGTATGTTGCAGTCATATTCGTTTAATCCCTGGCGCGTCTCAGAGCGCGATTTTGACAAGAGCGAAGAGGCCCGCTGCGATAAGTGTGTAGGCAAAGGCACCCACGGCGATATAGGCCAGTTTGGCCGCTGTTCCGCCCATGTAGTCCTCGATCGCTTCCTGCGCCTCGTATTTGACGTGGTTGATCCCCACGATCAGCGTCAGCGCCGTCAGGATGGCCGGGAATGGCCGCCCGAAATAGGCGATCACCTCTTCATGCGTACCACCAAGACCGATACCGAAGGTAAAGATGAACGGCGGCACCAGAACGCAAAGCAGGATGGAACTGACCAGCATCTGCCAGTGATGGTCGGTTCCGTGCCGCGATGATCCCAGTCCTTCGGCGCGTTTGCGGTCGGTAAGATATCTCATGGTCACTCTCCTTACACCGCGATCGCCGTAATGATGGTCAGCACCGTGGCTCCGATGAACATGCCAAGGCCCATGCGCTCGGACACGCCGACTTCCAGCAGATAGCCGAAATCCCAGATGACATGCCGGAGGCGCCCCAGAACATGATACCAGATCGCCCATGTTGCCAGCAGCATCAGGATATCGCCAACGACACTGCGCAACAGGCCGTCAACCACGGCGAACGCGCTCTCGGATGTCGCCGCCGTCAGCAGCCAGAGCACGATCAGAAACGCCGTACCCAGCGATGCGATGCCGGTAATGCGCACCATGATGGATGAGATCGAGGTCATCTGTGGGCGGTAGTATTGCCCGATCATAAACGGAGATAGCGGGCGATTGCCCCGATTGACGTCAGCCATGGCGGGTCCTTTGCAGATGCTTTTGCCCGTTTTTAAACCTTTTTTTCCCGCTGTCACCCATGCACGACATGATTAGGCGCGGTTTTTTGGCGCGGTTTTTCAGTTTAGCGCAAACTTGTGATCACGGCTCGCACAGCTGTGATCACATATCTGCGTGCGTTCGTGCAGCCGAAATCCGCGTGTGACCGAGTCGCGGTCAACGGCTATGAACCATCGGCTCTGCGGCACCCGCGCGCGTTGCGGTCTGACGTGTGACTTCGCGTAGAAGTTTCTTGCGGATCCGATCCGGATACTCGCGGAAACTCGATGCTGTGATCACAAAAGCGCCCTCGCCCACGATGACGTTCTCGAAGAAATATGCGGTCAGGTCCGGTTCGGAAGCCTCGATCGCAATGGCGTTGACGGTGATCCCGGCGCGCAACAGGCTCTGATGCGTGTCGCGCGGTGGCTGTCCTTCGTTGGACGGGCCATCCCCGGACACGTCGATGAGAAGTCGGCTGCACTGTCTGACCTGTTCGAACGCCGGCAGGACGAATGCCATAGCGTCGCCGATCGCCGTGGAGTAATTGCGCCAGATCCGCGGGCTTGTGGCGACAAGGTCGGCAAACTGCTCGACGGCATCAAAGCTGTCCAGCGTTGTCCACGGAATCGCGACCTGCTGTCGGCTTGCGCCGCTCCACTGCACCAGCATCACCTGTGCCCGGCCACGCACCAGGGCCTCGGCGATGACGCCGTCCCGAAGCGCAAGCGCCAAGCCGTCCATCTGCAAGCGGTATTCCTCGTGATCGACAGAGCCGGAGACATCTACCGCGAGGGCCAGGGCCAGGTCACAGGCGAATACCCGCCCGACTGTTCCGGCCGACAGGAGCAGGCACAGAAGAGATATCCGGAACAGGGCGAACATGGCCGAGAGGCTACGAAATCGGGCCGCGCCTGCCTATCCGGTAAACGACATGTTATTCTCTGGCCGGTGCGAACCCTGTACTATCCTAGCCGGTCCCGCCCCCCGCCGCAGCTCAGACCGGGATCAGCGCCCAGTAATCGAGATCGAGAAGAACCTCGGGGCGGTATTTGCCATCCTCGCCACGCAAGACGAAAGGAGCATGCCCCTTGGTCGCGACGAGCCGCAGGCGAATGGCTCCGACACCGGGTGCCGAGGTTTCGGCTTTATCGAGAACTTCGGACCAGGCATAAACCGTATCCCCGGACAGGCAGGGGTTGGCATGGGCACCTGAGTTCAGACCGACCAACATCTGCGCGTTTGCCAGCCCGTTGAAAGACAAGGCGCGCGCCATCGAAATGACATGTCCGCCATATATCAGGCGGCTGCCATCGGGCCGGGCGTTGACGTCGAAATGCACCTTGGCCGTGTTCTGCCACAGGCGCGTCGCCATCATGTGCTCGGCTTCCTCGATCGTCACCCCGTCGACGTGGTCGATCTGTTCGCCAACCTCGTAATCACCCCATCGGTGCCGTTCTCCGGCAAGCGAGAAATCGTAGCCGGTGAAATCCAGACCATCGGGAACCACCAGATCGTCCGCCGCCACCACCTTGGCGAGGTCGGGCACCACCGCTTCGGGCGCGGGCGCATCGACATTGCGTTTGCGCACCATCACCCAGCGGACATATTCCAGAACCTCTTCATCGTGCTGATTCAGGCCACGGGTGCGGACATACACAACCCCGGTCTTGCCATTGCTGTTCTGCTTGACCCCGATCACCTCGGAGACCGATCGCAGGGTATCGCCGGGCCAGACCGGTCGCAGCCAGCGCCCCTCTGCATATCCGAGATTCGCGACGGCATTCAGCGACACGTCGGGCACCGTCTTGCCGAAAACCACGTGAAAAGCCACGAGATCATCCAGCGGGCTGCCCTTCAGGCCACAGTTCTGCGCAAACAGGTCGGACGAATGCAGCGCATGCCGCGCGGGATAGAGCATGTGGTACAGCGCGCGCTCTCCGGTCGTGACGGTGCGCGGCACCGGATGTTCGAGCACATCGCCAATTGCGTAATCCTCGAAAAACCGGCCGGAATTGGTCTTGGTCGCCATCTACTGCTCTCCCAGTTTCATGTCGGGGGTGTACTCCGCAGCGACGTCCTTGATCACCGCCTGCCCGCACCGCATGGTGCCGCTCGCCGCATCAAAGGTCTGTGTCGGCGAACCGTACAACGTCCAGCCCTTGGCCAGGGCTGCGCTGACCTTGTGACAGAACGCGGATGTGTCCTCTTCCGAGAGGAACCGGTAAATCTTGCTCATCTGATGTGTCCTTATTGCGGGAACGGCCAATATCCCAACCAGCCGTGAATCATGCCGATCACGCCAAGCAGCACGACCGATATCGCAAAGAACATCGCATCCTTGGCCAATGTTCCCGGTGCCGGTGGCGTCCATTCAGGCTCGGCACGGTTGATCACGATCACTTCGACCACCGCCCAGGCAAGCAGCCCGCCAAACAGCACGATGGATGCGAGATCGCCATTCACCAGCAGGTGCGCAAACGCCCAGAGCTTGACCCCCGCGAGCATCGGATGCCGCACCCTGTTCAGGATCCGGCCCTTCTGGCCCGCCGGGCTGGCCAGCCATAAGGCAAATACCATCAGCGTGTTATTGATGTGGATCATGAAACTGGGCGGGGTCCAGACGGCGATATAGGGCGTCGCGCGAAAGCCGATCACCATCAGCACAATCGAGATCAACAACGCCAGCGCGACCGCCCCCTTGCCCGCATTGCCCATGGCAGCGCGCTGACCAGGCCGGAGGCGTTTGAACAGATGCGCCCCCCACCAAAGCGCCAATCCCAAAATCAGAAGACTCCAGCCCATCCCGGACTACCCCGCTTGCAACGCCTCGATCATTTCTGCTTTTGCCAGCAATTCGCGGGCGGTGGCAACGTGAAGATTTTCGACGATCCGGCCATCAACCACGGCGACCCCCTGCCCACTGGCTTCGATTTCCTCGAAGGCCGAGATCTGCCGGCGCGCCAGATCGAGTTCATCCGGAGACGGAGCGAAGGCGCGATTGGTAACCTCGACCTGTGCCGGGTGAATCAGCGACTTGCCATCAAACCCCATGTCACGCCCCTGTTTGCACTCGACCTCGAGCCCGGCATCATCCTTGAACGCGTTGAACACCCCGTCAATCGCAATCACGCCCTCGGCCTTGGCGGCAAGCAGGCACAGGCCAAGCCCGGTCATCAAGGGTTCACGATCCGGGCGGAAACGGGTGTTGAGATCCTTGGCCAGATCGTTGGTTCCCAGCACGAACCCGCCGATCAGCGGATGCGCCGCGATCGCGTGGGCGTTCAGCATCCCCCTGGGCGTTTCCATCATCGCCCAGACAGGAATGTCACCGGTGATCTCGGCGAGCGCGTCCACGTCCTCGGGACTGCCGACCTTGGGCAGCAGGATCGCGTCACACTCCATGTCACGGGCGGCAATCGCGTCATCGCGCCCCCACTCGGTATCCAGACCGTTGATCCTGACAAGCCGCACGCGGTTGCCAAATCCGCCAGCGGCGAGCGCCTCTGTCAAAAGAGCGCGGGCGTTCGCCTTTTCCGCCGGTGTCACCGCGTCTTCGAGATCGAAAATGATCGCGTCCACCGGAAGCGACTTGGCCTTTTCCAACGCCCGCGCCTTGGATGCGGGAATGTACAAGACCGATCGGTAAGGGCGGGCGCTGGATGGCATGAGTCTCTCCACAAGTCATAATATTGCGCAGAAAGGGGCATTTTTGGTCGGAAAATTCAAGCCAAAAGCGCCGCAATGCAGCATTTTCTGACGTCATGTAAGGTCCGCACAGCCGTCAGAACGGCGAATTAACCACTTTTCAGCAACTCCGAGGGCAGGATCGTCGATGACAGCAAGCCGCTGTTTGCAAGCGCCCCCGGATGTTTCCGGCGCATTGTTTCAGAAAGGTGGACCCATGATGAAGACAGCATTGAACATGACCGTCGGGTTGGGCCTGATGGTTTTGGCGGCACAACAGGTTTCGGCGCAACAATCCCGCAACTGTGCACCACGCGATACCGTGATCGAGCGCCTCGCCAGCCGATTTGGCGAGACGCGCCAGAGCATCGGGCTGGGCTCCCAAGGCGCAGTGGTGGAAACCTTCGCCTCGCACGACACCGGCAGTTGGACCATCACCGTGACGATGCCCAACGGTATCACCTGTCTCGTGGCATCCGGCCAGTCGTTCGAGGAACTCGCCGAGGCGCTGCCGTCAGACGGCAGCGACGCCTGACCCGATCAGGTACGCGTGCCGGGCAGCCGTTCGAGTTTCCCGTCGTCGATTTCCAATCGTCCCCCGGCCCGGTCAGATGGAACAGCGTCAACAGCGTGTTGACATGAAGCGACCGCGCGTGCGGATCAGCACAAGAATCGACAAGACGCCGGATACCGCCTTTGCAGCGGCGCCCGCGTTCGAAACACCGGCAGGCGGGTCCGCGCGCGCCGCCGGTCCAAAAAATCCGATGCTCGACGCGGGCACCGTCCTGCCTCGTAACCCTTTCCGATAATTGGCCTTTACCATCTCGGGCGTTTCGTGGGCGACCGCATCGCCTGACCATGCCGCGTTGCAGAACACTTGCACGAAACCGCATGACGCACTAGGCAACCCGCAATTTTCATCGGATCGGAGAGAAATCCATGGCCAGACCCAAGATCGCGCTCATCGGAGCAGGTCAGATCGGCGGCACGCTCGCCCACCTCGCAGCGCTGAAAGAACTGGGCGATGTCGTCCTCTTTGATATCGCTGAGGGCACACCCGAGGGCAAGGCGCTCGACATCGCCGAATCCGGCCCGTCCGAGGGTTTTGACGCTGCCCTGTCCGGCACTCAATCTTATGCCGATATCGCCGGTGCCGACGTCTGCATCGTCACGGCAGGTGTTCCGCGCAAACCGGGGATGAGCCGCGACGACCTGCTGGGCATCAACCTCAAGGTCATGAAATCGGTCGGCGAAGGCATCCGCGATCATGCTCCCAATGCGTTCGTGATCTGCATCACCAACCCGCTTGATGCGATGGTCTGGGCCCTGCGCGAATTCTCCGGCCTGCCGCATGAGAAGGTCTGCGGAATGGCCGGGGTGCTCGACAGCGCGCGGTTTCGTCACTTCCTTGCGAACGAATTCGGTGTCTCGATGAAAGACGTCACCGCATTTGTTCTTGGCGGACATGGCGACACGATGGTGCCCCTCGCCCGCTACTCGACAGTTGCAGGCATCCCGCTGCCCGATCTGGTTGCGATGGGCTGGACTACCCAGGAAAAACTCGACGGCATCATCCAGCGCACCCGGGACGGCGGTGCCGAGATCGTCGGCCTGCTGAAAACCGGCAGCGCGTTCTACGCCCCCGCAACGTCGGCGATCGAGATGGCCGAAGCCTATCTGAAAGACCAGAAACGGGTTCTGCCCTGCGCGGCCTATGTCGATGGCGCGCTTGGCCTGAAGGGCATGTATGTCGGAGTGCCGACCGTGATCGGAGCCGGCGGCATCGAGAAAGTCATCGACATCAAGATGACCAAGGACGAACAGGCCATGTTCGACAATTCCGTCAACGCGGTGAAGGGTCTGGTTGAAGCCTGCAAGGGCATCGACAGCTCGCTCGCCTGATCGCATCATCAGCTCACACAATTGACGCCGGACAGCAACAGATGCTGCCCGGCATTTTTTGTTGTCGCACGCCAGGGACGCGAATTTTGAGCCGATTTATCGATGTAGCTTCAGGTTCAGGGCCTGTTGATTTCGGTAAGGGTGTCGTTCAGATCCCGGTGCGGGCCACCCTGTCGCTTCCGGCCGATGACGTTGGCCTGATGGGCTGGATTGCACGTCGCCGCAGATCGTGAGGCCGCGGCGCGGCATTCAGCCGTCGACGATTTACGCGCCACGCTCGAACTGCCGGGGATGGACTCCCGAGCCCGTCCTTGCCGATCGCGCTCTCATTTTGCCAAAACGAATCGCACGATCCCCCCAAATCCAGCGCCACGAAACCTCGCCGCGACGGTTTGTGATCACGCATTTCAGACGTGTGATCACAAATGTCGCTTTTTTCGCGAAAACTCAAGCCCTGCGGCAAAAAAGCGTTTAACTGCATTGGAACGGGATCGTTATACCCGACGTAAACGCAGCTAGACGGGACAGTTTTCGATGAACATTCACGAATATCAGGCCAAGGCTTTGCTCCGCAGCTATGGCGCGCCGGTTTCTGACGGTCGGGTCGTTCTGCGCGCGGAAGAGGCCAAGACCGCTGCGGGCGAGCTTGACGGACCGATGTGGGTGGTCAAGGCGCAAATACATGCGGGGGGGCGCGGCAAGGGCAGTTTCAAGGAGACCGACGCCGGTGAAAAAGGCGGTGTCCGCCTGACGAAATCAGTTGAGGAAGCCGCCGCGGAAGCCAAGCGGATGCTGGGACGCACGCTTGTCACGCACCAGACGGGACCCGTGGGCAAACAGGTAAACCGCATCTATATCGAAGACGGAAGCGGCATCGAAACCGAACTCTATCTTGCGCTGCTGGTCGATCGCCAGACCAGCCGCATCAGTTTTGTCTGCTCGACCGAAGGTGGCATGGACATCGAAGAGGTCGCCGCCAGCACCCCCGAAAAAATCCTGTCCTTCCCGGTTGATCCCGCAACCGGGTACCAGGCCTTTCACGGACGCCGCATCGCCTTCATGCTCGGGCTGACCGGGAAACAGGTCAAGCAATGCGTCCGCCTGATGGAAACGCTGTATCGCATGTTCATCGAAAAAGACATGGAGATGCTCGAGATCAACCCGCTGATCGTGACCGATGGTGGCGACCTGAAATGCCTTGACGCCAAGATGGGGTTCGATGGCAACGCAGTGTACCGCCACGCCGACATCGCCGAATTGCGAGACACGTCCGAGGAGGACCCGAAGGAACTTGAAGCGTCCAAGTTCGACCTGAATTACATTGCGCTGGACGGGGAAATCGGCTGCATGGTCAACGGTGCCGGTCTCGCGATGGCGACGATGGACATCATCAAGCTCTACGGTGCGGAACCGGCAAACTTTCTTGACGTCGGCGGCGGCGCGACCAAGGAAAAGGTCACCGAGGCTTTCAAGATCATTACCTCCGATCCGCAGGTCAAAGGCATCCTTGTCAACATCTTCGGCGGCATCATGCGCTGCGACGTGATCGCCGAGGGCGTTGTCGCGGCGGTGAAAGAGGTCGGCCTGAGCGTGCCGCTGGTGGTGCGGCTCGAAGGGACCAATGTCGAGAAGGGCAAGGAGATCATCAACACGTCCGGCCTCGACGTGATCGCTGCGGACGACCTCAAGGACGGAGCCCAGAAGATCGTGAAGGCCGTGAAGGGCTAAGCAGTGAAGAAGACTAGGGAAACCGACCTATCCGCAGGAGCGGTAAGGAACTGCAACATCGACCTGCGTGGCAGCCCATTTTTCCTTGCACTCTTCACTGGCGGTTCGAATGAAAACGAAGCCCCATCGAAACGCCTGAAGGTCACTTTCAAAAACGGGCCAGAAGCAGAAATGTGGGTATACAGGGACAAGAAAATTCTCACGCCTCGAAAAGGGCCAGTGTCATTATTCTTCACTGCGAACAATGTCAAAGATGGTCATTCCGTACGCTTGCGGATCACTCAGAAGGCCCTGGGAGAATTGTTTGTAGAGAGGGCTCTATGATGGCTGCTGCGTACAGCCACTTCACGGTATCTTACTGTCAAGGCTCAACTGTTTTGCAGTATGAAATGTGTCGCTCGCCGAGATAGTAAGTTCAGGTGATCCGCCCCCTCCTCATATCCCTCCTGCTGGCCACACCAGCCGCCGCGCAATCCCCGCGCGAGGCGGTGGCGCGGGTGTGGGAAACGTTTCAGACCGACTGCAAGGCGGCGCTGTTTGGACAGTCGGCCTTTATCGCCGAAACGCCCAATCCCGGCCCCAATGGCATCAGCACCGTGGCCCGGTCGGCGGATGGTCAGATCGTCGAGGCCCGGCGCTTTGCCGACAATCAGATGGTCACGCTGCGCGTGACCGGCCTGCCGGGGATGCGGATGAACACCTGTTCGGCGCATGACCAGGGGTTCAATGCGGCCGAGATCAACCTTGCGCTGTCCACCGATCCCGGCCCCTGGGTTGCGGCCTTTGAAGAGATCGTGCGCCCCGCCTCGCCGGCACAGATCGTCGGTGGCAATCTGCCCATCGGCTTTGTCGCGCGGGGCATGGCAGGTGAATTCATCGGCCAGAATGACGCGCTGTCCCACCATTATGCGGCGCTGTTTGACTGGAACGGCGAACAGGTGCCGGTCTCGATCATCATTGCGCCCTATTCGCTGGTCTTCACCGCTATCCGATTGGAGGTTCCGGAATGATCCGCCTGATCGCCGTGCTGCTGTGCCTTGGCACCGCCGCTTCTGCGCAAACCGTCGAGGAAGCGGCGCGTATCAACGCCGAGATTGCCCTGCAATTCTGCATCCAGCCGCATGTGCAACCCGAGATGCGCGCGCAGATGTTTCGCAATTCGGGCTTTGCCGAACGGGTGGAGCGCAGCCAGGGAAACAGTGACACCACCCATTATTTCACCGCGCCTGCCGACACCGTGCATATCGAACTCTATTACGGCGAGATGCCCGAACATTGTCGCGTGACGAGCAACCATCTCGACGTCAGCGCGGCGGCGCCGGTGCTCGATGCGGTGGTGCCGCGCTTCTATCCCGGCTTCGTGCGGCGCGTGACCTATGGCCCCGTGAACCCGGCGACCGGGCAACCGGTGCAATGTGTCGCCTATCAGGACCCGAGCAATCCGATCGGGCTTGAAATCGGGGTTGGCGCATGGGGCGGTGCCCAGGGCTGTGTCGCGAACGGCACCAGCGTCTTTTATCTCACCTATCGCGTATAATCATGAAAAGGGACCAGATATGGCTGTCCTCATCGACGAAAACACCAAGGTCATCTGCCAGGGTCTGACCGGGTCGCAAGGCACGTTTCACAGTGAACAGGCGATCGCCTATGGCACGAAAATGGTGGGCGGCGTGACGCCGGGCAAGGGCGGAATGGAGCATATCGGTCTGCCGGTCTTCAACTCGGTCCACGAGGCCAGGGCCGCGACCGGGGCCGATGCGACGGTGATCTACGTGCCGCCGCCCTTTGCGGCGGATTCGATCCTCGAAGCCATCGACGCCGGGATGGATGTGATCGTTGCGATCACCGAAGGTATTCCGGTGCTTGACATGATGCGCGTGAAACGCGCTCTGGAAGGTTCGAAAAGCCGGCTGATCGGACCGAACTGCCCCGGTGTCATCACGCCAGATGCCTGCAAGATCGGCATCATGCCTGGCCATATTCACAAGCGCGGAACCGTCGGGGTCGTGTCGCGTTCGGGCACGCTGACCTACGAGGCGGTGAAGCAGACCACCGATGTGGGGCTGGGCCAGTCGACCTGCGTCGGTATCGGCGGCGACCCGATAAAGGGCACCGAACATATCGACGTGCTCGAATGGTTCCTTGCCGACGATGAAACCGAAAGCATCATCATGATCGGCGAAATCGGCGGCAGCGCCGAGGAAGAGGCCGCGCAATTCCTTGCCGACGAAAAGAAGAAGGGCCGCTGGAAACCCACCGCCGGGTTCATCGCCGGACGCACCGCCCCTCCGGGCCGCCGCATGGGTCACGCCGGCGCCATCGTTGCCGGGGGCAAGGGCGGAGCCGAAGACAAGATCGAAGCCATGAAATCCGCCGGCATCGTGGTCGCCGAAAGTCCTGCGTCGCTGGGGGAAGCGGTTTTGGAAGCGATCGGATAGCAATGCCCGTCCTGTGTGCATTCTGGCTGGAACTGCGCCGGTCCCTTGATTTCAGGGGCCGGACGGCGCGTGCGCGCTATTTCGGGTTCATGAGTGTCGCCATATCGGTATTTGCCTCGGCAAGCTGGATTGCGGTTGCCACCCTTCCCGATGGACAGGGGTGGGTCGGAATCCTTGTCCTCATCGCCCTGTTTTATGTGCCGGTCACATCCGCTGGCGTTCGCAGACTGCATGACACGGGCAACCCCGTTACGCTCATGCTCGACCCGCTCAAGCCGCTGGCGGCTTTTGGCGTGATCGCCTTTTTGATCGGAGTGGCGTTTCTCTCCAGCGATGTGGGAATCCTCGCGCTGTTTGCGTCGCTGTTTCTGGCCGGTAAGATCATGGCAGCGCTGGTCGTTATCGCCGCCCTCTTGATGCTTGGCCTCACAATGATTTTCTTTTCGCACACGATGGGGCAATTGATGTTGCCTTCTCAGCCCGGGACCAACACATATGGCCCTGACCCACACCAGGTGCCTGCATGACGTTCACACAAGCGATCAAAACCTGCCTCGGCAAATATGTGACCTTCTCGGGCCGGGCGTCTCGCCCGGAATACTGGTTTTTCTTCCTGTTCGTGATCTTGCTCGGCCTTGCCGCCGCGGCGATCGACTGGATGTTCTTCACCTCTGTCACCAGCATCAGCAGCGAAGCGGCAAATGCCACCGTGATACAGTCGTCTCAGCCGGTGCAATCCGTGGTGGCGCTCGTGGTTTTCCTGCCGCACCTGGCGGTGGCGTGGCGACGGATGCACGATACCGGACGCAGCGGATGGCATGTGCTGTTGCCGACATTGCTGGCGATGGTCGCCTTCGCGGTGCTGGTCTTTGGCATTGGCGCGGCCAGCCATTTCCATGGCGGCACCATGGATCGCCTGCTGACGGGTGCCACCCTGCTGATCCTGCTGCCGACGCTGATCGTGCTCTTGATCTCGCCCCTTCTCGTTCTGTTCTGGCTCAGTCGGCCCAGCCAGCCTGAAACCAACAAATACGGTCCCAACCCACATGAGGTACAACCATGACCGAGCACTCGCCCAACGACCAGTTTCATGCCTCGTCCTTCATGCAGGGGCACAACGCGGCGTATCTGGAGCAGCTGTATGCCCAGTATGCAAATGACCCGAACGCGGTCGACGAGGCTTGGGCAGCCTTTTTCGAGCAGCTCGGCGACACCGAGATTGACGTCAAGGCTGACGCAAGGGGACCGTCCTGGTCGCGCAGCGACTGGCCGCCGATGCCGAATGACGACCTGACCGGCGCGCTGACCGGCGAATACCCCGCCGCCGAGAGAGAGGCGGCCGGCAAGAAGATCGTCGAAAAGGCTGCCGCGGCCGGTATCGAGGTCAGCGAGGAACAGGTCAAACGCGCGGTGCTCGACAGCATCCGGGCACTGATGCTGATCCGGGCCTATCGGATCCGGGGTCACCTGGTGGCCGATCTCGATCCGTTGGGCCTGCGCGATCAGACCGCGCATCCCGAGCTCGATCCCAAGACCTACGGCTTTGCCGAGGCCGACATGGATCGGCCGATCTTCATCGACAACGTCCTCGGTCTGCAGATCGCCAGCATGCGGCAGATCGTCGAGATCGTGAAGCGCACCTATTGTGGCACATTCGCCCTGCAGTACATGCATATCTCCAACCCGGAAGAGGCCGCCTGGCTCAAGGAACGGATCGAGGGCTTCGACAAGGAAATCCGCTTTACCCGCGAGGGACGCAAGGCGATCCTGAACAAGATGGTCGAGGCGGAAGGTTTTGAGAAATTCCTGCACGTCAAATACATGGGCACCAAGCGCTTTGGTCTTGACGGTGGCGAAAGCCTGATCCCGGCGATGGAGCAGATCATCAAGCGCGGCGGCGCGCTCGGGGTCAAGGACATCATCGTCGGCATGCCGCACCGGGGGCGCCTGTCGGTGCTGGCCAACGTGTTACAGAAACCTTACCGCGCGATATTCAACGAATTTCAGGGCGGCAGTTTCAAACCCGAGGATGTCGATGGCTCGGGTGACGTGAAATACCACCTTGGCGCGTCGAGCGATCGCGACTTCGACGGCAACACCGTGCACCTGTCGCTGACCGCCAACCCCAGCCATCTCGAAGCGGTCAACCCCGTCGTCCTGGGCAAGGCCCGCGCCAAGCAGGACCAGAACCACGACAGCGAACGCACATCCGTGCTGCCCATCCTGCTGCATGGCGATGCCGCATTTGCGGGTCAGGGCGTGGTTGCCGAGTGCTTTGGCCTCTCCGGGCTCAAGGGCCACAAGACGGGCGGCACCATGCATATCGTCGTGAACAACCAGATCGGCTTTACCACCGCACCGCATTTCAGCCGCAGTTCGCCCTATCCGACCGACATCGCGCTGATGGTGGAAGCGCCGATCTTTCACGTCAACGGCGACGATCCCGAGGCGGTCGTCCATGCCGCAAAGGTTGCCACCGAGTTCCGGCAGAAATTCCGCAAGGACGTGGTCGTCGATATCTTCTGCTATCGCCGGTTCGGGCATAACGAGGGCGACGAGCCCATGTTCACGAACCCGATCATGTACAAGCAGATCAAGACCCACAAGACCACGCTCAGCCTGTATACCGAGCGGCTGGTCAAGGATGGCCTGATCCCCGAAGGCGAGATCGAGGACATGAAAGCCGCCTTCCAGGCGCATCTGAACGAGGAATTCGAAGCCGGCAAGGATTTCAAGCCCAACAAGGCCGACTGGCTCGACGGGCGCTGGTCGCATATCGACAAGCATGGCGAGGAATACGTGCGCGGTGAAACCGCGATCACGCCCGAAACCCTCAAGGAAGTGGGCGACGCCCTGACCCGTGTGCCCGACGGTTTCCCGATGCACCGGACCGTGTCGCGTTTGCTGGAAAGCAAGAAAGAGATGTTTGCCACCGGCAAGGGCATCGATTGGGCAACCGGCGAGGCACTGGCGTATGGGTCCCTGCTCACCGAGGGGTATCCCGTGCGGCTGGCCGGGCAGGATGCGACGCGCGGCACCTTCAGCCAGCGTCACTCCGGCCTGATAAACCAGGAAACCGAGGAGCGATACTTTCCGCTCAACAACATCCGCGCCGGTCAATCGCAATACGAAGTCATCGACTCGATGCTGAGCGAATATGCGGTGCTGGGCTTTGAATATGGCTATTCGCTGGCCGAACCCAACGCCCTCGTGTTGTGGGAAGCACAGTTCGGCGATTTCGCCAATGGCGCGCAGATCATGTTCGACCAGTTCATCAGCTCGGGCGAAAGCAAATGGCTGCGCATGTCCGGTCTGGTCTGCCTGCTGCCGCATGGCTACGAGGGCCAGGGCCCCGAGCACAGCTCGGCCCGGCTCGAACGCTTCCTGCAGATGTGTGGCCAGGACAACTGGATCGTCGCCAACTGCACCACCCCGGCGAACTACTTCCACATCCTGCGCCGCCAGATTCACCGCAGCTTCCGCAAGCCGCTGATCCTGATGACGCCCAAGTCGCTGTTGCGCCACAAGCTAGCGATCTCCACCGCAGAGGAATTCACCACCGGATCGAGCTTTCACCGGGTGCTCTGGGACGATGCGGAAAAGGGGAACTCGGAAACCGAACTGGTCGCCGACAAGAAGATCAGGCGCGTGATAATGTGCTCGGGCAAGGTCTATTACGACCTGCTCGAAGAACGCGACGCCCGTGGCATCGACGACATCTATCTCATCCGCATCGAACAGTTCTATCCGTTCCCGGCAATCTCGCTGGTCAAGGAACTCGAACGGTTCAAGGGGGCCGAGATGGTCTGGTGCCAGGAAGAGCCCAAGAACCAGGGGGCCTGGACCTTTATCGAACCCAACATCGAGTGGGTCTTGAACCGGATCAAGGCCAAGCACAAACGCCCGGTCTATGTCGGTCGCGCAACATCGGCATCGCCCGCGACCGGGCTCGCCAGCCAGCACAAGGCCCAACAAGCAGCGCTCGTGGATGAAGCGCTGACCATCGAAGGAAAGTAAGTCATGACAACCGAAGTACGCGTCCCGACGCTGGGCGAATCCGTGACCGAGGCCACCGTTGCCACCTGGTTCAAGAAACCCGGCGATACGGTCGCGGTCGACGAAATGCTGTGCGAACTGGAAACCGACAAGGTGACCGTCGAAGTCCCCAGCCCCTCCGCCGGCAAGATGGGCGAAATCATCGCCGCCGAGGGCGAGACCGTGGGCGTTGACGCGCTGCTGGCCACGATCCTCGAAGGCGAAGGTGCCGATACGGCGGACGAGAAACCCGCCGCCTCCGCCGATGCCGATGCCGATGCCGATGGGGATGAGGCCGCGCCAACGGGTGACAGCATCGACGTGATGGTCCCCACCCTGGGCGAATCCGTGACAGAAGCCACCGTCAGCACCTGGTTCAAGGCCGTGGGGGACTCGGTCGCGCAGGACGAGATGCTGTGCGAACTGGAAACCGACAAGGTCAGCGTGGAAGTGCCCTCGCCCGCCGCCGGCGTTCTGGCCGAAATCACCGCGCCCGAAGGCACCACGGTGGATGCCTCGGCCAAGCTCGCCGTGATCAGCGGCGGAGCCGACGGCACCGTCGCACCCGCCCCGCGCCCCGAAGCGCCCGCAGAGGCCCCGGCATCCTCCGGCAAGGCCGACATCGAAGACGCCCCAAGTGCCAGAAAGGCGATGGCCGAGGCCGGGGTCACGCGCGATCAGGTCACCGGAACCGGCCGCGACGGCCGCGTCATGAAAGACGATGTCGCCCGCGCCGTGGCTGCTGCAGCCGCCGCTCCGGCCCCCGCGGCAAGCGCCCCCGCCAGCGCGCCGCGCGCCCCGGTTCCCGCCGATGACGCCGCCCGCGAGGAGCGGGTCAAGATGACCCGCCTGCGCCAGACCATCGCCAAGCGCCTGAAGGACAGCCAGAACACCGCTGCCATGCTCACCACCTATAACGAGGTCGACATGACCGAGGTGATGGCCCTGCGCAGCCAGTACAAGGACGAGTTCGAAAAGAAGCACGGCGTGCGGCTCGGCTTCATGTCCTTCTTCACCAAGGCCTGCTGCCACGCGCTGAAAGAGGTGCCCGAGGTCAACGCAGAGATCGACGGCAACGAGATCGTCTACAAGAATTTCGTCCACATGGGCGTTGCCGCCGGCACCCCCACCGGCCTCGTCGTGCCGGTGATCCGCGACGCCGACAGCATGTCTTTCGCCGAGATCGAAAAGGCGATTGCCGAAAAAGGCAAACGCGCCCGTGATGGCAAACTCTCGATGGCGGAGATGCAGGGCGGCACCTTCACCCTGTCCAACGGCGGCGTCTACGGCTCGCTGATGTCCTCACCGATCCTGAACCCGCCGCAATCGGGCATCCTCGGCATGCACAAGATCCAGCAACGCCCGATGGTCATCAACGGCGAAATCGTCGCCCGCCCGATGATGTACCTCGCCCTCAGCTACGACCACCGCATCGTCGACGGCAAGGGCGCCGTGACCTTCCTCGTGCGCGTGAAAGAGGCGCTGGAAGACCCACGCCGGTTGCTGATGGACCTTTAGACTAGGTAGGTATCGCCATGCCGCCAATAAAACCGATCGATCTGCGGTCGCGCGTCAGGAACTGGTGGCATGGTGAAACTGTGGTAGATGAAAGTCCCGGGGCCATAATTTTTACAACTCGGCGGCACTGGACTTCCAATTTGGCGCACAAGTTCGTCGACTTCGTTGCTCGCAAGTGGGAAAAGATCGCCACTTTGGCCATCGCGCCGGCGGGACTGGTTCTTGCTTATCTATCACTATGAGAGAACGCTAGCTATGACCCCCGAACTCACCGCCCTCACCCTCGCTGCGCTGCTGCAAATCCTGCAATTCGCGGCCTATTCGATCACCGCCAACCTCCAGGTCGGATCGAAAACTGCGCTCGGCCCGCGCGACACTCCGGTACACCTCACCGGCACCGCAGGCCGCCTGCAACGGGCGATGAACAACCATTTCGAGGGTCTGATACTCTTCACCATCCCCTGCGTGACCATCGCTCTGACCGATCAGTCCACCGCCTTCACCGCAACCTGCGCCTGGGCCTATCTCGTGGCCCGCATCCTCTATGTCCCCGCCTATGCCCTCGGCCTGAGCCCCTGGCGCTCGGTGATCTGGATGGTCGGCCTCATCGCCACCGCCCTGATGCTGCTGGCCTCCCTGACATGACCTTCATCTTTGTCGAAATACTCCGGGGTGAGGCGCAGACTGCGCCGAGGGGCAGCGCCCCTGCCCCGCTCAAAAAAAAGGACCTCTCTCATGGCTGACTACGACGTGATCATCATCGGCGCCGGACCCGGCGGCTATGTCTGCGCCATCCGCTGCGCGCAACTCGGGCTCAAGACCGCCTGCGTCGAAGGCCGCGAAACCCTCGGCGGCACCTGCCTGAACGTCGGCTGCATCCCGTCCAAGGCTCTGCTGCACGCCAGCCATCAACTGCACGAAGCCGAGCACAACTTTGCCAGGATGGGCCTCAAGGGAAAATCGCCAAGCGTCGACTGGAAACAGATGCAGGCCTACAAGCAGGAAGTGATCGACACCAATACCAAGGGCGTCGAATTCCTGTTCAAGAAGAACAAGATCGACTGGCTCAAGGGCTGGGGCTCGATTCCCGAGGCCGGCAAGGTCAAGGTCGGAGACGAGGTTCACACCGCCAGGAACATCATCATCGCCTCGGGCTCCGAGGCGTCCGCCCTGCCCGGCGTCGATATCGACGAAAAGGTGGTCGTGACCTCCACGGGCGCGCTGGAGCTTGGCAAGATCCCGAAGAAGATGGTCGTGATCGGGGCTGGTGTGATCGGGCTGGAACTGGGCAGTGTCTACGCCCGTCTCGGCGCCGACGTGACCGTCGTGGAATTCCTCGATGCGATCACCCCCGGCATGGATGGAGATGTGCAAAAGACCTTCCAGCGCATTCTCAAGAAACAGGGCCTGAAATTCGTCATGGGCGCGGCGGTGCAAAAGACCGAAGCAACCAAAACCAAGGCCAAGGTGCATTACAAACTGCGCAAGGACGACAGCGAACACGTGCTGGATGCCGATGTGGTCCTGCTCGCCACGGGTCGCAAACCCTATGTTGATGGTCTCGGGCTCGATGCGCTCGGCGTCGAGCGCAGCGAGCGCGGACAGATCAAGGTCGGCAAGGACTGGCAGACAAACGTACCGGGCATCTATGCGATCGGAGATTGCATCGACGGTCCGATGCTGGCCCACAAGGCCGAGGACGAAGGCATGGCCGCCGCCGAACAGGTCGCGGGCAAGCACGGGCATGTGAACTATGGCGTGATCCCGGGCGTGATCTACACCTGGCCCGAAGTCGCGAATGTCGGTGAAACCGAAGAGGCGCTCAAGAAAGCGAACCGCGCCTACAAGGTCGGCAAGTTCATGTTCATGGGCAATGGCCGCGCCAAGGCGAATTTCGCCGCCGACGGCTTTGTCAAGATCATCGCCGACAAGGAAACCGACCGAATTCTCGGCGCGCATATCATCGGCCCCGGTGCCGGTGACCTGATCCACGAGATCTGTGTCGCGATGGAGTTCGGCGCCTCGGCCGAGGATCTTGCCATGACCTGCCACGCCCACCCGACCTATTCCGAAGCCGTGCGCGAAGCTGCACTGGCCTGTGGCAGCGGGGCCATCCACAGCTGATGTCGCGCCCGGCGGCTCAGGCCGCCGGGACCATCCAGGCGTCAAGATAGAGCGCAAGCCGCTCTTCGAAATCCTGCGCCCGATGCAGGGCGCAGAACTGCAGTGACATGGCCTGGACCGAAAAGGCCTGCACCCCCTCGGCGAGCAGGTCCGCCGATATGTCCCGCCGGTAGGCTCCGGTCTCGATCCACCCTGCCACCAGCACGGAATATCGCTGCAAACATTGCGCGATCGGCCCGATCTCGGCGATCGCGGCCGCCCCGGAATAGCGCAGGATCAGGTCGAATACATAGCGCTCTGAGGTCATGAAACGGTGAAACGGTCTCAGCGCGGCGATCAGGGTCTCGACCGAAACGGGGGGCTCTGACGCTTCGGCGCGGTCAAGGCGATCAGCCAGTTCCGCCCCGACAAGCCGTTCCATCAACGCATCCTTGTCTTTGAAATGGGCAAAGAACGTCCCCTTGGCCACGCCCGCCCCGGACACCACGTCTTCGACGCGCAAGGCTTCGTAACCGCCGGACGCCACAAGCGCCTGCGCGACCTCGATCAAGCGGGCACGGGTCTTGAGCGTACGTTCCTGCACGGGTCTGGTCATGCCCTTGGGTCGCAGCTTTTCTGACCAAGGTCAAATTTATATTGACCACGGTCATTTTTATTGCAAATAAGTGACCAAGGTCAATTTATGGAGCTGCCCGTGCCTGCCAAGAAGATTTTCATCCTGAACGGACATCCCGCCGAAACCAGCCTGTCACGCCGTTTCGCGGAAACCTATGCCACCGCCGCCCGCGCCGCGGGACATCAGGTGCGGATCACCAACCTCGGCGATCTCGCGTTCGACGACGATTTCGGCCAGGGAAATTACGAGAATTACAAGCCGCTCGAACCCGACCTGCAACAGGTGCTGTGCGATATCGAATGGAGCGATCATCTGGTCCTCGCCACGCCGATGTGGTGGGGCGGATTGCCCGCACGGCTCAAGGGGTTGATTGATCGCACATTCCTTCCGGGACGCACCTTCGACACCCGAAACACGGGGCTCGGCGGCATGCCCGCGCCGCTGCTGTCGGGACGCACGGCACGGGTGATACTCACGTCCGACACACCGGGTTGGGTCATGCGGCTGCTGTATCGCCGCGCGTTGATCTGGCAGCTCAGGCGGCAGATACTCGGCTTTGTCGGCGTCAAACCGACGCGATTCACCTGGTTCGCCGGTGCCAGCCACCCGAAGCCCGGCCTGATCGAGAAATGGACCCGCCAGGTCCATGCCATCGGAGCGACAGCGGCCTGACGGTGCTACAGGTTCATCACCATCTCATGCCACGCTGCGCCCGCGAAACCCGAGGCCGAACCGCGCACGTATCGATAGCCAAGTTTCTCGTACATCGGAACATAGTGGGACTTGCACATGAGGTGGATGCTGGACTTGCCCGCGTCGGCCATGCGACGCACGAATGACTGCATCAGGGCACGGGCCAGCCCCCTGCCCTGACAGGCGGGGTCCACCGCAACCGAGAGGATCACCACGTTGGGCGCCTCCGGATCATGTCCGGCCAGCGCCTTGAACGCATCGTCGGCCATGTCGACCTCATGGGCGCAACCGCTGTTGATAAAGCCTGCAATCACCCCGTTCTGTTCGAGCACCAGAAATCCCTGCGGATATGTGGCTATACGATCCGCAATCCGGCTGAGGGGGGCGGCTTCGCGCGCGGCATAGGCCGCCGCCTCGATTTCGCGGCAGCGGGCGGCATCCTCGGGTCGGGCCGGTCGAAATAACTGCAAGCGGTGGTCTCCTGGTTCAACTGCGCGCGGGTCTACCAAAGCGTCTTGGTCGCGCGCGCGGTCCAGCTGCGGTCATATTCGTTGCCGTCGATCTCGTCATCGGTCATCTCGGCGAGAATATCCCCGATCGTCGGCAGTCCGGCACGATCATCCCGCTGCCAGAGCCCCGCCCGCAACAGCGCGCGCGCACACTGGCAATAGATCTCGTCGATCGCGATGACGATAACTGTCGTCGGCAGGCGGCCCTTGCGCTCGAAGCGATTGCGCAGCTCTGCGTCGGCCGTCAACCGGGCGGTCCCGTTGACACGGATGACAGTGTTGGAGCCGGCCACCATGAACATCAGCGAGACGCGACCGTCCGTCACGATATTGCGCAGCGAATCCAGACGGTTGTTGCCATGCCAATCGGGCATCGCAAGGGTTCCCGGGTCAAGCTCCTGCACCACCGGCCCGTCATCGCCACGGGGGCTGCCATCGGTGCCGCCTGTTCCGACCGTGGTCAGCACGCACAGCCGCGAGGCCATGATCCACTTGCGATAGGTGGGCGTCATCCGCCGCGCGACCTTGCGCAGCGCCGGCTCGCTGGGCGTGCCGTACAGCGCCTCGAGCGCCTCTATCGTGTCAATCTGCTCCATCCGGATCGAACCCCGCTTCGCGCATCAATTCATCTGAGCGTGCTTCCACACGTTCTTCCAGCTTACGCATAAATTCGTTGCGATCCAGTCCCGGTGCAATCGGTTCGAGGAACTCGACAACCGCCAGTCCGGGCTTGCGCATGATCCCCTTGCGTGGCCAGAACAGACCGACATTGGTGGCCACCGGCACACAGGGCTGGCCCAGTTCCTTGTAGAGCACGCCACTGCCGACCTTGTAGGGTTTCCTGTCACCCGGCGCGACACGCGTGCCTTGCGGATAAATGATGAGCTGTCCGGGATTGCTGAACTCCTGCGCCACGTCCTTGACCATCTTGGCGACGGCGGCTCCGCGACGGCCGCGGTCGACCGGGACGCAGCCCAGCCGCTTGGCGTAGAGTCCGATGAACGGCGTCCACAGCAATTCGCGCTTCATGATGAACTTGGCGTGCGGCACCGCATCAAAGATCAGCAGGATATCGAGAAACGACTGATGCTTGGCCGCCACCATCACCTCGCCAGAGGGAACCGTGCCGCGCACCTCGCCACGAATGCCCACCATCCAGCGTGTCAGGACAAGGGTTGTGCGGGCATAGACCTTGCAGGCCCGCAAGGCACCGCGCTTGGACAGGATCGCGTAGGGAGTGAACAGGATGCCAAGGACAGCCATCCAGAGATAGATCACGATGATGAAGACGAGGGATCGCACCCATTGCACTGCATGCATCATCAGCTGAACTCCGCCAGTTTCTGCCGCGCCGCGACCCCCGTTGCCACAAATGCCACCACTGCGGTAACGACCGGGACCGCAAGCGGCGCGAGCCAGCCAAGGCCGCCGAACCCGATTTCCGTCAGGAATCCCTGGGTTTCGCCGCCCGGCGGCAACAGCAGAACCGCAAGCACGCCAAGCACCATGCCTGCGCCGGAGCCCACGAGCGCCCGTACCGTCAGCCGCCGCACGAAAGCGCCGGCAACAAAGCGATCCTCGGCCCCCACAAGGCGCAAGACCTCGATCACCTGCGCATTCGCCGCCAGTGTCGCGCGCGCCGCCAGCGTCACCGTCGCGGCCATGGTTCCGGTAATCAGCAACAACGATATGACCCCCAGTCGCCGCAGCCCCCGCGCAGCATCCACGATCGGCGCGCGCCAGCCGCTGTGATCATCAAGAACCGCGCCCGGAACCTCGTCGTTCAGCCGCTGTTGCAGCGCGTCGGTGTCATAACCGGGCCTCTCGGCGATCACCTCGATCAGCTGCGGCAGCGGCAAATCCCCGAGGGGCAGGTCATCGCCCAGCCACGGAGCCAGCAGGGCGGCCTGTTCCTCGGCCGTCAAAGGCCGCGAACTGGCGATTCCCGGCGTTTCCCCCAGGATGTCGAGCACCGCCGCCGTGCGGGCCTCGCGCTGCTCCGCGTCACCCGAAATGCGCAGTGTCGCGCTCTGTGACTGGGCGTCGGACCAGCGGTCGGCCACGCGGTCGGCCGTCATTGCCAACGCCAGGGCAAATACCGCGAGGAACCCCATCGCAGCGGCGACAAACAGCGTCAGATGCGATGTGGTCCCGCTGGGCGGGACGACCCGGTCGCTCCGGGCATCGCCGGACAGAAGGCCGAAAAAGCGTCGCATGTTCACAGATCGGCCCCCGCCAATTGCACCTGTTTGTTCGAAATGCGCAGAACCCGCGCCTGAACCTCGGACTTGGCCGCGCGGATCAACGACATGTCATGGCTGGCAATCAGAACGGTCTTGCCCATGCTGTTCAGGTCCACCAGCAGGCGCAGCAGGCGTTGGGACATGTCCCAGTCGATATTGCCTGTCGGCTCATCCGCGATGATCACGTCCGGCGACAGGATCACCGCACGCGCCAGCGCGGCGCGTTGCCGCTCGCCGCCCGACAACTCGGCGGGATAGGCATCGGCGCGCTCGGACAAGCCGACCCATCCGAGAAGATCCGTCAGATTCTGCTGTTCCTGCGCCAGATCGCGACCGGACACCGTCAGCGGCAATGCGATATTGTCGGCGACAGGCAGGTGGTCAAGAAAGCGGCAATCCTGATGCACCACGCCGATGCGCCGGCGCAGGGTCGCCATATCGTCACGCGTCGCCGCAGCGACGTCATCGCCAAAGGCAAGGATTCGCCCCTTGGTGGGGTTGAGCGCTCCGTAGCAGAGTTTCAGAAATGTCGTCTTGCCCGATCCGGACGGTCCGGTCAGAAAATGAAAGGACCCGGCAGGCAGGGACAAGGATACATCGCCAAACAGCGCGCCCCCACCATAGTCGAATCCCACCTGCTCCAGCTCGATCAAGGTCAGTCTCCTGTCAATTACCGCCTTGTGCCTTACCCTCGGGACAGTTTCAATGCCATGCCGATTCGCCACGTTTCCGCACCGTTGCGCATGAGAAATTCGCCCTTTGCGAACCCTTGCCGAAACACATAAGGTTGCGGCACAAGATCAATCCGGCAGGCAGTGACAGGATCAGGAGGGGCAGCATGCGTCTAACATGCCCGAATTGCGGCGCTCAGTACGAAGTGCCCGACAAGGTGATTCCGCCAAAGGGCCGCGACGTTCAATGCTCCAACTGTGACACTTCCTGGTTCTTTGCCCATCCCGATCCGCTGATGCGCGCCGAGCCCGACCTGCGGGCTTCGTCCGCCTCGTTCCTGGATGACGACCCCGCCGACGAGGTCAAGGCACCGCCTGCCCCGCCCCGACGCAAGCTCGACCCCAGTGTCAGCGCCATCCTGCAACAGGAAGCCGAGCGCGAAACTCGCCTGCGCAGCCGCGACCGCGCCGAAGCCGCGGACAGCCGGCCCGCCGCCGCTGACCGCGCCGACGCCGAAGCCTCCGAAACCGCGCGCAAGGCCCGCGAACGCATGGCCCATATCAGGGGCGAATCCGCAGCGTCTCCCGCATCGCAGGACATGCCCGCGCGGCGAAGCGGCACGCTGCCTGACCTGGACGAGATCAATTCGACCCTGCGCACATCGGGCGAGTCCGCTTATGACAATTTCGCGCACGCGACAGCCAAGCAGGGCGGCTCCGGGTTCATGCGCGGCATCGCTCTGACCATCCTGCTCGCCGCGCTGCTGGTGTTGGCCTATGTCAACGCCCGCACCATCGCCGAAGCCGTGCCGCAAGCCGCCCCCTACATGAAGCTCTATGTCGCGAAGATAGATGAAGGGCGGGTGTGGCTCGACACCGTGCTTGGCCAGTTCATGCCGGGTGGGTCAGAACCGCTCGAGTAGCCGCTGAAGATAGTTGCGTTCGACTTCGGGGCGGTCGCCTTCGCCCGAGCGCCGCCGGATTTCATCCAGCAACTCGCGCGCGCGACGATAGACATCCTCACCCTGCAACAGGTTTTCGGGCGTGCCGAGCGATCCGTTCGAACCGCTTTCGCGGCCCAGCGGGTCGCGGTTGCGCGCTTCCATATTGCCCTGCGTGCTGCCCTGCCCCGGTTGGCCCTGCTGCTCTGCCATCGCTTCACCGAGCGAGCGCATTCCTTCGCGCAGCGCTTCCATCGCCTCGGATTGCCGGTCGATCGCGTCGGCATAATCATCCTGGCGCAGCGCCTGTTCCGCGCCATCCATCGCGCGCCCCGCCCGGTCCAGCGCGTCGCGCGCGGCATCGCCTTCGGGTGTGCCGGCACCGGGCAGATTGCCCTGCTGGCGACGCAATTCGTCGCGCAGGGCCTGTTGCCGATCCGCGAGCGAGCCTTGTTCCGCCCCGGATGGGTCGCCCTGACCGCCCTGCCCCTCGTGGCTCTGTCCCAGACCCTGACCTCCGTTGCGGCCCTGATTGCCCTGGTTTTCGCCAGCCTGCGCGCCGGGATTGAACTGTTCCTGCAAGTCGCGGAAGGCCTGATCGCTCAGCCCCTGCTGTTCGCGCAGGGTTTCGGCCAGACCTTCCATCGCCTGCTGGCCCTCGGACTGGCCGCCCTGCCCCTGTCCTTGGGTGACGCGCATGTTCTGCATCATCTGCTGCAATTCCTGCAACGCCTGTTCCGCCTCTGCCATGCGCCCCTGTTCCATCAACTCCTGAATCCGGTCCATCATGCGTTGCAGATCGTTCTGGGTCATCTGCATGGCGTTTTCCGAAGGTTGCCCCGGCTGGCGCTGTTCCCCCTCCTGCTGGGCCTGCCGCGACAACTGGCGCATGTATTCGTTGGTGGCTTCGCGCAGTTCCTGCATCAGTTCGGCTATTTCCTGATCGCTGGCCCCGTTCTTCATCGCTTCGCTCAGCCGTTCCTGGGCACGGCGCAGACGTTCCAGCGCATCGCTCAGATCGCCCTCTTCCAGCAATACCGCCAGGTTCCAGAGCGCCTCGGCGATCTCCTCCTGCTGCGCGGTCTTGAGCCCATAGGCCGTGAACGTCTCCAACCGGCGCAGGATCACGCGCAGGCGCAGATAGGCTGTCTCGGAGCGGAACAGCGACTCCGGCCGGTGTGAAATCGCGCGCAGAACCTGCGCGACGCGCGCCGCGTTCTCGCGTGTCCAGAGCAGATCGCGGCGTTGCTCGATCACCGCAGCCGCCAGAGGATCAAAGAACCGACGGGCCGGCAGCACCATTGGCGACGGGTCGATTTCCGTGACATGTCCCGCCGCATCCTCGGCCGAGAGCCGCACCGTGACCGGCAGGTTCGCAAAAGGGTGTTTCGAGAAATCCTCGATCAGCGTTTCCGTGAACATCTGCCGGTCGCCCGCAATCGGCATCGGCAGCGGCACCACCACGGCCTCTCTGGGTTCGGGATCGGGAGCGAGCCCGTAGCGACGGTCGACCGCCGTCATATCCAGAGCGATCACAGCCTGTCCTGCGACAACCCCGTAATCGTCGCTGGCGGTAAAGGGCAATGTCATCTCGCCCGTGGCCTCCGCCTCGGCCGGGCCCGCCACGGCGATCTGCGGCGGTGTGTCGTCGATGATCTCCACCCGCCAACTCTGGCCATCGCCCCCGGAAATCTGGATGGTGCCGTTGCGCACGACGGTGAAATCCTGCACCGGATCGGAACCGGTTTCTTCTTCTGCGGTTCTGGCCGACACGGTTTCGACCAGTCTCAGCGCGCCAACCTCGCCATAGAAACGCAGGGTGATCCGGCTCCCTTCGGGCACCTGCAAGGTTTTGCCGATCAGGTCATTCAGATACAGCGTCGGCTTGCCTGTATAACGCGGCGGCTCGATCCAGCCCTCCCAGGTCGGACCGCTTGCCAGATCGGCGCCACCGGGCGTCATCCCGGCGACGCTGCCGATCCGCCATACCGAACCGAACAGCAACGCGACCAACAGCGCCAGCAACGCGACATAGCGCAGCGCGAACGGATCCCGACGCGCGAGTTTCAGGTCTGGCGCAGGTGCGCGGGCGGTCGCCGCCCGTTCCGCCATCCGCGCCTGGTGCGCCCGCCAGAGTGCCGCGGATTGCGAATCGTCCGCCCCGATGGCCTGCTCGTCCAGCAGGGCGCGTATCGGACGCCCGGGCAAGGTTTCATCCAGCCGGGCCAGCGCGTCGGCGCGGGTTGGCCAATGAAACCGCAGGGCGCCATGCACCAGCGCCACGCAGGCGCCCAGCATCGCAACCGCCCCGCTCAGCCACACCGCCTCGATCGGAACGAGATCCTGTATCCCGAGTATCAGCAGCGCCAGAACCAGCAGGATCAGGCTGATCAGGGGCCAGAAACAGCGCAACACCCGTTCGGCCAGCATTCCCGCGCGCGTCAATGCCAGGGGCATACGCACCGCATGCAGGACCGGGGGGAGTGCAGGTCTGGCCATCAGGATCTCCGAGCGGCCAGATCGCCGGATTGCGTCAAAGCCACCCGGGGATGGTATCGCGATTTATCATTTCGTCAAAGGTCGGGCGCGGGCGGATGACCGCAAATTGATCGCCCTTCACCAGGACCTCGGGTATCAGCGGTCTGGCGTTGTATTCGCTGGCCATCACCGCGCCATAGGCCCCCGCACTTCGAAACGCGATCAGATCGCCCGCAGCCAGCGGTGGCAGATCGCGCTGTCGGGCGAACGTGTCGCCGCTTTCGCAAACCGGGCCGACGATGTCGTAGGGACGTTGTTCGACACCGGCCTCGGGTTCGAGCACCGGCACGATATCGTGATGCGCGTCGTACATGGCCGGGCGGATCAGATCGTTCATCGCACCATCCACGATCAGGAAATCGCGGCCTTCGCCCGATTTCAGATAGATCACCCTGCTGACCATGATACCGGCGTTGCCGGCGATCAGGCGACCCGGCTCGATCTCGATCTCGCAGCCCAGATGGCCGAGCGTACGCTTGATCATCGCGCCGTATTCCAGCGGCAGCGGCGGCGCCTGGTTGCTGCGCGTATAGGGGATGCCAAGCCCGCCCCCGAGATCGAGGCGGCGGATATCGTGACCATCCGCACGCAAGGTTTCGGTCAGTTCCGCGACCAGCCTGTAGGCCTGCTCGAACGGCGCCAGATCGGTGAGCTGGCTGCCGATATGCACGTCGATGCCGACGATCTCGATCCCCTGCATGCGCCCCGCGAGCGCATAGACCTCGCGCGCACGGGCAATCGGAATGCCAAATTTGTTTTCGGATTTCCCGGTGGCGATCTTGGCATGGGTCCGGGCATCCACATCCGGATTGACCCGGATGGTGATCGGCGCGACTTTGCCCAGCGACAGGGCAACAGCGTTCAGCGCTTCCAGTTCGGGCTCGGACTCGACGTTGAACTGGCGAATGCCGCCCTCAAGCGCCGTGCGCATTTCTTCCGTCGTCTTGCCGACACCGGAGAACACGATCTTATCTCCCGGCACCCCTGCGGCGCGCGCGCGCAGGTATTCGCCGACCGAGACCACGTCCATGCCGGCCCCGGCCTGCGCCAGCGTCTTGAGGATCGCCTGGTTCCCTGCCGCCTTCATCGCATAGCAGACAAGGTGGTCCGTGCCCTCCAGCGCCTCGTCAAACAGCGCATAGTGACGCAACAGCGTCGCGGTGGAATAGAGGTAGAACGGGGTTCCGACGGCGGCAGCGATCTCGCTCACCGGCACATCCTCGGCGTGAAGGGCGCCGTCCTTGTAGAGAAAATGGTCCATGCCGGCCTCATAGCAAAACCCGCGCCGGGATCAATGCGTATCAGCCGGGCGGGCGCGCCCTCAGAAACAGGTAGAGCGGCAGGCCGCAGCTGACACCGATGCAAAAGGTCGCCGGAATCGCGATCAATCCCGCCCAGGCACGGCGGGCCACGCACTCCGCGACGATGAAAACCGTCAGCGCAATCGCCGCAATCGTCAGATCCCATACCAGCCCGCTGCTGGCGGCGTTGACATGCCAGGCCTGAACCATCGCGCCGAGATCGAAACCGTTCCCGGCGAACCAGCTCAGAAAGTAATACATCGGATGTATCGCCCCCCATACGGCGAGGGCCAGATAGGTCATTCGCAATGCGCTCATTCGGTGTCTCTCCCGGTGTCAGGTCGGGCGTACCGCCCTGCATCCCACGAGGACCTAGCGCGGAACCGCGCGGCGGCAACACGGACCTCAGAAACCGAGAAACACCGAGAATGGGCCCTGCGCTATGCCGACGCCGCCATAGGCGCCGCCGCCACTACCGACACCGATGCCGACATTGACCGCGGGTTGTGCCGTTGCGGGCTGCGGCGGCTGCACGATCAACTCGCCGTCCGGCCCCACCAGCGGCGGATCGGGTTCGCACCCTGCCAGCAGCAGAAGCACCAGCAGAGATGAACCCAACGCGCGCATACCCGCCCCCGCTATTCCGGCAGCGCCGGGACAAGCTGGATGGTCATGTCCTCAAATGGCGTTGCATTCCGCGTGATGCTGATCCCGGCACGCGCTTCTCCGGATACCCGAATACCGGTTTCCTTCTGCGGTTTCGGCGGCGGTGGCGTCGGTTCGCCATCCACGCCACAGCCGACCAGCAAAAGCGTACAGAGACCGAGAACACAGGATTTCATCATGACTTTGTTCTCCACCGTTCGATCTGTGCCCGAACCTGGGCGGGCGCGGTCCCCCCGTATGACATGCGCGAGTTTACCGAATTTTCAACGCCAAGGACACCAAATACGTCCCCGGTGATTGCCGGATGCACCGCCTGCATGTCAGCCAGGTCAAGCTCGGGCAGGTCACAGCCCCGCTGCTCGGCAACGGCAACGAGCGATCCGGTGACGTGATGCGCGTCGCGGAACGGCAGGCCCAGGACCCGCACCAGCCAGTCGGCAAGATCGGTCGCGGTCGAAAAGCCCGAACCGGCCGCCGCCGCCAGCGCCTCGCGGTTGGCGGTCATGTCCCTCACCATGCCTTCCATCGCCGCGAGCGCCAGCATCCAGTTGTCGGCGGCGTCAAACACCTGTTCCTTGTCTTCCTGCATGTCCTTGGAATAGGCCAGCGGCAGTCCCTTCATCACCATCATCAGCGCCGTATTCGCACCGAAAATCCGCCCGACCTTGGCCCGGATCAGTTCTGCCGCATCGGGGTTTTTCTTTTGCGGCATGATGGACGAGCCGGTCGAGAACCGGTCGGACAGCGTGACAAAGCGGAACTGCGCCGAGGACCAGATCACCAGCTCTTCGGCCATCCGGCTGAGGTGGACGGCGCAAATGGAAGCCACCGACAGGAATTCGAGCGCGAAATCCCGGTCACTGACCGCGTCGAGCGAATTTGCCGACGGGCGGTCGAAACCGAGCGCGGTCGCGGTCATGTCGCGATCGATGGGAAAGCTGGTGCCGGCCAGCGCCGCCGCCCCGAGCGGACATTCGTTCATCCGCGCCCGTGCGTCGCGCACCCGCGACAGGTCGCGTCCGAACATCTCGACATAGGCCATCATGTGATGTCCCCATGTCACCGGCTGCGCGGTTTGCAGATGCGTAAAGCCCGGCATGACCCAGTCCGCCCCTGCCTCGGCCTGCGACAGCAACGCATCGATCAGCGCGCGCAGACCGGATTCCGCTGCATCCAACTGGTCCCGGACCCAGAGCTTGAAATCTGTCGCCACCTGATCGTTGCGCGATCGTCCGGTGTGCAGGCGGCCCGCCGCTTCGCCGATCACCTGTTTCAGGCGCGCCTCGACATTCATGTGGATATCTTCCAGCGCGGTGGAAAATTCGAATGTTCCGGCCTCGATCTCTGACAAAACGGTGAGCAGCCCTTCACGAATGGCCGCCGCATCGTTATCGCTGATCACACCCGTCGCCGCCAGCATCGCGGCATGGGCACGCGACCCGGCAATATCCTGCGCCGCCATCCGCTTGTCGAACCCGATAGAGGCATTGATTGCCTCCATGATCGCGTCCGGTCCGGCGGCAAAGCGGCCGCCCCACATCTGGTTCGAGGTCGTATCGGTCATTATTTGGAAACCCTTCGGAGGGGACATGAGAAAACTGTTGTTCGGGTTCGTTTATACGGCCCTTGCGCTCTGTGCAAATATCGCCGCCGCGGACACCGCCGCGCTTGAGGCGCTGCGCGAAGGCGACATGAAGAAGCTGGTCTTCCATGCCGATCCCAGGCCGGTATCCGACGGAGAGTTCATGCTGGCCGATGGCGCGGGCACCGGCACCCTGGCCGATTACCGTGGCAAATATGTGCTCCTGAACTTCTGGGCGACGTGGTGTGCGCCCTGCCGCAAGGAAATGCCGATGCTCTCGGCACTTCAGGACGAATTCGGCGGCGACGCGTTCGAGGTCGTCACGCTCGCGACCGGGCGCAACTCGCCGGTGGGCATCCAGAAGTTCTTTGACGAAATCGGCGTCACCAACCTGCCCCGCCATCAGGATCCGAAGCAGGCGATCGCCCGCGACATGGGCGTGCTCGGCCTGCCGATCACCGTTCTGATCGATCCCGAAGGCAACGAAATTGCCCGGCTTCAAGGCGATGCGGACTGGAATTCCGAAAGCGCCAAATCCATTCTCGCCGCGATCCTGGATACCGCACCCGAAGGATGACTCCGCGGGGGCGCTGCACTCGCACCGCCCCCGAATGGTTCACGGCAGGGGTCGGTCTGTCGCCATGTGCGCGATCTCTGCATGGCGTGGGCAGGTCGCGAGATGATCGTTCACCATGCCGACCGCCTGCATGAACGCATAGACGATGGTGGGTCCGCAAAAGCGGAACCCGGCCTTTTTCAGATCTTTTGAGATCTGCACCGACAGCGGCGTCTGGGCGGGAACCTCGGCGAGGCTGTGCCAGTTGTTCTGTATCGGGGTGCCCCCCACATAATCCCAGAGAAACCGGTCAAAACCCCGGTCCTGTTCGATCTTCTGCCAGGCGCGGGCGTTGCCGATTGTCGCCTCGATCTTGCCGCGATGCCGGATGATGCCCGCATCCTGCAGCAGGCGCAAAACCTCGTCCTCGCCCCATCCGGCGATGATATTGGGATCGAAACCCTGAAACGCCGCGCGAAAATTCTCGCGCTTTTTAAGTATCGTGAGCCAGCTCAGCCCGGCCTGAAAGCCGTCGAGGATCAGCTTCTCCCAAAGCGCGCGGCTGTCATATTCGGGCACGCCCCAATCCGTGTCGTGATAATCCTTGTAGATCTGTTCCGACCCGACCCAACCACAGCGTTCCATCGCACCCTCTTCATCCTCGACATGAGGGATTTGAACCAGTTTCCGCGAAAAAGCGAGGCTTAAGACGTTTTTCACCACTGTATCCGATGCTGCCCGTGCCGCAGCGACATGCGGCTGTGACAATGCCCGAGCGAGGAGAGCGCCATGTCGAGACGTCGCAGGATCAAGGCCGACATTCCCGAAGGCGGCCACAGCCCGGTCGATGCGGTCGTCACCGCACGGGAATCGCACGCGCTCGAAATGGTGAAACACGCCGTTGCATCCGGTCAGACGATGCTGGCCTTCCAACCCGTCATGCAGGCGCGCGCGCCACGAAAGACCGCCTTTTACGAAGGCCTGATCCGGGTGCTCGATCAGAGCGGGCGCGTCATACCCGCTCGGACCTTCATGCCGGCCATCGAGGCAACCGAACTGGGCCGCGAGATCGACTGTATCGCGCTTGAAACCGGGCTGCGGACGCTGGCCGCCAACCCGTCAATCCGTCTGTCGCTGAACATGTCGGTGCGTTCCGTCGGCTACAAGCGGTGGATGCGCATTCTGGACCGGCACCTGAAAAAGAATGCAACTGTCGGCGAGCGGCTTGTTCTCGAGATTTCTGAGCAATCCGCAATGACCATGCCGGAACTCGTGGTCGATTTCATGGACCACCTGCAGGATCGCAACATCGGCTTTGCGCTCGACGATTTCGGGAACGGGGCGCTGGTGCTGCAATACCTGAACGACTTCTACTTCGACGCGGTCAAGCTCAACGGCCCCTTCATGCAGAACCTTGCCGCCAACCCCGACAACCAGTGTATCGTCCGTGCCCTTGTCGCGGTGGCGAAACAGTTCGACATGCTGGTCATCGCCGGTGCCGTCGAACGTAAGCGCGATGCCGATTTCCTGATCTCCTCCGGTGTGGATTGCCTGCAAGGTCACCTGTTCGGCGCGGCTACGGTACGGCCGCCTTGGATACCGCAACCGGCCCAACGCCGCGCCGCGACCTGAGACACACTGTCAGTTGCTGGCCCGGCGCCAATCCTTTATGTCCGATGCGGAAGTGGGGATTTCGCGCGCCGGTTGCGCTTGCTTGCGCAACCGTTAATGATCCTCATATCTGCACGCTGGCAAAGGATTTGCGAAAATGACGAACGTAGTAATTGCATCTGCAGCACGGACCGGGGTTGGCAGTTTTGGCGGGTCTTTCGCCAACACGCCTGCCCACGATCTGGGTGCCGCGGTACTCGAGGCCGTGGTCGAGCGCGCCGGGATCGACAAGGCAGAGGTCTCCGAAACCATTCTCGGACAGGTCCTGACCGCCGCGCAGGGGCAGAACCCCGCCCGCCAGGCCCATATCAACGCCGGCCTGCCGCAGGAAAGCGCAGCCTGGGGCATCAACCAGGTCTGCGGTTCGGGATTGCGTGCCGTCGCCCTGGGTGCGCAGCATATCCAACTCGGGGATGCTGAGATCGTCGCCGCCGGCGGCCAGGAAAACATGACGATGTCACCCCACGCCGCCAGCCTGCGTGCCGGCCACAAGATGGGCGACATGAAATATATCGACACCATGATCCGTGACGGATTGTGGGACGCCTTCAATGGCTATCACATGGGTCAGACCGCCGAAAACGTCGCGGAAAAATGGCAGATTTCGCGCGAACAGCAGGACCAGTTCGCCGTCGCCAGCCAGAACAAGGCCGAAGCCGCGCAAAAGGCCGGCAAGTTCGCCGACGAAATCGTTCCCTTCACCATCAAGACCCGCAAGGGCGACATCGTGATGGACAGCGACGAATACATCCGCCACGGCGCAAATCTCGAAGCCATGGCAAAGATGCGCCCGGCCTTCACCAAGGACGGCTCGGTCACCGCCGCTAACGCGTCGGGCCTGAATGACGGGGCTGCGGCCACCCTGCTTATGTCGGCCGAGAACGCCGAAAAGCGCGGTATCGAACCACTCGCGCGGATCGTGTCCTATGCGACCGCTGGCCTCGACCCGTCGATCATGGGCGTAGGTCCGATCTATGCATCGCGCAAGGCGCTGGAAAAGGCAGGATGGTCCGCCGGCGATCTCGACCTCGTGGAAGCCAACGAAGCCTTTGCCGCGCAGGCCTGTGCCGTGAACAAGGACATGGGCTGGGATCCCGAGATCGTCAACGTCAACGGTGGCGCGATTGCCATCGGTCACCCGATCGGTGCATCGGGCTGCCGCGTCCTGAACACCCTGCTCTTCGAAATGAAGCGCCGTGATGCCAAGAAGGGCCTCGCCACGCTCTGCATCGGCGGCGGCATGGGTGTCGCCCTTTGCGTTGCACGCGACTGACAGAGTGACGTGTCACGGCCCCCCTGACGGGTCGCGCCGTGACACACGAAAGAAGCCATAAAAACCAACGAACCCTGATTTTGGAGGAGACACACATGTCCAGAACCGCCCTCGTCACCGGCGGCAGCCGAGGTATCGGCGCCGCAATTTCCAAGGCCCTGAAAGCACAGGGCTACAACGTTGCCGCCACCTATGCCGGCAACGACGAAGCCGCTGCGGCCTTTACCGAGGAAACCGGCATCAAGACCTACAAGTGGGATGTCGCGAACTACGAATCGTCCAAGGAAGGCATTGCGCAGGTTGAAGCGGACCTGGGCCCCATAGACGTCGTGGTCGCGAACGCCGGCATCACCCGTGACGCGCCGTTCCACAAGATGTCGCCGGAACAGTGGCAGCAGGTTGTCGACACGAACCTGACCGGCGTCTTCAACACCGTTCATCCGATCTGGCCCGGCATGCGCGAACGCAAATTCGGCCGCGTCATCGTGATCAGCTCGGTCAATGGTCAGAAGGGCCAGTTCGCTCAGGTCAACTATGCCGCGACCAAGGCAGGCGACATCGGCATTGTCCGCTCCCTGGCGCAGGAAGGCGCGCGCGCAGGCATAACCGCCAACGCGGTTTGCCCGGGCTATATCGGCACCGACATGGTCATGGCCGTGCCAGAGAAGGTCCGTGAGAGCATCATCGCGCAAATCCCCGCCGGTCGTCTTGGCGAACCGGAAGAGATCGCCCGCTGTGTCGTTTTCCTCGCCTCCGACGACGCGGGTTTCATCAACGGCTCGACGATTTCCGCAAACGGGGCGCAGTTCTTCGGCTGATCGGCAGCGAGCAATTCGCGAAAGCGTTCAGGGGCCGGTCCGTCAGGGCCGGCTCCTTTTTTCATAACGTCCGCTGATGACGGCGCGGCATGAGCCTGCGCCAGACAGCGAAAAACAGACGGGCGCGGGCTTCGTGTGCCCTCAGGAAGATAAGGCGCATTTCGGGGCTTGTGGTGCTTTCCAGCATGGCGTGCCTCATGTGATTCAGAAAATCTGTCTACGGCACGAGTATGAATTGCGCAGATAAAAGGTACAAACGAGGCTTTTCAATCTTTCAGACAAGTATTACTTAACTGACATGGCTGATCGCCTTCCCCCTCTCACCGCATTGCGCGCCTTTGATGCCGCCGCAAGGCACATGTCATTCGCGCGCGCGGCCGAAGAATTGAACGTCACGCCGGCGGCGCTTTCCTTTCAGATAAAATCGCTTGAAGAGCATCTGGGACAGCCGCTTTTTCACCGTTTGAACCGTGCCGTCGAACTGACCGAGGCCGGTCGCTTGCTGGCTCCGGGCACTGCCGAGGGGTTCCGGACGCTGAACGCCGCATGGCATCAGACCCGCAGGCTTCAGGATAACCGAACGCTGACCGTCACCGCCGGCCCGGCCTTTACCGCGAAGTGGCTGGCCCCCCGGTTTTACGACTTTGCACGTGCCCATCCCGAGATCGACCTGCGGTTCTCGGCCGGGCTGCGGATGATGGATTTCGAACGCGACGAAATCGACGTCGCGATTCGTTTCGGCCATGGCCCCGACCCCGGCCTGTTTTCCGAACCGCTCGCCTTTGAGTGGATGACACCGGTCATGACACCGGAGCTCGCCCTGAAATATCCGCATCCCGAAGACTTGCGTGGCGCGCCGATCCTGTTTGACGACTCGCTGGATTTCCTCGAACCAAGATGTGACTGGGCCGCCTGGTTCCGCGCGGCCGGAGTGGATTTCACCCCGGATCACGGCGTGCAGTTTTCACAGGCAGATCATGCCATCGACGCGGCGCTCGCCGGGGCCGGCGCGGTCCTCGGGCGCCGCGCGCTGGTCGTGAAGGACCTGCATGAAGGGCGGCTGGTCGCCCCATACAAGCTGGCCATCACGCTGGAGGCACAGTTTCGTTTCATATGCCCAGAAGGATTGGAGGAGCGACCCCATATCAGGGCGTTTCGAAACTGGATCTGGACGGAGATCGAGAAGACCGCCGAAGTTTCGGAAAAGCTGACCTATATTGCGATCAGGGATGTGCCATCGGCTCATAATATTTCGCGGCAAACCTGACTCACCTGACGCTGCCCGAAATAAAAGAATTCAACGCGTTATCTGATGCGAGATGTTTCAAATTGATCGCGAAACGCTTTAGGTCGTACCAGCGGGCGGACAAAAAAGGCGCGGCCATCACGCCGCGCCGGTTTGCTCGAGAGATGGAGCCTCTGACGAAACACCTGCAACATCACCCGCGCTGCATAGCCCCCGAAATCCATGATTCCGAGTGGCATCGGCACGTCAGGTCGTTCGCGAGGTGATCTTAGTTTGAGAGTCTCTCAATCTCTTCTTTCAGTTTCAGTTTCTGCTTTTTGAGTTCCGCCAGATGAAGCCCGTCCACACCGGGTGCACGCTGCGCTTGTTCGACTTCTGTGCTCAGGTGCTGGTGCTTCTTTTTCAGTTCAATCAGATGCGAGCTCAGGCTCATTGCAGTCCTCCTCTGAATAAGTTGCAGCCTGAGTTGAGCACATTCCTTCGTGTCTGTCACGCCGCACGCGCACCTAATTGTAACAGTTTTTTGAACTCGTTGAATTTGCCCGGATTTCCGCCCGGGCATCGGGCCAGTCCAGCGCGGCCCCCTGGCGCAGAACCGCCGATATTTCCGGCGAATAGCTTTCCGCATCGCGTTCATGCCGCTCGCCCGCGTGAATCAGACAGGGGGCGTGCAGGCAGAACGGGGCGCGCCCTTCCTTGCGGGCGCGCAGGATGACCATTCCGGGCGGCCTGCCCGTGCGCGCCGCAAGCGGCAGCACTTCGAGCGACCCGAGCCGCCCGGCGCAACCCGCCAGCATGTCCGGCAATCGATCGGCCCGCTGGATCATGTGAAGATAGCCTTTGGGCGCGAGCCGCCGCGCGGCGACCGCCAGCCAGTCCGCCAATGGCGTCTGCTGCTCGCTGAGTGCGATGCCACGGCCGCTGTCTCGTGCGATGCTATGCGCTCCGGGGCGAAAATAGGGCGGATTTGCAATGACATGGTCAAAACGCATGCCGCGCACCGGATGCGGAAGATCGCTCAGGTCGGCGCAAACGACATTGAAGGGAATGTCGTTCTGCGTTGCGTTGCGCCGCGCCAGATCGGCATAACCGCACTGGAGTTCGACGCCCCAGAGATCGAGCCCGTGCACCCGCGTCGCCAGGCAAAGCGCAGCCGCGCCCGCGCCGCATCCGAGTTCGAGCACGGACTGACCGGGCCGGGCATTGACGCTGGCCGCGAGCAGCACCGGATCGACCCCCGCGCGATAGCCCTCGCGCGGCTGCAGCAGATGCAGACGGCCGCCGAGAAACGCATCCCGCGTCAGATCATCACAGGTGTCCGGTTTCATTGCCCCAGCGGCACGTCGTTGTCGCGCATGACCCGTGCGGCCTCGTCGTAATCTGCGCAGCGCACCATCATCCGCCTGGGGAATATTCCGATGCCTCCTTCAAGGATGCTCATGTTTACGTCCATCTGAAAGCAGTCTATATCCTCGCCCTGAAGAAGGGCGGACGCAAAGGCCAGGACGGTCGGGTCGGTGCTGCGCAAAAGTTCCTTCATGATGCAGGATGTAAGGCCAGGGAGCGACGATTGTCGAGCCTTGACGCAGGAGTGTGATGAACATCAACGCCGTGACCAAACCGCATGAGCAGCTGGCGGCGACGCTCGCGGACGATCTTTCGGCCGTGAACGCGCTGATCCGGGATCGCATGGCCTCGGAACATGCGCCGCGCATTCCCGAGGTCACGGCGCATCTCGTCGATGCCGGCGGCAAGCGGCTGCGCCCCATGCTGACGCTCGCGGCGGCGCGCATGTGCGGCTATGGCGGTCCGTATCACGTGCATCTTGCCGCCACGGTCGAGTTCATCCACACCGCGACGCTGCTGCATGACGACGTGGTTGACGAGAGCGGCCAGAGGCGCGGTCGACCCACCGCCAACCTGCTTTGGGACAACAAGTCCAGCGTGCTGGTCGGAGATTACCTGTTTGCGCGCAGCTTTCAGTTGATGGTCGAAACCGGTTCGTTGCGCGTGCTGGACATTCTCGCCAATGCGGCGGCCACGATCGCCGAGGGCGAGGTTCTCCAGCTCAGCGCCGCGCAGAATCTCGCAACCGACGAGGAAATCTATCTCAAGGTGGTGCGTGGCAAGACAGCGGCATTGTTCTCGGCGGCGACCGAGGTGGGCGGCGTGATTGCCAATGCCGATGCAGACCAGATACAGGCCCTGTTCGACTATGGCGACGCGCTCGGGATCGCATTTCAGATTGCCGACGACCTGCTGGATTACCAGGGCGACAGCACGTCCACCGGCAAGAACGTCGGCGACGATTTTCGCGAGCGCAAGCTGACCCTGCCAGTCATCAAGGCAGTCGCCGAGGCGACGGCCCAAGAGCGCGCTTTCTGGTCGCGTACCATCGAAAAGGGCCAGCAGACGCCGCAGGATCTCGACACCGCCCTGTCGCTCATGGCCAAATACGGCACGCTCGATGCAACGCGGGCCGACGCGCTGGCGTGGTCGGACAAGGCACGCGCCGCGCTGCGACGACTGCCCGATCATCCGATCCGTCAGATGCTGGATGATCTTTCGGATTATGTGGTGTCGCGCCTGCGCTGATCCGCGGATCCTGCACTGGCCAATGTGACCGGCTGACTCCACCAATCGGGATGGGCGCGGCGCAACGCGTCAGACGCCGCCCGGGCCTCCTGCAGGGTATCGTAGATGCCGAAGCAGGTGGCGCCTGATCCGCTGATCCGGGCCAGCAGCGCATTCGCTCGGCGCAGCGCGGCGAGGCATTCGCCAATCGGCGGACAAATCCGCATCGCAGGAGCTTCCAGATCATTGCGCTGCCGTGCCAGCCAGCGCACGCACCCGGATACATCCGCGAACGCGGGGATATCTGACATGGGCGATCCGTTGCGACAGGTCAGCGCGCGAAACACATCCGGCGTATGAACGGGGACGCCGGGATTGACCAGCACCGCCGGCAAGGGCGGAACGCCAGGCACCCTGGCGATGCGCTCACCGATACCGGCCATGCGCAGCGTTTCCGAGATAACGCAGATCGGCACATCCGCGCCGAGCGTCAAAACCCGCTCGCGTGCGGGAATCGCAATGCCATGACTGGCCGTGAGCGCGCGCAGGGTCGCAGCGGCATCGGCGGAACCGCCGCCGATACCGGCAGCCGCCGGCAAGTGTTTCTCAAGTGTTATCCGGGCGTCCGACACACCCGCGAGCCGCGCGGCACGCAGCACGAGGTTATCTTCGCCGGATGTCAGCCCGGCCGCCTTCGGCCCCGCGATGTGCAGGTTCAACCCCTGCGCCCTACAGATGGAAACCCGGTCGCCGAGATCGGCGAACACCACCAGCGAATCCAGCAGGTGATACCCATCCTGCCGTTGTCCGGTGACGTGTAGCGTCAGGTTGATCTTGGCGGGGGCGAAGGCGTCAGCCCTGGTCATTCACCACCTTCAGCGGCTCCGACCCTTCCTCGGCCAGCACCTGATCCAGACCGACTTCGAGCTTGCGGCGAATGCGTTCGGGATCGGCTTCGCTGTCGGTATCCTCGGGGTCGATAAAGGAGATCGCGCGCTTCCACTGGAACTCGGCCTCGCGATATCGGCCGACCGCCCAGTAGACGTCGCCCAGATGGTCGTTGACCACGGGATCGACCGGCATCAGTTCAACCGCGGTTTCCATATGCTCCACCGCCTCTTCATAGCGGCCCAGACGGAACAGAACCCAGCCAAGGCTGTCGACGATATAACCGCTGTCGGGGCGGGCCTCGACGGCGCGCTCGATCATTCCGAGCGCCTCGTCGAGGTTGGTTTTTCGTTCAACCAGCGAATAACCCAGATAGTTCAACACCTGGGGCTGGTCCGGGTTGATTTCCAATGCGCTGCGAAAATCGGCTTCGGCATTGTCCCACTTTTTCAGCCGTTCGTGGCTGATGCCCCGCGCATAGTACAGGAACCAGCGCGCCGGGGCCCCTTCATCGGAATATTCCAGCGCCTTGTCATAGGCCCGGATCGCCTCGGCATATTGTTCCTGCTGGCGTTGCAGATCGCCAAGGGCGGAATAGACCGGCGCGAGGGTCGGGTGGTCTGCGGCCAGGCGTTCCAACACCTCGATTGCCGCATCCGGCTTGGCCGCGCGGCGCAGCGCTTCTGCGCGTCCCATTTCGGCGGCGTGATAATCCGGGCTGTCCGAGGGGATCTGTTTATAGGTCGCCACGGCGAGGTCATACTGACCGAGCAGATCCAGCAATTGCGCGCTGAGCAGAAGCGAATCCACGTGCCCGGGGCGCAGATGGGTCGCGGTGCGGGCATAGACCAGCACGTAATCATCGGACGCCTCGCCGTTCAGCGCCTGACCGATTGAAAAGAACACTTCGGCCATGCCGTCCTTGACCGAGGTAACCTGCGAAAACGGCAATTGCTCGCCCGCCGCCAACCGGTCCGCGACATCCTGCAATCCGGGATCCAGCGTCGTTCCGAATGCGTTTTCCAGAAACGCGGTGGCGTCGTCGTTGCGCTCCAGCTGCGACAGGATTTGCGCCCGCGCAATCGCCGCGCCGCGCGACAGGATCGCCAATCCGGAACTTTCATCTGCAAAGATCGCCTCGGCCCCTTCGAAATCGCCCACGGATGCAAGCGCCAGTGCCTTGTGATACAACGCGAACGCGCGCAACCCTTTCTGCTGCGACACCAGATCGAACTGCTCCAGAGCCTTGGCGACCGACCCCGCCCCCATATAGGCCCAGCCGGTGATCAGGCCATCGACCAGCGGCCCGCTGCCAAGCGTTTCCGGGTCCCGGGCGAGCAACTCCTCGTATTTCCCGTTGTCGATCAGATCGGTGATGACGACCAGTTGCGCCACCTGGCTGCGCAAGCCCAGTTGTTCCATGTGCTTGGCGACCGGCAGCGCCTTGTCGATCTTGCCAAGGGCAAGCTGGGACAGCACGACCTGTTCCATCAGGTGCGGGTTCTGGCGGTCGCGCGCCAAAGCGCGGGTGTAATAGGCCGCCGCCTCGTCAAAGTCACTGGAGATCAGCGCGTGCCGACCAGCCAGATACGCCCCCGCTGCGGTGTCCGCCTGCACGCCTGTGGGTGCGCTGAACGCAAGCAGGGTCGCCGCAAGGGCCACACCGCGAAGAAGAGAGTTTTTCAAGGGACCTGCCTCGTCGGTTATCTGTCCGGCAAGTTAGGCCTCCTCTCGGGGCGAGGCAATGGCGCAACACCAACTATCGCGCCATTGTCAGTTCAAATCGGTCTTTTCGCCCTTGAAACTGCCGCTAATCCCCCGTTTCCGGCGCGCCGGGTGCTACATGTTGGGATAGTTCGGGCCGTCACCGCCCTGTGGCGTGGCCCAGTTGATGTTCTGGGACGGATCCTTGATATCGCAGGTCTTGCAGTGCACGCAGTTCTGGAAATTGATCACGAACCGGGTGTCCTTGCCCTCTTCGCTCACGAATTCATAAACGCCCGCCGGACAATAGCGCGCCGCCGGTCCGGCATATTTCGGCAGGTTCACCTTGACCGGGACATCGGCATCCTTGAGCTGCAGGTGCGCGGGTTGGCTTTCCTCGTGATTGGTGAACGAGAATGCCACGTTGGTCAGCCGGTCGAATGACAGCGTACCATCGGGCTTGGGATAGTCGATGGGCTTGTGCTTGCTCGCCTCTTCCGTTGCTTCCGCGTCGGTCTTGCCGTGTTTCTGGGTGCCGAACAGTGAAAATCCGAGCGTGTTCGTCCACATGTCGAACCCGCCCAGCACCAGCGAGGGCACGAGGCCCCATTTTGACCAGAACGGCTTGACGTTGCGCACCTTTTTCAGGTCCTTGCCGATCGCTCCGGTCCGCACCTCGGTTTCATAATCGGACAGCTCATCACCGGCGCGGCCCGCGGCAATGGCGGCATGCGCGGCTTCGGCCGCCGCCTTGCCCGACAGCATCGCGTTGTGATTGCCCTTGATGCGGGGCACGTTGACCATGCCGACCGAACATCCCAACAGCGCCACGCCCGGCGCAACCATCTTGGGCATCGACTGATAGCCGCCTTCGGAAATCGCCCGCGCACCATAGGCGACGCGCTTGCCCCCCTTGAGCAACTCGGCGACCATCGGGTGATGCTTGAACCGCTGGAATTCCATGTACGGGAAAACATACGGGTTCTTGTAGTTCAGGTGCACCACGAAGCCGACATACACCTGGTTGTTGTCCAGGTGATAGATGAACGATCCACCGCCGGCATTGCCCCCAAGCGGCCAGCCCATCGTGTGGGTCACTGTGCCTTCCTTGTGCTTGGCGGGATCGATTTCCCAGATTTCCTTCATGCCGATGCCGAATTTCTGCGGCTCGTGGCCCTGGCTCAGATCGTATTTGGCGATCACCTGCTTGGCGAGTGACCCGCGCACCCCTTCGGAGAGGAACACGTACTTGCCATGCAACTCCATGCCGGGTTCATAGTTCGGGCCGTGGCTGCCATCGGCGTCCTTGCCGAACTCACCGGCAACCACACCCTTGATGCCGCCCTTGTCGTCATAAACCAGCTCGGAACAGGCCATGCCCGGGAATATCTCGACCCCGAGTTCTTCGGCCTGCTCGGCCATCCAGCGACAGACGTTGCCCATGCTCACGATGTAATTGCCGTGATTGTTCATCAACGGCGGCATCGGCCAGTTCGGCACACGCAGCTTGCCCCCCTCGCCCAGCATATAGAAATTGTCTTCCTTGACCGGCACGTTCAGCGGCGCGCCCTTTTCCTTCCAGTCAGGGATCAGCGCATCAAGGCCACATGGGTCAAGCACGGCGCCCGAAAGGATATGCGCCCCGACTTCGCTGCCCTTTTCCAGAACGACGACATTGATATCCGCATCCAGCTGCTTCAGTCGGATCGCGGCGGACAAACCGGCAGGGCCCGCTCCGACGATCACAACATCGTATTCCATCGCTTCGCGTTCAATCTCGGCCATATGCGGGCGCTCCTTGGCTGGCGGTGTGCGTTGGCCCGTTGCCAGGCGCAACATTATTTCGCGGCTGATACCTTTTCGCAGGGCCTTGCGTCAATCGCAACACCGCGTCAGATCGCCAGGTGCAATTTTCGCGCAGGTCCGCACATGCAGGATTCTCGCCACGGACAAGGCCACGAATTCACTCGGCCGGTTCCGGCCGGTCCCCCATCAGATACCGCGGCCCACGCCCCCGCTTCCGAGCGCGATCGTCGGGATTGTAGAGCTTGCACTTGGGCAGTGACAGGCACCCGCAGCCGATGCAGCCGTCAAGATTGTCACGCAGCCTCTGCAGCGTCTCGATCCGCGCGTCGAGCCGGGTACGGAACGTGTGGCTGATCCGCTCCCAGTCCGCCGGTGTCGGTGTCCGCTTGCCGGGCAGCGTTGCGAGCAACTCGCGAATCTCGGGCAGCGAAAAGCCGAATTTCTGCGCGATCATCACAAAGCTGAGACGACGGATATCGGCCCGGTGAAACCGCCGCTGGCCGCCTCCGTTCCGCCATGGCGCGATCAACCCCTGTGACTCGTAATAGCGGATAGCGGACACCGCCAACCCCGTACGATCCGCCAGCGCACCTATGGAAAGTCCTTTGGAAGCAACCATTTCCTGTCCCGATTTATACCTTGACCTAAAGTTAGGTTGAGGAATTACGATGACAAGATCAACTGCCACGAAAGGACTGCACATGCCTGCCATGCTCGAACACGCCAACCTCACCGTCAGCGATCCTGATGCCACCGCCGCCTGGATGTGCGACCTGTTCGGCTGGCACGTCCGCTGGTCGGGCGCCGCAACCCAGGGCGGGCGCACCGTTCATGTCGGCACCGACAACCACTATGTCGCGCTGTACACGCCAGGCTCGCCTGCAAAGCCGACCGACGACAATTACCATACGATCGGCGGGCTCAACCACATTGCCGTCGTGGTGGACGACATCGCCGCCATGGACAGCGCGGTTTCCGGGGCCGGTTTCACGCCGGTGAACCACGGCGATTACGAGCCGGGGCATCGATTCTATTTCCACGATCACGACGATATCGAATACGAGGTCGTGCAATACGACTAGCGCCGGACAAGCGCGTCCTCGGCATCGATTCGACCGACATTCGGCCAAAACCCGCGTGCTGCGTGGCATCCTGCCCCTTGCAATCCGTCGCGCGATTGGGTCAGGTAAGGTCTGACTTATCTACCGTCCCGGCGTTTCATACGGCGGGGCGTCTCATTTTGAGCGGATCGATACCCATGGACAAAATCCCGATGACGCCGGCAGGTCACGCTGCACTGGAGACCGAGCTCAAGCAGCTCAAGACCGTCGAGCGGCCAGCCATCATCAAAGCCATCGCCGAAGCGCGAGAGCACGGCGATCTTTCGGAGAATGCCGAGTATCATTCCGCGCGCGAAAAACAGTCGTTCATCGAGGGTCGCGTCAAGGAACTCGAAGGCGTGCTGAGTCTTGCCGACGTGATCGACCCGTCCAAGCTCTCGGGCGCGATCAAGTTCGGGGCACGGGTCACGCTGGTCGACGAAGACACCGAGGAAGAGAAAACCTGGCAGATTGTGGGCGAATACGAAGCCAACATCGAAAAAGGGCTTCTCAACATCAAGTCCCCCATCGCGCGCGCGCTGATCGGCAAGGAGGAAGGCGACAGCGTCGAAGTGCGCACGCCGGGTGGTGAACGATCCTACGAAGTGGTGAGCATCGCCTATTCCTGACGGAGCGTGTCATGTCGGAGCCCTCTCCCGATCCCGAAACGACCGCGCCCCGGTCGCTCGGGACCTATAGCAGACCCAGCAACGACCGGCTTTCGGGCGTCGAGATCGCCGCGATCGCGTTCTCGGTGCTGTGGCTTGCAGTTTCGCTGGTCCTGTTCCTGCGTATCCCGGCCGAAGCGCGCGAAGCGGCCGGAGCGCCTGGGCTGCTCTCGACGCTGATGACGGCGTTCCTGCCGGTCGCACTGATCTGGGCGGTGACGATACTTGCACGCTCCAACCGCGCCCTGCGCGATGAGAGCCAGCGGCTGCATGCCGCCGTGGATGGCTTGCGCCAGGCCTATGTCGCGCAAGCGCAAAAAGGCCGGTCCAGCACCGACAACCCGCTATCAAAGCGCCTGGACGACATCGCTGCGGCAACGGCGAGAACCGAAGCGACGCTGACGGCGTTGGCGACGCAGCTTGCGCAACCCGTCGCAGATCCCGGCCAGCCGCCTGCCGGCCCTGCCGCACGAGAGGAACAGGCTGCGCTGGAACTCGCGCCCCCAGCCGAGCCCGCGACGCCGCCGCTCGCCGCAGAGAGCTTTGTCCGCGCTCTGAACTTTCCCGAGAACGCCGAGGACAAGGCCGGTTTCGACGCAATGCGCCTTGCCCTGCGTGACCGGCAGGCGGCGCAGTTGATCCAGGCGAGCCAGGATGTGCTCACCCTGCTGAGTCAGGAGGGCATCTACATGGACGACCTGAGCCCTGACATGGCACGCCCGGACGTATGGCGGCAGTTTGCGCATGGCACACGCGGCCGCGAGGTTGCGGCCCTCGGCGGCGTCCATGACCGGGCCGCGCTGTCCCGGACGGCCAGCCGCATCAAACAGGATCCGATCTTTCGCGATGCGGCGCATCATTTCCTGCGCCTGTTCGACCGCATGTTTGCCGATTTCGAAACCGATGCGAGCGATGCCGATATCTCGGCGCTCAGTGATACCCGCACCGCCCGCGCGTTCATGCTGCTGGGGCGGGTCGCGGGAACCTTCGACTAATCCCGACCGCAGCCGGCGCCGGGTTCAGGGCAACACTATTTGCCAGCCTTCATCCCGGTCTGCATTCCGTAGAGAAACGCCTGAAGCAGCGCCTGAAGCAACGGAGGCGCATCATCGAGTTCCAATGGCGGCTCCTCCTGTTCCGGCTCGCTTGGCGCGGCCGTTTCCTGCGACGGTTTCGAGACGGCAACGCCGATAACGATCAGACCGAGCCCGAGATAGGCCGACCCGACGATCAGGGATGCGAACGGCCCGCCGATCTGCAGCGCCAGGGCCACCCACAACGCCGCGGTCAGAAATGCGACCCCCACCATCACCAGCAGCGCGCCGGCGGTGAGCAACCCGGTGCGCATCGCGGTCCGGGCCGCCGCCCGTTTCAATTGACGCGAGACCATCCTACCGGCGGGTCATCAACATACCGACCAGAAAACCGAGCCCCGCAGCCATGCCGATCGCGGTGGCTGGCTGTGTACGGATGAAATCATTCGCATTGGATTGCAGGTGTTCGACCTGTGCCTTTGCCTCGGCCGCGGCCTGTTCGCCCTTTTCCCGGAACTTCCTGGCCTGCGCCTCGGCCTCGTCGCTCAGCTTTGCCGCCTGCGCCTTGCCCATTTCCGCCATCAGGCCGGTCAGTTCGCCAATGTCCTGCTGCAGGACGTCGATCTTCTTTTCGAGATCCTCGACCGTCGGGGCCTTGCGGGATCCGCTGGAACTGGATGTCGCCATGAGATGTCTCCTTTTCCGACTCTCACACAACCAAAGCATGAACCTGCCGCGCCTGTAAATGCGGACATGTATCCGGCAAGGATATACAGCGTCAGACACCGTCGTCACGTCGAACAAAAGGCGAAATGTCGCTTACACGGGGTTCCTGCCACTTTCAAATTGCGCCATTTGCGGCGAGGTTTGGGAAGAAGGACCGATCCTCCAGAACGCCGGCATGACCAGGGCCGGATACTTCCCGGAACAAGCCAGCAAACCGAACATCGGGACAGGACAACCAGCGATGTCAGTAGCCAGCGACAACGATAATGAGCAAGACTTCAAGATCCTGCTGACCGCCCAGGAGGCCTATCCCGAATTCGAACGCGCATGCCTGTCGGCACGGACCCAGATCACCATGTGTTTCCGCGTGTTCGATCCGATGACCCGGTTGCGCAGCGCCGAGGCACTCGAATTCGGCGAGAACTGGATGGACCTGATCGCGCATCTGCTGGGTCGCGGTATCCACATTGACGTGACGATCAGCGATTTCGACCCGGTCGCGCTGCCCGATGCCCATCGGGCCACCTGGTCCGCCCTGCGCGCGTTGCACGCTGCCGCGGAATTGTCGGGTCGTCCCGCGCAACTCAGGGCGCGCGCGGCGATGCATCCGGCGCGAATCGGCTTGATACCGCGTTTCCTGCTCTGGCCGCGTGCCTATCTTGAACTCCGGCGCACGGCCGCGCGGCTGAACGAATTGCCGTCCCCCGAACGCGATACCTATCTGCGCGAGGCCCCCGGCCTGCGCGAGAACCTCGTGAACAAGGCCGATCGCCTGACCGCACGGCCCTGGCCGGTTCCGCATGTCCATCCGGCGACCCACCACCAGAAACTGGCCGTGATCGATCAGCATGTGCTCTATATCGGCGGCCTGGACCTCAATGAACGGCGGTATGATGATCCGGGCCATGACTTGCCGCCCGAAGAGACATGGCATGACGTTCAGCTCTGCCTGCGCAGCCCGCAAGCCGCCTCTGCGCTGCGTCATCTTCAGACCTTTCAGGACATCGCCCAAGGCGCGCGCCCTCCCCACCTGACCGGGCTCATCCGGACCGTGTCGCGCAAGCGCCACCTGTCGATTGTCCGCATGTCCCCCAAGACCGTCCTGCGCGAGATTGCCGATACACATCTGAGCAAAATCGCGAATGCAAAACGGCTCATCTATCTGGAAACCCAATATTTCCGTGATACCGGGCTTGCCCGCAAACTCGCCCGGCGCGCCGCCGGCAATCCCGAACTCGGGCTGATTCTCATCCTGCCGGCCGCGCCCGAAGAGGTGGCTTTCGAAGAGGATCCGGGCGGGGCCGAGAAATACGGCGAATACCTTCAGGCGAAATGCATCCGGATCATCACAGAAGCCTTTGGCGACCGGGCGTTCATCGGCTCACCAGCGCAACCCCGCAAGGCCGATGACGATGGGCGCGCAACACTCTATGACGCACCGATCATCTACGTGCATACCAAGGTTTCGATATTTGACGATGATCTCGCGATCGTGTCGTCGGCCAACCTGAACGGGCGCAGTTTCAGATGGGACACCGAGGCCGGAATTTGCCTGACCGAACCGGACCGCATTGGCGCGCTGTGGGCACGCTGCACGCACCAGTGGCTGGGCCGCGATGCCGGCGAGGACTGCCTTGACCGGGGCAACGCGGTCGCCGCCTGGCGGCTCAGGGCGCAGGCCAATGCCAAGATCGCCCCGGACGAGCGCACCGGCTTCCTGTTGCCCTATGCCTCGCGCCCGGCGCGGCGCTTTGGACACACCCTGCCCGGCATTCCCGAAGAGATGGTCTGACCGATCGCCCCTTGAATGCCGGCGCGATGCGCTGCACCTTTCACACAGCGATCCCCAGGACGATGGAACAGCCAATGACCGACCTTGCCGCCGCCCTCGCCGCCATCGACGCGGCCAATGCACATGATCCGGATAACAGCGAAGGCGCCCCGGCGGCACAGCTCTATGGCCAGCGCATGACCGCGGAACTGGGACGGTTGTTCCCGGACGCGCCGGATCCGTTGCAGATCGCGGCGCGCGGGCAGCATATCGAACGCTGGACCAGGAGCCGGTCCGACTATCCCGAGGGGCGCGAAGGCTATCTGAACTGGCGTCGCGATCTGGCGAAACACCATGCCGACCGCGTGGGCGAGATCATGCGCGAGGCCGGCTATTCGCAGGAGGACGCCGAATCCGCCGGTCGCATGATCCGCAAGGAAGGGATCAAACGCAACGAAGACGTGCAGATGCTGGAGGACGTGATCTGTTTCGTGTTTCTGAAATGGTATCTCGCGCCATTCTCCGAAACCCAGGAGCCCGGGAAGATGCAGCGCATTGTCGCCAAGACCGCCCGCAAGATGTCGGCAGAAGCCCGCGCCCGCGTCCTGCGCGAATTCGACCTGCCCGAGAACCTTGCCGCCGCGTTTCGCACGTGAGCGGCGCACACGCCGGGATTTTGCAGTGACCTCGGACCACAACATACCGCAGGCGATCATCGTCAGCCACGGCCAGCCTTCGGACCCGGACCCCGCCGAAACCACGCTGGCCGAACTGGCGCAACGTGTGGCCGGGCACCTGCCCGGATGGACGGTGCGCAGCGCGACACTCGCCAAGACGGGCGCGCTTGAGACGGCCATGCAGCAAGGCGGGCCGACGCCCCTCGTCTATCCGCTGTTCATGACCGACGGCTGGTTCACGCAAACCATGCTCCCCAAGCGGCTGGGCGGCGCCAAAGCGCATATATTGCCCCCCCTGGGTACCGATCCCGGCCTGCCCGACCTGGCCGCCGGGATCATTCAGGGCGAACTCGGCAAACGACACTGGCGCGCAGCGCAAACCTGCCTCGTCGTCGCCTCGCACGGGTCCGGAAAGAGCCGGAACTCGGCACGCGATACCGAGAGTTTCCTCGGCGCACTGTCCGGGCGAATGCAATTCAGACTGGCCCGTGCCGGCTATATCGAGGAGGCGCCCTTCCTGAAGGACGCCGCCCGGTTTGACACCGATCAGGCGGTATGCCTGCCATTTTTCGCCGCACGGGGCGGCCATGTGATCGACGACATCCCGCAAGCCCTTGACGAGGCGGCATTTCGCGGGGTTCGACTGGCTCCGATCGGGACGCATCCCGAAATCGCGGCGATGATCGCCACCGCCCTGCGCAATCACGGCGGCTGACAGCCCGAAGACACACCTCGCCGCCGTCGGCAAACGGGCCCCGACCGCCACATGGCAGGACCCGAATACACATTTGCGTCTGTTGACGGATGCGGTGGCGGCCGCCGAACCGCAGCGATCAGTGCAGGATCAGTTGAACGTGCTCAGATAGGCGATGACGTTCGCGCTGTCCGCTTCCTTGCGCAGCCCCGCGAAGGACATCTTGGTGCCTTTCATGAAGTCCTTGGGCTTGGTCAGAAACGCCGTCAGGGATTCCTCGTCCCAGACCAGTCCTTCTGCCGCCTTTTCAGTAAGGGCGCTGGAATAGTTGAAGTCCGGGTTTGCCCCCGCAGGCGCCCCGACGATCCCGTTCAGGACCGGGCCGACCTTGTTCTTGGCGTCCTCACCGACAGCGTGGCATGCCTTGCACTTCTTGAATACCTTTTCGCCCTTTTCCGCATCACCTTCCGCGAAGGCCGGTGCCGTCAAAGCCATAAGTATCGCAGCGGTGCTGAGTATGGGTCTGATCATATGAAAATCTCCTCTTCGTACTGCAGTATCTAACGCGCTTGCGGGCCAACTTCCAATGGCCTGCGCCCGTTCCGCGACCAAAGTCGGCATTGGAGACAATAGGTCGCAAGACGCCGTCGACACGCCGTCGTGCCGCGGTGAAGGCAATTGCAGAGATCGTCAAAGGCGCCGGGTCGTAACCCGATCAGCGGCTCAGGCCACCATGCAGGGTCGGCATATCCAGCGCGGAAAACCCGTAGTGGCGCAGCCAGCGCAAATCTGAATCAAAGAATGCGCGCAGATCCGGTATACCGTATTTCAGCATCGCGATACGGTCGATGCCCATGCCAAAGGCAAAGCCCTGCCAGACATCGGGATCGACGCCACCGGAGCGCAGCACATGCGGATGCACCATGCCACTGCCCAGCACTTCCATCCAGCCATCACCCTCGCCGATGCGCAGCTGGCCATCCACCCACGAGCACTGGATATCGACCTCGGCCGATGGTTCGGTAAAGGGGAAATGCGACGCGCGGAACCGGGTCTTGATATCGTCGATTTCAAAGAACGCCGAAAAGAACTCCTCTAGCACCCATTTCAGGTTGGCCATGCTGATGTCCTTGTCGATGGCAAGGCCCTCGACCTGGTGGAACATCGGCGTGTGCGTCTGGTCGTAATCCGCGCGATAGACGCCACCCGGGCAGATGATGCGCAGCGGTGCGCCACGCTGCTCCATGGTGCGGATCTGAACCGGGCTCGTATGGGTGCGCAGCACGTGCGGCGGACGATCGTCGCCCTCTCCGCGGTGCATGTAGAACGTATCCATCTCGGCCCGTGCGGGGTGGTGACCCGGAATGTTCAGCGCATCGAAATTGTACCAGTCGGTCTCGATGCGCGGCCCCTCGGCCACGGAGAATCCCATCTCGGCAAAGATCGCGGTCAGTTCCTCGGTCACCTGGCTGACCGGGTGAATCGTGCCCTGTCGGCGCGGGCGCGAGGGCAACGTCACGTCCAGCCACTCGGTGCGCAGGCGTTCATCCAGCGCCGCATCGGCAAGCGCGGCCCGCTTGGCGGAAATGGCGGAATTGATCTCGTCCTTGAGCGCATTGAGCGCGGGGCCGGCGCTCTGGCGCTCTTCCGCGGTCATCTTGCCCAGTTCGCGCATCTTGAGGGCAACCTCGCCTTTTTTGCCCACCGCCGCGACGCGGATGGTTTCGAGAGCGGATTCATCCGCAGCCTCGGCAATTTGCCCGAGATATTTGGCTTTCAGATCGTCCATCATGGCCCCCGGTTTTCTGTCCCGCCCTGCTAGCCGCACCGACCCGCAATTGCAAGGCGGCGATGGACATGCGCCACGACCTGGCGTTAGCGTGGCCGCGAGAGCACCGGGAGAACGTGATGAGTCATCTGCAAGCCGTACTTGATCGGGCCACCGACGCAGGGGATGTGCCCTTTGTCGTCGCAATGACCGCCAATTCCCGGGGTGTGACATTCAGCGGCGCGGCCGGCGACGCGCGGCAGGGCGTGGCCGCGAACGAGGATACCGCCTTCCGGATCTTTTCCATGACCAAGGCCGTGGGATCGGTTGCCGCGATGATCCTGATCGATCGCGGCAGGATCAGCATGGATACCCCCGTGGCCGATGTTTTACCCGACTGGAACGATCTCGGGGTTCTGGAGGGCTTCGACGGCGATGAGCCGATCCTGCGTGCGCCGAAAACCCGGGCAACGCTGCGACACCTGGCCACCCACACCAGCGGCATGGAATACGAATTCTGGAATCCCGACGTGCCGAAATACATGGAGCTGACCGGGCACCCCACGGTGCTTTCGGGGCTGAAATCGTCGTTGATGTACCCGCTGACCACCGATCCGGGCACCCGTTGGGGCTATGGCCCGTCCATCGACTGGCTGGGTCAGGTGGTCGAGGCGGTGGACGGACGCCGGATCGATGCGTTTTGCCAGCAGGAAATCCTCGAGCCGCTGGGCATGAACGACACTGCGTTTGAACCGGACCGCCTGACGGACCGGCTCTGCGCGGTTGCGATGCGGGGAGAGGATGGTGAATTCCGGCCGCACGACCTCGCGCCCCCCGCCAATCCCGAATTCTACGGCATGGGCCACGCACTTTATTCCACGGCCCCCGATTACCTGCGGTTCCTGCGCATGGTGCTGAACCGCGGACAGCTTGACGGCAACAGGATCCTGTCGGAACACGCAGTGGACGCGATGGTTTCGGACCAGATGAACGGGCTGACATTTCAACCCATGACAAGCGTCGCACCCCCGGTCAGCGCCGATGTCGAGTTTCCCGAAGGCACCACGCACAGTTTTGCCTTTCTGCGCCATGAGGCGGGCATACCGGGCATGCGCAGCGCCGGTTCGCTGAGCTGGGCGGGCGTGTGCAACACACATTACTGGATAGACCCGTCACGAGATCTTGCCTCGGTGATCATGACCCAGTCGCTGCCCTTTCTCGAACGGCGCTTTCTGAAAACCTATCAGGCATATGAACAGGCGGTCTATGCCGGGCTGTGAGTTGCATCCGGCATCCGGCCGCCGGATCATGAGCGACGAACCCGCCCGTCCCTGGCTGGTGCTGCTTGGCCTGGCGCTCGGCATGTGCGTCACCAACAGCTTTGCGCGCTTTGCCTATGGCCTGATGCTGCCGGCGATGAAGGCCGAAATGGGCTGGACCTATGCCCAGGCCGGGTGGCTGAACACCGCCAACGCGATGGGCTATATCGTCGGGTCGGTGCTCACCATGGCGCTGATCGGGCGGATGAGCGCTTCGCGCCTGTTTGCGTTCGGCATGGCGACGACCACATTGGCGCTGATCGCGACCGGCCTGCACGAGGCGATGTGGTGGCAGACCCTGTGGCGGCTCGCAGCCGGATTGTTCGGCGCCATGTCCTTTGCCTCCTCCGGCGCGCTCGCGGCGCAGCTTTTCCAGCATGATGCCCGGCGCAATGCCCTGGCGATCGCGCTGCTGTTTGGATTTGGCGGCGGTCTGGGCATCGTGCTGTCGGGCGCGGTCCTGCCCTTGCTTCTGGACGCCTACGGAGCGACCGCATGGCCGCGTGGCTGGCTGTTCATCGGCGTGACGAGCGTCTGCTTCCTGCCGCTGGGTCTCTGGGCCGCGCGCCAGCTGCGCAGCCCGGGCCACGACGCGCCCGCCCCGGCCCGCTTGCCGGTGCGCAGTATGCTGTCGCTCTTTGCCGGCTATGGCAGTTTCGGACTGGGTTATTTCGTCTACCTGACCTTTCTTTCGGCCTGGATGACCGAACAACAGGCCAGTGCCCGGCTGATCGCGATGGTCTGGGTCATGCTGGGCCTGTGCCTTTGCATCTCGCCTTTTGTCTGGCGTCCGGTCTTTGCCCGTTTCAAATCGGGCATCCCGCTCGCGATGATCCTGGCCTGCATCTCGCTGGGCTCGGCCTTGCCGGTGCTGGTTCCGGGCCCGCTCGGGCTTCTGGTTTCGGCAACGATCTTTGGTCTGTCGGTCTTCATGTCCCCCGGCGCGGTGACGAATTTCATTCGCCACAACCTGCCCCTGCAAAGCTGGGGCGCGGCGATCAGCCTGTTCACCGTGGTCTTCGCGGTGTCTCAGACCGTCGGCCCCTATGCCGCCGGGTGGCTTGGCGATCGCACCTCCAGCATCGGCACGAGCCTGCTCGCGGCGGCCGCCGTGCTGCTGGCCGGGGCCGGGCTGGCAGCGACGCAAAAACCCCTGCACCGGGACTGATCATCGCGTCTCGACAATGGATTGCCCTCGCCCCGACATAGCGCGATAAAAGCGCATCATCGAAGGGCCGGCATAGGCCACGCAACAGGGAGAAAACGAAAATGACCGATTTTTCACGCAGGGGCGCGCTTGGCCTGATCGGCGGGGCGGCGACGCTGCCCATGCTGGGCAGCCCGGCCCTCGCCAATACCAGGATCAATGTCGGCGCCCTGCGCTTTACCAGCCACGCGCCCAGCTTTGTCGCCTATGAACGCGGATATTTCGCCGACGAGGGCCTCGATGTCGAGTTCAAGTTCTTTCAGGCCGCGCAGCCGATGGCGGTGGCGATCGCTTCGGGCGACGCGGATTACGCGGTGACCGCCATTTCCGGTGGCCTGGTGTCGCTGGCCGAAAAGGGCGCAACCAAGGTGATCGGCGGCGCGCTGAGCGAGGAGCCCGGCATTGACGGGCAGATGATCCTCGCCAGCAACGCCGCCTTCGAGGCCGGCCTGACCGATCCGACACTGCTGGACGGCAAGAGCTTTGCCATGACGCAGGCCGGTTCGTCCTTTCACTACATGGGATCGAGGATCGCCGGGGCCTCGGACGCCACCGTCAACTTCAAGCCGCTGCAAAAGGTCGGCGCGATCATCGGCGCCATGAAATCCGGACAGGTCGACGCCTGGACCATCGTACCGCATATCGGCAAGGCGCTGGCCGGCGCCGGCGCGGTTCAGCACATCGGGATGGTCTCCGATTATATCCCCGATTACCAGGTCACGACCGTCTTTACCTCGGCGGCCAATGCCGCGAACGAGCGCGCCAGGACCGAAGCCTTCCTGCGTGCATTCGGCAAGGGGGCGGACGATTTCAATGCCGCGCTGGTCGACAAGACGGCGGGCGACGACGCCGCAGAAGAGATGGTCACGCTGATCCACAAATATGTCTATACCGACCGTCCCTATGAGAAGGCGGCACCATCCATCCGCAACGGCGCAATGCGGATCAACAAGAACGCGGCGCTGAACATGAAGTCGGTCGAGGACCAGTTGGGCTGGTTCCGGTCAGAGGGCCTGATCAAGGACAGCATCACCACCGAAACGCTGGTGGATCCCTCCTATGTCGAGGTGATCTAGACGCCGTGGAACTGACCGTCGAGAAACTGACGCACCGGTATGGCGACGTACCGGTGTTGCAGGACATCAACCTGCACATTCCTGCGGGCGAGATCCTGTGCGTGATCGGACCGTCGGGTTGTGGGAAATCCACGCTCCTGCGCATGCTCGGGGGGCTTGAGCGCCCCGACGCCGGTCAGGTCCTGCAACGGGGCTCGGCACCTGCCGATTGCCTGAATCCGCTGACCTTCGTGTTTCAGGATTTTGCCCTGCTGCCGTGGCGCAGCGTCGGCGGAAACATCTCTCTGGTGCTCGAGGATCACGGCATTCGCGGTCAGGCCGCGGACACGATAATCTGCGACGTGCTGGCGCGCACGAAGCTGGGGGATTTTCGCGATGCGCTGCCCCGGCAATTGTCGGGCGGCATGAAACAGCGGGTGGCGATCGCGCGGGCGCTTGCGGTCAATCCGGCGGTGATGCTGCTGGACGAGCCTTTGTCGGCGCTGGACGCCCAGACCCGCGAGCTTTTGATGGAGGACCTGATCGCGCTCTGGCAGCGCCAGCCGTTCACCGCCGTCTACGTCACCCATAACCTCGCCGAAGCCGTGCGCCTGGGCCACAGGATCGCGGTGCTGTCGCGTCGTCCCGGGCAGGTGCGCGAGGTGATCGAGGTCGATATCCCCCTATCCGACCGGGCACCCGGCGACCCGCATCTGGAAGACCTGCAATCGCGGTTGTGGCAGATCATGAAGGACGAGGCCATGGCGGCGGATCAGGAGTTGCTCGATGCCTGAGACCGCACGCCCGGTTCCCTTTCGCGGTGGCGGCTTTCGTCCCGTGTCTAAGCGCGGCGCGGGTGTCGTCGTGTTCGTTCTGCTGCTCGCCGTCATCGAGTGGGGCACGCGGGCCGGATGGATTTCATCGCTGACCCTGCCCCGGCCCAGCGACGTCGCCGCTACCCTTGTCGATCTCGCGCGCTCGGGCCTGTTGTGGACCCACCTTGCTCCCTCTCTGACCCGGTTGCTGGTCGGGTCTCTGCTGGGCGTGACGGCGGGCATCGGCGTGGGTATCCTGATCGGTCTATTCAGCTATGTGCGCGCCGGGCTGATCCCGCTGGTCGCCGCGCTCTTCCCGATACCCAAGATCGCGCTCCTGCCGCTCTTCGTGATCTGGTTCGGCATTGACGAGGGCAGCAAATACGCGCTGATCGCGCTTGGCACCTTTACCCCGACCGTGGTCGCAACCTACGGCGCGGTCGACAACGTGGACCGGACTCTGGTGCGCATGGGTCAGAGTTTCGGGCTGCGCTGGCTGTCGATCGTGCGAAAGATCGTCCTGCCCGGCGCGTTGCCCGGCATCCTCTCCGGTTTGAGAGTGTCCATCGCCATCGGGATCATCCTGCTTGTCGCCGCCGAAATGCTCGGCGCGGAATACGGTATCGGCGCCTACATCCTTCAGGCCGGTTCGCTCTATGATCTCGAACGGCTGTTCGCCGGGGTGGTCATCCTCTCGAGCCTCGGCGTCGTCACGAGTTGGGCCATCGGGCGACTCGAAAACTGGCTCCTGCGCTGGCGGAGCTGATGCGCAGCCCCCCGGTTTCAGCGCCGCGGATCGGTGACATCGCTGCGTCAAGACGATCCGCGCCGGACCCGACGCGGCCTGAAATCAGAGATCGCCAAATCAATCGCGAAACGCTTTACTCTGAACGCTCCCTTGCGTCCGCGTCCTGTTTCAGCCGCGTCATGAAGGCCACCGAGATATGCTCTTTCAGGGCGGCCTCGGCCTGCGCCTCGTCCCGCGCTTCTATCGCGCTGACGATGCCGTCATGTTCACCCTGCGCGATCTGCCCCCGGCCCTGCGCGGCGAGCGAGGTCGTCGCCATGAGCGCCATCGTTCGATGCACAAGGTCCAGTTGCTGCACGAGATAGCGATTATGCGAGGCCAGATGGATCTGTTTGTGGAACCGCCGGTTGGCGCGCGCCAGCGCCGCCGGGTCATTCACCAGCGCATCATCCGCGGACACCATGGCGCGCAGCACGGCGATCTCTTCTGCGGTGGCGTGTTGTGCCGCCAGCCGCGCCGCCAGCCCTTCGAGCTCGCGCCGCACGACATAGAGCTCTGCCATCTGGTTGTGATTCAGCGACGCAACGATCAGCGACCGCCCGTCGCGTTCCAGCAGCGACTGTGTCTCCAATCGCTGCAGCGCCTCGCGGATCGGCGTCCGCGACACGCCGAAACGCTCGGCAAGGTCGCTCTCCACCAGCCGGTCACCGGGCTTGTAGACACCGACATCGATCGCTTCGAGGATCAGGCTGTAGGCGTCGGTCTGCGGTTGTTTGATCTGGGTCATCCGGTCCTTTCCGGCCTTGGGTCCGTCATGTCTACAGGCCGGTGCGTCGTGCAATCAACCCCGCCGTTGATTTGTGCGCGCCTGTGTCCTAAATCGTTCCGCGACAAAGCTGAATCACCTGATGCTGCCTGAAACCAGATATTTCAACGCGTTAGCTGATGCCGGATATTGCAGGTCAATCGCGAAACGCTCTGGGTCACATATATGGTCAAAGCCGCCTTCTCTCATGTAACCACCTGGGTGTTCGATCTGGACAACACCCTCTACCCGCCGCAGGCACGGCTGTTCGACCAGATCGAGTTGCGCATGACGAGGTTCGTGATGAATGCGCTTGGTGTCGGGCGCGCCCGGGCCGATCTGTTGCGCAAGCAGTACTGGCATCAATACGGCACCACGCTGGCGGGGCTGATGCGCGAACATGACGTCGATCCCGGCCCGTACCTGACGGATGTGCACGACATATCGCTCGATCATCTTGACGCGGACCCTGATCTGCGCGGCCGCATCGCCGACCTGCCGGGTCGCAAGATCGTCTATACCAATGGCTGCGCACCCTATGCCGAACGGGTTCTGGGTGCGCGTGGTCTCTCGGGTCTGTTTGACGCGATCTATGGCGTCGAACACGCCGAATTCCTGCCAAAGCCGGAACGCCAGGCATTTGAAACCATTCTCGCCCAGGATCAGAGCGACCCGCGCCGCGCGGCCATGTTCGAGGACGATCACCGCAATCTCGCGGCGCCACATGACATGGGAATGCGCACCGTTCACGTGGCACCGGTGCCCGTTGCCGCCGATCATATCCATCATCACACCGACAACCTGAACAGCTTTCTGCGGACGGTGATCTAATACCAACGCGCCGCGCCCGCGGGCCGGGACAGCGTGTCGCCTGGTGTCCGGTGTTGCGCCGGACTAGGCTGCGCCAATGAAAGGGGCCGATCCGATGGCTGATACCTGCGATATCCTTATTTCCGGCGGCGGGGTTGCCGGGCTCACGGCCGCCGTGGTGTTCGGCAATGCCGGTTTCGACGTGATCTGTGTCGACCCCGCCCCGCCGATCACCAACCGTGATGCCGAAGGCTCCGACCTGCGCACTACCGCGATCCTGCAACCGGCGCGCGACCTGCTGGAGCCATGTGGTCTATGGGCGCGCCTTGCGCCGCATGCCGCGCCGCTTCACACCATGCGTATCGTCGATGCGGGCGGCGCGCAGCCCGAACCCCGGGTCGTGCGCGATTTCAACGCTGCGGATGTGTCCGACCATCCGTTTGGCTGGAACCTGCCCAACTGGTTGCTGCGGCGCGAGCTCGTGGCCCGGCTGGAGCAGCTGTCCAATGTCGATTTCCGCCCCGGAACCGGCACGGTCAGCCTGTTCACACGACAGACAGAAGCCAGGGTCGGCCTCTCGGACGGTCGCCGGATCAGGACGCGGCTGGTGATCGCCGCCGACGGGCGCGGGTCGGCAATGCGCGAGGCCGCCGGGATCGACGTGCATACGATACGCTATGGGCAAAAGGCACTGGCCTTCGCGGTGACCCACCCCGTGCCGCACGAAAACGTCTCGACCGAAATTCATCGCACCGGCGGCCCCTTCACATTGGTGCCCCTGCCCGATCATGAAGGTCACCCGTCTTCGGCAGTGGTCTGGATGGAACAGGGGCCACGCGCCGCGGCGCTTTACGATCTGGAAGCCTCGGGGTTCGAAGCCGCGATGACGGAACGGTCCTGCGGCCTTCTCGGTCCGCTGAAACTTGCCACGCGGCGCAGCATCTGGCCCATCATCAGCCAAAAGGCCGCGCGGATGTCAGGGGAACGCATCGCGTTGATGGCCGAGGCCGCGCATGTGGTGCCGCCGATCGGCGCGCAGGGGCTGAACATGTCGCTCGCCGATCTGCGCTGCCTGCTGGACCTCGCGCTCGCCCGCCCGGACGGGTTGGGCGATACGGAAATGCTTGACGCTTATCACGCGGCCCGGTTCCGCGATGTCAGCCTGCGTGCGCAGGGGATCGACCTGCTCAACCGCGCCTCGATGGCTCGGGCCCGCCCGCTGCGCGATGCACGCGCGGCGGGGCTGAATGCACTCTACGCGCTGCCGCCGGTGCGCCGCACACTGATGCAAATGGGGCTGGGCGTCAGGTAGCCCCCACCGAGGGCTCAGAGGACCTGGTCGAGCGCCGCCCTGAGACGCGCGATGGTGCCGTCCACGTCATAGAGCTTGTCGAGCCCGAAGAGGCCGAGCCGGAAGGTGCTGAAATCCGCAGGCTCATCGCATTGCAGCGGCACACCGGCTGCAATCTGCATCCCGAGCGCGGCGAATTTCTTGCCGTTCTGGATCTCCGGATCGCTGGTATAGCTGACCACGACCCCCGGCGCACCGAACCCGTCGGCGGCGACCGACACAACGCCCTTGTCGCGGAGCATTTCCCGAACACCGTTGCCAAGCGCCCATTGCGCGTCGCGCAGGCGTTCGAAACCGTAGTCGCGGGTTTCCTGCATCGTGTCACGGAAATCACGCAGCGCATCGGTCGGCATGGTGGCGTGATAGGCGTGAGCGCCGTTTTCATAGGCCACCATGATCTGCCGCCACTTGCCGAGGTCGATGGCAAAGCTGTCCGAACTTGTCTCGGCCAGACGCGCCTCTGCCCGTTCCGACAGCATGACGAGGCCGGCACATGGCGACGCGCTCCACCCCTTTTGCGGCGCCGAGATCAGCACATCGACCCCGGTGGCCTGCATGTCCACCCAGGCACAGCCCGACGCGATACAGTCGAGCACCATCAACGCACCGACCTCGTGCGCGGCGGCGGCCATCGCGGTGACATAGTCATCGGGTAGGATCACACCCGCAGCGGTTTCCACATGCGGTGCGAACACCACGTCCGGGCGCATTGCACGAATCTCGGCGACGACCTCGTCAATCGGGGCCGGGGCAAAGGGCGAGGGCGTGGTATTTGCGGTCTGCCGCGCCTTCAGCACGCTGGTCTGCGCGGTCAGGCTGCCGGTTTCGAAAATCTGGCTCCAGCGATATGAGAACCATCCGTTGCGCACCACAAGGACCTTGGCATCGCGCGCGAATTGCCGCGCCACGGCTTCCATGCCATAGGTGCCGCCGCCGGGAATGATGGCCACCGCATGGGCGTTATAGACCTCTTTGAGCATGTCCGAGATGTCGCGCATCACCTTCTGGAACACGGCGGACATGTGGTTGAGCGAACGGTCGGTGAAGACGACGGAAAATTCCTGAAGTCCTTCGGGATCAACGGTATCGAGCAGCGCGGGCATTTGGTCCTCCGTGGAAATATGCGCCTTTCCTTAGCCCGCGCAAGTCGGGTTGGCAAACCGCCATTTCGCCCCATGTCACACTAGCCGAGCGGCCCCGGTCGGCGCTCTTCGCTCAGCAGCACATTGGCCTCGACCTCTCCCGCGCCGGGCAGGGTCATGATCCGCCGGCGCAGCACCCGTTCGAAGTCCGGAAGGTCACGCGCCACCACCCGCAGGCGGAAATCATAGAGGCCCAGCACATGCTCGACGGTCTGAACCTCGGGAATGGCGCTGACGGCGCGTTCGAAATCCTCGAGGCTGACGTGACCTTTGCGGGCGAGCTTGACGCCGAGAAAGACCGTCACGCCAAAGCCGAGCGCCTCGGCATTCAGGCGCAGCCGGATCCCCCTGATCATCTTTTCCTTTTCAAGCCGCCGGATGCGCCGCCAGACCGCAGGCTGCGACATCCCGAGCCTGCGGCCGATGCTGCCCGCACTCTGGCTGGCATCGCGGCACAATGCCCGAAGGATCTCGCGGTCGATGTCGTCGATCTCGATCATACCGGCAGCGCCTCGTTGCTCTTGATTCGCGACAGATGCATCAGCGGCTCGATATCTGCGATATGCGGCAGGTTCAGGATGCGGGTGCGATAGACCTGCCGATAGTGCGCCATGTCGCGGGCGATGACCGACAATCGCACATCGACACGCCCCAGAAAGGTCTGGATCTCGAGCACTTCCGGCACCTCGCGCGCCGCAGCGATGAAATCGTCAAAGGCGCGTGGCAACGTCTTGTCCAGCGTGATCCTGAGGCTGACCTCGACCGCATAACCGAGCGCCGCCCAGTCGATCACCGCCTCTCTCCCGAGGATCAGCCCCTGCGCCTGCATTTTCTCGATACGGCGGAACACCTTGGACGTGCCGAGTTTGGCAGAGGCCGCCAGCTCTGCATTGGTCAGGGTCGGTTCGGCCTGAAGCAGGCGCAAAAGGCGGCGGTCGATATCGTCGAGCATGAATTTTTCACATTTTACATGTTTCACGAATAGGAATGGCACAAATCGCAGGTTTATTCCACTCCTTCCCCCTGCCCTTCCGGCAATTTCACCGATACACCCTGCACAGAAGGCATGACAGTGAAAGGAACGCCAAAATGCGCGTCTATTATGATCGCGATTGCGACATCAACCTGATCAAGGACAAGAAAGTGGCCATTCTGGGCTATGGCAGCCAAGGCCACGCCCACGCGCTGAACCTGCGCGATTCCGGCGCCAAGAACCTGGCCGTGGCGCTGCGCGAGGGCAGCCCGAGTGCCGCAAAGGCAGAGGCCGAAGGTCTGCAGGTGATGGGCATCGCGGAAGCCGCCGCATGGGCCGACCTGATCATGTTCACCATGCCCGATGAATTGCAGGCCGAAACCTACCGGAAATACGTGCACGACAACATCCGCGAAGGCGCCGCCATCGCCTTTGCCCACGGTCTGAATGTGCATTTCGGCCTGATCGAGCCCAAGCCGGGCGTCGACGTCATCATGATGGCCCCCAAGGGTCCCGGCCATACTGTGCGCGGCGAATACACCAAGGGCGGCGGGGTGCCCTGCCTTGTTGCGGTCAACAATGACGCATCGGGCAAGGCGCTGGAAATCGGTCTGTCCTACTGCTCGGCCATTGGTGGCGGCCGTTCGGGCATCATCGAGACCAATTTCCGCGAGGAATGCGAAACCGACCTGTTCGGCGAACAGGCGGTTCTGTGTGGCGGTCTGGTCGAACTGATCCGCATGGGTTTCGAGACCCTGGTCGAAGCCGGGTACGCACCGGAGATGGCCTATTTCGAATGCCTGCACGAGGTGAAGCTGATCGTCGACCTGATCTATGAAGGCGGCATCGCCAACATGAACTACTCGATCTCCAACACCGCGGAATATGGCGAGTATGTCTCGGGTCCGCGCATCCTGCCCTACGACGAAACCAAGGCCCGGATGAAAGCCGTTCTGCGCGACATCCAGACCGGGAAATTCGTTCGTGACTTCATGGCGGAAAACCAGGTCGGTCAGCCGTTCTTCAAAGGCACGCGTCGTCTGAACGACGAGCATCAGATCGAGCAGGTTGGCGAGAAGCTGCGCGGCATGATGCCGTGGATCAGCGCCGGCAAGATGGTCGACAAGGAAAAGAACTGATCCGGCGCGGGTGCGCCCGCGCGCACCCTCCGCATAACATCGACCCTGACGTTCTTGACCCCGGCCCTGCGCCGGGGTCTTGCATTTACCGGCGCCGTGAGCAGTCGGACGCCGCTATTGCGCCGCGGCGTCGGAGCCGACCGCATCGGTCACGGCCTGAACGATGCTGTTCACCGTTCGGTCGAGCATGTCCGGATCCTCGCACTCGGCCATCACCCGGATCAGCGGCTCGGTGCCCGACTTGCGGATCAGCAACCGGCCCGTTCCATTCAACTCGGCCTCGGCATCCGCGATCGCACTCTGCACCGTGGGAAGTTGCAGCGGTTGCTGCCCATCGCCATAGCGCACGTTCCTGAGCAATTGCGGCACCGGCTCGAACTGGCGTGCCAGCGCGCTCGCCGGCGTGTCCGACCGGACCATCTCGGCAAGAAAGTGCAGCCCGGCCATCAACCCGTCACCGGTTGTGGCATAATCGGTCATCACGATGTGCCCCGATTGTTCGCCACCCAGGTTGAAGCCACCTTCGCGCATGCGTTCAACCACATAGCGATCCCCGACGCCGGTACGTTCAAGCCGCAGGCCCTGGGCCTGAAGGTGTCGTTCAAGACCGAGATTTGACATCACGGTCGCGACCAGCGCCCCCCCGGCGAGCTGATCCTCGGCGGCGCGGCGCGTGGCCAGCAGCGCCATCAGCTGATCGCCATCGGCAATGGTCCCGGTTTCATCGATGAGAATGACGCGGTCGGCATCACCATCCAGGCAGATTCCCACATCGGCGCCATGGGCCACCAGCGTCTCGGCCGCCGCAAGCGGCTTGGTCGATCCGCAATCGCGATTGATATTGTGACCGTCGGGCGAGACGCCCACCGGGATCACGTCGGCCCCGAGTTCCCAGAGCGTTTCCGGCGCGGTGCGATAGGCGGCACCGTTTGCGCAGTCGATCACCACCTTCAGCCCGTCCAGCCGCAAATCGCGCGGCAACGACGACTTGACGCGCTCTCCGTACCGGAACCTTGCATCGTCGATCCGTTTGGCCCGCCCGATATTGACCGCCTGCGCCGGCTCCACCCCGGCGTCGATCAGCGCCTCGATCTCGGCTTCGACCTGATCAGACAGCTTGTAGCCGTCGGGGCCAAAGAACTTGATGCCGTTGTCCTCTGCCGGATTGTGACTCGCCGAGATCATCACACCCAGATCCGCGCGCATCGAGCGGGTCATCAACCCCACTGCAGGCGTCGGCACCGGACCAAGCAGAAGCACGTTCATACCGGTCGAGGTCAACCCCGCCGTCAGGGCGTTCTCGAACATGTAGCCTGACAGGCGCGTGTCCTTGCCGATCACCACCCGGTGTACCCCCCCCGACTCGCGCCGAAAGTACCGCCCCACGGCTGCACCGATCCGCAAGGCCATATCGGCGGTCATCGGATGAACGTTGGCCTTGCCACGAACGCCATCGGTTCCAAACAGTTCTCGCATCAGAAGTCCTTGTCGCTATCTCGCTGCCGACCAGAGACGCAGCGCCTGCGCCGTCTCGGCGACGTCATGTACCCGTAGGATTTGCACACCCTGCGCCAGCGCGGCAAGCCCCACGGCAATCGAACCCGGTGCGCGGCTGGCCGGTTCCGGGGCCTGCCCGATCGAACCGATGAAACGCTTGCGCGAAACGCCCAGAAGGATCGGACAGCCGATGCCGTGAAACACGCCGATGTTGCGCAACAGCGCCAGGTTATGCGCCTCGGTCTTGCCGAAACCGATCCCCGGATCGATCACCATGCGCTCGCGCGCGATGCCGATACGCTCCAGCGCCGCCACACGATCCTGCAAATATGTATAGACGTCCAGGATCACGTTGTCATAGCGCGGGTCCTGCTGCATCGTCGCCGGATCGCCGAGCGCATGCATGATGCAGACCGGCACACCGGCGCGGGCGCAGAGCGGGGCAAGGGCTGCGTCATAGGTGAATCCGGACACATCGTTGACCATCGACGCGCCGGCCTTGATTGCCGCCTTGGCGACGCCGGCCTTGCGCGTGTCGATGGAAATCCGCATGTCGGTGTCGCGCATGAGGGCGGAGATCACCGGCGCCGTGCGCCCTGTTTCGATCGCTTCATCTATGGTGTCGGCGCCGGGCCGTGTCGATTCGCCGCCGATATCGATGATCGACGCACCCGAGCGGATCATCGACAGCGCGACCCTGCGAGCCGCCCCGGCGTCATTGTGTTGCCCGCCGTCGGAAAAGCTGTCCGGCGTGACGTTCACGATGCCCATGATCTGCGGCTCGGCCATATCGAGCCCCATCACCGGTGCACGTGGCGCGGTAAGGTTTGCAAGCAGGCGCGACGGCAACTTCGACGCCGGCACCACGCAAGGCGGTGCGCCGCGCCCGTGAAATTCGGCATGGGTGAACCACAGGTGCCTTGTGCCCGCCAAAGACACCGCGTCACCGGGTCTTGCGGGCCCCTGCTGGACCAGCGGTCGCGCGGCGAGGGTCACAGGATTTGCTGCTCCACGGACACGGCGCGAAGCGGGACGCCCGGATCCCGCGGCAGGTCGGAGCCGATCACCAGCATTTCGTCGGCGGCAAAGGTCGCCGCGAACCACGCCGCCAGCGCCACCGCATCGGAGGGCGCAGCCGAGGGCCCATCGACCGCATCCAGCACGATCTTGGACGGGGCCCAGACACAGATCTGGCCATTCTTCATCGCCCAGTCGAGTTCGGTTCTGGTCGATACCACCTTGCAGCGCAGGTCGCGCGCGGCAAGCGCCCAGGCGTTCTGCTCGATGGCCAGAAGGTCTATCCGTCGCTGGGTCATCTTGTGACCGGTCATCGGGCGCGGCTGATCATGCGCCCCGACGCACAGGACCAACGGCCGGTCCCCCCCGGCAAGCTGGTCGATCCAGCCCGACAGGTTGTCCGAAGCAATCGCACGATTGGACAGGTAGGTCAGGCGCGGATGCGGGCGGTCATCATCGTGCGCGGGGCTGTCCAGTACCTCCGGTGCAATCTGGTCACGGCCGCGCACGATCTCGACGCCAAGCGCGCCCGGCCCCCGATCGAGCTTTTCGACACGCACGAAGACCCGCATCGCCTGCGGTTCCAGCAGGATGCGTTCGGCGATGCGCGCCGCAAGGGTTTCCAGCAGATTGAGCCGCTCTTCGGCCAGCTCATGCTGGATCGCTTCGGTCACCTTGTCATAGGACAGGATCCGGTCGACATCATCGTCTATCGGCCCGGTCAGCGGCTGCACTTCGACCACGACGTTAAAGCAAATCCGCTGGCTCTTGCCGCGCTCGGCCTGAAAAGCGCCAATATCGACGGCAACGATATGGTCGCGCAGCGAAATCCGGTCGAGCGGGTCCTGCGAAGCGGTTGCCTCGGCGCGTTCGGAAGGGTGCGCGAAGGCGAGTCGGATTTCAGAAGTCATCAAAAAGCCTTTTGTTTGCGCCCGGAGAGACGGCACGCCGAGTGTTCCGGTCAACCTAGCAGTACAAGGAGAGCGCGGCCAGACGCCAATCGGTTTCCGTATGGCGGATCAGACCCGCGCCCCGGAAATAAGGTGGCCAGCGCCCATGAACCCTCCCAAGCTCATGACCGCTGGCCCTGGACCGTCCGGCATCACCAAGGTGGCGGTCGGTGCTGTGCGCCGATTCAGGATTGCTGCGGTCCATCCCATAGTTTCCTTGCGGAAGCCCCCTCCAGAATGACCGCGCCTGACGACGCCAAATGGCATCACCCGTCCGGGTATGGCTATTCGCTGCTCGCGGTGCGAATACCCGGTCGATAGAATACATGGACACCAATGCGTGCGGTTTCCTGAAACCGGCGTGACCAGGATGGCCGTACCGCATTGGTGTGGTAATAGGTCGCGCCATCGGTCAGATCGATCCCGACCCCGTCAATCGCCGCACGGGCGACCTTGGCAACGCGGCGGAATGCGCCGGGCTCTGCAATCACCTCTTCGCGGCCATCGCAGGTATAGGTGAACTGGCACTGGTAACGGCGGCCGGTGCCCTGGTTGATCACCGCGCAAACCGAGTCGGGAAAGCGGCTGCTCTGCACCCGGTTCAGAATGACTTCCGCGACGGCAAACTGGCCCTTCACGGTTTCCCCGCGGGCCTCGAAATACAACGCTTCGGACAGGCAGCGCCACTGTTCGCCACCGCTGGCAGGCGGCTGACTGTCGATCCACCGTCTGGAATAGGTCGCCGCGATCGGCTTGACTTCGGCACGCGGCTGCGACGCTGTCAGCAGCGATTTCAGATACGGGCCAAGGCCCAGCCGTTTGGTTTTGGTGCGTTCCTGTGTCTCTTCGACAGGGTCGGTGCGTTTGACATCGGCACGGGCCACGTCGGCTGCAAGACCAAGCTCGATCGCGGCAAGGCAGATTGCCGCAATTGCGGTTTTCGAGCGAAACATTTCGTACAAATCCCCAAAGAATGATCCGCGCCGGACCCTCCCGCGACAAGCGCAGGGCAGGCCTTAGACTTTTTTCCGTTCAAGATCCAGTTTTCCGGGCATTACAGGCGGATTTTCGCGTATGAACCGCACCGATTTGGATCAATCGCTCATGCAATGATCAAAATCAGGAACGTTTTCCCGATTTCGCGCCGGATATCTTGTCCGCGATCGCCAGCTGCGCGGCCGCCAGTCGTGCCACCGGAACACGGAACGGCGAGCAGGAAACGTAATCGAATCCCGCCGCCCGGCAGAAGTCGATGGATTCCGGGTTGCCACCGTGCTCGCCGCAGATCGACAGGGTAACGCCCGGATTGCTGAGCCTGCCGCGCTCCGCCCCCAGTTGCACCAGCTCGCCGACACCCTCGGTATCCAGAACGTGAAACGGGTCTTCCGGAAAGACTTTCTGTTGCACGTAATCCGACATGAACCGACCGGCATCGTCGCGCGACAGGCCATAGGTCATCTGCGTCAGGTCATTTGTGCCAAAACTGAGAAACGACGTGTAGGGCGCGAATTCGGCCGCACGCAGGCAGGCGCGCGGGGTCTCGACCATGACGCCAAGCCGATAGTTGAACGTCTTGCCCTGCTCGGCCCGCACGGCAGCGGCCACCGCATCGACCCGCTTCTTGACCAGTTCGACCTCGCGCCGGGCAGAGACCAGCGGGATCATGATTTCCGGTACGACCGGCTCGCCATCCTCGCTCGCGCGCAATGTCGCCTCAAATATCGCGCGCGCCTGCATGTCGTAGATTTCCGGCACCGTCATCCCGAGGCGGACACCGCGCAGTCCGAGCATCGGATTGTATTCTTCCATCGCCTCGACCTGCCGCACCACGTCACTGACCGGCAGGTTCAGCGCCTCGGCCAGTTCCCGCTGCCCGGACTTGGTGTTGGGCAGGAATTCGTGCAGCGGCGGGTCGAACAGGCGGATGCAGACCGGCTTGCCTTCCATGATACGAAACAGCTGAATGAAATCGTCGCGCTGCATCGGCAACAGCCGTTCGAGCACCGCCGCGCGCCCGGCGGATGTCTGGGCAAAGATCATCTCTCGCATGACCGTCATGCGACCGGGATCGAAAAACATGTGCTCGGTACGGCACAGCCCGATACCCTGCGCATCGAAATTGCGCGCCGTCTGGGCGTCGGCGGGGCTGTCGGCATTGGCCCGGATGCCGATGTCGCGCGCCTCGTCGGCCCAGCCCATCAGCGTCTGGAACGCATCGTCCAGCGCCGCTTCGATCGTCGCCGGCTCACCGGCGAGAACCTGTCCGTTGCCGCCGTCGATGGTAATGATGTCGCCGGCGCGCAGCACCCGGCCATCGGGCGCGATGAGCTGCCGCTTGCCGGTGACGAAACGCAGGGTCGAGGCGCCGACGATACAGGGCAGGCCCAGTCCGCGCCCGATCACTGCGGCGTGGCTGGTGATGCCGCCGCGCTCGGTCAGCACCCCGGCGGCGGCGTGCATGCCGCGAATATCCTCGGGCGAGGTCTCGCGGCGGATCAGGATACAGGCCTCGCCACGCGCGGCAGACGATTGCGCCTCGGCCGAGGTAAAGACGATACGCCCGGTCGCGGCGCCGGGACTGGCGGCAATACCCGTGGCCAGCACATCCCTCTTGGCATCAGGTGCGACCTGCCGGTGCAACAGTTCCGTCACCGCGTGCGGGTCGATGCGCATCACCGCCTCTTGCGGCGTGATGATGCCGTCGCGGGCCAGTTGCACCGCGATCCTGACCGCCGCACGGCTGCTGCGCGACACCCGAACCCCATCGAGAATATGCACCTGGCCGTCGCCGATGACGAATTCGACCTGCATCTCTTCGCGCAGCTTGCGCCGCATCAGGGCCGCGTGTTCCTTGAGAGCGACATAAGCTTCCGGCGCGGCTTCGGCCAGCGACGGACCGCGCTCGTCCACCTCGAGATACAGCGCCTCGCTCCCGGCGCCGAGCGCATCGCGCCCCTGGCTCTGGCTCAGGTAGCGGCCGGTGATCTGCGGCTTGCCGGTTTCGCGATCCACCAGTTGCAGGACACCCGAGCCGCATTCGCCCTGCCCCACGCCGGGAATCATCTGCTGCACCACCAGGCCGAGCCCCGCATCCGCGGGCGCCCCCTTGGCCTGACGCAGCAGGCGCGCCGAAGTGCCCTCCCAGGCCCGTGCCATCGAGCGCAGCACCGCCGCCAGCTGATCCGCCGGATCCTGCGGGAAACGCTCTTCGGTTTCGGTCTCGTAGGCCAGCAGGGTTTCGCGCAGCCCCTGCGCCCCGTCGCTTGCAACCCCGTCGAACATGTCCGGATCGAGACGCGCGACGTGGAAGGAGTAGGATTGCACGAACCGCAGGTACAGCGCCGCCGCCGCATCCTCGCCCAGGCTCTTGCAAAGCTCGGCATAGCGCGCATCGTTCATCCCGACATTCAGCACCGCCCCCGGCCCGCCCCAGTCCGGGTCCTCCGAGGACGGGCGCACACAGAGCAGCGTGTCGGGTTCGAACTGCCCGACGATGGCGACGATGTCGGGCATTTCATCAGCCGCGATGCGATGCACCGCGTCAAAAGACAGCGCCACGGTGCGCGGCACCGGCATGTCAAGGCGCACCAGCCGCTGCAAGCACTTGGCGCGGCCACCGTGGGTCGATGCGGCCAGCGGCGCGTCGGGGGTGATCAGCGTGGTATGCGGGTTGTTCTGCATGGGTTTTCTGCACCGCCGCTCGTGAAATTCCTGCGCCGCAGCATAGGCGCAGGCGGCGGCGGCGCAAGAGAAAGCGTATGTGGGCGTCGCTAGCCCTCGACGCGGGTCAGATCGGCCACCGAACTGCAGGTGCTCCTGATCTGGCTCAGCAGGTTCAACCGGTTGCGGCGCACCGTCTGGTTGTCGGTGTTGACCTGCACATTCTCGAAAAACGCATCGATCGGCGCGCGCAGGTCTGCCATTGCGGCCATCGCGGCCGGGAAATCCTGCGCCGCGAGCGCCGGGTCGATGCTGGCCTTCGCGGCATCCAGCGCCGCGAAAAGCGCCCTTTCGCTGTCATCCTCGGCGAACTTGATATCCGCACCATAGGAATATTCGACCCCGTCCTTTTCCTCGGCCTGCGACAGGATGTTGTTGGCGCGCTTGAACCCCTGCAAAAGGTTCTCGCCATCCTCGGTCGCCAGCACGTCATTCAGCGCCCGCGCCCGTTTGACCAGAAGGTTCAGATCGTCATTGCCCTCCATCGCGATGCAGGCATCGATGATGTCGTGGCGAATGCCCTGATCGCGAAGATAGACCTTGAGTCGGTCGTGGATGAAGGCGAGCAGGTCCTGTGTTCGCGGGTCGACCTGCCGGCCATCAGGCAATTCGACAGGGGCTTGCGCGACGGCAACCGTCCCGTCGCTCGCTCGCGTCGCAGACGCATGTGCTTCCAGTACCGATTTCAGATGAGCTTCAATCAGATCAAGAAGGCCGAGTTCCAGGTCCTGTGTCAGAACCAGCCGCACCACACCCAATGCCGCCCGGCGCAGCGCGAACGGATCTTTCGACCCAGTAGGTTTCTCGTCAATCGCCCAGAACCCCGTCAGCGTATCGAGCTTGTCGGCCAGCGCCACGGCGACCGAGAGCGGCGCGGTGGGAACGTCATCCGAGGGGCCGAGGGGCGAGTAATGATCCTGGGATACGGCCGCGATTTCGGACGGATGGCCGGCGGCCTCGATATAGTAGCGGCCCATCAGCCCCTGCAATTCGGGAAATTCATAGACCATCTCGCTCGACAGATCGGCCTTGGCCAGTTCTGCGGCGAGTCCCGCCTGATCCGCGTCGGCGCCGACCATCGGGGCCAGTTCGCGGGCCAGCGCGCTGATCCGGCGGATGCGCTCGCCCTGACTGCCTAGCTTGTTGTGGAAGGTCACGTTTTCCAATGCCTGCAACCAGATGCCCATGTCCGACCTGGCAATGCGCAGGTCATTGTCCCAGAAGAACTTGGCATCCGCCAGTCGCGCCGACAGCACCCTTTGGTTTCCCGCCAGGATGGTCGCGCCCTGATCGGCAGTTTCGCGGTTGGCCACGGTGATGAACCGCTCGATCCGCCCCGATGCGGGGTTGCGCACGGAAAAGAACTTCTGGTGCTCGCGCATCGATGCCTGCAACACCTCGGGCGGCAGATCCAGGAATGCGTCATCGATCCGCCCCATCAGCGTCACCGGCCATTCGACCAGACCCGCCACTTCGGCCAGCAGCCCCTTGTCCTCGACCACCTCGAGACCGGCGGCAAAGGCGAGATTGGTGGCGTCGGCCCAGATGTGATCCGCCCGTTCCGCCGGGTTCAGCATCACATGCGCGCGCTTCAGCTTGGCCTCGTAATCCTCGAATGACGTGACCGGGAACCGTCCCGGCGCCATGAACCGATGCCCCTCGGTACTGTCGCCCGCCGTCAGCCCTTCCAGCGTCAACGGAACCGTGGCGGAGCCGTTTTCATCGGTCAGGATGCACAGGATCGAATGCAACGGGCGCACCCATCGCAGGCTGCCGCTGCCCCAGCGCATCGATTTGGGCCAGGGAAAATTGCGAATGGTGGTTTCCAGCACCTCGGCGACGATCCCGGCGGCGGGGCGGCCCGGTTTTTCGATCACCGCGAAATAGACCGCGCCCTTGGGCGTGTCGCGCTGCTCCAGATCTTCCGCCGTGAGACCCGCGCCACGCAGGAAACCCTGAATCGCCTTTTCGGGCGCGTCTACGCGGGGCCCCTTGCGCTCTTCCCGCCGGGCCGGCGAACCTGCCAGCATCCCCTCGATCGCGAGGGTCAGGCGGCGCGGGGTCGAAAAGGCCGCCGCACCCGCATAGGTCAGGCCGGCTTCGACCAGCCCGTCGGTTACCCGTTGCTTCAGGTCCTCGGCGGCGCGGGCCTGCATCCGCGCGGGAATCTCTTCGGAAAACAGTTCGATGAGCAGGTCTGGCATGGTTGGTCCTCAGAAATTCGGGATCATCTGGATGATCGGCGCGTTGGCAATATCAACGAACAAGGCGGATACAAAGGGCAGTGTGACAAAGGGATGGTCGATGGAATCTGGTCACGACGGTCGCGTCCGGGTCAGTCCGTAGGCGGATCGAGCGGCGGACATTCCTCGCCGACGACGGTGCCGTCATAGGCCTTGGCTCCGCAATTGTTCAACTCGTTCCATGCAAAGCCGCGCCCCTCCGACGTGATCGCAACATAGCGGTCCACACCGTAGCGGACGTTCTTGCCACCCAGAAAGACCTGCGCATCTCCGGTTTCGATCTCGCTGGCGATATCTCGCGCATCGAAACACTCGAACCAGAATGGCGCATTGCGCGGGGTCGCATCGGCCACAGGGACATAGGACCCAGCCAGCGCCTCGGGGGTCGCGCTGGTGCTGAAACAGGCGCGGTAACGGATGGGCGAACTGTCGGCGTCAATTCCCTGAAACGCGTCATAGGGAATCGGTTCGGGCGCGTTGGTCGCATCCGAGACCAGAAGCACGTCCCGCCCCGGATCGGGTTCGACCGCATAGTAATACCCGTAGATCTGCAGGTAATAGAGCGACGCGCCCGCCACGAGCGCAACAAGCAAAAGCAGCACGATGACGATTCGGCCCAGCGTCATGGCGTCACCCGCCGGGCGCGGTTTCGGTCGGCGCGGTTCATGCGGCATATCCGCCGGCGGCGGTCTGAACGAAGGCATCGGCACATTGCTTGGCAAGCGCCCGCACCCGGCCGATATAGGCCTGCCGCTCGGTCACGGAAATCACGCCGCGCGCATCCAGCAGGTTGAAGATATGGCTGGCCTTGATGCACTGATCGTAGGCCGGGTGCGCCATGACGATCCGCTTGCCAGTCTTGGGGTCTTGCGCAGGCTGAGAGAGGATCGCGGCGCATTCCTTCTCGGCTTCCTCGAAATGACGCAGCAGCATCCCGGTATCGGCAGTGTCGAAGTTCCAGCGGGCGTATTCTTCCTCGGTCTGCCTGAACACATCGCCATAGCTCAGCGCGATCGGAGCATCCGGGTCGTTGAAGGGCATGTCCATCACGTGCTCGACGCCCAGCACATACATCGCGAGCCGCTCGAGCCCATAGGTCAATTCCCCCGAAACCGGCGCACAATCGTGGCCGCCGACCTGCTGAAAATAGGTGAACTGGCTCACTTCCATTCCATCGCACCAGACCTCCCAGCCAAGCCCCCAGGCGCCCAGCGTCGGACTCTCCCAGTCGTCCTCGACAAACCGGATATCGTGCAGGTCCATGTCGATGCCGATCGCCGCCAGCGACCCGAGGTATAGCGCCTGCAAATCCGGCGGGCTGGGTTTGATCAGCACCTGATACTGATAGTAGTGCTGCAGGCGGTTGGGGTTTTCGCCATAGCGCCCATCGGTGGGGCGGCGCGACGGCTGCACATAGGCGGCGGCCCAGTGCCGGTTGCCAAGCGCGCGCAACGTCGTCGCCGGATGGAACGTGCCCGCGCCGACCTCCATGTCATAGGGCTGCATGATCGCGCAGCCCTTGGACGCCCAGTAGGATTGAAGCCTCAGGATTATCTCCTGAAAGGAACGTGGGGCTGTGGTCTGGTCGGTCATGCGGCGTGTCCCGTTGCGGTCCGGAGAATATCTGCCCCTGCCGCGGCGCGCATGGCCGGGCGAAGCGGGTTTTACCTATGCCTGTGGCACAGCGGGGTCAACGCCGCAAAGAGCGCAGGGTCCGGCACCGAAACCCGTGGCAATTGGCGAAAATTCCTGCTTAGGTGCCGAAAATTCAAACGGTTCGAGGCAAGTTTTACATGGTCAGGAAGTTTTTCGTGTCTTTGCTGGGTGCTGCACTGATGCTCGGCGGTGCGGTTTCGGCACAGCAGACGGACGAAGAGGCCGTCTGGGTCCAGATCGAGGCACACCCGAATTTGCAGGTTGCCCGCAACCGCGCCCAGGACTTTGCGGCACGGCTCGCGGATGTGAACGGATTTTCGCTGGGCGGGACGTGGTACGGCATCCTGCTGGGGCCCTACCTGCCCGAAGACGCCCAGCGGGTGCTTCAGGTCTATCGCGGTGATCGCCTGATTCCCTCGGATTCCTTTATCGCCTATTCGCGCAACCTCGGGGCGCAATTCTGGCCCGAGGGTGCCAATGTGCTGAATCATGGCGTCGTCGCGGCACCCGTCGCGCAGGCCACGCCACAGGCGGACGTGCCTGCCGTCCCCGCCACACCGGCGGACGAAACACCCGCAGAGGCAAGGCGCAGCGAACGCGCGCTGAGCGCGCAAGAGCGCCGGGACCTGCAGATCGCCCTGCGCGCCGCCGGGTTCTACAACTCGGTCATCGACGGCTCGTTCGGCCGTGGCACCCGCCAATCCATGTCCGACTGGCAGTTGAACAACGGGTTCGAGGTCACCGGGGTCCTGACAACCGCGCAACGCAAGACACTGATGGATCAGTATAACGAACCGCTGATCAGTGTCGGCATGGCAACCGTCAGAGATGCCCAGGCCGGGATCGAGATGGAGTTGCCCGCCGGCGTCGTCGAGTTCGATCGCTATGAGCCCCCCTTTGCCCATTACAAGACCAGCTCCGGTGATCTCGCGGCAAAGGTGATGCTGATCAGCCAGCCGGGAACACAATCGACGCTCTATGGCCTCTATGACATCATGCAGACGCTCGAAATCGTTCCTCTGGACGGTGCCCGCGAGCGCGGCAGGAACAGCTTTACGCTGGAAGGCCACGGCAAGACCTTTACCTCCTATACCGAAGCAAGCCTCGAAAATGGCGAGATCAAGGGCTTTACCCTGATCTGGCCTAACGGCGACGAAGCCCGCCGGCAACGGGTGCTGGACGCGATGAGAGACAGCTTCACCCGCCTCCCGGGCGTCCTCGACCCTGCCGCCGGGGCAGACGCGTCACAGGATGTCGACCTGGTCGCCGGGCTGGAGGTGCGCAAACCGCGCCTGTCCCGGTCGGGCTTTTACGCCGATGCCAAAGGCACGGTGATCACCACCTCGGATGTGGCGGCGGGATGCACGCGGATCACGCTGGACGATGAATATCAGGCGGACCTGGTGACCAGTGACGAGCGGCTGGGAATCGCGATACTGCGCCCGCAGCAATCGCTGGCGCCGATGTCCGTGGCGCGTTTCCACGTGGGCGAGGGCCGGCTGCAATCGGAAATCGCGGTTGCCGGGTTCAGCTATGAGGGCAAACTGGGAGCGCCAACCATGACCTTTGGCACGTTGACGGACGTGAAAGGGCTGCGCGGCGAAACCGGATTGAGCCGGCTGGCGCTGAACGCGCTGCCCGGAGACGCGGGCGGCCCGGTGCTCGACGCAAGCGGCGGCGTTCTCGGGATGTTGCTGCCCGGCACCTCGGATGACGGCAAGCAGCTTCCCCCCGATGTGAACTTTGCCGCCGATGCAGACGCGATTCGCGGCATCATGCAGACCGCCGGCCTGAGCGCGGAGAACGATACGGAAGACGCCGATCTCGCCCCGTCCGAAATAAGCCGCATCGCAACCGGAATGACCGTTCTGGTCAGCTGCTGGGACTAGATCTGCGCCAGATCTGCGCCGGGGGCGGCGTTTTTCTGGACTTGCGCAGTCACCTGTGTCGTCATGCACGGGATCAGGGAGAGACTCGGATGCCACGATTGCGCCTGCTCGTCGCCTTGCCCGCGCTGCTGATTGCAACGGCGTGTGCCAATAGCGGCGCCAATTACACGCCGGTCATCGACGGCCCCAGGGGGCCGACCTATGAGGCCGACCTCGCCGCATGCCAGCAACTCGCGGCCTCGGGCGGCGTTGTCGACGGGCGCGTTGCGGGGTCCACCGCGACCGGCGCGGGGATCGGCGCGGCGTCTGCCGTCATCTGGGATGGCAACAGCAGCAACCTCGGAGAAGCCGCCGCCGTGGGCGCAATTGCCGGGCTGGCATCCGGCGTCGCGCGACAGAACCGCAGCCGCGAGAACATCGTGAGAAACTGCATGTCCGGACGCGGCTACCGGGTGCTGGGCTAGGCCCCAGCCGACAGCGGCGTTCTCATGCTTTGTCGCTTCCGGTGATCGCCGGCGTCACGTAGATCAGCGTCGGACCGTCAGCGTCAAACGCGGCACGTATGTCTTGCTGCAAATCCGCCAGGCTCTGCGGCGCGGTCGCGCGCGCGCCATACGCCTCTGCCAGCTTGCAGAAATCCGGATTGCGGGCAATCACGGCGTTCGGCGCAATCTGTGCGCGGGTCATGCTGTCTTCGATTTCCTTGAGCTTGCCATTGTCCCACAACAGGATCGGCAACGGCAGACCCAGTTCGACCGCAACCCCCAGCTCGGCCACGGTATACTGGAACCCGTAGTCGCCAATGATCACCATGGTCTGCTTGCCCGGACGGCCCACCGCCCCGCCGATACCGGCAGGCAGCGCATACCCAAGGGTGCCAAAGCCGCTGGGATGATGCCAGTGGCCCGGACGATGCATGGGCCAGATTTCGTTGGCCACATAGGCAAACTGCGTCATGTCGGAATAGATCATCGTGTCCGGCGTCAGCACGTCTTTCAACGCGTCACAGACCGGCGCGATTCCCGGACGCTCGGCCGATGTCTCAGCGCGCCAGCGGTCGCGCATCTCCGACACCTCCCTGACGTCCCAGCCGGTCTTTGGCGTGTGGTTTTCGGTGGCCTGCTGCAACGCTGCGGCCACATCGCGCGCGTCGGCGCGTATCTTGACCGTCGCGCGTTGCGCGTCGGACAGGCAGACAGGATCGAGATCGACCCGCACCAGCGGTGCAGTATGGCCAAGATGGTCCCGCCACAAATCGACCTCGGCCAGTTCGGTGCCGATGGCGATGACCAGATCGGCGCTGGCAATGATCTCGGCACTGCCCGGCCGGGCGAGCATCGACCCGAAATCAAGCGGATACCCCGCGCCGACACAGCCGCGACCGGCATAGGTGGTGAAACAGGCCGCGCCGGTTTGCGACATGATCTGACGCCAGAACGCGCCCTTTGCGCCGCCCCCCAGGATGAACAGCGGGCGCTGCGCCACGTTGAGCAGCGACAGGATCGGTGCGATCTCTTTTTCGCCCGCGGTGCAGCGCGTGGCCGGCATGTTGGGGGCCGGAGCCGGATCGGCGACCGCTTCGAGTTGCGCAATCGGCACCTGGATATGTTTCGCACGCGGCCGGTCGCTTTCGAATTCTTCGAGCGCGCGGTCGATCAGCCCATAGGCCGACGAGGCACTCTGCGCGGTTGCGGACCAATCGCACACGGTGGCGGCGGCGATCTCCTGATCGTTCATCTGATGCAGCTGCCCCTTGCGCGACGCGGTTTCATCGAGACAGGACGAGATCGCCAGCACCGGCACCGAGTCCGATTGCGCCTGCCCCAGCGGCGTCATGATGTTGCAAAGGCCCGGCCCGGTGATCACATAGGCCACACCCGGCTTGCCGGTCGCGCGCGCATAGCCATCCGCCATGAAGCCGGCACCCTGTTCGTGGCGGGCGAGAACATGGGTGATCCCCGCCTCTTCGATGCCGCGATACATTTCCTGATTGTGCACGCCGGGAATGCCGAAAATGACGTCGACACCGCGATCATGCAGCATGTGGGAAATCTGCGCGCCAAGCGGGCGCCGAGTGGACGATGCGGAGTCAGGCATCAGGCCCTCCAGAATTGAACAGTGAAGATTACGAAGACCGCCATCAGTTCGAGACGGCCACAGAGCATCGCAAAGGACAGGATCCATTTCGCGGAATCGTTGAGAGAGGCAAAGTTGCCCGACGGGCCGATGATATCGCCAAGACCCGGACCGACATTGGCAACCGCCGTCGCCGCACCGGAGATCGCAGTCACGAAATCCAGTCCGGTCATCGCCAGAGCCCAGCTGACGATACCGATGGTCACGATGAAGAACACGAAGAACGACATGACCGAGTTCAGCACGTCGTCATCCACCCGTTTTCCGTCATACCGTGGAATGAACACCCCGTTGGGCAGCCGGATGCGCTGGAGCTGAACCCGGATCGAGGCAAAGAGCAGCTGAAAGCGAAAGATCTTGATCGAGCAGCTTGTCGACCCCGCGCAGCCCCCGATCAATCCGATCAGGAAGAACAGCGTGATCAGCAATGGCCCCCAATCCATGTAATCGACACTCGCATATCCCGTGCCGCTGATGATCGAGGTGATGTTGAAGAGCGCCTCGCGGAAAGACTGTTCCCAGTGGTGTGGAAAGACGCGCTGAAGTTCGAACCACATGACCAGAACCAGGAACAGAATGGTGCCAAGGAACGCCCGGATCTGCGGATCCCGCCAGAACGCGTTCGAATTGCCGTTCATCAGTTGCACATAGCGCACGAATGGCAGCGCGGCGAGGATCATGAAGATCGAGGCGGCATATTCCAGAGGCCCCGAGAACGTCGCGAACGAGGCGTCGTAATTGGCGAATCCGCCAGTCGAAACCGTGGTGAGCGCATGCACCACCGCGTCGAATATATCCATTCCGAGCGATGCGTAGCTGACGATGCAGCCGAGTGTAAGGATGACGTAGATCACCGAGATCTTGCTCGATATTTCGGTTGCACGCGGGAGGATTTTACCCATCGTGTCAAAGGCTTCGGAGCGGAAAATCTGCATCCCGCCCACCCGCAGCTCGGGCAGGAAGACCATCGCGACGACGACCACCCCGACACCGCCCAGCCATTGCAGCAGACCGCGCCACAGCAGCAGACCCTTTGGCAGATCGTCCAGCCCGCTGATCACCGTGGAACCGGTGGTGGTGAGACCCGACATGGCTTCGAAATAACCGTCCGTGAAGGACAATTGCGTTTCACCCAGCATCAGCGGCAACGCACCGAACAATGGCAGCGCCACCCAGACGGCGGAGGTCAGCAAAAAGATCTGCTGGATGGTCAGCCCCTGTTTCACGCCATTGGCACAACTGAGCGCGGTTGCACCGCCCGTCAGCATGGTGATGACCGCGCATTCGAAAAACACCGTCCAGTGTTCGTTGCCGTAATAGAGATCGGTCAGCATCGGCAACAGCATCGCACCGCCGAGAATGGCGATAAGCAATCCGATCACATGTCCAACTGGGCGCAGGTCCATCATGGGGCGCAGCGTTGGCGCGCGCGGACCGGCGTGTCAAGCACCCCTCGCCCCGAGCGGCAGGGCGTGCGGTCGTGCCGCCACTCTGCCGCAACGGACGTCACCGGGAAACGGGACTCCGGCGATGAAACCGTGATGTGGTCATTCTGTGCAGGCCTCGTGAAGGTGGCTTTGACGACAGGCCGGCGCGTTCCGCCCGCGGCGCACGCGAGCGCGCAGCTACACCCCGAACGGCCGGATCAGGCGTCGCAGGGAGCGGGCTTTTCGCGTGCTTTTCTGCCTTTGCGCGATTCCCGCAGAAGCGATGCCGAATAGATGACCAGCGCCAGCCAGATCATTGGAAAGGCGATCATGCGGGCGCGTCCGAACTCTTCGCCGAACAGGAACACCGCCACCAGAAAGATCATGGTCGGAGCGACGTATTGCAGGATGCCGATGGTGGACAGCCGGAGCAGCTTGGCCCCGTTCGCGTAGAACAGCAGCGGAACGGCTGTCACCACGCCGCAGCCAAGCAGCAGCAAGGTGTCCTGCGTGTTGCCGACGAAAAAATGGTTCTCACCGGTCGCCACAAGGTATCCGATCAACATCAGCGCCGGTATGGCGAGCAGAAGCACTTCGAGCATGAACCCCTGATTCGGACCGATCGGCAGCCATTTCTTGAAGAATGCGTAAAAGCCCCAGGACAGCGTCAATGCGATGGCAGCGAACGGCAACTTGCCCGCGTCAAAGGTCAGAACAGCGACCGCCGCCGCCGCCAGCAAAATCGCGACCAACTGCGCCCGCGTCAGACGTTCACCCAGCAGGATGGCCCCCAGGAACACGCTGAACAGCGGGTTGATATAATAACCCAGCGCGGCATCCAGCGTATGCCCTGTCGCGATCGACCATACGTACACGCCCCAGTTGACCGATATGAGCGCAGCCGTGACAAACCCCATCGCAAGCATTCTGGGCGTCATCAACGCGACACGCAGATCCCGCGTGCGCCCCATGATGACGAGCACAAGTCCCGCAACGGGAATCGACCAGATCACCCGGTGTGCGATCACTTCGGCCGGAGAAATATGGGACACGGCCTTCATGTAGATCGGCAGAAAGCCCCACAATAGATACGCGGACATCGCAAAGGCGAATCCGCGCGGGCTATCCTCGTTGGGCTTGGTCATGGGGCACCCTTTGCCTGAAACGAACAGGTGCCGCATGAGGTCCGGTCATGTTGGGCACCGCGCCCCCTATCGCCGGAACGCGACGGTTGGTCAATGAGCCTCGGCCCAGTTTGCGCCCTGCCCGGCATCCACGGTCAGCCTGACATCCAGATGCACCGCCGGATCGGCAGCCGATTCCATGATCTCTCGCGCGCGCTCGATAACCGTGTCCACCGCATCCTCGGCAACTTCGAACAGCAATTCGTCATGCACCTGCAACAGCATCCTGGCGGGCAGATCGTCGATGGCGGCGGGCATCCGCACCATCGCGCGTCGGATCACGTCGGCGGCCGTGCCCTGGATCGGCGCATTGATCGCGGCGCGATAGGCAAAGCTGGCGCGCGGCCCCTTCGCATTGATCTCGGGCGTGTGAATCCTGCGCCCGAACAATGTCTGCACATAGCCATGTTCCTTGGCAAAGGCCTTGGTGTCGTCCATATACGCCCTGATGCCCGGAAAGCGCTCGAAATAGCGGTCGATGAACCCCTGCGCCTGCGCTCGCGGAATCCGAAGGTTGCGCGCCAGCCCGAAGCCGGAAATGCCGTAGATGACACCAAAGTTGATCGCTTTGGCCTGCCGGCGGATTTCCGGGGTCATCTTCTCGAGCGGCACGTCGAACATTTCGCTCGCGGTCATGGCGTGGATGTCCAGCCCCTCGGCAAAGGCCTGTTTCAACGCGGGAATGTCGGCAATATGGGCCAGGATGCGCAGCTCGATCTGCGAATAGTCGAGGCTCACCAGGACATTGCCCGGCTCGGCGACAAATGCCTCGCGAATACGCCGGCCCTCTTCGGTGCGCACCGGGATGTTCTGCAGGTTCGGATCGGTCGAGGCCAGCCGCCCGGTATTCGCCCCGGTGATCGCATATGAGGTATGCACCCGCCCCGTGTCGGGGTTGATATGGGTTTGCAACGCGTCGGTATAGGTCGATTTCAGCTTGGACAATTGCCGCCAGTCGAGCACACGGCGCGGCAGTTCGTGCTCTGTCGCAAGGTCTTCGAGAACATCCGCTCCGGTGGAATACTTGCCGGTCTTGCCGCGTTTGCCGCCCTCGAGCCCCATCTTGTCAAACAGGATCTCGCCCAGCTGCGCGGGCGATCCAACATTGAAGCTCTCCCCCGCCAGCTCGTGAATTTCGGATTCAAGCCCCGCCATTTTCTGGGCAAAGGCGTTCGACATGCGGCTGAGCGTGTCGCGGTCGACCTTGATGCCGTGCATTTCCATCTGCGCCAGCACCGGCACCAAAGGCCGTTCCAGCGTTTCATAGACGGTCGTCACCTTGCTGCGGTGCAGTTGCGGTTTGAAGTTCTGCCACAGGCGCAGCGTGATATCCGCATCTTCCGCGGCATAATCCGTGGCCTTGTCCAGCGGGACGCGATCAAAGGTGATCGCCGATTTTCCGCTGCCCAGCAGGGGCTTGATCGGGATCGGCGTATGCCCCAGGTAACGCTCGCTCAGCGTGTCCATGCCGTGTCCGTGTTCGCCGCCATGCATCGCATAGGACATCAGCATCGTATCGTCGATAGGCGCGACGGCAATGCCATGACGCGCAAATATCTTGGCGTCATATTTCATGTTCTGCCCGATTTTCAGGATCGCCGGATCTTCGAGCACCGGCCCGAGAAGGTCCAGCACCTCTTGCACGGGCATCTGTCCTTCGGCCAGATCATCGGACCCGAACAGGTCCTCGGCGGCGCCAGCCTTGTGGATCAGCGGGATGTAACATGCCTGCCCCGGCTCGACGCAGAGCGAAATGCCCACCAGGTCGGCGATCATCTCGTTCAGGCCCGTGGTCTCGGTATCCACCGCGACCCAGCCCCGTTCCCGGATCCGGTCGATCCAGACCTGCAAGGTTGCCGCATCGCCGACACAGCTGTATTCGGACTGATCGAAGGCCGGCGCCTCGGGGGCCTCTGCGCCAGCTTCGGCCGCAGCCGCCGGTTCCGCGATAATCGGGGCTTCGACACCCAGTTGCTCGGCAATCCGACGCGACAGCGTGCGGAACTCCATCTCGGCCAGAAACGGCATCAGCGTATCCGGATCGGCGTCGCGCACCTCGAGATCGTCCAAGCCGAAATCCAGAGGCGTTTCACAATCCAGCTGCACCAGTTTCTTGCTCAACTCGATCTGATCTCGCTTTTCGATCAGGGTCTGGCGGCGCTTGGGCTGTTTGATCTGGTCGGCGTGATCGAGCAGCGTTTCCAGATCGCCATATTCGTTGATGAGCAGTGCGGCGGTCTTGATGCCGATGCCCGGCGCGCCGGGCACGTTGTCGACACTGTCGCCCGCAAGCGCCTGAACATCGACCACGCGCTCGGGGCCGACACCGAATTTCTCGAACACGCCGTCGCGGTCGATGCGGCGGTTCTTCATCGCGTCGAGCATTTCGACCCCATCGCCGACAAGCTGCATCAGATCCTTGTCGGAACTGATGATGGTGACCCGGCCACCCGCGTCGCGCGCCTGACAGGCCAGCGTCGCGATGATGTCGTCGGCCTCGTAGCCTTCCATCTCCTTGCAGGCGATGTTGAACGCCTCGGTTGCCCGCCGCGTCAATGGTATCTGCGGGCGCAGATCCTCGGGCATCGCGTCGCGGTTGGCCTTGTAGAGATCGTAAAGATCATTGCGGAAGGTATGGCTGCCCTTGTCAAAGATCACCGCAACATGGGTCGGCGCGTCAGGGCCGTTGTTGCCTTCGACATACCGGTGAAGCATGTTGCAGAAGCCCGCGACCGCCCCGATGGGCAAGCCATCGGATTTGCGCGTCAGCGGCGGCAAGGCATGGTAGGCGCGGAAAATGAAGGCCGACCCGTCAATCAGATGCAGATGGCAGCCCTTGCCGAACGTCGTGTCACCCAAACCGCATCCCCCGGTTGCCGTGTTTTCCCAATGCGGCGGGTCGCGTTTGACTCCGCCCTGCCCGTCGTCAGGCACGCTGGCGGCCGCTCAGGCCGCGTCGGCGCAATCCCTGTGCAGGTATTTGCAATCGCAATACGGACACTCGACCCAGCCCCGATCCTGCGGAATCGACAGCCAGACGCGCGGATGGCCCAACGCGCCCTCGCCACCGTCACAGGCGACGCGATAGCTGTCCACGATCTTGGTTTCCGGCGCTTGGATTGTCATCTTGGAGCGGTCCTTCCGGGTCTTTGAACTCGAGCCAGTGCTTGGCCCGTTTATGAGCCAAGCGCGGTGCGGGGGCAAGAGCACGCTGCCCCGCAACCCGCGCAAAACACCGCCGGGCGGAGTCTTGCGATCAAATGTCGTGTTCGCCCGGGCGCACGATCTCGCAGGTCCAGCGCGCGATCTGCCATTGCGGATGGGAAATGATCCAGTTGGCAAGTTCCGGAAGCGCGCGTCTGACGCACACACTCCGGGAAATGTCCGTAAACAACAGGCTGCGCCGTTCGCAATCTTGCGGTGCCCCGGCAAGGCAAACGATGAAAACCAGCTCAATCATCACGGCACCCCATCACCCGATACAATAGTATGGCTCCATTCTGTCACAGTTCCGACTAGTTTCTGAATGACAAGCGTATCAGCGCGGCAGATCGCTTGTTATCGAGCCGATAGGCTTGGGTCGCGGCGCAGCCGCCCGAAATCCGTGCCATGAAACCCGAGGAGCAGAATCCGATCCGCAAACGCCCCATCGCCCTCTCTCTCAAGGTTCGTCTTGGAATCGGCGCCGGCATGCTCGGTCTGGTGGCGCTGATCGCGGCGGCCGTGACGGTGACCGGAATGAACCGGGTGGCCGCCCGTCTAGACGCCGCGCTTGCCGCCGAGCATCGCATCGATCGGTATTCGGTGCTGTCCACGCAGGTTTCAAGCTTGCTCGTGGTGGCGTCCGAAGCGCTGCAATCGGGGATCTCTCCCGCCGACAGGCGCGGCCGTCTCGCCAACCTGTCCGAGAGTATCGGCACCACTTTCGCACGCCTGCGCGCGGATCACGCGCAGGCAGTGACCGACGCGGATCGGCTGGGGCTTGACGAGCAATCGCGCCGCGCCACCCAGAGCCTTGGCATCGCCCGGATGGAAGCGCTGTTCGCATCGACACGCGACGCGTTGCTGTCGGATGTTGCCGACAATGAACGTTTGCAGGGTCATATCGACACCTTCGCCATCGGGTTTGATCCGCTGCTGAACGAGGTCATCACCGCGGAATTGCGGCTGCGCAACGAGATCCTGCAAGGCATCACCGTCCTGCGCCAGCGGCTGATCTATGTGGCGATGGGCGTGTCGGCGGCAACCGTCCTGTTGCTGGCCCTGTTCTACCTGGGACTGGTCCGCCCGCAATTGCGCCGGCTCGACAAGCTGCACGCCACGGCGCGACAGATCGGGCGGGGGGAATTCGATATCGCCCTGCCCGAAGACAGCCGGGACGAAATCGGACAATTGTTCACCGAAACCAATCGCATGGCCGGGGCGCTCTCGACGAGCAGAACCGAGGTCGAGCATGACAGGGCGCGCCTGAACGACATCATCGCCGCGCGCACCGAGGAATTGCGTGCGGCAAATGCCGCCCTGGCGCGCACCGACGAGAACCGCCGCAGGTTCTTTGCCGATATCAGCCACGAACTGCGCACGCCGCTGACCGTCATCCTGATGGAGGCCCAGATCGGGCGCAAGGCCGCCCCCGATGCGCAGGCCGCATTTGCGACGATCGAAAACCGGGCGCTGCGATTGAACCGGCGCATCGACGACCTGTTGCGCATCGCCCGGTCCGAATCGGGCCAGCTCGAACTCGCCTCCGACACGTTCGATCTGACGCTGATCGCGCAGGAGGCCGCAAACAACATGGACGCCGAGATCAACAGCGCGGGCATGACGCTGACCCTCCGCACTCCACCGCCGTCGCCTGTCGCGGTGATCGGCGATGCCAACTGGGTGCGTCAGGTGATCGGCGGCCTGATCCAGAATGCCATCCGCCATGCCCGCGACGGTGGACGAATCGAACTCGATACCGGCACGGATGCGGGTATGGGGCGTGTCGCGGTGACCGATCATGGGCCGGGGATTCCGCCGCAGGAGCAGCAGACGATCTTTGGGCGTTTCGTGCAGGGGCGCGGCGGAGCGGTCTCGGAAGGATTCGGCATCGGACTGGCCTTTGCCAAGTGGATTGTCGAAGAACAGGGCGGCGAAATCAGCCTGATCAGCCCGCTTCCGGGTGGCGGAACCGGGACCAAAGTCACTGTAGGCATCCCGCTTGCGCCGGACTAACCTCGCCCCATGACCGACACCGCGCGAATCCTGATTGTCGATGACGACCCGGAGATTCTCTCTGCCTTGTCTCGTGGTCTGGAGTTGCACGGGTACGCCACACTCACCGAAAACCGCGTCGACTCGGCCCTCGCGCGTTTTGAGGATTCCGAGGTATGCGCCGCCATCGTCGATGTCATGATCGGCGAGGACAGCGGTTTCGACCTGGTCCGCGCGGTTCGCACGGCCGGACACCGCACACCGATCCTGATGCTGAGCGCGCTGTCAGAAGTGGATGATCGCACCCGCGGGCTCGAGGCCGGGGCGGATGATTACGTGGTCAAACCCTTCTCCTTCGACGAGCTTGTCGCGCGTCTCAAGGTGCAGGAGCGCCGCGCGACACCGATACCACTTCGCCCTGCGCGGCTTGATACCAGTGACTGGAGCATCCAGCTTGACCAACGCAGGGTCATGCTGACACAGCGCGAGTTCGAATTGCTGTCGATGTTCGCCGAACACCTTGATGAAACCCTGTCACGCGCGCAGATCTTTGACAGTCTCTGGGCCGACAAGGGCGCCAGTTCGGGCAATGTCGTCGATGTCTATGTCGGGTATCTTCGCAAGAAGCTCGACCCGATGAAATCCTTCGGTTTCGAGATCAAGACCATCCGAAACCGGGGTTTCATGCTGGCCGGCCTTGCACCTGTCATTGGGCAAGCCGATGATTAGACTACAGATTTATTATTTCTTAGAACATTGGCTTTGAACAGCAACGCCAACACGGGCAAGGTATGAGCAGCGAAACACAAACAGAGAGGAGGACAGACGAATGTCCTGGAACACCCCGAAATGCCGCGAAATCGAGTGCGGAATGGAAATCAACATGTACGGACCCGACGGCGACGACGACGGCGTCCTGTTCTGATCAGGCCTCGGGCGGGGGCCGCTTGGGTTTCCGTGCGAGAATCCTCGGGGCGGCCGCCGGTGGCGGGCTGCCCCAGTGGAATTGCGGCTGCGAGAACTGCAACCTCGCCCGCGCCGGCGAGATACCGTCACAGACCCAGTCCTCGGTCGCATTTTCCGCAAACGGGCGCGACTGGGCGTTGCTCAACGCATCCCCGGACATACGCCAGCAATTCGCCGATTGCTCCGACCTGCACCCGACCGGCCCGCGCGACATGCCGTTGCGCTCGGTGCTGCTCACCAATGGGGATATCGATCACGTCGCGGGCCTGCTCACACTGCGCGAGATGCAGCCTTTCACGATCTATGCAACCGCGGGCATTCACGAGGTTCTTGACGACAACCCGATTTTCGCGGCGCTGAACGCATCGGTCGTGACGCGCAAGACCATCATGCTCGGCGAACCGACCGAGATCGCACCCGGCCTTGTGGCGACATTGTTCCCGGTGCCGGGCAAGGTGCCGCTCTATCTCGAAGGCGACACCGTCGATACCGAACTCGTCGGCGAGCAGACCGTCGGCGTGCACCTGCGGGCGGATGGACGGGATGCCTACTATATTCCCGGCTGTGCCAAGCTGAGCGACGACCTGCGCGACCGCTTGCGCGATGCCGCGCTGGTATTCTTTGACGGGACGCTCTGGCGCGACGACGAAATGGTCCGCGCCGGGCTGAGCAACAAGACAGGCAGGCGGATGGGGCACATGTCGATCTCCGGCGCGGACGGGTCGATTGCCGCCTTCGCGGATCTCAATGTCGGCAAGCGCATCTTTGTCCACATGAACAACACCAACCCGGTCCTGCGCCCGGCCTCGCAAGAGCGGGCCGAAGCAGAAGCCGCCGGCTGGATCGTCGGACAGGACGGAATGGAGGTGACACCATGACCCAGACACGGGCAGAATTCGAAGACCGGCTGCGCCGGATCGGCGCGGAACGCTATCACGACAAGCACCCGTTCCATCACCTGCTGCATGGCGGCAAGTGTACCCCCGATCAGGTCCGCGCATGGGTCATCAACCGCTACTATTATCAGCACTCGATCCCCATCAAGGACGCCGCTTTCATGTCGCGTGTCGAAGACCCCGACCTGCGCCGCATCTGGCGCAGCCGGATCGAGGATCATGACGGCACCGACACCAACGAGGGCGGTATCCGGCGTTGGCTGCGGCTGGCCACGGCGGTCGGGCTTGACCCGGACTATGTCGCCTCCAACCGGGGCGTCCTGCCGGCGACCCGGTTCGCGGTCGACGCCTATGTGCGGTTTGTCCGGGACAAGACCCTGCTCGAAGCGGTCGCGGCATCGCTGACCGAGCTGTTTGCACCCAAGATTCACGCCGACCGGATCGAAGGGCTGCTCAGGAATTACGACTTTGCCGATGACAGCAGCCTGAGCTATTTTCGCAACCGGCTGAAAGAAGCGCCCAAGGATGTCGCCTTTGGCCTGTCCTGGGTGCTTGATCACGCGGACACGCAGGAAAAACAGGATGCCGCCGCCGCTGCCCTGATCTTCAAGACCGATGTTCTCTGGTCACAGCTTGACGCGCTGCACGCCGCCTATGTCGAGCCGGGTCGCATCCCGCCCGGCGCATGGCAGCCGGGCGAGGGCTCGGCACTGGCCGTCGCATCGTGATCGAAAACGCGGATATCCCGTTTCTGCCGCGCGGCGTGCGCGTGCATTTTGACAAGGTGCGCGACAGCTGGGTTTTGCTGGCGCCGGAACGGGCGATCACCCTGGACGGCATCGGCCACGCGATCCTGTCCGAGGTCGATGGCGCGCGCAGCTTTGCCGAAATCACCCGGATACTCGCCGACCGCTACAATGCGCCCGCCGAGGATATTGCCAAGGACACGGCAGGCTTCCTTGGCGCACTCAGGAACCGGCGGTTTCTGGAGATACGCCCATGACCGTAAAGCCCCCCATCGCCATGCTGGCAGAGCTGACGCATCGTTGCCCCCTGTCCTGCCCCTACTGTTCCAACCCGCTGGAACTGGCGCGGCAAGAGCGGGAACTGGACACGGAGACCTGGGCCCGTGTCTTTCGCGAGGCCGCCGAAATCGGTGTCCTGCAACTGCACCTCTCCGGAGGCGAGCCCGCCAGCCGGCGCGATCTCGTCGACCTGGTCACCGCCGCGCGCGGCGCCGGACTCTATACCAACCTCATCACCTCGGGAATCGGGTTGACTGAAAAGCGCCTGCGGGCCCTGGATGACTGCGGATTGGACCATATCCAGTTGTCGCTGCAGGGCACAGATGCGGAGATGGCGGATCATATCGGCGGCTATCGCGGCGGGTTTGCGCGCAAGATGCAGGTTGCGGCATGGATCGCGGACATCGGCTTTCCGCTGACGCTGAACGCCGTGCTGCACCGGCGCAACCTGCATCAGTTGCCCCGCGCGCTCGAGATGGCGCTCGAGATGGGCGCACGCAGGATCGAGGTGGCCACGGTTCAGTTTCACGGCTGGGCGATGCAGAACCGCGACAGCCTGATGCCGACCCATGAACAGGCACGCGAGGCGGACAGGATCGTCAAACAGGCCCGCGCCGAGTTGCGCGGCCAGCTGGTGATCGACTACGTGCCCGCAGATTATCATTCCGATTTCCCGAAACGCTGCATGGGTGGCTGGGGCACGACCGGGCTGAACGTCGCGCCGGATGGCGAGGTTCTGCCCTGTCATGCCGCGCAGACCATTCCCCACCTGCAATTTGACAATGTGCGCGACCGGCACCTGCGCGACATCTGGTACGATGGCACAGCCTTCAACGCTTATCGCGGGACCGACTGGATGCAGGAACCCTGCCAGAGCTGTGACAACAAGCTCCGGGATTTCGGCGGCTGTCGCTGTCAGGCAATGGCCGTTGTCGGCGATGCCGGCGCAGCCGATCCGGTCTGCGTGAGATCTCCGCATCATGGCACGCTTCAGGCCAAGGCGGATGCTTTTGCTCACAACGACGCTGCCGAACTGATCTATCGCACGGCGCCCGGCAAGGCTCTGCCCGAAACCACGGGTTCCTAGCGCCGGTGCACACCGACCCACGCGGACACGGCACATAGACTATGGGCTGTGTTTGCGCCTGTCCGTCTTGGCGCTAGCCTCTGCGGGCGTGCACCTGCATGCTGGCACGTGACACGGAGGCAGTATGGATGCGACCACAGGCAATGGGCTGAGCGCCCTGCAATCCCACCTGGCATCGGGGCTGATCGGGCATGATGTGTTGATCGAACGTCTGCTGATCGGCGTTCTCGCAGGGGGGCATCTGCTGATCGAGGGGGCACCGGGACTTGCCAAGACCCGTGCGGTCAAATGGCTGGCAGATGCCATCGAAGGCGGGTTCGCCCGTATTCAATGCACCCCGGACCTGCTTCCATCGGATCTGACCGGCACGCCCGTATTCCGCCCGCAGACCGGCGAATTCGAATTCGTTCCCGGCCCGGTATTTCACAACCTGGTTCTGGTGGACGAAATCAACCGCGCCCCGCCCAAGGTGCAATCCGCATTGCTCGAAGCGATGGCCGAAGCACAGGTGACCAGCGGTAACGAAACCCACCGGCTGCCCGATCCCTTCCTTGTGGTGGCCACACAGAACCCGATCGAACATGACGGCACCTTTCCACTGCCCGAAGCGCAGCTTGACCGTTTTCTGATGCACGTGGTCCTGCATCTGCCGGACGCCACGACCGAGCGGCGTATTCTGGACCTGGTCGAAGCCGAGGAACAGGGATCGGTGGCGACGCCCGCGCGCCTGAAACTCGATGATATCCGTGCCGCGAAAAAGGCCGCGATGGCGGTTCACCTGTCCTCGCCGCTGCGGGACTACATCGTGCGTCTCGTGACTGCGACACGGCAACCGCCGTTTGCACAGGACATCGATCACGCTGTATCGCCGCGCGGCTCGCTCGCCCTGGCCGCGTCCTGCAAGGCCCGCGCCTATCTGGCCGGGCGCGACCATGCCCTGCCCGAAGACGTGCAGGCCGTCGCAGCGGACGCGCTGGCCCACCGGCTCGTGATGACATGGCGCGCGGTGTCCGAAGGACGGACCGCACGCGAGTTGATCGCGAAGGTGGTCGAAACCGTCGAGCCGTTGTGACGGCGGCATTGAACATACCAGGTGTCGCGCTGCGTGCCGACACCCTGATTGCGCTGCGTCCGCTGGCGCTGCATCCGGAAGCGGAGGGGCAACTCGCCGCCCTGCCCGGCGGTTTCGTCACCAGACGGCGCGGCCACGGTCAGGAAATGGCCGATGTCCGCGAATATGTCGCTGGCGACGATATCCGCCATCTCGACCGGGGCAGCACCGCCCGCACGGGCGTTCTGCATGTGCGGTCGTTTCAGGAAGAGCGCGACCGGGTGACGTTGCTGGTGGCCGATTTCCGGCCCGCCATGCTGTGGGGAACGCGTCGTGCCCTGAGGTCGGTTGCCGCTGCCGAGGCGCTGGCCCTGATCGGCTGGCGCGTGATCGAACAGGGCGGGCGGGTCGGCCTGCTGGCCATGGGTGCCGGCGCGCCGGTAGTGGTGGCAATACAGGGGCGGGTGCGCGGAATGCTCGCGGTTATCGGCGGCCTCGTGCGGGCCCATGACGCGGCGCTGCAACTTGCCGTGGCGGGCAATCAGGACGATCCGCCGCTGGACGCGGCGATCTCCCGTGTCACCCGCATCGCGCCTGCGGGATCCGAGATCGTGATCGCTTCGGGTTTTGACAGCCCCGGTCCGTCACTCGATGACGGGCTGGGTCAGATCGCGCAACGGCGCACGCCCCGTCCGGTGCTGGTGACGGACAATGTGACCGAGAACCTGCCGCCCGGACTCTACCCGATCAGATTGCCGGACGGATCGCGTCGCAGGGTCCGCATCAGCGGGCGCAAAGCGGCGCCCCGTGTCACCGAGATTGCCGGTTTTCCGGCGCTGCCGCTGGACGCCGGACAGGAGATCGCGACAACCGCCCGCGTACTGCAAGCGGCGTTCCCACCCGACCGGGCCCCCTGATCATGGCCGACCGCGCGCTCACACGGGAAGCGATGCTGAACGGGCTGCACGACATTCGCCTGCCAGCCGAAGCCGCTGGCGGCCTCGCGGCGGAACTGCTGGCCACCATCGGACTGGCGCTGGCCATCGCCCTGCTGATCGGCATCGCGCTGCGCACAGTGACCCGCCCGAGACAGGCCCGGCCAGAGCCCGGAGCGGCGGACCGGTTGGCGGCGTTGCAGGGTCTTCCCACAGACGAACGCCAGATCGCCCTGCTGCACCTGCTCAAGGCCGAACGCCCCGATGCATTCCGGCACCTGTCGGGCCGACTTTATGCGCCCGGCGGGATGCCCGATGCCGACACGCTGGAAACCGAGGTCAGGGGGACATGATCGAACTGGCCGATCCGCTGTTCCTGCTTCTGCTGCCGCTCCCCCTGCTCGCGGCGCGTGTCCTGCCGGGTGGCAAGGCACGCGGCGCTGCGCTGGCCGTGCCGGACCGGATCGGCAAGGGCCTGCTCTCAGGGGCGGGCGAGGCGACGCCGGTTCTCCTGCAGAAACAGCTTGTGCTCCTGCTGGCCTGGGCCCTGCTGGTTTGTGCCCTTGCCGGACCGCGACAGCTTGCACCGGTTTCCGCCCTGAAGGCCTCGGGCCGCGATCTCGCCATTGCCATCGATCTGTCGGGTTCGATGGTGCGCGACGATTTCTACCTGGACGGAGAGCAGATCACGCGGTTGCAGGCCGTTCAGTCTGTCGGCGCGGATTTCGTACGCCGCCGCGCCGGTGACCGCGTCGCGCTGATCGTGTTCGGCTCGGAAGCCTATTACGCGGCCCCGTTTTCCTTTGACACCGAAGCGATCGCCCGGCGCATCGAAGAGGCGACCATCGGCATTTCCGGGCGCGCCACCAATATCTCCGACGCGCTTGGGCTGGCACTCAAGCGGCTGGAAAATTCCGCCGCCGCGTCGCGCGTGGTGATCCTCCTGTCGGACGGGATCAACAATGCAGGGTCCACCAATCCGCGCGGCGTCGCCAGGCTGGCGGCCGATCTGGGTGTGCGCGTCCACACCATCGCGCTCGGGCCGAGGGATCTCTCGGACAGCGCACCGGGCGAACCCGGAGTGGTCGACGCCGCCACCCTGCGGGCGATTTCCGAGTTGAGCGGCGGCACCAGTTTCCGCGTGCGCACCACCGACGAATTGCAGGAAGTGACAGAGGCGCTGGACCGGCTGGAAGCCACCGACAGCGACGGTTTGGCCGCCGAGGTGTTCCGCGAATTCTGGCTCTATCCGGCGGCACTGGGCGGGTTGTTGCTGCTCTGGGTGGCCTGGCGGGGACAGGGATGATGGAGGTCGGGTTGCTGCGCCCCCAATGGCTGCTGGCGCTGCCGCTGCTGGTGGTGGCGGTGCTGATGCTGCGACGCCGCCTTGCACGGCTGGGTGACTGGGAACAGGTGATCGATCCGCAGATGCTGGCCGCGATGCGCATGCTTGGCCGCGTGGAACAGACCGGCGGCGAAACGCGGGGGATGCTGGCCCTCGCGGCGGCGGCGCTTGTCGCTCTGGCCCTCGCCGGGCCCGCGACCGAACGGCGCGATGCGGCCGTATACCGCAATCTTGACGGGGTGGTCTTCGTACTCGATGCCTCGCCCTCGGCCACCGGCAGCGCCGATTGGACGGAACTCCAGACGCTCGGACGTTTTGGCGTTGCCGCCCTGCAAAGCCGGCCTGCCGCGCTGGTGGTTTATGCGGGCGATGCGTATCTCGCAACGGACATGACGGCAGACACACGGCAACTCGGCCTGACGATGTCGCTGGTCGGGGCGGACACGGTTCCCGACCCCGGCAGCAGGCCCGAGCTTGGCCTCGCCCTTGCCGGTCGCGTGTTGCAGGAGGCAGAGGTGCTCGCCGGGGACGTCCTGCTGATCAGCGACGGCGAGGGCATCGGTCCCGCCGCCCTGTCAGCAGCCGCCGGGATCGCCGCGCGCGGTGCGCGTTTGTCGGTCGTGGTGCCGCAGGTTTCGTCGCAGGCCGAAACCCTCGCCCGCACCGGCAATGGCCGGGTCTTTGCCGCCGGGCAAAGCGAGGACCTGTCCGAATTCCTTGCCGCTTCGGCCCGCGAGCGGCTCGAAAAGCAGGACTATCCGCTGCTGTTCTGGGCGGATTGGGGGCGATTTCTCCTTCTGCCTGCGCTGCTGCTGATGCTTCCGATGTTTGCGCGGCGCACCGGATGACATCGCTGCGCGTCATAGCGATCGCGGCGCTGGCGGCGCTGCTCGGGTCCGCCCTGCTCGGCGGGGCTGCGCCGCTTGGCCGGGTCCTGCTCTCGCTTGGCATGCCCTCGCTCGCGGCCCCGATCCTGCGCGATCCGGCATGGAAAGGCGTTGCCCTGTATCGCGCCGGAAATTTCGAGGATGCGGCAACATATTTCCGTGACGGTGGCGCAATGCTGAACCTCGGGAACGCGGAATCCCATGCCGCGAACTATGCCAGCGCGCTCGAAGCGTTCGACACCGCGCGCATGGCCGGCGACGCGGACGCGGATGCCAATTTCGGCCTGCTGGCCGCCTTCTATGCCGGGCTCGCACTCGACCCCGACGCGCCCATCGCATGGTTCGGCGAAAGGGACGGCGATGAGGGCGCTGTCGTCAAATCCTCGATTGCGCAGGGCGCGGCCCGCGCGGCAGGTGCCGGCAACGAAACGACCAATACCGGCGCTCTGCTGGGCCTTCCCGAGCTTGCAAGCCACGGCAACCGCGAGGTTCGCAAGCAGTTCGACGACAAGTTCATGGTTGCCAATACGCGCTGGCTCGCGACCCTGTCCGACGTACCCGGCGAATACCTTGCCGCCCGTATCAGGCATGAACACAAGCGGCGCGCCAAACTCGGGCTTTTGCAGCCGGAACCGGAGGACCCGAGATGAAAGCGCTGATCCTCTGTCTGACGCTGATCGCCGGGCTGGCGCAGGCACAAACCCGCGAGGTCGACCCGGCCGACCTGCAATTGACCGTAACGGTCGAGAATGCGGAGATCGCGCCCTATCAGGGCGAAATGGTGCTGGTGACAATTCACGGTGCCTATCGGCGCCACATCACGCTGGAAAAGCTCGTGCAGCCGGATCTGGAGGGTTTCAACTGGATGCAGCTGGGTCAGGATAGCTGGTACGAAACCCGCGTCCGGGGCAAGAAGATCAAGAATTTCAGGCGGCGAATGGCATTGTTTCCCGAAAAGGCCGGCAAGCTGACCATTGGCTCTTTCGTCCATAAGCTGACGTTGACCGACGAAGGCGATGACTGGTTCGAGCATGACGTCCGCTCCGAACCGCTGACCCTTGATGTCGCCGCGGCCCCGCCGGTCGAGGGATGGTGGTTCCCGGTGCGTCGGCTCGAGATCTCGGATCAATGGTCGAACGCACCCGATCAGCTGAAGGAGGGCGAAGGGGTCTTGCGGGTGATCCGCGTCACCGCTGTCGGTGCCTCGCCAGACATGATCCCGCCCATGCCCGAACTGTCCTCGCCCAGCGCGATGATCTTTCCGCATCCCGAGCAGCGCTTTGTGGAACTCTCGCCGGACGGGCCGGTTTCGATGGCCTTCTGGCGCTGGACGATCCGGCCCGGCAATGGGCGTTCGGCCATACTCGAACCGCTGAGCTTCGACTATTTCGATACCACCACGCGCAAGGCCCTGAGCGCGACCATCACCGCACAACGGGTGGCAATGGACGAGACGGACCTGCCCGAGCCCACACCGTCCGCCCCGCCGGTGCGGCTGCGCCCCGCCCTGCTGACGGCAACCGGCGTGATGACGCTGGCGGCGGCGCTGGTTGCACTGATGATCGGGCGCGCGATGCCCGGCCCGACACGGCTTGCATCGCTGGCGCCCTTCAACGCGCTCTATCGCGGCCTGAAACGCGCCGCGCGCGAGAGAGACCTCGCTGCGACGCGGCGCATGGCCAACGCCATCCTGCGCAGCGATGGACCGAATGCGCAGGCGTCCCGCCTGCTCGCGCAATTCGACACCGCAGTCTTCGGAACCGGCAAGCCCGCACCGGACACAGCACGGTTTGCGCGTGATTTCCTTGCTGCGATGAAAACCGGATCATGACAGGGAACGGGGTGATTGCCTGCGCTCCGCACGGCGCGCGCCGCGCGCGGGCGATGTGAGTGCAGGCTTCTGCTCCCGCCGAGTTGAAGGCCGTTACCGTTTGTTTTGTTGCCTAGTCGCAACCAACTTTGCTAGGCTTCGCGCGGGGAGGACGATACGATGAAACATGTTGCAGTGGCGCGTGACCCTTGCCACATCCGCTCCGTATTGGTGATCGACGATCACCCGCTCTATTGTGATGCGCTGGTGGTCGCGTTGGCGCATGTCTTCAAGGGCTGTCGCATCGAAACCGCGACGACGCTGGGTGATGGGCTCAAACATCTGAAAGCCGGCTTTGAACCCGATCTTGTGTTGCTGGATCTCAAACTGCCGGACGTGACCGGGCTGAGCGGGTTCCTGCGCCTGCGCGAAAAGCTCGCCGACACGCCGATCCTGGTCATATCCGCGATGACCTCGGCCGAGATCGTCTATACGCTGATGGATGCAGGCGCGGCCGGGTTCATCCAGAAGGACGCTTCTGCCCAGGTGTTGCGCGATGCGCTGATCGAAGTGCGCTCGGGTCAGAGATATCTGCCGCCGGAGCATCGTCGCACCTACCGTCCCTCCTCAAGACCCGCAGAGGTCCAGGACATCACCAGCAAGATTGCCGAACTGACCCCGCAACAGACCAAGATCATGAAACTGATCTGCGCGGGCAAGCCGAACAAGCAGATTGCCTATGAACTCTCGCTCGCCGAAGCCACGGTCAAGGCGCATATCACCGCGTTGCTGCGCCGGCTCGGGGTGCAGAACCGCACGCAGGCCGCCGTTCTGGTCGAAAGCGCAAACCTGGGTGGCGCTGACGGCAATGGCGAAGTCGATGCAAGGACCTTTCTGAGCCATTAGAAGAGACCACCAGATGCTCCAGGCGCCAGCGAAACCCGCCTTCGTCGACACAGCGGTATCCTACGCGCGGGATGCCAGGGCGGCGGTCAGGGACATCGCCGACCAGCTTGAGACATCGGGCACCTGCTTTCTCTTGGTCTTCGTTCCGGACGGTCTGGATCTTGATGATCTGGCCATGGCACTGAATGAGCAATTCGCCGGGCTGCCGGTGTTCGGCTGTACCACTGCGGGCCAGATCACGCCGCAGGGATACGAGACCGACGCGTTGCTGGTGCTGGCCTTTCCCAAGGCGCATTTCCGCTGCGCCACGCATCTCGTATCGCCGCTCAAGCCGCTGTCGATCAAGGAAGTGGCATCCGAGGCACGCCGGCTTTCGGCTCAATTCCAGAGAACCGCCCACTGGAGCCGGCTGGCGCTGACCCTTTCGGACGGGCTGTCCAAACAGGAAGACATGCTGGTGGCCGCGCTGCAATCGGGGCTGGAGGATATGCCGGTCTTTGGCGGTTCGGCGGGCAACGGATTGAACTTCCGGGAAACTTCGGTACTGCATATGGGCCGCTTTCACAGCAATGCGGCGCTCGTGCTGCTTCTGGAAACCGATCTTCAGTTCACTGGGCTCGGGTTTGACCATTTCCTGCCGACCAACAAGCAGATGGTCGTGACCGACGCGCTCCCCGAAGAGCGGCTGGCGCTCGAGATCAACGGTTCGCCCGCTGCCGAGGAATATGCGCGTCTGGTCGGGTTGCGCGTCGACGAACTGTCGCCGCAGGTCTTTGCCGAGAACCCGGTGCTGGTGCGCAATCACGAACTCTATCACGTCCGCGCCATTCAGGGGGTTCAGGATGGCAACGCCCTGTCCTTTCTGTCGGCCATCGACGTCGGCCTGTTGCTGACGCTCGGGCACGGGCAGGAAATCCTGCGCACCCTGCATGACGAGCTGGATGTCAACGGATCACAGGGCAAACCCCCCGATTTCATCCTCGGGTTCGACTGTTTTCTGCGCAAGCTCGAAATCGAGCAGAAAGACCTGACCGGACCGGCATCGGGCATCCTCAGGCGGCGCCGCGTCCTGGGCTTCAACACCTATGGCGAACAGCATTGCGGGGTGCATGTGAACCAGACATTCGTGGGCGTCGCATTCTATGAACCCAAGAGGCGGACACTGCATTGATCAATCCTGACGATCCGCTCGAAGTCCAGATTGCCAAGCAGACCAAGATCATCGACGCGCTGGTGCGCAGGGCCGGCCGGCAGAACGATGTGGGCAATTCCGCCTATTCGGCATTCCAGTCCGCCATCGCGTTGCAGGGGCAGATATGGGCCAAGACCCGTGATCTGGAACGCGCCTCGAACGAACTCGAACTGCTGCGGTTCGACCGCGAGCAGACACAGAAAAACCTCTCCGACGCCCTGTCCGCAATGGAAGGCGGGTTCGCCCTCTTCACCGATGGCAAGCTGCAGGTCTGCAACGATCTCTTCAAATCGCTGATCCCCGACATAACCGATCGCATCCTGCCCGGCCTCGACCTTGCCGCCTATTACGACGCGCTCAAATCCAGCCGGCACCTGGCAGATGATGACGAACGGATGCAGCAGATCCTGTCCGAAGCCGCGAGTGCGAGCAGTGAACCGGAACTGTCGTCCTTCGTGCTTGAATTGCGGGCCGACCGCTGGTTCCAGATCAGCCAGCAGCACACCAACCTAGACAACGTGATCATCCTGCAGACCGAGATCACCGACATCGTGCGAAAGAACCGGCTGGAGAAAGATCGGCTGATCGATATGCAGGCGCATTACCTGCAATCTGCTTTTGACCACATGAATATCGGGATCTGCACCTTTTCGCGTGCCGGTACGGTCATGATTTTCAATGACCGGTTCCGCGACCTGCTGGGTCTTCCTTTTCCGCTGGTACAGAACGGCACGCGTTTTTCGCAGATCCTCGACTTCATCCGCAACAGTTTTCCCGGCGCGGCCGACGAGCTGGTCAGCACCGATCGCTGGCTGAGGGGCAAGCGCGAGCGGCTGCGCCACGCCAACGGCCGGGTGCTCGACCTGCATGTGCATCCGCTGCCGGACCGGGGCTTCATTGCCGACATCAAGGACGTGACCCTGGAGTCGCGCACCACCGAACTGCTTGAGAAACGCGTCGAGGAGCGCACCTCGGAACTGACACAGGCCAACCTCCTGCTGACCGAACAATCCGAGCAGCAGGCCAAGGTCGAAGAGGAACTGCGCCTCGCCAAGGAAGTGGCCGAGGCTGCCGTATCCTCCAAGACCCGTTTTCTGGCCGCCGCGAGCCATGATCTGCTGCAACCGATCAACGCCGCCAAACTGCTGATTTCGACCCTGCGGGACATGGCGCAGGAGACCCGGCTCAGCGCGATGATCGAACGCCTGGAAGGTTCGTTCAGCTCGATGGAGACACTGCTGCACGCGCTGCTGGATATTTCACGGCTTGAAAGCACGGGGTCGGAACTGAGCCCCAGCGAATTCTGCCTTGGCCCGCTGATACAGGCGGTGATCGAAGACCAGCAGCCCATCGCCGCAAAGAAAGGCGTTCGTCTTGTCATGGTACCCTGCAGCGCGTGGGTGCGCAGTGACCAGCGCTACCTGCTCAGGTCGATTCAGAACCTGGTGGTGAATGCGATTCAGTATACGGATCAGGGCCGGGTTCTGGTCGGATGCCGGCGCCGTGGCAATCATGTCGTGCTCGAGGTCTGGGACACCGGCATCGGCATCGCCCACAAGGATCAGAAGCGCGTGTTCGACGAGTTCACACGCGCCGAGAACGTGCCCGCCGGTTCGGGCATGGGGCTCGGCCTGTCGATCGTGGACCGGACCTGCCGTCATCTCGGGCACAATGTCGGCGTGCGCTCCAAACCCGGCGTCGGGTCGGTCTTCTCGATCGAAATGGAAGTGATTCAGCATGAACCGAGCCTGCCCCTGCCCGCGCTGAACGGACATTATGAACCGGACAGCGCCATGGACCTGATCGCGCTCGTGGTGGAAAACGATCCCGATGTGCTGTTTGCCACCACCCGCAAACTCGAAAGCTGGGGGGCCAGCGTTCTGGGCGCACGTTCGACACGGGAGGCGATGAGCCTGGTGCGCGACATCGGCGTCGCTCCGGACATCATTCTCGCGGACTACCAGCTTGACGGGGAAGACACCGGCGTCGCCACCATCCGCAGCGTGCGCGCGCAGACCGGCACCCATGTACCGGCAATCATGATCACGGCGGAACGCGGCGTGCCACTGGCGCGGATGGCGGCGGAGGATGATTTTTCGGTGCTCACGAAACCCGTCGACCTGTCACGCTTGCGCCGGATGATCTGCGCCCGAACCCGTGTGGGGCCGCCGGAGATCACCGACGTCACCGACAAAAGTATTGCATGACAGTTGCCACCGGTAGGCTAGGGTCGGACTGGGAGGATGCCGCACATGCGTAAATTCATCATCATGGTTTCGGCGCTGGCTGTGATCGGGGCCCCGATCGCCGCGGCCGAGACCGCAGGGCCGGAAACATATGACCTGCTGTTCAGGAACGGGACGCTGGATGATTTCTCGGGCGATCACCGGCTGGTCTATGACCGCAAGGTTCAGAACAGCCTCAAGCCGGAAACCGAAGAGCGGGACACCGGCCAGATCGTTTTGTCGGTCGTGGATGGTCAGGTGCCCGAGGCGCGCCTGAAATTCACCCATGACGACAAATATCGCAATCTGGGCAGCTTTCCGGCCAGTGTCGGCAATCCGATCATCATGTATTTCGTCGAAACCGTGGTGCGCGACATGGCGGAGACCGCCGGCGGCAGCCCCTATTACATTCGCAACCGCGTCAAGGAGGCGCTCATCCAGCCCGCCGAGGTCGACAAGGGACAGGCCGTCATAGACAACGAAACGGTGAATACCATCGACGTCACCATGCATCCGTTTCGTGACGACCCGAACGCCGCGCGGATGCAGGGCTTTGACAGGCTGGCGATGACGGTCAGCATGTCCGAGGACGCGCCCGGCTGGTACCTGTCGCTCAGCGCCCAGGTGCCCGGTGCCGACGGCGAAGAGCCGGTCTATTCCTCGGTCATGACCTTTGATCGCACGGAGCCTTCGGAATGACGCGCGCCGCCGTTCTGCTGGCCGCGGCGCTTCTGGCGTCACCACAGGTATCGGCGCAATCGGTGCAGGATCGCCTGAACGACTATCCGACCGCCGCACGGGCCGATTACGTCTTTGGCTGCATGGCGACAAACGGACAGAGCCGCGCCGTGCTCGAAAAATGCGCGTGCTCGATCGACGTGATCGCGTCGATTCTGCCCTATTCCAGGTATGTCGAGGCGGAAACCGTCCTGTCGCTGCGGCTGACCGGCGGCGAGCGCATGTCGATCTTTCGCACCGCCGCCATGGCCAATGCAATCGTGGCCGACCTGCGACGCGCGCAGGCGGAAGCCGAGATCATCTGTTTCTGAATCGCCGGTCAGATCTGCCCGGATTTGACCAGCGTCTGCTCGAACACGTTGCCCTCGGTATCGGTTGCCCGGACGCGCAAGGCGGGCGTTCCGTTGTCGGTATAGCTGAACCTGAATACCGGGTTCTCGCTGATCGAGATACCGCCTTCCATGGTGAACAGCATGTCGTCCCCCTGGAACACCTCGAGCCTGTCGATGAAATGCGCCGCGATGAACAGCTGGGTCACCTGGTCACGCTGCAAGCCCGAGTAGTTCGGGTGCCGGATCATGATCTGCGCCTCGCGGCGGGCCGGTGACATCTGCGGCGCGGTCTCGAAATACTTCAGCCGCATCTGCCCCATCGACGCCAACGCCAGTTCGGGGTCCTTTGTCGCAGGGGCCGAGCACCCCCCGGATGCCTTGACAAACCGACCATTCATCGCGAGTCCGGCCTCGGTGCTGGCGATGACGCGGACGTTGGAATACATGTTCACCCGCACCCGAACCTCCATGTCCAGAGGTGACATCGACGGGCCAAAGCTCAGCTCTGCCGCCAACGGCGCCGGGTTCTCGTCAATGACGATGATCGCGCTCTCGATCTCGGTCCTGTCGTCGAGTTGCCGGATATGTATCGGAACGGTCGCCGCATCATGCGCCCGGTACGGAGCATCGACCTCGAACAGCGCCGCGCCATCCGCGATCGCCGCATCCCCGACGATATCGCCCCGCAAATCGGCCCAGGTCTCGCCATCGGCCAGCGGGTTCCGGGGGGCAGGCGTTTCCGCGATTGCGGGCAAGGCAAGGCTGGCAACCAGCAATGCGGCGCATGCGAGCTTCATGCCATTGCTCCTTTCAGATGACGGCAACAGGGTGCCGGTATGCCATAAAAACGGCCAAAAATATATAGACCATTGGTATGTCTGGTTCACACTTGCGTTCACCGTCACGCTGGAACCGTCGCAATGAGGGGGCTTTGCATGTTCGAGGCAATTCTCACGATCTGCCTGCTGACCGATGGCGGCGCCTGTCGCGACGCCCTGCTGCCGAGCTATGAAGCGACGACACGCGAGGCTTGCGAAACTGCCCTTGCCGCATCCCCGCCCGCATCTTTGCCCGGGGCGCAGGCCCCGTCAGGGCCCGAATGCAAACCTGTCGGTGCATCGCTGGACTTTGACGAGGTGGCTCCGGGGGTCTTCGTGCATCAGGGGCAGGTTGCCGAGCCCGACCGGAACAATCGGGGTGACATATCCAATATCGGTTTCATCATTGGTCGGGACTCGGTGGCGATCATCGATACCGGGTCGGCCCGTTGGATGGGGGAAGACATCTGGCGCGCGGTACGTGCGCGCACCGACCTGCCGGTGAGCCACGTGATCCTGACACACATGCATCCCGATCATGTCTTTGGCGCGTCCGCCTTCTCCGGGACAGGTGCGCGCATTGTCGGACATGCCGCCCTGGCGCGCGCGCTTGCGGACCGGCAGGAGAATTACCGCGAAAGCCTCGCCACGCTGCTTGGTCCCCGGACGTTGCTGGGCACTGCGGCAGTAGCGCCCGACACCATCGTGCAAGACAGCATGCAGATCGATCTTGGCGACCGTCTGCTGGACCTTCGGGCCTGGCCGATCGGGCATACCGGAACCGACCTGACGGTGCTCGATCGGAAAAGCGCGGTGTTGTTTACCGGCGATCTGATCTTTGAGCGTCATCTTCCCGCGCTTGACGGCTCTCTGCGCGGTTGGCAGGCGGTGCTGACGGAACTGGCCGGCTTGCCCGCAGCGCGCATCGTGCCCGGACATGGCGGGCCGGTTCTCGACTGGCCCGAAGGGGGCGAGGCGGTACAGCGCTACCTGAAGGTTCTCGAGAACGACACGCGGACGGCAATTGATACCGGCCGGCGGCTGGGCGATGCGGTGAACGACATCGCGGCCGCGGAAGCCCCGCGCTGGCAACTTTTCGAAGCGTTCAATCCGCGCAATGCGACGGTCGCCTTCACCGAACTGGAGTGGGAGTAATCCGCGCCGCTGACCGTCGCCGATCAGCCCCCCGACACGTCCAGAAGCATCTGCGCGATGGCAAACAGCCGCTTTTCCAGCAGAACCGGCGTTTCGCAGACATAGGTAAGCGATTGCCGGCGGTCGGTATAAATGCGCTCGTCCCAGTCAAGCTGCGCCTCAAGTGCGTCGATCCGGTCGTAATCCGGGCTTTCGGCAACAAGCAGCGCGTCCATTTCGCTGCGGATCCCGCCGATCTTTTCGGAGAGCGCGATCTGGGACAGCGAATAATCCCCGATCCCCTTGATGATCGTTGTCCTGGTCGCGGCCAGACGGTCAAACGTCCTGGCGAACACCGTCCCCAGCAGCACCGGATCTGCCCCATGCTCCGCGACGAAGTCGTCAAGCATCGGCGTGATCTCGTCCAGTTCCAGCCGGCGCAGCGCAAACCGCCCGGCCAGTTCCTCAACCGCCGCTTCGGTATCCGGTGTCAGCTCGGGCTCTGCAATGGGATGCGGCCACATCAGCCCGACAGAGAGACGTTCGACCTTGCGCTGGACGCAGGGCCATGTGGGATCCGAGAAATCCGCTGTAACCGCAGGGCCACCAAGACAGGTGGCGGCAAGGGCCAGGGCCAGTAACCGCTCTGATCGCATCAGCACTCCTCCTCGGGTGCGAGACTAGCGGAGCGCGCGTCGGCAAGTCCACCATCGCAGACACCAACCAAGGTATGAATTGTTCGGTCGCGGGTGCTCGCTCATATTCTTATTGGAATCTTATTTGGCGTCTGTCGGCGCCGGCACCTGACCAGGGGGAAGTTGATGCGAACGCGAGCTGCGGTGGCGATTGAGGCGGGTAAGCCGCTGGAGGTTATGGATGTGAATCTCGATGGGCCGCGTGCCGGCGAGGTTCTGATCGAGGTCAAGGCGACGGGTCTGTGCCACACCGACGAGTTCACGCGCTCGGGTGC
>JAUIIJ010000046.1 GCA_030431825.1 Alphaproteobacteria bacterium
CCGCAAAAAAAATCCCCAACATCACTCAAAAATCAAACAAAATAAAAACACCAGACCCAAAACAACAAAAAAACCAAACAATCATATATACACACCAGAAATATATATGAAAAATGCAAAACAATATGACGCTTCGTATTTAATCTGGAACACCGGGGGGCGTCTAACCCGTTGAAATAACCGGATTCAGGTTACGTCAGACGATTCAGTCCCATCGTAAAATGCGATAATGCAAAAACAGACGAAACAGGCGACCCCATCAGGCCCGACCGCAGAACCACGCGGACCGGACCCGGTTCAGGTCAGTCAAGAAAATACCCGCTTGCCGGTCCGTCAAGCAGGGGCAGGGCCGGGCCGGGTCCATCGGGCACATGGAAGGCGTTGATCGACATCGAGATCAGCGTGTAATAGCCGCAAATCGCCACCAGATCGACACAGCCCCGCGTACCCAGCTCGCGCCGGACCGCCTCGAAGGCGGCGTCGCTGACCTGCCGGTCGCGGTGCAGTTCCGCCGCCATGTCGAACACGGCGGCATCCACGCCGTCAAGCGACGGCTTGCGCCCCCGCGCGATGGCGTCGACGGTTTCCGGGGCCACGCCGGCGGCCAGCGCGATCGGCGCGTGATGCGCCCATTCGAATCCCGAGGACCAGTAGCGCGCGGTCACCAGGATGGCGAGCTCGGACAGGCGCTCGGGCAGGATGCTGTCGTAGCGGGCATATTGGCCCAGGGCCTGCGCCCTCTGCGCCATTTCGGGAGAGTTGAGCCAGACACGCAACGGTCCGACCACCTCGCCGCGCGGTCCGGCGACAATGGCATCGTGGACCGCCCGCTGGGCGTCGCTCATGTCGTCCGGATCCAAATCCGGGAGCCGTGGTGGCCTGGCGTCTTCACCGGGCATGTGCCCTCCTTTCCATCGCAGCGATCAATCCGTGTCGGCGGCGTTGTTACAACACGCGATCCACCGGGAGTAGAGGAAATACGGCCATGTTGGGGGCAATAAAAGTCCCCCCTGCCGGCACTGGCGGACTGATCGCGGGTTATGTCAGCTGCGCAATCGGGGATATGCGGCGGCGGCGTTGTCCGGGATCGCGTCGCGCCCGGCCTCGGCGTGGCTGCGCTTTACGAGGTCGATCCAGCACTGATAGTCCGACGCGAGGTTCAGAACCGGCCAGTCGCTGCCAAACAGCAGACGGTTTTCGGGAAACGCGCGCATCACGTGGCGGATATACGGCTCAAGGTCGGCGGCGTGCCATTCTGCCGCGGCTTCGGTGACAAGGCCCGACAACTTGCAGAACACACGCCCATCCGCGGCGATCGCCTGCAGCTTTCCGGCCCAGTTCTCGAACCGGTCGTTGCGGATCTCCGGCTTGGCGCAGTGATCCACAACCACCCGCAGCGCGGGATAGGTTGCGAGAAATGTCCGCAGGTTGTCGAGATGGCGCGGCATCACCAGCGCGTCGAAAGTCAGATCATGCTGCACCATGGCGGCGATGCCATCGGCCAGCTCGGGGCGCAGCATCCACTCATCGTCGGGAATGTCCTGGATCATCGGGCGCAGTCCGACCAGTCCGGAATGCCGCGACAGTCTGGCAATCGACGCGGCCGCGGTCGGTGCCGCCAGGTCCACCCAGCCGACCACGCCGCGAATCCAGTCATGACGGTCGGCGAGCGATAGCAGGAACTCGGTTTCCGCTTCGGTATCGGCGGCCTGCACGGCGATGGTTCCGCCCACGCCCGCCGCGTCGAGCAGAGGTTTCAGATCCGCAGGCATGAAGTCGCGATAAAGCGGCGCCAGTTCTGATGTGAGCCAGCCGTAATCCCCGCGGTCGAGTTTCCAGAAATGCTGATGTGTGTCGATGAGCACTGTCGTTGCCTCCTGCGCGTCACGAAGCCTTGACGGTCTTGCCGCCGTAAATCTCGGTCAATTCCCTGGCCAGTTCACCATGCATCGCCACCACCTCGTCCAGCGAGGGGACCTTCAGGTCATCCACCCGCTCGAGATAAGGACAGCTCAGAACCGCCGCAGCCCGCCCGTCGGGACCGAGAATGGGAAAGGCGATGTTGGTGACACCAAGCGCCGTCGTCGAGGCCATCCTTTCATGGCCCAGCTCGCGAATGCGTTCGATATGGCCCCGGAATGCATCGCGGTCAAAGGGGGGCTCGCCGACGGCAAGCCGGTGCCGCGCAACCAGTTCCTCGATTTCCTCGTCGCTGCGAAAAGCCGCCAGAACACGCCCCGAACCGGTATTCCACAACCCGACCACCGTACCGGTCTTGAGCGCCAGCCCCCAGTTGCCGGGCGACTCGGCCGAGCCGACGATCACGATATCGCCGTTGCTTTCGATACCCATATGACAGGATTGCCAGCTTCTGACTGCCAGTGCCCGCATTCGCGGCAGGCTGGTCTCGATCACCCGGCCGATGGGCGGGTGCCTCTGGGAAATCGCGAACATCTTGAGACTCAGCGTATAGCGGTCCCCCGACGGCGAACGTATGACATATCCGCGCCGAACCAGCGTCGAGAGCATGCGATAGATTTCGGACTGCGAGCGATCCAGTGACTTCGCAACCTCACCCTGCGTCAGCCCGTCTCCGCAACTGGCAAGCAATTCGACGATGTCCAGCCCCTTCTCCAGGGCCGGCGCGCGATATTTGTCGGTGCTGTCGTCCATTCCAGCGCGAGCTTCTTTCAACGGAGGGCGCAAGTCAAGGTTGATTTAATTATGAATAGATGATTTACATGCGAATATAACGGAGAGTTCGCCAACACGCGATCCGGGAGGAGAAGATGAGAAAGCAATATATTGCCGGCGCCTTGCTGGCAGGAACGGCACTGGCCGGATCGGCCATTGCTTCGGACTGGGGCAGCTTTGACGGCGTCACGGTCGAGGCCAAGCTGATCGGGGGGCAGCAATACGAGGCGCTTTACGGGCGCATTGCGGAATGGGAGGCCGCGACCGGCGCCACCGTCGACATCATTTCCAAGAAAAGCCATTTCGAAATCGACAAGGAAATCAAGTCGGACATGGCGGCGGGAACCACCGACTGGTGTGTCGGATCGAACCACTCGTCCTTTGCACCGCAATACGAGGGTTTGTATATCGATCTGAACGGCATGGTGCCCGAAGACACGATTGCGGAGTTCGTCCCCGGCAACATCAAGGCTTCGACGGTTGACGGGGCGCTGTTGATGCTGCCGCGTGCGCAGTTTGACGTGTCGGTGCTGTACTACCTCAAATCGAACTACGAAGATGCGGACAAGGCGGCTGCCTTTAAGGCCGAGTACGGCTATGACCTGGCGGTTCCGGAAACCTGGGAGCAGGTCCGCGACCAGGCGATCTTTTTTGCCGATCCGCCGAATTTCTACGGAACGCAATATGCCGGCAAGGATGAGGCAATCGTCGGCCGGTTCTACGAAATGGTCGTGGCCGAGGGCGGGAGTTACCTTGACGAAGAGAAGAAGCCGGTTTTCAACTCCGAGGCGGGTCAGCGCGCGCTGCAATGGTTTGTTGATCTCTATGCCGCCAAGGCGGTGCCGGCGGGCACAACCTCATATGTGTGGGATGATCTCGGGCAAGGCTTCGCGAGCGGCACCGTCGCGCTCAATCTGGACTGGCCGGGCTGGGCCGGGTTCTTCAACGATCCTGAATCGTCAAAGGCCGCGGGCAATGTCGGGGTTGCGATCCAGCCGATGGGCTCGGTGACGCGCACGGGCTGGTCCGGACATCACGGGTTTTCGGTAACCAGCGATTGCCCGAACAAGGAGGCCGCCGTGTCGCTGGTGACGTTCCTGACCAGCGAAGACAGCCAGCTGGCCGAAAGCGCGGGCGGATCGCTGCCGACACGTACCGCGGTCTGGAAGGCCAATGTCGAGGCCGCACAGAACGGTGACGACCCCTATCGCGCCGAGGCGCTGGCCGCCTTTGCCGCCGGTGCCGAATATGCATTCGCGGTGCCGCCGATCCCGGAATGGGGCGAGACCACCAATATCGTGTTCCCCGAGTTGCAGGCGGCCATCGTCGGCGACAAGACGGTTCAGCAAGCGTTGGACGATGCCGCCGAGGCGGTGGACGAGCTGATGCGCGAGTCCGGCTACTACTAGGTCCGGTTCCGCACGCGGGGGCGGACCCGTACCGCCCCCGGTTGACGTGACCAATGCAGGGATAGGATCGTCATGACCCGTCGCCGCTTGCCCGAGTGGTTTGTCCTTCTGTTGCCCGCGATCGTCGTGATCGCCGCAGTTGTGCTCATTCCGCTGATCTTTTCGCTCTATTCGAGCTTCACGCCCTACAAGCTGACGCGCCCGTCGACCCTTTGGCGGTGGGTCGGAACCTACAATTACGAAAAGATCCTGACCGATGCCAAGTTCTGGGCGGCCTTCGGGCGCACGGTGTTGTTCCTGACGGTGGTTCTGAACCTCGAGCTGCTGCTGGGGCTCGGGATCGCGCTCCTGATGAACAGGGTGACATGGGGCCAGCGCACCCTGCGCACCATCCTGATGTTCCCGATGATGTTCTCGCCGATTCTCGTCGGCTTTCAGTTCAAGTTCATCTTCAACGACAATATCGGTCTGGTGAACAACGTGCTTCAGTCACTCGGTTCCGATGCCGCGCTGCCCTGGCTGGTCGATGGCAGGCTGGCGATGTTCTCGATCATGTTCGCCGAGATATGGATGAGCACATCGGTTTTTGCCATCCTGATCCTCGCCGGGCTCTTTGCCATGCCGCGCGATCCGCTCGAAGCGGCCAAGGTCGATGGCTGTACCCCGTGGCAGACGTTTCGCCATATCACCCTGCCCTTTCTGATGCCCTTCATCTACATCGCAATGACCATCCGGTCGCTGGATGTGGCGCGGGCCTATGACATCGTGCAGATCATGACCGGCGGCGGCCCCGCGCGGCGCACAGAACTGCTCTGGACACTGATGAGCCGCACCGGCTACGTGGATGCCCGCATGGGTCTCGCCAATGCGATGGGATACGTCTCGATCCTGTTGTCGATCCTCTTCACCATCTATTTCTTTCGCAAGCTCAGCGCCGCGCGCGCCGAAATCGGCATGGCGGGATAGCGCAGATGGATCGCAATCGCACCCACCGCAACCGCAAGCGCCTGTTCCGGCTGCTTCACCTTCTGGCCGTGTTCCTGACCATGTCGGTCATCTGCATCCCCGGCCTCTGGATCGTGCTGAACTCGTTCCGGCCCACGGTCGAGATCATGGCCAAGCCACCGGTCTGGACACCTTCGTTCACGCTCGAGCATTACCGCGCCATGTTCGGCGGGGCCGGCGAAGGCGGTGTTCCGGTCTTCGACTATTTCCGAAACTCGCTGATCGTGTCCGTGACCTCGACGGTGATCGCGATCCTCATCGGCATGTCGGGCGGATATGCCTTTGCGCGCTATCGGTTCAGGGGCAAATCGGGCTATTTCGTCGGACTGATGCTGTTTCGCGCGGTTCCGGGCGTGGCGTTGTCGCTGCCCCTGTTCATCGTCTTTGCCCGTGTCGGGATCATCGACACCCATTTCGGACTCATCCTCGCCTACGTCGCGATGAACGTGCCCTTTACCATCTGGCTCACCGACGGGTTCTTTCGCCAGATTCCCAAGGAACTGCACGAGGCCGCCGAGATAGATGGCTGTACCCGCTGGCAGGCCTTCTGGAAGGTCGAATTCCCCGTCGCCCGGTCGGGTGTCGCCTCGGCCGCGATCTTTGCTTTCCTGACCTCGTGGAACGAATTCGCGCTCGCCTCGCAACTCACACGGTCGGTCGGCTCCAAGACGATGCCGGTCGGTCTGCTGGATTTCACCGCTGAATTCACGATCAACTGGGGCGGCATGTGCGCGCTGGCCGTATTGATGATCGTGCCGGCGCTGATACTCACTTTTATCGTGCAAAAACATCTGATTGCCGGCCTTACCTTCGGCGGCGTCAAAGGATAGTCACATGACCGAAGTCAATCTTGCGAATGTCACCAAGGATTACGGCAGCGTCCGCGCCGTGCACGGTATCGATCTGGGGATCGGCGACGGCGAATTCGTGGTGCTGGTGGGGCCGTCCGGGTGTGGGAAGTCCACCACGCTGAGGATGATCGCCGGGCTTGAAAGCATCTCGGGCGGCGAGATCACCATCGGCGGACGGCTGGTCAATGATCTGCCCCCGCGCGAGCGCAATATTTCCATGGTTTTTCAGAATTACGCGCTCTATCCGCATATGACGGTGCGTGAAAATCTCGGATTTTCCCTCAGGATCGCCAAGGCCGACGCGGCGGCGATCAGAACCGCGGTTCGCGACGCTGCCGATATCCTTGGCCTGAACGAATTGCTGGATCGCAAGCCCGCCGAACTGTCGGGCGGCCAGCGGCAACGCGTTGCCATGGGTCGCGCCATCGTGCGCCATCCGGACGTGTTCCTGTTTGACGAGCCGCTCTCGAACCTAGACGCCAAGCTGCGCACGCAGATGAGAGTCGAGATCAAGAAGCTTCACCAACGCGTTGGAAATACAATCATTTATGTGACTCACGATCAGGTTGAGGCGATGACGCTGGCTGACCGGATCGTGCTGATGCGCGACGGGCATATCGTACAGGTCGGCACCCCGCTCGATCTGTTCAACGCGCCGGTCAGCACCTTTGTCGCCACCTTTATCGGATCGCCCCCGATGAACCTGATCGACGGCACCGCCACCGATGACGACACGATCCGACTTGCAAACGGGCTGGTGGTTCCGGTTCCGGCCAGCGCGCGCGGGTTGCTGCAAGCCGAGCAAAAGGTGCAGTTCGGATTTCGCGCCGACAACCTGATGCCGGCGGGGCATGCGGTACAGGAAGATGGCGAAATGGCCGAGCTGGATCTGACCGTGACGCTGACCGAGCCGTTGGGCACCGAAACCTTGCTCTTCACCGATGTTGCGGGCACCGAAGTGCAGGCCAAGATGCTGAATCCGCGACCGGTGCGGCCAGGCGAGACGCTGAAATTTCATCTGATGCTGGACAAATGTCACGTGTTCGACGCCATCAGTTCACAGGCGATACGGAGCTAGAGCATGGCCAGGATCACGCGCGTGGAATTGCAGATGGTCGACCTGGTTCCCAAGGTGAAGCGGGTCGATGCCATCCAGTCCTTTGTCAGCCAGGAAACCCCGTTTGTCACCGTCCATGACAGCGATGGCGCGGTGGGCACAGGCTATAGCTATACCATCGGAACGGGCGGCCCGTCGGTCATGGCGCTGTTGCAGCATACGCTGGCGCCCGCGTTGATCGGACGGGATCCGGACCGGATCGAAGGCATCTGGCGCGATCTGCTGTTCATGACCCATGCGACCGCCGTTGGCGCGATCACGTCGCTGGCCCTCGCGGCGATTGATACGGCGCTTTGGGACATGAGATGCCGCAAGGCGGGGCTGCCGCTGTGGAAGGCGGCGGGGGGATCGCGGGCCCGCGTGCCGCTCTACACGACCGAGGGCGGCTGGTTGCATTTGCAGACAGAGGCGCTGGTCGCCGATGCGGTCGAGATGCAGGCGCGCGGCTTTCGCGGTTCCAAGATCAAGATCGGCTGCGACCATATCAGCGACGATGCCGCCCGGCTCGCGGCGGTTCGGGCGGCGGTGGGTGACGGGTACGAGATCATGACCGACGCCAACCAGGGGTTCACCCTGTCCGAGGCCATCCGCAGGGCGCGGGTTCTGCAGGATCATGGCATCGGATGGTTCGAAGAACCCCTGCCCGCCGACGATGTGGGCGCGCATGTGGAACTGTCGCGCCGGTGTTCCGTGCCCGTTGCCGTCGGCGAGAGCCTGTATTCGGCCAGCCAGTTCAAGGATTACCTGCAACGGGGCGCGGCTTCGATCGTGCAGGTCGATGTGGCGCGGATTGGCGGGATCACTCCCTGGCTGAAGGTGGCGCATCTGGCGGAAGCGTTCAACGTCATGGTTTGCCCGCATTTCCTGATGGAACTGCATCTGTCATTGGTCTGCGCCGTGCCAAACGCGAAGTGGCTGGAATACATTCCACAGCTTGACAGCATCACTGCAAGGCCGATGCAGATCGAGGACGGTTTTGCCGTGCCCTCTGACGATCCCGGCCTGGGGATCCATTGGGATGCTGACGCCATCGCGGCAAAATCCCTTGTGTCGGAAGTGGTTGAGAGGAAGAGTTGATGCAGCGCATGGGAATGGTGATCGCGATCAGGCCCGACATGATCGCAGAATACAAGCGCCTTCACGCCGCCGTCTGGCCCGACGTTCTCCTGCAAATCGCGCAGAGCAACATCCGCAACTATACGATCTTCCTGCGCGAACCCGAAAACCTGCTGTTCGGCTACTGGGAATATCACGGCACCGACTTTGTCGCCGACATGGCGCGCATGGCGCAAGATCCCACGACGCGAGCGTGGTGGACCCACACCGACCCCTGTCAGTCACCACTGGCGAGCCGTGCGCCCGGCGAGCAATGGGCGATGATGGAAGAGGTCTTTCATGTGGACTAGGCCTGTCCGGTGACGTCGTCCTCAAGAGATCATTGAAAGTGTTCATAAACATGAGGGTAGACATACAAGGTGATGCAATACATGAAGTCATTCCATCCTCAGGACAGCGACAGGCAATGACATCCAACGGAGGGTATCCCAATGCGATTGAACCGGATCGGCAACACCGATGTCAGGGTGACAGAACTGTCGTTTGGCTGCGCGAGCATCGGTAATCTCTATCGTGCCACGACAGACGACGACGCGCAAAATGTGCTGCAACATGCCTGGGATGCCGGCATCCGCTATTTCGACACGGCTCCGCGATATGGCCGCGGACTGTCAGAGCAACGTCTTGGCCGGTTCCTGTCGCAAAGACCCCGGGACTCGTATGTCGTGTCAACCAAGGTCGGACGAATCCTGTCACCCGGAGAGCCGATGCGTGAAGCGGATGGTTTTGTCGATCCGCTGCCCAACGCGGTGCGTCATGACTATTCAGGCGACGGTCTGGAGGCTTCGCTCGAGCATAGCCTCGATCTGCTGAAAACCGATCATGTAGATATCATCTACGTGCACGACATCGGCACCTATACCCATGGGGCCGGGAATGCGGCCCATATGGAAGCGTTTCTGGGGTCCGGATACGAACGGCTTGTGCGCCTCAAGGAACAGGGCCGGATCGGAGCCTTCGGGCTGGGCGTGAACGAAAACGAGATCTGCCTCAAGATCATGCGGCATGCCCCCATCGACGTGATATTGCTCGCCGGTCGGTTGACCCTGCTTGATCGCAGCGCCGAAGAAGAGTTGACCGGCATGTGTCGCGCGCAGGGCACGAGCCTTGTGCTCGGTGGCGTGTTCAACTCGGGCATCCTGGCCACCGGTCCGGTCGAGGGAGCAACCTATGACTACGAAACTGCCAATCCCGAGATAATGAACCGCGTCAGTCATTTGCAGCAGAAGGCCGAGCAGATTGGCCTGCCCCTTGCAACGGCTGCGCTGCATTTCGCGAAACGGCATGAGCTGACCGCCTCGGTTCTTTTGGGAACCGCCAGCGTCGCGTCGCTCGAGCGCAATCTGACCGCGTTGCAAGCGGCGATGCCAGACGAGTTCGACCGGCACTTTTCCGGCGGGATCGGTCCCGCATGATGGCGCCCGCTCCCGGCAATGCGCTGTCCATGGCGGCGACCCGTGGGCAGCGGACGTTGCGCGTTACCCTGCCCCGTGCCGCCTGCGCACGGTAGCGGGACGACCGGGCAGGCTCAGTGTGGCATCGGCCCGTGGCGTTTCGCTGATCACCTTGCCGTTGGCGATCACGCAAAGCCGGTTGGCCCGCAGCCTGAGCGCCTCGATCGGATCACCGGCATCCAGGATGACCAATGACGCTCTGGCCCCCACATGCAGCCCGTAATCCGCCAATCCGAGCGTGCGGGCGTTGTTCACGGTCACCATGTCAAAACAGGTGCGCATGTCCTGGGGGCTGGTCATCTGCGCGACGTGCAGACCCATGAACGCCACGTCGAGCATGTCGGCAGTGCCCAGTGAATACCACGGATCCAGCACGCAATCCTGCCCCCATCCGACATTGATCCCCATCGCCAGCATTTCCCTGACCCGCGTCAGCCCGCGCCGTTTCGGAAAGCTGTCGTGGCGACCTTGCAGCACGATGTTGATGAGAGGGTTGGGGATGGCGTTGATTTCGGCCTCGGCCATCAGGGGCAGCAGTTTGGACACATAGTAATTGTCCATCGAATGCATCGAGGTCAGGTGCGACCCCGCGACACGGCCCTGCAGGTTCAGCCGTCGGGTTTCATACGTCAGTGTTTCGATATGGCGCGACATGGGGTCGTCGGTTTCGTCGCAATGCATATCGACCATCAGGCCCCGCTCGGCGGCGATTTCACAGAGTTCCGTGACCGAGGCCGCCCCGTCGGCCATGGTGCGTTCGAAATGCGGAATGCCGCCAACAACGTCCACCCCCATGTCCAGCGCCCGGATGGTGTTGGTCCGCGCGGTTGGATCGCGATAGAACCCGTCCTGCGGAAACGCGACCAGTTGCAGGTCGATATGGTGTTTGACCTGCTCGCGGACGTCCAGCAGGGCCTCGACGCCCAGCAGCCTGTCATCGCAGGTATCCACATGGCTGCGGATCGCCAGCAGCCCCATGCTGGCGGCCCAGTCGCAATATTGCAGGGCACGGGCGACCACGTCGTCCTGGGTCATCACCTGTTTGAGTTCGCCCCAGAGGCCGATCCCCTCGAGCAGTGTGCCCGATGCGTTGATGCGCGGCAGCCCGTAGGACAGCGTTGCATCCATGTGAAAATGCGGGTCCACGAACGGCGGGCTGACCAGATCGCCCGCAGCCTCGACCACCCGTCCGGCCGTCGCCGTGCCCAGGTCGTCCATCGCCACGATCCTGTCGCCCTGTATCCCGATATCGCATACCCGGCCGTCAGGGAGCGTCCCGCCCCGCACAATCAGATCGAACATCAGCGTTCCCCCTTGTTGAACGGCACCATAAGCGCCGCCGGAACCTCGGCCCGCCGCGACATCGCCACCAGCGCGAGAATGGACAGGAAATAAGGCATCATCAGGAATATCTGGTAGGGAAATTCCGCCCCGAAACCGGTCTGCTGCACCCGGATTTGCAAGGCATCGAACGCGGCAAACAGAATCGCGCCGAGCAGCGCCTTGCCCGGCCGCCAGGAGCCGAAGACGACCAGCGCGATACAGATCCAGCCCCGGCCATTGACCATTTCGAAAAAGAAACTATCAAAGGCCGACATCGTCAGAAAGGCACCGCCCATCGCCATGAAGCCGCTCCCGACAATCACGGCACCCATGCGGATCGCGGTGACGGAAAGCCCCTGTGCGGCAACGGCGGCGGGATTTTCGCCAACCGCCCGCACCGCCAGCCCGACCGGCGTGCGGTAGAGCACAAGCGCCACCACCGCCACCAGCACGAAGGCGAGATAGGTAAATGGCGTCTGCGAGAACAGCGCCGGACCAAGCAGCGGTATCTCGGACAGCACCGGGATCTCGTAGGGCTGAAACGCGGCGATCTTGGGCGGGTTGGTCACTTCGGGAAGGGCAAGGCGATAGGCGTAATAGGTCGATGAGGTCGCCAGCAGCGTGACACCAAGGCCAACCACGTGTTGCGACAGTCCAAAGGGAACCGTCAGCAGCGCGTGCACCAGCCCGAACAGCATGCCGACACCCATCGCCACCGCCACCCCGACCCAGAGACCGGTGCCGGAATAGACCGCCATCCATCCGGCAAAGGCACCGGCCACCATGATCCCCTCGATCCCGAGGTTGAGAACCCCTGCGCGCTCACAGATCAGTTCGCCCAGCGTCGCAAAGATCAGCGGTGTGGCTATTCGGATTGCCGCAGCCCAGAAACTGGCGGTGAACAGGATCTCGATGATGTCCATACTAATCCCTCACCACGCGAAACCGGGTCAGCATGATCGCCAGAACCACCAGCAGCAGCGCCGTGGCCAGCATGATATCGGCGAGATAGGTCGGCACGTCGGCGGCACGGCTCATGCTGTCGGCGCCGACAAAGATGCCCGCCACGAAAAGCGCGGCAACGATCACGCCGATCGGGTTCAACAGCGCCAGCATCGCCACGATGATCCCGGTATAGCCGTAGCCCGGTGACAGATCGAGCGTCAGGCTGCCCTTGAGACCGGCGACCTCGGAAAACCCGCCCAGTGCGGCGAGCCCACCAGACAGCAGCGCGGTCTTGACCAGCACCCGGTTGACCGGAATCCCGGCAAATGCCGCCGCGTCCTTGTTCAGGCCCACGGCCCGCATTTCAAATCCGAGCGTACTGCGTGTCTGGATGATCCACACGACGAAAGCCGAGATCAGCGCCAGCGCAAAGCCCCAATGCACGCGCAGGCCCTCGAAAATCCGCGGCAGCCGGGCCTCGGCCACCACCCGCGCGGATTTCGGCCAGCCCATGCCCATCGGATCCTTGAGCGGCCCCTCCAGAAGCATCGAAATGAACAGCAGGAAGATGAAGTTGAAGAGCAGCGTCGTCACCACCTCGTCGACACCGAACCGGGTTTTCAGCACCGCAGGCACCAGCAAGAGCAATGCCCCCGCAAGGATCGCGACAAAGGCCAGCAGCGGCAGCAGCGCAAAGGACGGCCAGGCCAGCAAACCGGTTCCCAGCACCACGGTCGTCAGCGCCCCGGCATAAAGCTGCGCCTCGGCACCGATATTCCAGAATTTCGCCCGAAACGCGACGGCGGCGGCAAGCCCGGTAAAGATCAGCGGCGTTGCGCGGTTGAAGGTTTCGACAATCGCGAATTTCGACCCGAACGCCCCTTTCAGGATCAGCCCCAGAACCGAGAACGGATTTGCCCCCGCGACGCTTGCGAGCAGGGAGGCAATGGCGATGGTCGCGCCCAACGCCAGACCGATCGGCACCACCCGGCGCGCGACGCTGGGGTTTCGGATCGGTTCAAGCCGCATGGTAACTCCCCGCCCCAAACCCTTGTCCAGACATCCATATTCCCAGTTCCGCCGGAGTCATCTCTCCGCGGCCAAAGGCAGGCGAAAGCCGACCGTCTGCGATCACGTGGATGACATCGGCCAGCGCCATGATCTCGTCGAGATCCTCGGAGATCAGCAGCACTGCCGCACCGCGATCCCGCGCGTCGAGCAATTGGCGGTGCACGTAGTTCACTGCCCCGATATCCAGCCCACGCACCGGCTGGTTGGCGAGGATGATCCGGGGCTGTGCCTCGAGGACGCGCCCCAGGATGAGCTTTTGCATATTCCCCCCCGACAGCAGGCGAATGCGGGTCTCGGGCCCCGGGCATCTCACGTCGAATTTCTCGATGATTTCTTCGGCGAAACGGCGCGCCCGGCCCCAGTCGAGCCAGCCCCGGCGGCTGAACGGTGCGCCGTTGTAGCGTTCGAGTATCGCGTTTTCGGTCAGGTCGAAATCCGCGATCGTCCCGGTTTTGTGGCGATCCTCTGGAATCCGGGCGATACCGTTATGCACGGCCTGCCTTGCGGACCAGCCGTGCAGGACGTTGCCATACAGGATCATCTCGCCCCGGGCGGCCGATTGCATGCCCCCCACGAGATCGGCAAGCGCCGCCTGCCCGTTCCCGGACACGCCCGCAAGGCCGCAGATCTGACCCGCGTACAGGGTCAGATCGATGGCTTTCAACCCCGGCGCGTTGCCGATATCGGGTGTCGAGACCCCGCGCAGTTCGACCAACGCCTCGCCAGCCTTGCCCGGTGCGATTTCGGGCGGCTCCGCCTGCGACCCCATCATCATCGCCGCCAGCGCATGGGTGTCGGTATCGGCGGTGCGCACGCCGCCCACGACCTTGCCGTGGCGCAGTACGACGACACGATCGGCAATGGCCATGACCTCGTGCAGCTTGTGCGAAATGAAGATCACCGACAGCCCGTTGGCGATAGCCTGTTTCAACGTCGAAAACAGGTCATCGGCTTCTTGCGGGGTCAATACAGCCGTTGGTTCGTCCAGGATCAGGATGCGCACATCCCGATACAGCGCCTTGAGAATTTCGACCCGTTGCCGCTCGCCCACGCTCAGGCTGCCGACCCGTGCGTCGGGCGACACGGCAAGGTGGAACCGCTCCGACAGCTCCACGATGCGCTTGCGCGCCGCCGCCCGCTCCAGCCCGAGACTGAGAAGCGGGCGCACGCCCAGCGTGATGTTCTCCTGAACGGTCATGTTGTCGGCGAGCGTGAAATGCTGGTGGACCATGCCGACGCCCGCATCGAGTGCGGCGCGGGAATTGCCCGCCGGCAGGGTCTCGCCAAACACCTCCACGGTGCCGCTGTCCGGGGTGTACTGGCCGAACAGGATATTCATAAGCGTGGTCTTGCCCGCCCCGTTTTCACCGAGCAGGGCGACAACTTCGCCCTCATCCACAGAGAAACTGACCGCATCATTGGCGGTCAGATCTCCGAAACGCTTGGTAATGTTGCTGAGGCGAAGCGCCTCGGCGGTGCCTTGCGTCATGTCGGATCAGGAAGATTTCGGTTCGTCGTCGTTGATCTCGACCGTGAACGTGCCCGACTTGATTTCCGCTTCGCGCTTGGCAACCAGATCCAGCGCCGCCTGTGGCACCTTGCCTTCGAATGTGCCCAGAGGCGCAAGCGAGGTTCCGCCCTGGTTCATGAAGGAATAGACACCATAATCCGCCGCCGAAAAACTGCCGGCCTTCACCTGCGCGATGGCATGATCCAGCGTCGGCTCGAAATGCCAGAGCGCCGACGCGACGACCGTTTCGGGGTAATCTCCCTGGGTGTCGATGACGTTTCCGATCGCCAGCACGCCCTTTTCCTTGGCGGCGTCCGACACGCCGAAGCGTTCGGCGTAAAGCACATCGGCCCCGTTCTCGATCATGGCAAAGGCGGTTTCCTTGGCCTTGGGCGGATCGAACCAGCTTCCGATAAAGCTGACCTGGAACCGGATGTCGGGGTTTATCTCGGCCGCCCCGGCCATGAACGCATGCATCAACCGGTTGACCTCGGGGATCGGAAAGCCGCCAACCATACCGATATTGCCGGATTTCGTCATGGAACCAGCAATGATTCCAGATAGATACGATCCATCCTGAATGTAATTGTCGAAGACGGCAAAATTCGACAGAGAAGGATCTTCCTTGAAGCTGGAGCCCATCAGGAACGCGACATCCGGATAATCGGCGGCAACCTCGCGGGCCTCTTGCTCGGCCCCGAAAACCTCGCCGATGATCAGCTTGTTGCCGGCCTCGGCATATTCCCTCAGAACACGGGCATAGTCGGTATTGCTGACGTTTTCGGAGAACTCGTAGGAAATGTCACCGCGTCCCTGCGCGGTCAGCGCCGCCTTGTGAATTCGGCTCACCCATTGCTGCTCGATCGGGACCGTATAGACGCCCGCCGTCTTGATGGGCTCGGCGGCAAAGCCGCGCGCCGCACCGAACGTGCCGGCCAGCAGCGACGTGGCGGCCGTCGTCGCCAGAAAACGACGACGGGAAATTTGAGCTTTAATCTTCATGACCTGTACCCCCGGAGTTAGACTTACGCATGTAGCATCAAATTTTGCCAATTGGTCAAGAAATGAATGGGCGGAAAAGCCCACTTGCCCCAATAGGTTGAAGAGACGCCCATGATTGCGGCAGGTGACGGCGAGCGCCGTTTGCACCAACCGCTGCTCCCGACGCTGTCATACGAGATCGCGGAACCTGTTCAGAGGCCGAACTGTCCTACCTGCTGGATTTTGCCGAGCGCAACTACCAGGCCGCCGTGGAGGCGACGGTCGCGCTGCGCGACGAGTCCTGACCGGGCGCGCCGCCCGGTCACCCGATCTGTCGCTTCAACTCTTTTTCATCGCATCGAGCAGCGCCGACCCGAGCGCGCCGGGGCTGTTGCCACTCGATGGCGTCGCTTTGGGTGGACGCGATCTGCCGCCGGGGCGTTTGCCCTGTCCGGCATCACGCGGCGTCTTGGGTTTGCCTGCGCCGCCGGCCCCGCCCTGTTTGCGCATCGTCAGTCCGATGCGCTTGCGGGCGACGTCGACCTCGGTCACGCGGACGCGCACCACGTCGCCCGCCTTCACCACCTCGTGCGGATCCTTGACGAACCGGTCGGCCAACTGGCTCACATGCACAAGCCCGTCCTGATGCACGCCGATATCGACAAAGGCGCCAAACGCCGCGACATTGGTGACCGTGCCCTCCAGCGACATGCCGGGTTTCAGGTCGGAAATCGCCTCGACACCCTCAGCAAAGCTCGCGGTCTTGAATGTGGGGCGCGGGTCGCGTCCGGGTTTTTGCAATTCGGCGATGATGTCCTGAACCGTGGGCAACCCGAAGCTGGCATCGACAAATTCTTCGGGGCGCAATGCACCGAGGATCTGTTCCTGCCCCATGATCTGGCGAATGTCGCGGCCACAGGCCTTGACGATCCGGCGTGCCACATCATAGGCCTCGGGGTGTACCGATGACGCATCGAGCGGTTCCTCGCTGTCGCGAATGCGCAGGAACCCGGCGCTTTGTTCAAAGGCTTTCGGCCCGACGCCCGGCACCTTCAGCAGCGCCTTGCGCGAGGAAAACGCGCCCAGTTCGTCGCGATAGGCGACAATCGCCTCGGCCAGTCGCGGCCCCAGACCGGCCACATGCGCCAGCAACGGCGCGGAAGCGGTATTGAGATCGACGCCCACGGCGTTCACCGCATCCTCGACAACCGCCTCGAGGGCGCGGCCCAACTGACGCTGATCTACATCATGCTGGTACTGTCCGACGCCGATGCTCTCGGGCGCGATCTTGACCAGTTCGGCGAGCGGATCCTGCAGGCGGCGGGCAATCGAAACCGCACCGCGCAGCGACACGTCAAGTTCGGGAAACTCGCGCGAGGCCAGCTCGGACGCCGAATAGACCGACGCACCCGCTTCCGACACCACGACGCGCGTGGGCTTCGGCCCGGATGGCAGCATCTTGAGCGTATCTGCGACAAATTTTTCGGTCTCGCGGCTGGCGGTGCCATTGCCGATCGCGATGAGCTCCACGCCATGCGTGCGGATCATATGCAGCAGATGTTCCTCGGCACCGCGCAGATCGCGTTTCGGCGGAAAGGGATAGAGCGTTGCAGTCTGCAACAATTTGCCCGTCGCATCGACCACCGCCGCCTTGACCCCGGTCCGGATCCCCGGATCGAGCCCCAGCGTCGTCTTGGCCCCGGCGGGCGCAGCGAGCAGCAAATCCTTGAGATTGCGTGAAAAGACGCGGATCGCCTCGTCATGAGCCCGGCGGCGCAGATCGCCCAGCAGGTCAAGGAACATTGTCAGACCCAGCTTGACGCGCCATGTCCAGCCCGCCGCGAGGCGCAGCCACTCATCGCCCGGCCCGTCGCCGGGGATGCCGATCGCGCCCGCGACGATGCCGGCGGCGCGCGCAGCCCCGGTTTCCGGCTCCGGCTCGATCGACAGGGTCAGGACACCCTCCTTGGAGGCGCGCAGGATCGCCAGCGCCCGATGGGCGGGAATGTCCGACCATTTCTCGCTGTGATCGAAATAATCCGAGAACTTGGCTCCCTCGGTTTCCTTGCCGGCCTGCACGCGCGCGATGACAAGCGCCTCGGCCTGCATGAAGTCGCGCAGCCGACCCAGCAGGTCGGCATTCTCGGCCAGTTCCTCCGCCAGGATATCGCGTGCGCCCTCCAGAGCCGCTTTCACGGTTTCCACGTTTTCGCCGAGATAGGCCTGCGCGAGGTCCTCCGGCCTGGCGTTGCGGTTATCGATGATGGCGCGCAGCAGCGGATCGAGCCCGTTTTCCCGCGCGATCATCGCCTTGGTGCGGCGTTTGGGTTTGAACGGCAGATAAATGTCTTCAAGCGTTGCCTTGCTGTCGGCCTGCGCAATCTTGCGCGCCAGTTCATCGGTCAGCTTGCCCTGCCCCCGGATCGTGTCGAGGATGGTCGCCCGCCGGGCCTCCATCTCGCGCAGATAGACCAGACGTTCGTTCAATGTGCGCAACTGGCTGTCGTCCAGACCGCCGGTCACCTCCTTGCGATACCGGGCGACAAAGGGCACCGTCGCGCCTTCGTCCAGCAATGCGGTGGCGGCGGCGACCTGTCGCGGCGTGGCGGCGATTTCGGTTGCGATTGTGCGGGCGATCCGATCGGCGGTCTGGTCCAAGAGGGGCTCCTGTATGACGGGACCAATGACATAAACCGGGGCCCCGGATCACGCCAGCCCCGGCATGCAGTTATCCACAGGTGTTGTTGCCGCCCCTGCGCGCGCTCAGCTCTGGTTGGCTCCGCGCAACTGACGGATCGAGCGGCGAACCGCCGTCCAGTCCTGGGCCTCGCGTGGCTTGCCGGCGTCGTCACATTCGCGTGCCTTGCGGGCGGCTTCCGCCTCGGCCGCATCACCATGGGCCTGATACAGAGCCCGGGCGTATTGAGCTGTCTTCGTCGCTTGCATGTCGGGTTTCCCTTTCTGTCGAAATTGAACATACCGACCCCCCGGATCGGTCCGGGCGATTCTGCGGTAGACTCACCATACAGCATTTGCCCGGGCTTTTCACGTCTTGCGGGAAATGTATCATTCGAATGCCCGCCGGATCGCATCATTAGACATCCTCGCGCGATTGCAGCCCGGGCCGGAAACGCGTTACATGCCAACAGAACCCCGCCGCAAACCGGCCGGGCAGAGGACAGGTGGTGACCGATGGCAGAAGCACAGCTGACACTGACCCGGCTCAACCGGTTCCCGGTCAAGGGGTTGAGCGCCGAACAGCTTGAAACGGTAACGCTCGATGCCGGGCAGGGTATTCCGGGTGACCGGTTTTTCGGCTTTGCCCGCCACGGTTCCGGTTTCGATCCGCAAAATCCGCAACCCCTGCCCAAGGATCGTTTCGTGGTCCTGGCCAATCAGGCGGCGCTGGCCGGGCTGAAAACCCGGTTTGATCCACAGACGAACACGCTTGAAATCCAGTCCGGACAGAGCCGGCAGTTTGATATGGGAAGCTCCGAAGGGCGGGACGCCGCCGCGCTCTATCTCTACGAAACCCTCGCGCTGAGCGATCCCGAGCCACCGACCTTCGTGTCAGCGACCCCGCATCGCTTTACCGATGTTTCAGTGGTCTCGTCGCAGATGATGAACGCGGTTTCGGTGCTGAACCTTGCGTCAGTGCGCGCCGTCGGAGAGAAGCTGGATGTCGAGATCGACCCGGCGCGTTTCCGCGCCAATCTGGAAATCGACGGCTTGCCGCCCTTCGTGGAACTCGACTCGGTCGGGTCGACATTGCATCTGGGGGACGTGGCGCTGCGCATCCTGGCCCGGACCAAGCGATGTGCCGCAACCGAAGTGAACCCCGACACGGCCGAGCGCGACCTGAAGCTCCCCTATCTGCTGCGCAAGGAACTGGGACATATGGACATGGGCATTTATGCCGAGGTGCTGTCCGGCGGCACCCTTGGCATCGGTCAGACCGGCCATCTCGCCCTCTGAGACGCGGAGGCGGGCCGTGAAAACCGTATTTATCGCGGGATCGACAGGCTATCTCGGTCGGTATCTCTGTTCGGAATACCGGGCACGCGGCTGGACCGTGATCGCACTGGTCCGCAACAGGGGGCGCGCCGCCGGATTGGCGGCGGATAGCGTGATCGAGGCCGAGGCGACCCGGCCCGAAACACTCGCCGGCATCATGTCGGGCGCCGACCTTGTCGTCTCGGCCCTTGGGATCACCCGCCAACAGGACGGTATGAGCTATCGGGAGGTGGATTATCAGGCCAATCTGAATCTTCTGAACGAAGCGATACAGGGCGGCGTGCCGCAATTCGCCTATATACACCTGCTGAATGCGGACAGAATGGCCGATGTTCCCCTGGTCGCCGCCAAGAGCGCCTTTGTGCAGGCGGTGCAGGCCGCGCCGATCCGCGCCACGATCATTGCGCCATCGGGCTATTTCTCGGACATGGGTGATTTCCTGTCGATGGCGCGCAGCGGCCGGGTCTGGTTATTCGGACAGGGAACCCAGCGGCTCAACCCGATTCACGGCGCCGATCTTGCCATCGCCACGGCCGACGCGGTCGAAGACGGGGTCGCGTGGCTGGACGTCGGGGGGCCGGACGTGTTCACCCAGAACGACCTCGCGCGGCTGTGCTTTGACGTCGTGGGCAAACCCGTGCGGATCACCCGCCTGCCCGATAGCCTGCGTCGCGCGGCGATCCGTATCCTGCCGCGCCTTGCCCCGCGCCGGATTGCGGGCCCTGCGCAGTTTTTTCTGACCGCGATGGGGCTGGATATGGTCGGGCAGCCCTTTGGCGAACACCATCTGGCCGATCATTTCAAGCAGTTGCAGGATGACGCTGCGGCAACACCGCGATAGATCATCAGGGGCCCGGCGGCGCGTCCGGCGATTGCAATGCTGTCTGCGGGTCATAATCGGCTGCAAGCCGGATGTCGCGCAGCGGCTTTACCCGGCGGATCGACTCGGCATAGAGGTCATGCGCCTTGTAGGCCGCCAGCGCCGCATCGTCGGCAAATTCCCCGTAGACGACGACATCGACCTCCTTGCTGGCGGGGTCGGATTTGCGATTGATCGCGATCTCGAGCCGCTCGGCATGCGGAATCCCGGTCAGAATGCCAAGCCCCTGCCGGACGGAGTCGAGATCTTCCTCGTGGGGTATGGTGAAAAACACGATATGGCGGATCATGGCTCGGGCCCGTCTGGTCAGGAAAACAACCGCATTCTACAGCCGTCGCAGGCACCTTCAAGCGCAACCCGGTCCGGACATGCTGTCTGCGGCATCGACCGTTATCTGGTTTGAGTCATGTTGTTTTGTTTCCTTTGAGGATAGTTTCGGTGTCGATTTTTTGTGTTTTGTCCTGTGGTTTGATGCCTGCGTTTTTCATCCATTTTTTCATGGTTTC
>JAUIIJ010000072.1 GCA_030431825.1 Alphaproteobacteria bacterium
CCGTTGCCGCCGCGATGGACGCCATTGCCCGACAGCCTGACGCTGCAAATACGATTTCGCGCACGCTGTTCGTTGGGCTTGCGATGATCGAGACGACGGCAATCTATTGTCTGGTGATCGCGCTCCTGCTGCTCTTCGCCAACCCGCTACTGGCATGAGCGCATGACACTCGATTGGTGGGGACTGGGTCTTCAAGCCATCAACGTTCTGATCCTCGTCTGGTTGCTCAGCCGCGTGTTCTGGCGTCCGGTTGCAGGGGGCATCACCCGGCGACAGGACGCAGCGCAGGCCATGCTGGAGGAAGGCAAGACAGCACAAGCGAAAGCCGATGCGGCGCTTGCAGAGGTCGCTGAGACTCGCGCAGGCATCGCGGCCGAACGCGAGGCCATACTTGTTGAGGCCAAAGCGACAGCAGACTCAGTCGCGAAAGCCGCGCTGAAGGAGGCGCAGAGCAAGGCGGACGCCATGATCGCAGCCGCGCGCACCGCCATTGACCGCGACCGAAACACCGCGCGGAAAGAGAACGCAACGAGGGCCGCCGAATTGTCGGTCGAGATTGCCGCCCGGCTTCTGGGTCGGTTCAACACCCCTGCGGTTCAGGCGACGTTCCTTGCGCAACTTGTCGAGGCGATCGCGGGCATGTCCGCCTCCGACCGAACGGCGCTGATAGCCTCGGCAGACGACATCGAGATCATCACCGCGACAAACCCGGAGGACGCGGAAAGGGCCAACATCGAACAAGCGGTAAAGGATGCAATGGACGGCACGCCCAGCGTTCGTCTTGTCACCGATCCCAGCCTGATCGCCGGACTGGAACTGCGCAGCGGGCATTTCGTGCTTCACAACAGCTGGCGGGCCGATCTGGAGACTATCCTGAAGGAGGTCGAGAATGCCACCTGACGCGCCAGACTGGTTCGCCTCGGCGCAAGGCGCAGTGCGTCGCGCGGCACTGGGTCCGCGAACCGAACACAGAGGCCGTGTCGAAGAGATCGGAGACGGTGTGGCCATGATCTCGGGCTTGCGCGACGTGCGCCTTGACGAGGTTCTGCGATTTGAAGGCGGCCAGTTCGGGTTCGCGCGCGTTTTGGACCCCGATCTGATCGGATGCGTGTTCATCGACGCCGCGACCAAGGTCGAAGCCGGTGATGCCGTCTTTGGCACAGGCGAGGTTGTGAGCGTACCTGTCGGAGACGCGTTGCTCGGGCGGATTATCGACCCGCTTGCTCGCCCGCTGGACGGAAAGGGCCCGATCGAGAATAAGGAACGATCGCCGATCGAGCGCCCTGCCCCGTCGATCATCGAACGCGATCTCGTGACCCAGCCTGTGCAGACCGGTGTGCTGGTGATGGACACGCTATTTGCGCTTGGCCGAGGCCAGCGGGAACTCATCGTCGGGGATCATTCGACCGGAAAGACGACCCTTGCGGTTGATACCATAATTGCCCAGCGCAACAGTGACATGATCTGCGTCTATGTCGCGGTGGGGCAAAAGACATCCAGCGTGCGCCGCGCCATCGACGCGCTGCAGGCGCATGGGAATTTCGCGCGCTGCATCGTGATTGTCGCGGGCTCCGCCTCGGCGCCGGGGCTGCAATGGATCGCACCTTATGCGGGCATGACCATGGCCGAGTTTTTCCGAGACCGGGGCCAACATGCGCTGATCGTGATCGACGATTTGTCCAAACATGCCGCCACCCACCGCGAGATCGCCCTCTTGACCCGGCAATCTCCGGGGCGCGAGGCCTATCCGGGGGACGTGTTCTACATACATGCCCGCCTACTGGAACGGGCCGCCAAGCTGTCCAAGGCGCGTGGTGGCGGATCCTTGACCGCATTGCCGATTGCGGAAACCGATGCCGGAAACCTGTCGGCCTATATCCCGACCAACCTGATCTCGATCACGGACGGACAGATCGTGCTGGATGCGGCTCTGTTCCATCAGGGGCAGAAACCGGCTGTGGATGTGGGGCTCAGCGTCAGCCGGGTGGGCGGCAAGACCCAGGCGCCCGTGCTGCGCGAAGCGGCAGGTACACTGCGGCTCGACTATGCGCAGTTTCTGGAGCTCGAGGTCTTCACCCGGTTCGGGGGCATGCCCGAAGGTCGCGTGCGCGATCAACTCAGGCGCGGGAAAAGGATCCGCGCAATCCTGCGTCAGCCGCAGAATGCACCCCTTCGCCTGGCAGATGAGGTGGCGCTCCTGCTCGCCGTGCAGTCAGGGCTACTGGACACCCTATCGCTCGATGCTGTTGCCACCTTTCGGGATGAACTGCCGGATATCCTTGACCGGGACGCCGCCGATGTCTTGCGCGTCCTTTCCGAGACCGGGGAACTGAATGAGACGGCACGGGCTGCCCTGATCGCCGCGATGACCCGCCTTGCGACGCAGCTTGGCGATACGGAGCCAGCGACATGACCGAACGACTCGCCGATGTCAGCGCCCGGATCGACGGCATTCGCCAGTTGGGGGCCGTGGTGAACGCCATGAAGGGCATCGCCGCGGCGCGCGCCAGCACCGCACGCACCGGGATCAAGGCCGTCGACAGCTATGCCGCGACAATTGCCGCCGCCATATCCGATGCACTTGGCCCCGCGAGTCCCGCATCATCGGCCAAGACCTCCGGAGGTCAAGCAGACGGCATCACCGGTCTTTTGGTATTTTGCGCCGAACAGGGCTTCGCAGGAACCTTCAGCGAACGCGTTCTGGACAGCATCGAAGACGACCTGTCGACCACCAGCCTGTTCCTGATCGGCACCCGTGGTCAGTCGATCGCCGCCGCGCGTGGGCTCGATCCGGTCTGGTCTGCGCCGATGTCCTCGCACACGCCCGGCATCCCGAAACTGGCCGATCAGATTACCAAGGCGATCTACCGCGCACTGGGCGAGGGTCGTTTTGAACGTATAGATATGATCCATGCCGGATGGGCATCCGGGCGACCTCAAATCCTCCGGCGGGTTCTGTTGCCAGTCGATCTGTTAGCCCTGCCGCCGCCTGGAACGACACGTCCGCTGACCCAGCTTCCAACGGGCTCCCTGATCAGCAGTCTCAGCGGGGACTATCTCCATGCCCTGGTGTGCAAGGCGGCGCTTCATGCTTTTGCCGCAGAGAACGAGGCAAGAATGGAGGCCATGTCCGCCGCGGGCAGCCAGATCACGCACGAGCTGGGCGAATTCGAGGCGACGCTGCGCCAGGTACGACAGGAAGCGATCACAGCCGAAATCATCGAACTGGGGACTGGCACGGCGTCCGCGCGCGACGCAAGGTAGCTTCTTTCAATAACAATGTTGCCGAGGTGTTTTGGGCCTGACTGATCTGGGTCAGCGCGTGGGAACAGAGTTTGAGCCATGTTTGGACTGCCGAAAGCTTGGCCGTCGCCAGCTTCGGTTCAACAGGTGCGTCACCTACGGCCAATTTCGGCCAGAAAAACAGCGCCAGCAAGGATCCCACCATGGCTTATGCCCCCGAACAACTCCGACAGGACCCGCAATACGAGGCTTTTCTTTACGCGCCGCTCGGAGATGACCACCAAGGTCTTTCTGTCACGGTTCTATCGATGCTGGCTCGGCTGGGTGTAGACCCTTGGACCGAGGCGGCGGATCTTTCCAAATTGCCACGACGC
>JAUIIJ010000047.1 GCA_030431825.1 Alphaproteobacteria bacterium
AGCCTCTTGCTCTTTGATCATCCCGATAATCTGCGCCTCGGTGAAACGGCTCTTTCGCATGTGTCTGCTCCTTCAGAGTTGGCGCAGACTCTACATTAAGGTGAGGGATTTTGCGGGGGGCAGGTCAAGTGCGATGCTGACTCCGTGCCTTTGCACCGCTTCTTCGGCCATCTCCTTACGCTGAGACGGCCTTAACGCTTTTTTCCAAGCGCCTCCTTCAGCAGATCGTTCTGCATGCTCATCTCAGCATACATCCGCTTCAGACGACGGTTTTCTTCGGCCATCGCTTTCATCTCTGAAACCATCGACGCATCCATCCCTCCGAACTTGGCTCGCCACTTGTAAAAACTGGCACTGCTCATGCCATGCTCACGGCACAGCTCCGAAACGGGCATGCCGTTCTCAGCTTGGCGAAGGATCGCCATAATCTGCGCATCGCTAAATTTTGCGTTCTTCATCCGAATTCTCCTCGGTCTTTCCTGCCGGAAAAATTCTACTTTTGAACACCACTAATTTTCGGGGGGATTACCCGATCTCCTAATGCACTTGGAAGGTATTTGGATGCAAGCCCTCAACTGGTACCAAAAAACTGAGAATGCGCTGGAGTTGACGCCCGCGCTAAACGCAGGCGTTGAGGCAACAAATAATTCCTTAAAGGATTGGCGCAAGGATGATCCTTGGATAGAGCTTTCCAGCAAATACTATCCCAGCAGCGTTTGACGTCGTCCGATCATGACCCTTGGCGCTGCGGTCGATCTTCTCCTTGCCCAGATCGCACTTGAGCGTCATGAGCGTGGCGGCCTTGCTGCGACGTGGCGGTTTCCCTACCTCGCACATATCGGTTATATGAAGGTCGATGAGGTCGCCAAAGATCTGGAGGCGGGAAACGGACGACTTGTTCGGCGCCAGCCCCTGATCGACCCGGGTCTCCGCCTGGCGGGCCCAGCGATGGGCGTCGTCGCGGCGGAGGAACGTCTCGCTCGCGTAGCGGCCCTTTCGTCTGATCTGGACCCGGTATGCACCGGAGGGGAGCTTGGTGATGGAGGCCATTTTCGTGTGCGCTGTGTGTGCAATGAGTCGTCGTAGAGGGGCAAATTCGGGGATATTGGGGCGTATTCCAGCGTAGCAGCATCCGCCGCCAACAGTTTGAAGATACAGAAAAATGAATATAAATCAACACGCTAGATTGTCTACGGCCCCTATGATGGACTGGACGGATCGTCACTGCCGTTATTTTCATCGGCTACTCAGTCGTGAAGTGTTGCTTTACACCGAAATGGTGACAGCGCCCGCCTTGGTGCGGGGCGGGGCGTTGCATTTGTTGGCGTACAGTACGCAGGAGCATCCTGTCGCTTTGCAGCTTGGCGGGTCGGATCCTGCGGAGTTGGCCGAGGCCGCGCGGCTTGGGGCGAGGGCGGGGTATGACGAGATCAACCTCAATGTCGGCTGTCCGTCCGACAGGGTGCAGTCGGGGGCATTCGGGGCGGTGCTCATGTTGCAGCCCGATCTGGTGGCCGAGTGTGTTGTCGCGATGCAGGAAGCAAGCGATGTCGAGGTCACGGTGAAATGTCGGATCGGTGTGGATGAGCAGCGGCCCGAAGAGACGTTGCCCGCCTTTCTGGCATGTATTCGTGGCGCCGGCTGCCGCAGGGTCACGATCCATGCGCGCAAGGCGTGGCTGCAGGGTCTGAGCCCCAAGGAGAACCGGGATATCCCGCCGCTCGATTACGATCTGGTGCTGAAGATGAAGCGGGATTTTCCGGATATGCACATCTCGATCAACGGCGGGATCACGACGCTGCAGCAGGCGCGGGCCTTTCTCGAGGCGGGGCTTGATGGTGTGATGATCGGCCGCGCGGCCTATCACGATCCGGCGTCGGTTCTCGCCGAAGCGGATCCTGTGATCTTCGGCACCGGGATGCGCAGTGATCCGGTCGAGGTTGTGCATCGCATGGTGCCGTATATCGAGGCGCATCTGGCAGAGGGCGGCAAATTGCATCAGGTGAGCCGTCACATGCTCGGGCTGTTCAGCGGCCGGCCAGGTGCACGCGCCTGGCGCAGGATGCTCTCGGAAGAGGCGCATCGGCCCGGGGCTGGTCCGGATCTGTTGCTCGCGGCGCTGGAAGAGGTTGCCCCCGATCACCTCAGCCAGGCGGGTTAGGACATGAATACCGGTGACGGCCAGCGACAGGTCTTCGACCGAAACGGCTGGCTGATCTTCGAGGCGGATCGGCAGGTCAGTGACTGGGTCGGATATGCGTGTCCCGCGGCGCGCGGCGCCGTTCGGGACCCGGCGCATGCGCAATGGCTGGATTGTGACGGGACATGGTTTGTCGGAGTCGATGTCTTGCCCAATGACGCGCAGGGCAGGGTCGCCGGTTCGCCCCCCCTTTCCGGCAATGCGCTCGCGTTCATCAAGCGATGTTATGGCGATGTCCCGCCGCTCCATTCGGCGCAGGTCTCGGTGACCTATCCCGGCTATCCGCGCCCGCGCCGCGGAGAGAGCGCCGGGGCGGCCCGGTATCGCCTTGCGCGCGATGCCGCACACGTGGACGGATTGCGGGCGCAGGGCAGGGACAGGCGGCGTTACCTGTGCGAGCCGCACGGCTTCATCCTTGGCCTGCCGTTGACCGTTGCCGCGCCCACCGCTGCCCCGCTGGTTGTGTGGGAAGGCAGCCATCACATCATGCGCGAGGCGTTTCGCGGGGCGTTTGATGGTCATGCGCCGGAGTCCTGCGCGCAGATCGATGTCACCGATACCTATGTCGCGGCGCGCAAACGCGTATTTGAATCCTGTCGCCGGGTGACGCTGCCGGCGCAACCGGGCGAGGCCGTGCTGTTGCACCGCATGACGTTGCACGGGGTCGCGCCGTGGCAGGATGGCGCAGAGGCCGATCCGGATGGCAGGATGATCGCCTATTTCCGGCCCGAGATGCCCGGCGGCATTGGACAATGGATGGGCGCTCAGCCCTGATTGCGCCGGCTGCGCCCGCCGCGTCGTTTCTGCAGTCGTGGCGCGCGACCGGGCAGTTCGTCCATGATCGCTGCCCGTTCGTCGGCGCTCATACGCGACCAGCGGGCGATTTCATCGATGCTGCGCAGGCAGCCAACGCACAGGCGTTCCGTGGGATGCACGACACAGATCCGGACGCAAGGGGAGTCGACCTCGTCACGCTTCCAGACGTCGTCGTTCATCCCGCGGCCTCGTTCCTGATATGGCGCATCCGGTCCAGCGCCCCCTGCAGGATATAGCTGGCGGCGACGTGATCGATCACCTCGGCGCGACGTTTGCGAGACGTATCCGCCTCGAGCAATGCGCGTTCGGCGGCAACCGTGCTCAGCCGTTCGTCCCAGAAGCCGATGGGCAGATCGGTCAGGCGGCTGAGGTTGCGGGCAAAGGCGCGGGTCGACTGGCACCGCGGCCCTTCGCTGCCGTCCATGTTGCGTGGCAGGCCCAGCAGGATCGCACCCACGTCGCGATTGTCGATGATCTGCAACAGCCGTTCGGCGTCCAGTGTGAACTTGCGCCGCCTGATGGTTTCGACGGGTGTCGCCGTTGCGCCCAGACGGTCGGACAAGGCCACGCCGATGGTCTTGTCGCCGAGGTCCAGTCCGATCAGCGCCCGCATCGGCGGGCAGGCGGCTGCGAAATCGTCGAAGGGATCGCAGATCAAGGCTCTACTCCGGCCTGCGTGGCCGCCTGACGGATCAGGGCCAGTGCCTCGTCGTCGCCGGCGAATACCTCTTGCGCATTGGCGTATATGGCGCTGGCCTGTTCGTTCTCTCCCAGCACACCCAGTGCCCCGATCAGCCGGGCCCATTCGCTGGGCGTGCCGCCCTGGGTCGCGAGCCGGTCGGACAATCCCTGAACCATGCCACGGATCATCTCCCGGCGGTCTTCCTCGCTCATATCGTTGGCTGCGGCCATGTCGGCGGCGCTTGGGCCGGGCTGGGAAGGCAGCATGAATTCGGCCCCGGCGCGGCGCGCGATGTCCTCGATCTGCGCCCGGATGGGGCGGACCCATGGCGCGTCGGGCGGGCTGTCCTGCAACAGGCTGTTCCAGGCGCGAAAGGCCAGATCGGGCCGGCCGGTCTGCGCCATCATCAGACCCGAGTAATAGCGTGCGGTGCCATTTTCGGGATCGCGGGACAGCACGCGCTCCAACACCTCTTCGGCCTCGGGGGACACATAGCCCCCGGCCGCCATGATCATGAGCGAGGCGTATTCCGCGTGGTCCTCGGGCGTGGCTGACTCACCCTTGAGGCGCAGCACATTCGATTGCGCGATGGCGGCGGCCCCGAAATTCCCCAATGCCGCCTCGTTGCGCGCCAGCAGCACCTGACCCTGCAGGTCGTCGGGCCGTTCAGCGACCGTTTCGCGCAGGCGCTCCATCAGCGTGGCGTATTCGGAGTTGACGTCGGGAGGCGACGCGGGGTCGGGGCGCCGGGCTTCTGCCTCGGCCTGGCTGGGCCGCGAATTGTGCATGGTTTCAGCCAGTTCGATCCGCCGGTCCAACCCGAAATCGCCGTATCCCGGCGCGCCCAGCGAGCGATACAGCATGAGCGAGCCCCCGATCAGCGTGACGCCGATCAGGACCGCCATCGCCAGGGAGAATGGCGAGGATTGCCCCGCGCGCGGCAGGGACGCCTGCATCTGGGTGTCAGCGGCGAGGATCCGTCGGGATATCTCGGTGCGGACGCGGTTCGCATCGGCGGCACCGATCACGCCGCGATCAAGGTCGCGTTCGACATCCTTGAGCTGATCGCGATAGACCTGCATGTCAAAGGCCGCCGTGGGGCCGGCGGTGTCGCGTGTGCGCAGCAACACCAGAGCCAGCGTCGCGGCGATGACAAGTGCCAGTGCAGATGTAATGATCCAGAACGTCATTTGGCCTCCTGTTCTGGCCCTTCATGTAGCTTTCCGACGGGCGGGAAAAAAGGGACAAAGCGGAATGAGAGCCCCGATCAGGCGCGGCAAATTCGACCTATGTCGCAATTCGGTCGGGAAATGCCGCCCGCAAATGTCCTCTCTTCCGTGTCCTCCCGCAGAAGCAATAGTATGGTGGTAACCGCCCGAATCCCTGTCTGCCGCGTGCCCCGGAGGTCTCGATGAAACGATATTCTGCCTTTGCTATCGCCCGCGAGGCGCTGCGCAACCATACCGGGTGGGAACGGGCCTGGCGGGCCGCAGAGCCGCGAAAGCAGTATGATGTGATCATCGTGGGTGCCGGTGGACATGGCCTGGCGACGGCCTATTACCTCGGCAAGAATTTCGGCATCACCAATGTGGCAATCCTCGAAAAGGGCTGGCTTGGCGGCGGCAATACCGGGCGCAACACAACGATCATCCGGTCGAACTATCTGCAGGACCCCTCTGCCGCGATCTACGAGAAGGCGCGCAGCCTGTACGAGACGCTGAGCCAGGATTTGAACTACAATGTCATGTTCTCGCCGCGCGGGGTGATCATGCTGGCCCAGACCCAGCACGAGGTTCGCGGCTATCTGCGCACCGCCGAGGCAAATGCCCTGCAAGGGGTCAAGACCCGGTTCATCAGCCCCAAACGTGTCAAGGATCTGGTGCCGATCATCAATCTGGACGGGCCACGCTATCCGGTTCTGGGCGGACTCTGGCAGGAACGGGGCGGCACTGCCCGCCATGATGCGGTCGCGTGGGGGTATGCGCGCGCCTGTTCCGACATGGGCATGGACATCATCCAGAAATGCGAGGTCACCGGGATCCGCCAGAAAGACGGCAAGGTCATGGGGGTCGACACAAGCAGGGGCCCGATCGACTGCCGCAAACTCGGTATCGTTGTGGCGGGACATTCCGGTGTGCTGGCCGAAATGGCCGGGTTCCGGTTGCCGATCGAGTCGGTAGCGTTGCAGGCGCTGGTGTCCGAACCGATCAAACCCTGCATGGACGTGGTGGTGATGGCCAATACCGTACATGGCTACATGAGCCAGTCCGACAAGGGCGAGATGGTCATCGGCGGCGGGGCTGACGGGTACAACAACTATACCCAGCGGGGCAGCTTTCATCATATCGAAGAGACGGTGCGGGCGCTGGTCGAGACATTCCCGATGATCTCGCGCCTGAAGATGCTGCGTCAATGGGGCGGCATCGTCGACATGACCGGCGACCGCTCGCCGATCCTGTCCAGAACGCCGCTCGAGGGGTGTTTCATCAATTGCGGCTGGGGCACCGGCGGCTTCAAGGCAATTCCCGGCTCGGGCTGGGGCATGGCGGAACTGATGGCGCGGGGGCATTCCCCGTTGACCGATGCGTTTTCGCTGGATCGCTTCAGGGAAGGGCGCTTCATCGATGAAAGCGTTGCCGCCGGGGTGGCGCATTGATGCAAATTTCTTCGAAGAAATTTGCCAAGAACTTTGGAAAGTTCTTGTGCCGCCGAGGGGAGAGCTAGCGCCATGTCCTGTTCCGAAGCGATGGCCGGCGTCATGCGCGCGGATCTGGGCGTCGGGCCCGGACTGTCCGAGAAGAAGATGTTTGGCGGGATTTGCTTTCTGCTGCATGGCAACATGATCGGTGCGGTCGGCAAGGACGGTGCGCTGTACCGGCCGGGCAAGCCGAATGAAGCGGCGATGCTTGATCTGCCCGGCGTCACGCCCATGGTCATGGGGGGGCGCAGAATGGGCGGATTTGTGCGCCTTGATGCCGAAGGTTTTGCCGATGACGCCCTCCGCCGCCGACTGACCGAAATTTCGCTGGGCTTTGTCGCCAGCCTGCCACCGAAAGGATGAGACGATGCTGATCCTCACCTGCCCCTATTGCGGTGTAGCCGCCGATGAAACCGAACTGGCCTGCGGGGGCGAAGCGCATCTGACGCGCCATGGTCCCGGATCGTCGGATGACGCGTTCCACGGTTATCTGTTCTCCCGAAAGAACCCGCGCGGCCTGCATGTCGAGCGCTGGCGTCACGTGCAGGGGTGCGGCAAGTGGTTTCACGCCGCGCGGGACACCGTGACCTTGCAGGTGTTCGGAACCTATCCGGCGCAGAGCCATGAACCGCCGGAGGACATCGTCAGGGCCATTCGGCGGCGCCATCCCGAGTGGACGTGGAAGGGGGCCGCATGAGCTGTCACGTAACGCAATCCGGTTTGCCAATCGAGGTGCGACCATGAGCAAGAGACTGAGCACCGGGGGCCGCCTGATCGACCGGTCAAGGCGCATCGGGTTTTCCTTTAACGGCAAGCCGCTGGCCGGTCATCCGGGAGATACGCTGGCCTCGGCCCTGCTGGCCAATGATCAGATGATGGTTGGCAGGTCATTCAAATACCACCGTCCGCGCGGCATCGTGGCTTCGGGTGTGGAAGAGCCGAACGCGCTGGTGAACATGGGAGAGGGCAAGCGGTTCGAACCCAATCAGCGCGCCACGACCACAGAGCTGTTCGACGGGCTGACCGCGCGCAGCCAGAACCACTGGCCATCGCTGGATTTCGACATCGGGGGCATCAACAAGCACCTGTCCCGGCTGTTGCCGGCGGGCTTCTATTACAAGATGTTCATGTATCCGCGCGCCTTCTGGAAGAGCGTTTACGAACCTTTCATCCGTCAGTCGGCCGGACTCGGCCAGGCCCCTACGGAGCGGGATGCGGATAGCTATGAACATTTCTACGCCTTTGCAGACGTGCTGGTCATCGGCGGTGGTGTTGCTGGCCTGCTGGCGGCGCGACATGCGGCCGACACCGGTGCCAGGGTTCTGGTTCTCGAGCAGACCGCGCATTGGGGCGGGCGGTCACCGGTCGATGGCGGTACGGTCGATGGCAGCCCTGTGGCGCAGTTCATCGACGAAACGGTTTCCGCGCTCGAGCAGATGCCGAACGTCACCCTGCGCAGGCGTTGCATGGGCGCGGGTGTATACGATCACGGTTACGTTCTGGGGTATGAGCGGCTGACGGATCACCTGCCATATGCGCAGGGGCCACGGCACCGGCTCTGGCGCATCCGGGCGAAACAGATCGTCACCGCGACCGGTGCCATCGAACGCCCGCTGAGCTTTGCGGGCAACGACATCCCGGGTGTCATGCTGGCCTCGGCGATGCGCGATTACGCGGTCGATTATGCCGTATCACCCGGTGAGCGTGTCGTTGTCGCCACCAACAACGACGACGGTTATCGCACGGCCATCTGCCTCAGGAATGCGGGCGTGAACGTGTTGCGGGTGCTGGATGCGCGCAGCGCCGGGGGTGGCGCGCTGATGGACGACGCGCGCGCGCTTGGCATTCGCGTCGACCCGGGCCGCGGGATTGCAAAGGTTGGTGGCGGCAAACGGGTGCAGTCGGTACAGATATGTGCGCAGGACGGTGTCGGCGGCGCTCTGGAAGCGCTGAAATGCGATGCTGTCGCCATGTCGGGCGGCTGGTCGCCGGTGGTTCATCTCTGGTCGCATTGTGGGGGCAAGCTGCTGTGGGACGAGGCGCAGGCGCATTTCCGGCCGGATCCCGAACACCCGCCACTTGGCGCGGATGGCAACGGATTTGTCCGGGCCGCCGGAGCATCGAACGGCGCATTGGCATTGTGCGACACGCTGGCCGATGCGACAGAGGCAGGCAAGGCTGCGGCCAAGGCTGCCGGGTTCAGGCGACGCAACACCAGGGCGCCCGTCGGTGAGGCCGTGTCCGAAAGGCCGCTCGAGGCTGTCTGGCTGATGCCGCAGCAGGCAGATGTGGGTCTGCGCTCGAAATCGTGGCTGGATTTTCAGAATGACGTCAAGGTGTCGGATGTACAGCTGGCGGCGCGCGAGGGGTTCGAAAGCGTCGAGCACACCAAGCGCTATACCACCCTCGGCATGGCGACAGATCAGGGAAAGCTGAGCAATATCAACGGACTTGCGGTGCTTTCTGATGCGTTGGGCCAACCCATTCCGGCGACGGGCACGACCACGTTCCGGCCACCCTATACGCCGATTTCGATGGGGGCGATCGCGGGCGAGGCGCGCGACGAGGTGTTTCAGCCGATCCGCCGCACACCGATACATGACTGGCACGATGCACACGGCGCCGACTGGGAGCCGGTGGGCCAATGGCGGCGGCCCTATGCCTTTCGACGCGGGTCTGAAAGCGCGCATGATGCGGTGATCCGCGAGGTCAGGAACACGCGAGAGGCGGTTGGTCTTCTTGACGCATCCACGCTTGGCAAGCTGATCGTCAAAGGGCCGGATGCCGGGCGTTTTCTCGACATGCTCTATACAAACATGATGTCGACCCTCAAACCGGGGCGGTGTCGCTATGGCCTGATGTGCAACGAGAACGGCTTTCTCATGGATGACGGCGTGGTCGCGCGCATCGACGAAGACACGTTCCTGTGCCATACGACCACCGGCGGTGCCGAGCATATCCACGCCCACATGGAAGAATGGCTTCAGACCGAATGGTGGGACTGGCAGGTTTACGTGGCAAATGTCACCGAGCAACATGCCCAGATCGGTGTTGTCGGACCGATGGCGCGCAAGCTTCTGGACAAGATCGGGGGCATGGACCTGAGCGCGGAGGCGTTGCCGTTCATGGCCTGGGCGGATGGACGGATTGGCGGGTTTGACGCCCGCGTCTACCGGATTTCGTTCTCGGGTGAGCTGAGCTATGAAATCGCGGTTCCAGCCTCGCAAGGACTGGCGTTCTGGAAGCTGCTGATCTCTGCCGGCGCAGAGTTTGGCATCATGCCCTATGGCACCGAGGCGTTGCATGTGATGCGCGCCGAAAAGGGCTTTATCATGATCGGGGACGAAACCGACGGCACGGTCATTCCGCAGGACCTTGGCCTGGACTGGGCGATTTCCGGGAAGAAGGAAGACTATATCGGCAAGCGCGCGCAGGCGCGCAGCCACATGGCCGACCCGGACCGCTGGAAACTGGTCGGGCTGGAAACCACCGATGGATCCGTGCTGCCCGACGGGGCCTATGCGGTCGGCGAGGGGGTGAACGCCAACGGTCAAAAGGTGACACAGGGCCGGGTGACGTCCACCTATTACTCGCCGACTCTGGATCGCGGGATCGCCATGGGGCTGGTTCTGCACGGGCCGGACCGGATGGGCGAAGAGATCACCTTCCCCTGTACGGACGGCAAGACCTATAGCGCCAGGATCGTCGATCCGGTGTTCTATGACAAGGACGGGGAGAAGCAGAATGTCTGAACCGGTCAGCGCCCTGCAGGACGCCAGCCACGATGGCATTGTCGCGGTCAGGGAAGACGGGCTGCAGGGTATGATCACCCTGCGCGGTGACCTGTCCGCCGCGGCGGTCGGATCGGCGATCAAAGACGTGGCGGGGCTTGCCGTGCCCGAGGGCGGGCGCATATCCGGCGACCGGACGGGGGGGCTGTGCTGGATGTCGCCGGATGAGCTGCTGCTCCTGTGTCCGCATGAAGACGCCGACGCAAATGTCGAAAGGTTGCAGCAGGGGGTGAAGGATACCCATTCGCTGGTCGTCAACGTGTCGGATGCACGCGCGCTGTTTCGCGTGAGCGGTCCTGCCGCGCGTGAAGTCATGGCGAAGTTGTGCCCGGTCGATTTCTCACCGGATGCCTTCACGCCGGGGATGTTCCGGCGCACCCGGATGGCGCAGGTCCCGGCCGCGCTGTGGATGAGCGATGACGGAACCTTTCATATCATCTGTTTCCGGTCGGTGGCGGAATATGTGTTCGGCCTTTTGAAAGTGGCCTCTCAACCGGGCAGCGAGGTTGGCGCCTTCTGACGATCCGGCGCCGATTATGACGCGTATCGGCATCGGTTACCTAGTTCAAATCCTCAAGCAGGCGTCCGTGCCTGCGGGTTTCCGCGATGACGTCGCCGAATGTTGTCATTCCCCTTGCCCGCAGCATCGGGAGCATGGCGCAGAGGACTTCGGCGGTGGCCTGTGCATCGCCAAGAGCGGTGTGCCTCAAGGCTTGCGGAATGGTCACGCCGAGCCTGTCGCACAGCGCATCCAGCGTATGGGTTTCCGACGCGCCGAAGAGCACCGCCGAGAGCAGAACCGTATCAAGGATCGGATGGTCCCATTCCACGCCCATAGCGGTCGCGTGCCGTCGCAGAAAGGCCATGTCGAACGGCGCGTTATGGGCGACGATGACGGCGTCGGTGGAGAATTTGTGAAACGCCCGGCCGGCCTCGGCGATGTCGGGGGCTCCGGCAACCATCGCGTCGGTGATCCTGTGAACCCTGCTCGAAGCAGCGGGGATCGGCATTCCGGGATCGACCAGCGTGTCCAGGACTTCGCCTTTTACGATGCGCCCGCGCAGGACCCTGACCGCGCCGATCTGCACGATCTCGTCCTTGTGGGGCAAGAGCCCGGTGGTTTCGGTATCGAACACCACGAAACACAGATCGGTCAGGGGCCGTTTCTCGAAAGCGTCGTCCCCGGACGTTTCCAGTAGATCGAAATCATAGACCAGCGGTCGTGCCTCATCCGGCGCAATCCGGGCGGCGCTGGTATCGAGCGTGAGCAGGTAGCCGTGGCCCTGACCGAGCGGTTTCATCCGCAATTCGTAGCTTTGCTGTCCGGTCACGCTTTGGGCGGAGAACCCCACCTCCTTGCCGGTCCTGGCCAGCTTGCGATATGCCGCCTCGACAGGTTGCTGTTCCAGATAGTCGAACAGCGAGGCCTGCAGGCGTGGATGAGCGATCTGCGCGAGAACCGCGGCAGCCTGGCCGTCGTACAATACGATCCGATGGCCGGGATTCACGATGATCATCGCGACCGGAATTTCGGTCAGCAATGCGGTCAGCCATTCCTTGTCCGCAGCCAGCCGCGCGGTTTCCGCGGCGATCTGTTCGGCGGTGGATGTGGCATTTTCGCTGAGCTTGGCCGTTACCGCTTCGGCGGCAAGGGCCAGATCGCCCAGGTAGCGTGCCGTGTTCATGTCGATCCTGCCGGCAGTCCCGGCATGGGCCCGGGCGCGCAGGTTTGCGGCGATACGTTCAACGGGTTTTGCGATGTTTTCGTCAAACAGCAGCCAGATGCCGGCGATCAGAGCCACGGTCAGGAACACCGAGAGGATACCGGCGAGGACGAAAGCGTCCATCATCTCGGGCTGTCCCGCCCGGTTGTAACCGATCATCAGCGAAATCACCGCTATGGCGACACTGCCCCCCGCCAGCAGGCAGAAGAACAGGAAGATTCGCAGTCGCAGGCCCAGTTTGCGGGACATCACGTCAGCTCGCAGGTCGTCGTCAGAAGCGCGGCACCGGACTCGACCGGTTGCCAGTTTGCGTTCACGATATCTCCGTCGCTGCCGAATTGCGTGTCACTGTCCAGTACCGCGCTGCGGTTCTCCGCGCAGTCAAAGGCCACCGGTATCTTGCGCACCGGGGCCCAGCGACCGAAGAAATAGAGGTCGGCAATGCGTTGTGCCGGCTGCTCCGGATGCCGTTGGATCGATGCGGCGTCGACGGCGACGAACCGGTTCACATAGGGAACCAGGTATGTCCACGGCTGATAGAAGCTCTTCTTTTGGACGGTCTCCGCGATCTGCACGTCATCGGGCAGGCCGGCGCGCGTGCGCTCGTACCAGCTGTATTCCATCGAAATGGTGACGGCGATCATCGCAAGGCCGGCACAGACCGGAACCGCCCAACGCGGCAGGCGGCCGCCCGTAACGCGGCTGAGCAGCATGACAAGGCCCGCCGCCGCGATGCCGGCGAAAACCGTACCGATCAGTTCCAGAAACATCCATCCTCCTCGCTGGGGACGCCGGCGCATCCCCGTCTCCCATTACCACCCGCCCCGCGGCCCGGTCAGCTCAACATGCCACGACCCTGGCCAACGGACGACTGCATTGTCTTTACCACGACAAACGCATCCCGCAGATGACTTCGCTCAAAGTCGGACAGGGTCGTTGGCGACATGAAATTGTCCGGAGCGTCGCCGGCATTGATCCGCGCGAGCTGATGGTTCAGCCGGGTCTCGGCGATCAGGTCGTAGGCATCGACAAGTTCGCGTGCGCCTGCGGCGGACAGGACGCCCGCAGCTTCGGCGGCCTGCAGGCGGGCGCGGGTGTTGACCTCGGTCAGCTCGCCCTTCAGTGCGTAGATGCGACCGAGATCGACAACGGGCACCACGCCGTTCAGCTTCAGATCGATCGTGTTGCGATGTTCGCCCGACCGGATCGTGGCAAACCCCCGCAACAGGCCAAGCGGCGGCGTGTGCTTGAGCGAGTTGGCAACCATATGCGCCACGAAGATCGAATTGCGGCTGGCGGCATGCAAGGTGTCTTTCTGCAACCCTTCGAACAGCGAGTTGTCGCCTCCGATGGCGCGCAGGTCGAACATCACGCTGGCCAGCATCTGGGCCTGTGGGTCAGGTGTCGCGATCCATCCCTGGAAATACTGGCGCCAGACGCGCAGGGGTTGGCACCAGCGCGGGTTGGTCGCCATCATGTCGCCGGGGCAGTAGTAATAGCCGCAGGTGTCAAGCCCGTCGGATACGAACCGGGCGAGATCGGCGAAATAGGGCATCTGCTCGGGCGTCACCGCGTCATCGAGGATGAGGCAATTGTCCTGATCCGAAACCCCGGTCTGTTCCTGCCGCCCCTGCGAACCACAGGCGAGCCAGAGATAGGGAACCGGCGGCGGGCCGAGTTTCTCTTCACCCAGATGCAGCAACCTGCGGGTTGCGGTATCGGCGATATCGGTGATCAGCCGCGTAACCACCTCGTGCCGGTTTCCACCGGCAACCAGCTGGACCAGCAGGCGCGGTATTTCGGCGGTGACACGGGCCATCTCGTCGGCGCTGTCCGAGCGGGCTATGGCACTGACCAGTTCGGCGGAACTGACCGCCTGGAAACGCGTCAGGTCGGTCTGGGTCACGATCCCGACAAGCTGCCCGGCCTCGACGATCGGGATATGGCCGATGCGATGCTCCATCATTGCGTGCAGCACGTCCGAACCGATGGCGGATGGCGACAATGTGAGCGGATCGCGGGTCATGACGTCCTGCACGGGGGTGGTGCAGGGCAGGCCGGGGGCCAGCACCCTGCCAGTCAGATCGCGCGTCGTGACGATCCCCGCGAGCCGGTCTTCGTCGACGATGCAGAGCGAGGAAATCCGGTTGTCATGCATCAGGCGCGCCGCCTGTTGCACATCGGTGACCGGGGGGCAGGTGACGGGCGTGTCGGCCATGAAGGTCTTGACCCGGCTGGTCGCGAGATCACTGCCGCGCCGGGTATCATTGCGGCGGCGGTCGAAGAACCGTGCAAATGCGCGCTCCGACGCCATCAGGTTGTCAAAATCCGCACGGGGCAACATCAGCAGGATACTGTCGGTCGCGGCGCGCGCCGAGGTCAACGCATTGCCATCGCGGACCAGGCCGCGCTCGCCAAATGAATTGCGCGCACCGAGCAGCGAAACCGGGCTGCCATTCGCGTCGCGCACCTCCACTTCGCCATCATAAAGCAGATAGAGCCCCTGCATCGGTGAGCCGACCGCATAGATCGGATCGCCCTTGCCGACCGTCATCACCTGAAAGCGTGTGGCAAGATCGTCAAGCGTATCGGCGGCCAGGCTGTCATAGGGATGAACCGAGCGAAGAAATCGAAGAATCTTGTCTGTTGGCAGGGTCATGGTGCACCGGAGCTCGGAACGAATGTGGTCCCGCCCGAGAGTTGACGGGCGGGACCGGGCAGGGACGGGCACAGTCGGGGGAAAGTGCCCGGCCCCTTGTCTTAGTGATCCGCGGTTGCGGCGCCTGCGCCGCGTGGTACGCGCACGCTTTCCACCAGTTCGACAATGTCCTGCGGAACCGGCTTGGTCATGCCCGCAACCAGGTAGGCGACGGCAAAGTTGATCATCGCACCAACCGCGCCGAACGAGGTCGACTTGATCGACAGCAGCAGCGGATCAGCATCACTGAAGCTGTTGGTGTCCGGGATGAAGAACCAGCCCTTGTGCAGGAAGATGTAGACCAGCGTCACGATCAGACCGGCAAGCATGCCTGCGACCGCGCCCGAGTTGTTCACCTTCTTGGAGAAGATGCCCATCATCAGCGCCGGGAAGATCGATGCCGCCGCCAGACCAAAGGCCAGGGCCACCGTCTGCGCCGCAAAGCCCGGAGGGTTGAGGCCCAGATAGGTTGCGATCACGATTGCAGCAGCCATGGCGATCCGGGCCGAGAGCAGTTCGCCCTTTTCCGAGATCGACGGGTTCAGCTGACCCTTGATAAGGTCGTGGCTGACGGCCGAGGAGATCGCGAGCAACAGGCCCGCCGCGGTCGACAGCGCCGCCGCCAGGCCGCCCGCAGCCACCAGACCGATGACCCATCCGGGCAGGTTGGCGATTTCGGGATTCGCCAGCACGAGGATGTCGCGGTTGAAGTTGGTCAGTTCGTTGCCTTCCCAGCCATTCTCCGCCGCCTTGGCCTGCATGGTTTCGGAATTGTCGTTGTAGTACTGGATCTTGCCGTCGCCATTCTTGTCTTCCCAACCCAGAAGGCCGGTTTTCTGCCAGGTGGCCATCCAGTCATAACGCGGATCGGTTTCGATCTGCTCGACCGAGACCGCTTCGGCGTTGGTGCCGTTGGGCCAGAACATGTCGGTGATGTTCAGACGGGCCATGGCGCCGACTGCCGGTGCGGTCAGATAGAGCAGCGCGATAAAGACCAGCGCCCAGCCGGCGGACCAGCGCGCATCGGCAACGCGGGGCACCGTAAAGAAGCGCATGATCACGTGCGGCAGACCCGCGGTCCCGATCATCAGCGACAGGGTGAACAGCACCATGTTGAGCGTATCGCCGTTATGCGACGTATACTCGTTGAAGCCGAGTTCGGTGACGATGGCGTCCAGCTTGGCCAGCAGCGGCTCACCCGTCGCGGCATAGTCGCCGAACAGGCCGAGGGCCGGGATCGGGTTGCCGGTGAGTTGCAGGCTGATGAAAACCGCCGGGATGGTATAGGCCATGATCAGCACGCAGTATTGCGCCACCTGCGTGTAGGTCACGCCCTTCATGCCGCCAAAAACGGCGTAGGCAAAGACGACGCAGGCGCCGATCAGCAGGCCGGCCGTATTGGAAATCTCCAGGAAGCGGCCAAAGGCCACGCCAACGCCGGTCATCTGGCCGATCACGTAGGTGGTGGAGGCGACGATCAGGCAGATCACGGCCACCAAGCGCGCGGTCGGGCTGTAGAACCGGTCGCCGATGAATTCGGACACGGTGAACTTGCCGAACTTGCGCAGATAGGGTGCCAGCAGCAGCGCCAGAAGAACGTAGCCGCCGGTCCAGCCCATCAGATACGAGCTGTTGTCATAGCCGGTAAAGGCGATGAGGCCGGCCATCGAGATGAAGGAGGCGGCCGACATCCAGTCGGCGGCAGTCGCCATGCCGTTGGTGACAGGGTGAACGCCGCGACCGGCGGCGTAGAATTCCGATGTGGACCCGGCCCGGGCCCAGATCGCGATGCCGATGTAAAGCGCAAAGGAGGCGCCCACGAACAGCAGGTTGATGGTAAACTGATCCATGCGTGATTACTCCTCTTCGACGCCGAATTCCGCGTCGAGCTTGTTCATGCGGAACGCGTAGAAAAAGATCAGGGCCAGGAACACCAGGATCGAACCCTGTTGTGCGAACCAGAAACCGAGATCGGTCCCTCCGACGGCAATGCCCGACAGCATCGGACGCAGCAGGATGCCGAACCCGAAAGACACCAGCGCCCATATGACGAGGCTGATCAGAATGATGCGCACGTTCGCCGTCCAATAGCCCTTGTCGGCCTCAGCGGTGCTCGCGGCATGAGTTGATTGGTCCGCCATGGCGGTTCCTCCTTCTTCCTCCAAAGATGATGGCCACCGCATCAACGTTGCAGTGGCCGGGTCTTGTCAGGCCGTGGCCTGTTTCACGATCGCGGCCAGATCGGCGGCAATCGTGTCGATATCGCCCATTGCGTCGATGGATTTGAGCACGTCCCGCGCCTTGTAGTAGGCGATCAGCGGCGCGGTCTGCTCGTGATAGGCGACAAGACGGCTGGCGACGGTTTCGGCATTGTCGTCGGCGCGGCGCTTCATGTTGGTGCTGCCGCATTTGTCGCATTTGCCGACAGCGACCGGGGCCTTGAACGTATCGTGATAGCCCTCGCCACAGTCGCAACAGGTGAACCGCCCGGAAATGCGCGTGACCATCGCCGCATCGTCAACCTCGAGGTTGATCGCCGCGTTGATGCTCTGTCCGGATTCCGCGAGCAGCGCGTCCAGCGCCTTGGCCTGTACCGTGGTGCGGGGGAAACCGTCGAGGATCACGCCCCTGGCGCAGTCCGGCTGCGCCAGGCGGTCACGCAGGATGTTGACCACGATCTCGTCGCTGACCAGCTTCCCGGCCTCCATCACCGCCTTGGCGGCCTTGCCGGCCTCGGTGCCAGCGGCAACGGCGGCGCGCAGAAGATCACCGGTGGAAAGTTGGACAAGGCCGAATTTTTCCTCGAGCATTCGGGCCTGCGTACCCTTGCCCGCGCCCGGAGGGCCCAGCAGGATCAGGACGGCGGGTTTGGTCATCGTGGCTGCGTCCATGGTCTTTTACCCCGCCCGGTTTGCGATCAGATCATCGACAACCGACGGATCGGCCAGGGTCGAGGTGTCACCAAGCGAGCCATAGTCGTTTTCGGCAATCTTGCGCAGGATACGGCGCATGATCTTGCCCGAGCGGGTCTTGGGTAGGCCGGGAGCCCACTGGATCACGTCGGGCGACGCGATCGGGCCGATTTCGGTGCGGACCCATGTGCGCAGTTCCTTGGTCAACTCATCGCTGGACTCCACGCCATTCATCAGGGTGACATAGCAATAGATGCCTTGCCCCTTGATGTCGTGCGGGTATCCCACAACGGCGGCCTCGGCGACCTTAGGGTGGGCAACCAGCGCGCTTTCGACCTCGGCGGTGCCCATGCGATGCCCCGATACGTTGATCACGTCGTCGACGCGACCGGTGATCCAGTAGTCGCCATCCGCGTCGCGGCGGCAACCGTCACCCGAAAAGTAATATCCCTTGTAGTCCGAGAAATACGTCTTTTCGAACCGCTCGTGATCGCCCCAGACCGTGCGCATCTGGCCGGGCCAGCTGTCCTTGATCGCCAGCACGCCCTCGACGTCATTGCCGGTAATTTCCTCGCCCGATTGCGGGTCGAGCACGACCGGATGTACGCCAAAGAACGGTTTCTGCGCCGCGCCGGGCTTGAGCGCATGTGCGCCGGGCAGCGGGGTCATCATGTGGCCGCCGGTCTCGGTCTGCCACCAGGTGTCGACGATCGGGCAATTGCCCTTGCCGACCACGTCATTGTACCAGTTCCACGCTTCCGGATTGATCGGTTCGCCCACGGTGCCAAGAATGCGCAGGCTCGAGAGATCGCATTTCTCGACGAACTCGGTGCCCTGGCCCATCAAGGCGCGGATGGCGGTGGGGGCGGTGTAGAACTGGTTCACCTTGTGCTTTTCGCAGACCTGCCAGAAGCGGCTGGCGTCAGGGTAGGTCGGCACGCCCTCGAACATCAGGGTGGTGGCGCCGTTGGCGAGCGGGCCATAGACGATATAGCTGTGCCCGGTGACCCAGCCCACATCCGCAGTGCACCAGTAAACGTCGCCATCATGGTAGTCGAACACCACTTCATGCGTCAGCGCGGCGTAGACCAGGTAGCCACCGGTGCTGTGGACCACGCCCTTGGGCTGGCCGGTCGAACCCGATGTGTAGAGGATGAACAGTGGATCCTCGGCGTTCATCTCGGCGGGCTTGCTGTAGTCATCCGCCTCAAGCGCCATTTCGTTGTAGTCATAGTCGCGGCCATCGATCCAGGTGGTCTGGCCGCCGGTGCGCCTGACAACCAGGCATTTCACCGTGTCCTTGCAATGCAGGAGGGCGGCGTCGGCGTTGGATTTCAGCGGAGTCTTGCGGCCACCGCGCGGCGCTTCGTCGGCGGTGATGATGACCTTGGCGTCCGAACCGTTGACGCGGGCCGCCAGCGCATCGGGCGAAAAGCCCGCAAAGACGATGGAGTGGATCGCGCCGATACGCGCGCAGGCCAGCATGGCATAGGCGGCCTCGGGGATCATCGGGAGGTAGATGATGACCCGGTCGCCCTTGCGCACTCCCATGGTTTCGAGAATGTTCGCCATCCGGCAGGTGCGGCGGTGCAGTTCGGAATACGTGATGTGCTGCGCCGCTTCGTTCGGATCGTCCGGTTCGAAGATGATCGCGGTCTGATCGCCGCGGGCTTCGAGGTGGCGATCGATACAGTTGGCCGACACGTTCAGCGTACCATCCGCGAACCAGTTGATCCCGACATTGCCCAGGCTGAAATTGACGTCCTTTACCTGGGTGTAGGGCTTGATCCAGTCGATCCGCTTGCCTTGCTCGCCCCAGAACGCGTCCGGATCGTTGATCGAGGCGGCATACATCTCGTCATATTTCGCGGCATTGACATGCGCGTTGGCGATGACGTCCTGCGACGGGGCGTATGGCCGTTGCGTGGCGGCGTCCGATGGTGCTGTTGTGCTCATACGAGGCTCCTCCCTCTGACATTGATGCGGGGCTTTGGCTCGCCCGTTCCGGGACGTTAACGCCCGATACTCCTCGCCACAAATAATAACTGAAACTGAAAATATGGAAATAACTTACGGGAATAGAACGATTAGTTTGTAAATGATTTTCGACACACTTTCAGTTTTTGTAAATTTTTTGCCGCTGTTCACATTTTCTTGTGTAGGTGCAACGCATTGACTGTTAACTGATCGCGAATGCGTCCGCACGCCTGATGTTGCCCCGGGGTCAACCTGCCGCGAAGCCCGCTGCGATAGATTGTTCGCACGCAAGCAGAGCAGCGCGAAATGCGGATTCTGCGGCTCGGGGCCGGGGCGCATGTCGCGGTCACACGGCGAATCGACCGCAGGCGCATGCCGATTTGTACAGGGTCGGGGGCTTGGCTTCACCGGGCG
>JAUIIJ010000010.1 GCA_030431825.1 Alphaproteobacteria bacterium
ACTATGCACGCAGTTTGAAGACGCTGAAGGGCCTCACACCATTCGAATACATCTGCAAAATATCGACAAAAGAGCCGGATCCTTTCATTGTTGATCCGAGCCACCACACTCCGGGACTAAACACCTATTAGAGTGTTTTTTTCAATCGGATCAAACGCTTCCGCCGGATCGCCCTGCGCTGCGAAAAGACCATCAGCTCATTCAATGCCTTCGTCGATCTCGCATGCGCCATGGCGTGGATCGGTTAAATCCAGACGCCGCCTAGCACGCCAGAGATTGGCCCAAGCCCTTCCGGGGCGCCGACGCGGTTTTACAGGCACTCGGATAGACCGCCTCATATCTGATCGTCGGCCAGAGCGGTTCGACGAAGACGTTGTCCCGTCGCGCACCTTTACGCGTAGCCGTGTTTGCGGTTTTCCGCGTCGGCGGTGCGCAAGTGCGTGGAACCTTCTTGTCACTGCGCGGGAACCGACCCATATGTGCCGCCATGACAGACACAACGCCCAATCCGGTCGCGCAAGGCCGAATAGCATCCATCCTCGCGGATCGGCGCTTTCGCAACTTCATCCTTGGCGTGATCCTCTTCAATGCGGTTCTGCTGGGGCTGGAAACATCAGAAACGGTGATGGGCGTCGCCGGTCCGGTCATACTGTTCCTGGACGGGCTCTGCCTCGCGATTTTCGTCGTCGAACTGACAGCCAAGATCTATGTTCAGAGGCTGCGGTTCTTCCGGGATGGCTGGAACCTCTTCGATTTTGTCATCGTCGGGATTTCGCTGATCCCGGCCGCGCAGGGTCTGTCGGTACTCCGCGCCCTGCGGATATTGCGGCTGTTCCGCGTGCTGTCGGTCGCGCCCAACCTGCGGCGCGTCGTCGAGGGTCTGATCATCGCGCTGCCCGGCATGGGTTCGGTGTTCCTGTTGACGGGACTGATCTTTTACATCGGCGCGGTCATGGCGACCAAGCTGTTCGGTGCGGCCTTTCCGGACTGGTTCGGCACGATCGGCCTGTCGGCCTATTCGCTGTTCCAGGTCATGACTCTGGAAAGCTGGTCGATGGGAATCGTTCGTCCGGTGATGGAGGTCTATCCCTATGCCTGGGCGTTTTTCATTCCCTTCATCCTGACGACGACTTTCGTGGTTGTGAACCTCGTGGTGGGTCTGATCGTCAACTCGATGCAGGACGCCCATCAGGCCGAAGCGGATGCCGAAACCGGAACCTATCGCGACGAAGTGCTCGAGCGTCTGGCCCAGATCGAAACGATGCTGAAACAGCAGGACGAGCGCCGGTCCGGCGGTCAGGCCCAGCCGTAGTTGAAGCTCACGCTGATCCGTTCATTCTCGGACATGTTCATCGGCACTTCGTGGCGCAGCCAGCTTTCCCACAGCAACACGTCGCCAACCTTGGGCGTCACGTAGATAAACGGCTGCAATTCGCGTCGCCCATCCTTGAGCCGCGTTGGCGCGGCCATCATGCGGGCCGAGCGGGGGTCCTCGAGCTTGAGCGCGCTGGCGCCCTCGGGCATCGACACGTAGGTGGTTCCGCTGATCACCGAATGCGGGTGGATATGGCTGGCGTGCATGCCGCCCTCGGGCAGGATATTGATCCAGATGTCTTCAAGTTTGAGATCCCGTCCATCCAGATCAAATTCCAGATCCTCTGCAAACGCCGCCACATGCCGATCCAGCGCCGCCACGAGGTCGCCAAAGACCGGAAAGCGCCACGGCAGGTCGCTGAGCGAGGCATAGGACGTGTAGCCCGGATAGCCGTTCTCCTCGCACCAGTCCTGCCCGGCCTCATCATCTTCTGCAATCGACAGGCAAGAGGTTTCGAGCTCATCGGCAGGGATGTCCCCGAATTCATTCAGGGCTGCGCGATAGAGACGGGTGACGAAAAGCGATTCAATCTGTGACATGGTGCCTGTCTAGACGAGCGGCCCGATTTTGACGAGTGCTCAAAGCCGGTCTGTCCCGAACGTGTCGCAGGCCGCGATATTGCGATCGTCATAGCCGCGCCGGAACCAGCGTTCGCGCTGCGCCGAGGTGCCATGCGTAAAGGTATGGGGCCGCGGCACCTGTCCGGCCTGCCGTTGCAGGCGATCATCCCCGATCATGTTTGCCGCGTTCAGCGCCTCTTGCAGATCGCCCGGTTCCATCAGCGCGCCCACAGCGGCGGCCCAGACGCCGGACAGGCAGTCCGCCTGCAATTCGAGGCGCACCGTCAGGGCGTTGGCCTCGACCTCCGAAGCTTGCTGGCGCGCCGCGTTGACCTTGCCGAGAATGCCGACCTGGTTCTGCACGTGATGCGCAACCTCATGTGCAATCACGTAGGCTGCGGCGAAATCCCCGCGCGCGCCCAGTTGCTGCGACATCGTGGAAAAAAATGCGAGGTCGAGATAGGCCTTTTGGTCAGCCGGACAATAGAACGGTCCGGTCGCGCCGGATGCACCGCCACAGGGGCTTTGCGTGACTCCGGAAAACAGCACCATGACCGGAGGGTTGTAGGTCGCGCCGAATTCATCGCGAAAGATTGCGGTCCAGACCTCTTCGGTGGTCGCGAGCACACGCGCGGCAAATTCGGCCTCCTGCTCTTCTCCGGGTCTGGCAACATAGGGCTCGTTGCTGGCCGGTTGCCGGGTCAGCAGAGGGGTCACATCGATGCCCGCGAAATAGCCGACGGCCAGCACCAGCAACAAACCGACACCGCCTATTCGGCCAACCGTCCTGCCGCGTCCCCGGCCACTATGACGTCGATCCTCGACGTTCCTGCTGCTTCTGACCCCACGCAAACGCATCCCGCACTCCTCGCTAACCACCCGGCCATGTAACATTATCATCCGGCTGGTCACAGAAAAACAACATCTTGCCACGCTGACCACGCGGTATTCCGACGGCGGTGCCCTGCCACCGGTCGCTCGAACGCCTCTGCGACGGGATCGTTCGTGCGGCATGGACCTCTCCACCGCTGCCGACTACGCTCTGGCGGACTCCGAATCCGATAGGACTGCCCATGACCGACACAGACGCCCCTGCCTACCAGGTTCTGGCGCGCAAATACCGGCCCGAGACCTTTGCCGACCTTGTCGGGCAGGATGCGATGGTGCGCACGCTCAAGAATGCCTTTGCCACCGACCGCATCGCGCAGGCCTTTGTCATGACCGGCATTCGAGGCACCGGCAAAACCACGACCGCGCGGATCATCGCGAAGGGGATGAACTGTATCGGGCCCGACGGCAATGGCGGACCAACAACCGAACCCTGTGGCAAATGCGAACATTGCACCGCGATCATGGAAGGGCGTCATGTCGATGTGATGGAAATGGACGCGGCCAGTCGTACAGGCGTCAATGACATCCGCGAAATCATCGACAGCGTGCGCTACCGGGCGGCGTCGGCACGCTACAAGATCTATATCATCGACGAAGTGCACATGCTCTCGTCCAGCGCCTTCAACGCGCTGCTGAAGACGCTCGAGGAACCGCCGGCGCATGTGAAATTCATCTTTGCCACGACCGAAATCCGCAAGGTGCCGGTTACCGTGCTGAGCCGTTGCCAGCGTTTCGATCTGCGCCGGATCGAACCGGAGGACATGATTGCCCTGCTGCAACGGATCGCGGCCAGCGAAGGTGCGGCGATCACCGACGACGCCCTGGCCCTGATCACCCGCGCGGCGGAAGGATCGGCGCGCGACGCCACATCGCTGCTTGACCAGGCAATCAGCCATGGCGCGGGCGAGACCACCGCCGAACAGGTGCGCGCGATGCTGGGGCTGGCGGATCGTGGCCGGGTTCTCGACCTGATGGACATGATCCTGAAAGGCGATGCTGCGGCGGCGCTGAACGAGCTGGGCACGCAATATGCCGAAGGTGCGGACCCGATGGCGGTTCTGCGCGATCTGGCCGAGATCGCCCATTGGGTGTCGGTGGTCAAGATCACCCCGGACGCGGCAGAGGACCCGACGGTTGCGCCGGATGAGCGCGCGCGCGGCAGCGCGATGGCCGACAGCCTGTCGCTTCGGGTTCTGTCGCGCATGTGGCAGATGCTGCTCAAGGCGCTGGAAGAGGTTGCGGCGGCGCCCAATGCGATGATGGCGGCGGAGATGGCGATCATCCGGCTGACACATGTGGCTGACCTGCCAAGCCCGGAGGAACTGATACGCAAGCTCCAGAACAGCCCGCCATCTTCTCCCGGTGGAAACGGGGGCCTTGCGCAGGGCGCAAGTTCGCCTGCGGCGGGCGGGGGGGCCTCGGCTGTCGCCTCGGCCCGGGTGAGCGGCACCGGTAACACCCGGACAGCACCCGCAGTGGCACCCGAGAGCGCGCTGGCGCGGTTTCCGACCTTCGAGCATGTCGTCGAACTGATCCGCGCGAACCGGGATGTGAAGCTGTTGGTAGAGGTCGAATCCGGTCTCAGGCTGATCAGCTATCAACCCGGACGGATCGAATTCTCGCCCGCCGATGGCGCGCCGCCGGATCTCGCCCAACGCCTTGGGACGCGGTTGCAGGGCTGGACCGGAAATCGCTGGGCGATCAGCGTGAGCGCCAAGGGCGGTGCGCCGACGATCGCCGACATACGGGATCAGGCGGAAAACGCATTGCGGGAAGAGGCCGAGGCGCATCCCCTGGTGCAGGCGGTGATCTCCCGTTTCCCCAAGGCCCGGATCACCGATATCCGTACCCCGGAACAGATTGCGGCCGCCGCCAGCGCCGAGGCCCTTCCCGAAGTCGAGGACGAATGGGATCCGTTCGAGGACGGGTGACGCGCACCGCTGCCTGCCGGCCCGGATCCGTTCCGCCCCTTGTGAGCGGGACCCGGGACGCGTATCTGTGCAGCAAGCAATTCAGGAGAAATCACATGCTCAAGGGACTCGGCGGGCTTGGCGACATGGCCAAGATGATGAAGGCCGCGCAGGAAATGCAGACCAAGATGACCCAGCTGCAGGAAGACATGCACAGCCAGACCGTCACGGGCGAATCCGGCGCCGGATTGGTTAAGGCGGTCTGTTCCTGCAAGGGCGAGCTGAAATCGCTCGACATCGACCCGTCGATTTTCAACAGCGATGACAAGGAAGTCGTCGAGGACCTGATCCTTGCCGCGATCAAGGACGCCCAGCAGAAGGCCAGCGACAAGGCGCAGGAAGAAATGGCCAAGCTGACCGAAGGCATGGGTCTGCCCAAGGACATGAAGCTGCCATTCTGATCACGCGGACGCCGACGCCGCGACGTGCCTGCCCGGCTCCGGATACCCTGCAATGTCAAGCACCCGAGATATCGACAATCTGATCGAGCTTATGGCGAAACTGCCCGGTCTTGGCCCGCGATCGGCGCGGCGCGCGGTTCTGCACCTGATCCGCAAACGCGCGCTGCTGCTCACGCCCTTGGCGGACAGCTTGCAGGTTGTCGCGGAAACGGCGCGGGAATGTCTCAACTGCGGTAACGTGGGCACCACCGATATCTGCGACATCTGCACCGCCGAAAAACGCGCCACCGGCGAATTATGCGTGGTCGAGGATGTCGCCGATCTCTGGGCGATGGAACGCTCGGGGGTGTTCAGGGGGCGCTATCACGTCCTTGGCGGCACGCTCTCGGCACTTGACGCGATCGGACCGGAACAATTACGTATCCCGCGCCTGATCGACCGGGTGACAAGCGAAGGCATCACGGAGGTGATCCTGGCGCTGAATGCGACGGTCGACGGGCAGACCACGGCGCACTACATCGCCGATCAGCTGGATGGACAGGTCCGCCTCACCTCGCTGGCGCAGGGCGTTCCGATCGGTGGCGAGCTCGATTATCTCGATGACGGCACCATCATGGCGGCGATGTCGGCGCGCAAGGATATCTGACGCGACCGACATGCGTCGCCGGTGCCGCCGAGCCCCGCGCGTCAGCCGATCCCGAAAAACCTGCGTGCGTTTTCACCCATTGCCCCGCGCAGGCGGGCCTCGGGCAAGTCGAGCGCGAGCGCCTCGGCGACAATGTCATCGCCATGATCAAGATGCGGGAAGTCGCTGCCGAACATCAGGTGGTCTTCGCCGAGATAGGCAATCGTTTCGTTCAGCAACGGCTCGTCGGGTTCGAAACCGATGGTGCATTGCGCCTTGAAATACTCGGAGGGTTTCCTGCGGATGGTCGCGGCGACCTCGCCGGCGAGATGGGCATATTCAAGCTCGTCCAGACGCCAGAGCCAATGCACCATCCACCCCGCACCGGCCTCGAGAAACGCGACCCGAAGGTCCTTGTTGCGTTCGAATGTTCCGCTTTCGAGCAGCGACAGAAACGCCATCATCTGCTCCATCGGATGCGAACACGCGTGTTGCGAAAAACGCGATGAAAACCGGTCCGCGCCAGCCGTGGTCGTACGCGCATGCGCGGCTTCGTGGACCGCAACCCGCAAGCCGTTCTCGGCGCAGAACGTCCAGAACGGGGCGTCCGCAGGATCGCCCAGCAAGCGGCCCGCAATCGGGTTCGGCCGAACGACCACCGTGTTCCACCCCTGCGCGAGCGCAAACCGGGCCTGGTCGATCATCGCCTCGGGTTGGTAGCGAGCAATCAGCGCCGCGCCGCGCAAGCGGTCGGGATCGGCAGAGCAGAGATCGGCGAGCCAGCGGTTATACGCATCGGCGAACGCCGCCGCGACACGGGGATCGCGATGCGGCATCGCCACGAGATACCCGGCATAGGAGGGCAGCAGGAGCGCCGCGTCGATGCCGTCCTTGTCCATTGCGCCCAGATGTCCCGATGCGGTGGCACCAAGCGCCAGGTCTTCGGGGCGATCGACCGCAGCGGCCGCGATTTCGATCTTCGCGCTCCTGGATATGTCCATGACCGGTTCGCCCGCCACCAAGAGATCGGGAGGCAGGTGCAGAGGCCCCGCAGGTCGAGCCACGGTCATGCGTTCGGACAGCGGCTCGCCACGGTCGAGATAGGCCAGTGTCGGAACGTAATCGGACATGCCCGAGGGCAGGTATTCCTGCCACAGATCCAGCGGTTCGTGCACGTGACGATCCGCGTCGAAAATCCAGAACCCGTTGCGCACGGCAGCCGCCCCTCTTTGTTGTCAACCTGTTGGCAAGGAAACAGAAAAACGCGCACACTGCAATCGGGTTGATCCCGGCCCCTACAGGAAAAGATGTGCCGGATTCAGGTACTCTTCGCTCAGTGGGTTCGCGCGCCAACCCATCTGCACCGGCACATCGAAAAGGCGACCCGGTCCGAAGCGGGGCCAGAAATGACGCAGCCCCGGGGCAAAGACCTTGACCACCGGCAACCCGGTCTCGGGGCGGGTCTGGTCGAGAATCAAGGTTTCGATCCCATTCTGCGCCAGCCTTTTGACAGACCAGTCAAACAGCGCGCCCAACGTCGCCAGATCGCCCACCGGGGCGTCCGTCAATACCGCCTCGCCATGCGGAAAGAGGAACGCGTCGTCCCTTGCTGCACCGGTGTCCCAGGGCGGTTGACCGTCCCGGCCATTTGCACGGAACAATTGCGCGAGTTCGGTCATCGCACGTTCTATTGCGATTTCACTGTCGAAATGGCAACCAAAACCGATGCACCAGCGCCCATCGCTCCTGGCCCGCGCAATCGCCGCGAGACACGGTATGTCCAGGTCTGCCGTGACATCGAGCAGCCAGCACTCCCACCCCTGATCGAGGAAGCCCTGCGCCAGGGTTCTGACCCGCACGTCCGCAACCGACAGCGGGTCGAGCCCCCGACGCGGTATGCGGTTATACCACCAGATTGCGATACTGTCGCGTTCGACAAGCTCCAGAAACGCCTGCAGCGCCGCCTCGATACGCGTCGATCCTGCAGCACAGCCATTGGGATCGAACCGGCCATAGCGCGGCTCTGGCGCGTTGGCGAAACACAACTCGCGCGGCATCCATTTCACACGATCCTCGGTCACCGACCACACCTGCACCCAGTCCAGTTCGCGATCCGCCGCCAGCGGCACGGGTACGTGACGCCGGTCATCGCCGCTGAGCGCATTCCATCTGTCCCGGTCGCGGAACTGCGCCGCACTGAACTGCCAGAGTGAATTGGGATGAACAGCGTCCGCGCCGATCGTGTCCAGCGTGGCACGGCGCGTCGGATGCCCGTCGGGGAATTGCGCCGACATGCGCTCCACCGATTCGCACAACACGCTGGCCTCGGCCTGCGCCCCGGTGAGACCCTTGCCCAGAGCCACGCCGTGGAAGGCATCGGCGTCGGGCGATGCGGACCGTGGAACGATCGGATAGGACGCCGCCCAAACATGTCGCGTGGTGTCGCCCGCGCCTGCCGCCGCGCGCGTGTCCAGTGGACCGGCGCTGCTGACAAGCCCGGTGAGGTCGCTCACCAGCGGGCGCAGCGACCGCACGACATCTTCGGCGCTGCGGCCCCTGTATCCGCCAAGGCTCCGGCGCACCGGGGTTTCATCGCGCAGATCCATCGATCCTGATGTGCCGCACGCGCAGGTGCAGACAGTTTCATGATCGCGGCGCCCCTCTGTGCCAAGCTCCACTACATGCTGCAAGGCGGGTTCAGGATCGCGCAGATAGGCAAGGACCGCCCCGGCGGTTTCCCTCGCCAGTCGTGACGGCGGCAGGTGTTCTGCAGCAGGACGCGCGATTTGCACCAGTGACAGGCTGGCCGCCCAGCTCTCGATCGGCCGGTTCAGCCGCATGCGTCGGCGCAGGCAGGACAGACAGGGACCATGACCGAAATGCGGCCCGAAATAGCTGCGTGGCCCAACCAGCTTGACCGGCAACCACGGTGTCCCGCGCCCGGCGGCCTGTGTCATGATCGGGGCAAGATAGTCCGAACACAGAATGAGCGAGACCGGCGCCACGTCGACAAGACTGCCCGCCGCGAGAACATCGCACATGATCGAAAGAGCGGCCCTGTTATCCGACACCAGATGCACCGGGCCGATCTGCCGCGACGCCCAGTTCGCGTCGGACGCGCAGGGCCGGGCCTCGGAGCGGATCTCGACGATGCCCTGCGCCCGAAGTCTGCTCAGTGCAAACAACACCTGTGCGGTCGGGAAGTTCGGCAAATCCGCGACGATCTGCGCCGCTGCGCGCGTTCCGTCCGCACAGGCAAGAACCGCAGAGACAAGTGGCGATGCACTGTGCTGGCTGCCTCGTTCAGATACCAGAAAAGCCCCGCCATCCGGCGCGGCAAAGACCCGCAGGTCGCTTGAGAGGCAGACAAACTCCGGGGAAGTGATCGTATTTCGTTCAGCCATTCATGGCACTGTATGTATACACGCATTAGTTTATCCGCTAATCTCTTACTAAACTACAGATCTGCGCCCGAAAAGGGGCGGGACGCGGATGGAATGACTAGGGATACGATGTCTACGGAACTAAATGACTTTCTGGCCGGTGTCGGGTTGGGGCACCGATTTGATGATTTCGTCGCCAATGGAATCGACATGGATGTCATCGCCGACCTTACGGCGGAAGACCTTGGCGAACTGCGGCTGAACCTCGGAGAACGCAAGCGGTTTCTCAAGGCAGTACGCGCGGCGGATGTGGCGAGGCACGACATCATACCGGTCGCAGGGCCCGAACGCCGCCAGTTGACGGTCATGTTCGTGGATCTGGTGGGCTCGACGGCGCTCTCGGCTTCCCATGATGTCGAAGACCTGCGCACGGTGGTCGGGGCCTATCAGACGTGCTGCGCAGCGATCATTGAAAAGCACAACGGAACGATCGCCAAATACATGGGCGACGGGATCCTTGCCTATTTCGGCTATCCCAGTGCCGCCGAGCATTCGGCGGAGCACGCGGCCCGTTGCGGACTGGAACTGATCCGGGAGGTCAATCGCCTGACCCCGCTGCCGGATGTGCAACTTTCCTGTCGCGTCGCGGCGGCAACGGGCATGGTCATCGTCGGCGACCTGATCGGCAGCGGCGACTCGCAGGAACGGCAGGTGGTGGGGGAAACCCCGAACCTCGCGGGGCGCCTGCAATCACTCGCCAATCCGGATCAGATGGTGATTTCCAACAGCACCTATCAACTGCTCAAGGGGCTTTTCGCATGTTCGTCGATAGGCGATCACGATCTCAAGGGATTTGACGAACCCATCGAGTGCTTTGCCGTCAACGCCGAACACGAGGTTGCCAGCCGCTTTCGCGCCACGCGGGAAGGGCGCAGCCTGTCCCCCCTGCTGGGGCGTGAAAAGGAACTGGAGGCGCTGGTCGCGCAATGGAATGCCTGTTGCGCGGGGCACCTGGAATCCGGCCTGCTGGTCGCAGAAGCAGGTATCGGCAAGTCGCGGCTGATTGCCGAACTGGTCGAGCGGATTTCCGAGACCCCGCATGAGGTGATCGAACTGGCCTGCCATCCGCAATTCGCCAACTCGGCCCTGCGCCCGTTCAAGAGGCTGGCCGAGGGCCTGTTCGGCTGGTCCCGGAGCGATGATGCGAAGACGCGTTTCGCGACGCTGAAAGACTATCTCGAACGCCACAACATGGTCTCCGCAACGGAGGTATTTGCATCGACACTGGGAATCCCCGCCGAGGGGCTCTACCAGCCCCCCACGGAATCGCCACAGATCCAGCGCGCCGGCCTCGCGCGCGGGCTTGCCCGGTTGCTGGCGGGCCGGGCAGCGGCCACGCCCCTGCTCATTCTGTTCGAAGACCTGCACTGGGCCGACAGCAGTACGCTCGAGATACTTGAACCTTTGCTCGCCGGGCTTCGGAACGCCCCGATATTTCACGTGGCCACAACCCGTACCGCCGAGGGTCTGACGATCGCCAATGCGCCTGACGTCAAGACGCTGCACCTGAGCGGGATCAGCGGCGAAGCAGCGATAGAACTGACGCACAGCCTGACCGGCGGCAAATCCCTTTCCAAGGAGTTGGCCGCGCATATCCTGTCACAGGCCGAAGGCAATCCACTATTTCTTGAAGAGTTGACCAAGAGTCTGATGGAATCCGAAGCCATCAGCGAGGAAAATGGGGTTTTACAAGTGAAACGCAATTCGATTGAATCCGAGATACCCACCACGTTGCAAGATTCGCTGATGGCCCGCCTCGACCGGGTCGCCACCGCCAAGGAATTGGCGCAGATCGGCGCGGTTGTCGGCCGCGAATTCAGCCTTGACCTGCTGTCGCACGTCTGCGGCCAACCCCCCAATATCGTGGTTGCCGGAATTTCGGTGCTCGAGCAGGCGGAACTGGTTTTCCCGGTCGAAGACAAATCCGAGAAAACCTGGATCTTCAAACACGCACTGATCCAGGAAGCGGCCTATGACAGCCTGTTGCGTAGTCGGCGGCGTGAGCTGCACGGGCTGATCGCGCAGGCCTACGAGGCGACGCGACCGGACGAAATCGCCAGCCAGCCGGAAATCATGGCGCACCACCTGGGCCAGGCGGGAGAGCATGAGCGCGCCATCGAATTCGGTCTGGCCGCGGGTATGGGGGCGCTGGTCCGCTCTGCCAATTCCGACGCGGTCGCGCATGCCCGCAAATGCCTGGACTGGGTGGCGCAGCTTCCCGACGATCCCGACCGATGCCGCCTGGAACTCAAGATACAGGGCATTCTGACCCCTGCCCTGATGCAATCGCAGGGGTATTCGGCGCCGGACATAGAAGAAAGCACGAGCCGGGCGCTGGCGTTGCTCGAACAGCATGGCGACCAGCCGGAAGCCTTCCCCAATCTTTGGGGTCTGAACCTGTTTCACCACGTGCGATCCGAACGCAAGCAGGCCCGCGATGTCGCCGAACGCTTTGTCACGCTCGCCGAGCAGATCGGTGACGGCAGCCAGCTGGTCGCCGGTCTTCCCCCCCTGAGCCAGTGCAGCTGGATCGAGGGCAATCTGCCTGCTGCCGAAACGGACCTGCTGCGGTGTATCGAACTCTACGATGCCGCGCTCCACTCCATGCACGGTGCGATGTACGGCATGGATTCACTCAGCTACAGTCGGGCGACGCTGTCGCAGGTGCTCTGGATGACAGGACGCAGGACCGAAGCGGATGTCGCGGTGGACCAGGCCGTATCGCATGCCAGGGAACTCAATCACACCAATACGATTGGCATGTCGCTGCTCTACCGGATCATGCTCAAGCAACAGAACGGCCTGCGCGAAGAGGTCGCCGAAGAGGCGGCCGAAGCGCTGGAATACTGCAACCGGATGGGCGTCAGCACGCCAACCTCGTATATCGCGATGATTGCCAACTGGGCCAAAGGCGATGTCGCGGCCTCGCAGGAAATCTACGAAATCCACAACATGATCGGCGCGCAGCTCGGGATGACCTATTATCGCAGCCTCGGCGTCGAGAACGCGATCGATGCAGGCAATCTTGAGACGGCGCAACAAATTCTCGACGTGGCGCTCCATCAGGCGCGCAACACGGGCGAGGCCTATTGGCTGCCGCAACTTCTGCGTCTTCAGGCCCGTATAGAAGCCGATCCTGACAAGGCCAGCGCGCACCTGCTGGAGGCAAGCCGGCATGCACGGCAATCGGGTGCGCGGATGCTCGATGCGCTGGCGACAGTCGACCTGCTCTGCCTTGAAACCGAAGCGGACACTTCAGACGCGCAGGCGCATCTGCAAGACCTGATCGACAACGAAAAGGTCGAACTCCCCGCCTTTGCGCTTGCCAAACTCGAAACGCTTGCGACGACGTCAAGCCAGACGCCGGCACGTCAGACCGGCACCGCAACATAGCTCGTAGGATCAACAACTGGGAAGGTGAAACGAAATGACATGGTTTCTGAAAGACTCGGACAATGCGCTTGGGCACGATTCAAAACCCGGTGCGCTGGAATCGACGCTGCACTGGCAGGTGATCTGGCCGCGCGCCATCGCACTTGCCTGGGAAGATGCCGAGTTTCACGCCCAGCTCAAGGCAGACCCGCGAACCGCCATCCGCGAGAAGTTCGGCTATCACCTGATGGATGATCTGGATCTGACTATCGAAGACGCACCGGATGACGCCAGGTTCGACCCGACACAGGCGACAAATTCGCCAGATGAAGAGCGTGATCCGTGGGCGGCATTGCCGCACATGAAGCTGACGCTCTGCATTCCGCCTGCCCCGCCGGTCGAACTGCAAGGCATCGCCATCACATCCTACCAGGATACCGGCCGCACCTATCCGTTCAGCTGCTGCTGATCGGGCGCAAAGCCGAAGCCATATGAAAGTTCTGGTCGCGCCCGGCACCTTACGACGTGCCGGGTCACCCTCGTGGCTTTCACCCAATCCAAGCGACCCAGTCGAGCCGCTTCATATAACCTGTTCTTGAAATGGTGCGGGCGGTGGGACTTGAACCCACACGGGCATAGGCCCTTCAGATTTTAAGTCTGATATGTCTACCATTCCATCACGCCCGCATGCAGGCCATTGTTACTGCAACGCTTCGGGCACCTCAACGACCCTTGGGCCGGATTGTGCGGGTTGCGTTCAGTTAAAGCGTTTCGCGATTGACTTGAGACATCTGGTATCACCCAACGCATTGAAATCCTTGATTTCAGACAGCGTTGGGTGATTCAGGTTTGTTGCGAAATGCTATAATATTCCGTCTCGGCGTAACCGGACTGCGAATCCTGTCCCAATTCCACCAGGCCGCCCGCCAATGCGCTTGCCGTCCTGCGGCTGACTGTCATGGATGGATCACTTCACATTGCCGAGCGGCGCGAGTGACGCATCCTCCTTGACCGCCTGCATCGCGACATAGGTCGAGGTGCCGGCCACGTGGGGCAGCGTGGAGATCTTTTCGGCCAGAACGATCCGGTATTCGGTCATGGACCGGGTCCTGATCTTCATGAGATAGTCGAATTTCCCCGCTATGAGATGAACCTGCTCGATCTCGCCGATCTTTGCCACGGCGGCGTTGAATGCAGCCAGCGCCGCTTCTCGGGTGTCATGCAGGCGCACTTCGACAAACGCCACGTGATCCAGCCCTAGGCGAATGGGGTCGATCAGGGCCCGATAGCCGGTGATGATCCCGTCACGCTCCAGCCGCCGAAGGCGGGTCTGCGTCGGGGATTTGCTCAGTCCGATTCGCCGCGCGAGATCGGCGATGCTCAGGCGCCCCTCCTGGGACAGGACCTCGAGAATCTTGCGATCATATCCGTCGAGGCCCGAAAGGTCTTTTTGCATTGCAGTACACTCATTTTTCAGGCCGTTCGCCCGCGAAAACTGTATAATCGGGCAGCTTGCCCGCATTCCACCCGATATATTGCGCAGACAACCCGGAGGCCAGACATGAACGCACCCCTTTCCCTTCGTCACCGCATCGATGCCGAAAAATTCGCGGATGAATCCGCTGTTGTCGACCGCCTCATCGCCGAGGCCGGGTTGAGCGAGGCCGACCGCAGCGCGATTTGCGCGGCCGGCGCCGATCTTGTGCGCAACATCCGCGCCAGCACCGCTCCGGGGCTCATGGAAGTGTTTCTTGCCGAGTATGGCCTGTCCACCGATGAAGGGATCGCGTTGATGTGTCTCGCCGAGGCGTTGCTGCGCGTGCCCGATGCCGACACGATCGATGCGCTGATCGAGGACAAGATCGCGCCAAGTGACTGGGGCAAGCACCTCGGCCACTCCTCGTCGTCGCTGGTGAATGCTTCGACCTGGGCGCTGATGCTGACCGGCAAGGTGCTGGACGATGACCGGCCAAGCCCCGTGCGTGCCCTGCGCGGTGCCGTGAAACGACTGGGCGAACCGGTGATCCGCACCGCCACCACCCGCGCCATGAAGGAAATGGGCCGTCAGTTCGTGCTGGGCGAAACCATCGACTCGGCGATGAAACGCGCCGCCGGCATGGAGGCCAAGGGATATACCTACAGCTATGACATGCTGGGCGAAGCCGCCCGCACCGAGGCGGATGCAGCCCGGTATCACCTCAGCTACTCGCGCGCGATCTCGGGCATTGCAGCGGCCTGCACGTCCGGAGACATCCGCGACAATCCGGGGATTTCCGTCAAGCTCTCTGCCCTGCATCCGCGTTACGAGGTGGCACAAGAGGCCCGCGTGATGTCCGATCTCGTCCCGCGCCTGCGCTCGCTGGCCTTGTTGGCGAAATCCGCCGGCATGGGTCTGAACGTAGATGCCGAAGAGGCCGACCGCCTCGCTCTGTCGCTCGACGTGATCGACCTTGTCCTCGGCGAACCGGCGCTTGCCGGATGGGACGGGTTCGGCGTGGTCGTGCAGGCCTATGGCCCGCGCGCCGGAACCGTGATCGACGCACTCTATGACATGGCCAGTCGCCACGACCGCCGCATCATGGTGCGCCTCGTCAAGGGCGCCTACTGGGATACCGAGGTCAAGCGCGCGCAGGTGGATGGGATGACCGCCTTTCCGGTCTTTACCCGCAAGCCGATCACCGACGTGTCCTACATTGCCAATGCCCGGAAACTGCTGGCAATGACCGATCGGATTTATCCGCAATTCGCGACGCACAACGCGCATACCGTGGCCGCGATCCTGCATATGGCAACCGACAAAACCGCATTCGAATTCCAGCGCCTGCATGGCATGGGCGAAACCCTGCACCAGATCGTCAAGACACAGAATACCACGCGCTGCCGGATCTACGCCCCGGTTGGCGCGCATCGCGATCTCTTGGCCTATCTGGTGCGGCGTCTGCTGGAAAACGGCGCCAACAGCTCGTTCGTGAACCAGATCGTGGACGAAAACGTGCCACCTGAAACCGTCGCCGCCGATCCGTTCGAACAGATCGGGGCAGATACACGATCCCTGACGACCGGCGCGGATCTCTATCGACCGGAACGGCCGAATTCGCGCGGCTTTGACCTGACCCACGCACCGACACTTACCATGATCGAAGAGGCGCGGGACGGATTCAGAAACCACGACTGGACCGCCGTGCCGCTCGTCGCAGGCAGCGCGGCACCGGATGCGGTGCAGCCGGTCATCAACCCGGCCAACGGCACGCAAACGGGGACGGTTGCTCCGGCGAGCATGGCGGACATCGAAACCGCCCTTGCCGCAGCGCAGCCCTGGGCCGCACCCGCCACAGAGCGCGCCGCGATCCTCAACGCGGCGGCCGACCTCTACGAGGAGCATTATGGCGAGATCTTTGCCCTGCTCGCGCGCGAGGCGGGCAAGACCATGCGCGACGGCGTCGCGGAGCTGCGGGAAGCGGTTGATTTCCTGCGCTACTACGCAGCAAACATACCCGATGCGGCCCCGGCGGGCACCTTTACCTGCATCAGCCCGTGGAATTTCCCGCTGGCGATCTTCACCGGCCAGATCGCGGCGGCGCTGGCGACCGGCAACGCCGTGCTTGCCAAACCGGCCGGGCAGACACCGCTGATCGCGCATTTCGCGGTGACCCTTCTGCACCGCGCCGGCGTGCCGGTTACGGCCCTGCAACTGTTGCCGGGAGAGGGCCCCGTAGGGGCCGCGCTCACCTCGGATCCACGTGTTGATGGTGTGGCCTTTACCGGTTCGACCGCCACCGCGCTTAAAATCCGCGCAGCCATGGCCGACAACCTTGCGCCCGGCGCGCCGCTGATCGCGGAGACGGGCGGGCTGAACGCCATGATCGTCGACAGCACCGCGCTCCCGGAACAGGCGGTTCAATCGATTGTCGAAAGCGCGTTCCAATCAGCCGGTCAACGCTGCTCTGCCCTGCGTTGCCTCTATGTACAGGAAGACGTGGCCGACGATCTGCTGACCATGCTCAAGGGGGCGATGGACGCCCTCTCGCTGGGTGATCCGTGGTTCCTCTGCACCGACTCGGGCCCCGTCATCGACGAACCGGCCTACGCGGGCATCAGCGCCCATATTGACGCGGCACGCAATGACGGCCGGGTCATCAAGGAACTGCGCCCGCCGGCAGGTGGTACTTTTGTCGCCCCGACGATGATCGCGATCGACGGGATCGGCAGCCTCGAGCGCGAGATTTTCGGGCCCGTCCTGCATGTCGTGCGCTTTCCTTCGGGCGAACTCGACAAGGTGATCACCGATATCAACGCCACGGGATATGGCCTCACTTTCGGCTTGCACACCCGGATCGACGACCGCGTCCAGCATGTCACCGATGCGGTTCACGCGGGCAACATCTATGTCAACCGCAACCAGATCGGCGCAATTGTCGGCAGCCAACCCTTTGGCGGCGAGGGCCTGTCCGGCACCGGACCCAAGGCCGGCGGACCGAACTATATGCCGCGGTTCTGCGCGCCGGACCGACAACAGGCCGCATCCGGCTGGACGAAACCCGCCGGCAGTCTCCCCGCCCCCACCGGTGGCAAGGCGCAACCGGCTCCCTGCATCCTGCCCGGGCCAACCGGTGAATCCAACCGGCTCAGCCTTGTGCCGCGCGATCCGCTGCTGTGCATGGGTCCCGGCGCCGAGGCCACCGACGCGCAGCTACGCGCGGTTCACCTGCTGGGCGGCCAGGCAATCCGCTGCGACGGCCAGGTGGACCTCGCCTCGCTGACCGGCCTGCGCGGCATCGGTGGCGTGCTGTGGTGGGGCGACGCCGGTACGGCGCGCGAAATCGAGCGGGCTCTGGCAAACCGCGATGGCGCGATCGTTCCGCTGATCCCCGGCAAACCGGACATCGCACGCGTGATGGGCGAACGGCACGTCTGTGTCGACACCACCGCGGCGGGCGGCAACGCGGCACTGCTCGGCGGCAACGCCTAGCACCGGAACCTGCCGATCGTCGCGCCGATTGGCAGGTTTTCATTGCCGGCTGAAAGCCAGCCCCACGCCGGGCACAGGCTGGTCCCCACTTGACCCCGCTCCGCTTTCGGGACAGCGTCGCGGCATGTTCCCGATCCGCGATCACAACCCGTCCGGGCGAACGCCCTATGTCGTCTATGCCCTGATGGCGGCCAACATCCTGATCTTCCTGACATACGCGGGCATCCTGAACGACGATCAGGCCCTCTACGCGCTGTTCGGAAAATGGGCGATGATCCCCGCGAACATCAGCCGGGGCATCGAGTATCACACCCTGTTCAGTTCGATGTTCCTGCATGCAGGCTGGATGCATCTGATCGGCAACATGCTGTTCCTCTGGATTTTCGGCGACAATCTGGAGGATGAGCTGGGGCACCTGAAGTTTCTCGCCTTCTACCTTGCCTGCGGCGTCAGCGCCGGTCTCGCCCATGTCTGGGTCGCGCCCCAGTCAAACGTCCTGACCGTTGGCGCATCCGGCGCCATCGCCGGCGTCATGGGGGGCTACCTGCTGCTCTTTCCACGCGCGCGCATCGACGTGGTCGTGGTGCTGATCATCTTCTTTCGTGTATTCGCTGTCCCCGCATGGCTCGTGCTCGCCGCCTGGCTGGGAATCCAGTTCGTGGGCGGTCTCGGGGCAGACCCGGATGCCGGTGGCGTCGCCTACTGGGCCCATGCCGGCGGGTTCGTGATCGGGCTGATCCTGATCACGCCGCTCTGGTTACGTCTCGGCGGACCGGGCTTCTGGCAACAGACACACGGCAGGCCACCCCATCCCGAAGTCCACTACCGCCTGAACGAAAGCAGAATTCCGAAAATCCGCCGAAAATGACGACGGACTCGAGCTCCGACCCGGCCCCTTCATCTTTGCAAAAAATACTCCCGCCGGAGGCTCCCCCCGCCAGCCGCGTGCCTAGCCGCGAACGACTTTCGCGAAACTGTCGAAAATCGCCTCGTTGGCGCAGACCACGGCACCGTCATCGAGTATGTGCCCCTTCGGGGCCATCGGCTGGATTAGGCCGCCGGCCTCGCGCACGATGACGATCCCCGCCGCCATGTCCCAGGCATTCAGCTGCCGCTCCCAGTAGCCGTCATAGCGTCCCGCCGCGACATAGGCCATGTCCAGCGACGCCGCGCCCCAACGGCGCACCCCGGCACAGGCGGGCAACAGCCGCGCGAGTTCCTGAAGCGTCTTCGGCAACTCTGGGCGCCCGCCGAAGGGCAGGCCGGTGGCAAAGATGCTCTCGATCATCCGATGGCGTCCGGACACCCGCAACCGCGTGTCGTTCATCCAGGCGCCCGCACCCTTCTCGGCGATGAACATCTCGTCCTTGGCAGCGTCAAAGATGACGCCGGCGACGATCTTGCCCTTGTGCTCAAGCGCGATCGACACCGCCCAATGTGGAAGACCATGCAGAAAATTCGTGGTCCCGTCGAGCGGATCGACGATCCAGCGCCGGGTCGGGTCCTTGCCCTCGATCGCGCCACCTTCCTCGGCCACCCACCCATAGGTCGGCCGCGCCTCCAGAAGTTCCTTCCTGATGATCGCTTCCGCGGCGATATCGGCCCTCGAGACAAAATCCCCCGCGCCCTTCATCGACACCTGCAGGTTCTCGACCTCGCGAAAATCCTTGACCAGGGACCGGCCCGCCTTGCGCGCGGCCTTGATCATCACGTTGAGATTTGCACTGCCTACCATGTCACGACGCTCCTGTCCGGGTCAGGCCGCGCATATACGCTGCGCGGGCGGGCTTGCCAAGCGATCTCTCTCTGGCGGACGTGACGCTGCGGTCGCCCCCTTGCCAAAACGCGCCGCGGGCGGCACCGTGCAGCCAGACCGGAAAAAGGACAGTTCCATGCCCGACCAGATGCATCACATCGCATTGGCCAGCCGCCCGAGCGGCGCGCCCACGGCCGAAAACTTCAACTACGAAGCGAAACCCATGCCGGTACCCGGCGAGGGCGAGGTTCTCGTCAGGGTTCACTACATTTCGCTCGACCCCTATATGCGCGGGCGCATGGACGACGCGAAATCCTACGCCGATCCGGTCCCGATCGGCGGGACGATGGAAGCCGGCGGCGTGGGCGAGGTCATTGCTTCGAACAGTCCCGACTACAAACCCGGTGATTTCGTTTTTGGCATGCTGGGATGGGCCACCCACGCGGTGCAACCGGCAAAGATGCTGCGCAAGCTCGATCCGGCGCAGGGGCCGATCACGGCAGCGCTTGGGGTGCTCGGCATGCCGGGCTTCACCGGTTGGCACGGGTTGACCGAGTATGGCCGGCCCAAGGCGGGCGAAACACTCGTCGTCGCGGCGGCAACCGGTCCGGTCGGTTCGATGGTCGGGCAGGTTGCAAAATCAATGGGCCTGCGCACGGTCGGCATCGCAGGCGGGGCCGACAAGTGCAAGCTGGCGACCGGAACGTTCGGCTTTGACGCCTGCCTTGACCACCGCGCCTATGACAGCGCATCGGAGCTGCGCAAGGCGCTCGCCGATGCCTGTCCGGACGGGATCGACATCTATTTCGAGAATGTCGGCGGCAAGGTGCTCGAAGCGGTTCTGCCGCTGATGAACAATCACGGGCGCATCCCGATCTGCGGCATGATCGCCTGGTACAATGCCGGCGGTCTCGGGGCCGGCGCATCGGATCAGGGGCTGACCGCTCCTGCCATCTGGCGGACGATCCTGGTCAGGTTCCTGTCGGTGAACGGCTTTATCATTTCCAACCATTGGGACCGCTACCCCACATTCCTGGCCGAGGTCGGACCGAAGGTTGCCGCCGGTGAAATTGCCTTTCTCGAAGACATCGCGGAAGGGCTTGAAAACGCGCCGGACGCGTTCATGGGCCTGCTTCAGGGCAAGAATGTCGGCAAGCAGATCGTCAAGATCGTCTGAGCGTGACGGCACATTGATCCGGGATCGGCCCGCCTGTTCCGGCGGGCCATTCCTTCACAGAACCGTCCGCAGGTTTGCGGCCAGTTGACCGGCGATGACCTCATGTGCGCACGGGCCCAGTGACAGTTCCGCGATCGGTGCCTGCAGCGGGCCATAGAACATGCCATCAAGATCATCAGACTGACCAGCGGGCGTGACACCGACCTCGATCACACCGCCCGACAGATCGGCCAACTCGTCCACCATCGAAGCGGTGATCAACAACGGATCTCCGCCCAACGGGCTATCGGTGTCGAAAGACGCGTGGCGCAGCCACAACAGCCGGGTCTGTGCCCCGAGCCGTTCCAGCAAGACCCGCATCCGGGCCAGCCACGCGCGCTGAATTTCCTTCCGCACGGCGCGGAACCGTTCGGCGGACAGGTCATGCAGGGTGGTCAACATGTGCTTGTTGAAGTGGAAATCGGTAAAATCCACGTCGGGATAGATCGACCGCAACCTTGCAGAGGCCGACAGGAACCTGTCATTGCGGCGCGGATGCACCCGGTACAGCGCGTTTGACATGTTCTGCGCCCCGCTGATCTGGACCACGCAAAACCTGGCAGATGCGGCAATCCCGATCACCTCCGGATCGTTCAGCACGGCATCGACCCCCGCATTCGCACAGCCCAGATTGACACAGGTCATACCGATTTCCGCCTCGGTCAGCGCCACGAACGGACGCGTGACAAAGCAGCCATATGTATCGCTGCTCCCGAGGAACGCGATATACGGCTCCCGCAGCGACCTGCGTGGCCCCCTGACCAGCAATCGCGACGTTCCGTATCGACAGGGAATGTCGGCGAGCGCACGCGCGCCTGAAACCTCAAAGCTCATGATAGCCACCCATTTTTCTATTCACCCGTTTCCCGTTTTCCGGCGAAGACGTTGCGATTCGGCTAACCTGCGAATTTGATGCAAACTGAATTGAACGCGGCCCCTTGTCCCTGACCGTCCGGCACCGATATGGTCAGGCGATATCAGGCGGAAGGCAGGCACATGACAATCAAGTCAATCGGCGTTATCGGGGCGGGGCAGATGGGCAACGGCATTGCCCATGTGATGGCATTGGCCGGCTATGACGTGATGCTGACGGATGTCAGTCAGGACGCGCTTGATGCCGCGATCGCCGGAATCGATGGCAACATGGGCCGACAGGTTGGGCGCGGCAAGATTGCCGAAGCCGATATGCAGGCGGCGATGAAACGGATCGAAACCACGCTGGCGCTGTCTGATGTCGGGGCGACCGACCTTGTCATCGAGGCCGCGACAGAGCGCGAAAGCGTCAAACAGGCGATTTTCGAGGATCTGCAGCCGCACCTGAAGCCGGAGACCATCCTGACCTCGAACACCTCGTCGATCTCGATCACCCGGCTGGCCAGCCGGACCGACCGGCCCGAGCGGTTCATGGGGTTCCATTTCATGAACCCGGTGCCGGTGATGCAGCTTGTCGAACTGATCCGCGGCATCGCCACCGACCAGCAGACCTACGAGGCGTGCCTCGGCGTGGTCGACCGGCTTGGCAAAACCGCTGCCAGTGCCGAGGATTTTCCCGGCTTCATCGTGAACCGCATTCTGATGCCGATGATAAACGAGGCGGTCTATACGCTGTATGAGGGCGTCGGAAACGTCAAATCCATCGACGAGTCGATGAAGCTGGGCGCCAATCATCCGATGGGGCCACTGGAACTCGCCGATTTCATCGGACTCGACACCTGCCTTGCGATCATGAACGTGCTGCATGACGGGCTGGCCGATACCAAGTACCGCCCCTGCCCGCTGCTGACCAAATATGTCGAGGCCGGATGGCTGGGGCGCAAGACCCAGCGTGGTTTCTATGATTATCGCGGCGAGGCGCCGGTGCCGACCCGGTGACGGATTTCGCTCGCCGCGTCAGGCGGTCTGACAGGCCGGAGGTTGCGCCATCCTCAATGCGTGCGGTCAGGATTTGCCGAGATCCAGCGTGTGCTGACGCAGCCAGGCCATGAAGCCGCGCGGATCCTTTTCCAGCAACTCCATATCCTTGTCGCTGATCGGTTCACCCACCACGGGGGCCTGCGGCTTGTTGCAGGACCGGACAATCTCGTGCAGCAAAAGACCCTGCCGCAAGACCGGCGAAACCTGGCAGGCGATCTGGTAGGCACGCGAGTTGCGACCGGGAAAGAACAGCGGCACCACCCTGGCATTGGACCGGCGGATCATCTTGGCGGTAAAGACGTTCCATTCCCGTTCAACCGGATCCCCCCACCAGCTGTCCGAGGACATCACCACACCGGAGGGAAACAGCGCGACAACCCCGCCATTCTTGAGATGGTCCATCGCGGCGGCGCGCATCTCGACCATCTTTTTCTGCGCATCCGGATCATGCGGGAATGGCACCGGGATCATGAAGGATGTCGCGGCCTCATCAAGACCCGTCAGCACGGACCGCGTCAGAATCCGGTAATCCTGGCGCACACGACCGATAAGATCGGCAAAGATCATGCCATCGACCATCCCGTGCGGATGGTTGGCCACAACGACGACCGGGCCTTCCTTGGGGATGTTCGCAAGCTGCTCTTCCGGTGTCAGAAGATCGATCCCCATGACGTTCAGCGCCCCGCGCCAGAATTTCTGACCGCGGTATTTTTCGTTGGATTTCTCGAAGGCGCTGACCATGCGCAAGATCGTGATCTTGCCCGTACACCACTCGATTGCCTTGATCGCGAACGACGTCCACGGATCGTCAAAGGAATTGGCATAGGTCAGCGTACGGCGATCATATATCTCGCCCTTGGGCGACTCGGCCTCGGGCAACGCGGTATCGCGCGTGTGATCTGTGGAGTCCGCCAAATCGCTTATCCTGCTATTCTGTCGCCAGGCGGCGTCAGAACCCCTCGCCAAACTTGTCTGCAACCAGTATTTCCAACGCATCCGCAAGTGCCTCAGCATCGGGACCGCTGGTCTGGACGTCAATAGTCTTTCCCTTTGACGCTGCCAACATCAAAAGCCCCATGATGCTGTCGCCCGAGGCGGACAGACCGTCGCAAGAGACCTCTGCGCGCGCATCGAACCCCTCGACCACCTCGACCAGCTTGGCCGAGGCTCGGGCATGCAGCCCCTTTTCATTGACGATCTTGAATTTGCGTTCGGTCATCTTGATCTGGGGCTTTCACTCGGAACTTATATTCTTGGAATAGATGTACTTCTTGCCGGCGTCGATAGCGATGCGCACGGCATCCGCAACCGGCTCGTCGCGATGTTTCGCCAATTGGACAAGAAGCGGCAGATTGATGCCGAACAGGATGCGGCGGTTGTCCGGGCGCACCGCCTTGAGCGCGAGATTGCACGGCGAACCGCCATGCAGGTCGACGGCCACCACGACGCCGTCACCGGTATCGACCTCATCGGCGGCGTCGCAGATTTCCTGCTCGACAGCGTCCCTGTCGTGAACGGCCTCGATCCCGATGGCACGTATACCGGCCGGCTTGCCGATTATATGTTCGGTCGCAGCAAGAAACTCCTTTGCCAGCCCACCGTGCGCCACGATCACAATTCCGATCAACCCGGCCTCTCGTCCCTGTCATGTCGTTAACGTTCGCGGTGCCTAATTGACACCTGCTGTCCGTCATCCGCAAGGGCTTTGGCCAAGGTTTCCGCAAGGAAAACCGACCGATGTTGTCCGCCGGTGCACCCGAACGCGATCGACAGATGCGATTTCCCCTCTTCCTCGTAGGCCGGGAGCAGCAAACGCGTCAGGTCGAGCACCCGCTCAAAGAACGGCTGAAACCGGGCATCCGCGCGTATATGGTCTCCGACCTCGCGATCACGACCGTCCAGCGCGCGCAAATCCCTGTTCCAGTACGGGTTTGACAGGAACCGGCAATCGAACACCATGTCGACACCACGGGGAACACCGCGCTTGTAGGAAAACGACTGAACCGAAACCGCCAGCCGGGGGCTGCCTGCAACGCTGAACCATTGCTCGATCTCGGCGCGCAACTGGTGCACGTTGAGATCGGAGGTATCGATCAGGATGTCCGCGAGTTCGCGAATGGGGGCCATCAGGTCGAGGTCGCGCTCGATCCCGATCTCCGGGCTTTCGGCGGGGGCAAGCGGATGACGCCGGCGGGTCTCGGAGAAACGGCGCAACAGCACATCGCGATCGCAATCCAGATACAGCACCTTCAGAACCGCTTCCGCCTGAGCGCCCAGCCGGTCGATCAGTTCAAGCAGCGCCGCCGTGGAAAAGTCGCGGTTGCGGGTATCGACCCCGAGCACCAGCGGGCGATCGGGCGCCGGCCCTTCGAGCAATCGCGGCAACAGATGCAGCGGCAGGTTGTCGATGGACTCGAATCCGAGATCCTCGAGCACGTTGATCGCGGTCGACCGGCCAGCCCCCGAAGGACCGGTGACGAGCACGACCGATGTCGGCGAAGCGGTGGGGGTTTCGGTCATGGGCTATGTCGTCCCGATCTGAGATATTGCATGAGCGCCGGAGCAAAATGTGGCCCATCCACCCGGCGCAGCAAGGCGACAGCTTGTCCGAGCAGCTCGGTTTCGTGGACCTGCGGCAGTCGTTCGGTCTCCACGCTGTCCAAGTCCACGACCGCCCTGATCGCCACGGATTTTGCCACATCGCAGGTCAATATCCCGACTCCGCGCGCCTCGATCAGCCCCCGAAGCGGATCTGGCGCAGAGGCCATGACCGCATTGTCGATGCGTGTAAGGATGACACGGTCGTCGGCCACCAGGGTAGCCCCATATGCGATCATCGAAAGGGCGAGCGCCGATTTGCCGCTGCCCGATCCGCCCAGGATCAGGCATCCCTGATCCGCGACCGAGACACAGCTGGCGTGCAGGATGCTGGCGTTGTTGGACATCGCGTCAGACCGGCAACCCCACGACAAATCGCGCGCCCAGCGGCGCCGAGGTGATGTCGGCCTCGGTGGGGCGGATGTTCTCGGCCCAGATCACGCCGCCATGCGCCTCGACAATCTGTTTCGAAATCGCCAGCCCAAGGCCGGAATTGTTGCCAAAATGCTCTTGCGGACGTTGCGAGTAGAACCGCTTGAACACCTTGGAAAGCGAGTCATCGGGAATGCCCGGCCCGGTATCCTCGACCACGACCAGCACCCGATTGTCTCGCTTGCGCGCCCAGACCCGGATCGCATCGCCATCTTCGCAGAAGGAAATGGCATTCGTGATGAGGTTGACAAACACCTGTGCCAATCTCGCCTCGAGCCCCTGGATCATGACCGGTTCATCCGGCAATTCGGTGATGTAGTCGATATTCTTGCTCTTGGCATCCTCGCCCAGAAACTGGTTCAGGTTCTCGATCAGCTTGACGAGATCAAAGGCCTCTTCTTCCTCCTTGACCAGTTCCGCATCCAGACGCGACGCGTTGGAGATATCGCTCACCAGCCGGTCGAGCCGGCGCACGTCATGCTCGATCACACCCATCAGCTTTTCGCGCTGATCCTCGCGCGTCACCATGCGCAGCGTGCCAACTGCGGATTGCAGGCTGGCCAGCGGGTTCTTGATTTCATGCGCCACGTCGGCGGCGAACTGTTCGTTCCCCTCGATCCGGTTGTAGAGCGCACCGACCATGCCCCGCAGCGCACGCGACAACCGGCCAATCTCGTCCGGGCGACCAGTCAGATCCGGGATGCGGATCCGCCCCAGCTTGCTGTTGCGCGCATTGCGGTCGCGGCCGAGTTCGGCGGCCTCGGCCAGTTCCGCCAGCGGGTTGGCGATGGTGGAGGCGAGTACGAGGCTCAACCCGATCGAAACCAGGGTCGCGACCACGAACATCTGCAACACCCGCTCCCGCTCGCCCCTCACCAGCGCGTCGATCTCGCCCGACGGGCTGGCCATGCCGACGGTGCCAACCACGATGTCGCCCCGCATGATCGGAGTGATCGCGGAGATTACCGTCGCACCGAACAGATCCTGCCCGGAATCGATCCGGGTCTGCCCATCCACGATTTTCGGGATCATGCCGCGCAGTTGCGACTCGACCGATCCGCCAACCTCTTCTTCCGTGTCATCGGCAAAAGGTCCGGAGACCAGCTTCCACAAGGCGGTCAACCCGTCGCTGATGTAGGTCGGCCCGGTATCCGTGGGCGTCAGAACAGTCAGCGCCGCGCTCTGATTGACCCCCTCGGTGCGCCCGATGAGAACCTGTTCATTGTCGAAAACATAGACCTCGATACCATTGCGCAGACTCAGATCGCCAAGGATGGCCTTGACCCGCTCGCGCTCCGCCGCCAGCGACACAGGGCCGGTTTCTGGCAACTGCGCCTCGAACACGTTGGCCACCAGCTCCGCATCGCCGACAAGGGCGCCGGCCCGCTGCAGCACAAGGTTGTCGCGCGTCCCGTTCAGATAGAGGATGCCGGCCACGAGAATGTTCAACGCGATCAGGTTGAACATCACGATCTTGCGCGTCAGCGGCGACGCCCGAAGCGACAGGAACCCCCGGTTCGACCAGCGACTGCGCGCGCCACCTTCGTCGTCTTCCGGCGAAACCCAGTCATCGCCCAGCACGACATCGCCACTGCGTCGCCTCAGGTTGGAAGAGTCGGTTTTGCGCACGAACGTCCTTTCAGCACGGCCCCAAGGAGACGCCTATTCTTCGTTATACCGGTACCCGATACCATAGAGCGTTTCGATGGCCGAAAATTCGCTATCGGCGGACCGCATTTTCTTGCGCAGCCGCTTGATGTGGCTGTCGATGGTGCGATCGTCGACATAAACCTGATCGTCATAGGCGACGTCCATGAGCTGATCGCGGCTCTTGACGAAACCGGGGCGCTGCGCGAGCGCCTGCAGCAGCAGGAACTCGGTCACCGTCAGCGACACGTCCTTGCCTTTCCAGCTGACCGAATGGCGCAGCGGATCCATGCTGAGGTTACCGCGCTCCATCACCTTGGTTTCCGGACCCGTGCCATCCGCATCCCGGTCGACCGCCTCCTGCCGGCGCAGCAGAGAGCGGATTCGTTCAACCAGAAGCCTCTGTGAAAAAGGCTTTTTCACGTAGTCGTCCGCGCCCATGCGCAGCCCGAGAACCTCGTCTATCTCATCATCCTTGGAGGTGAGAAAGATGACCGGCATCTGCGTCTTCTGGCGGATCCGCTGCAACAGTTCCATGCCATCCATCCGCGGCATCTTGATATCCAGCACCGCGAGATCGGGCATCTTCTTGTTGAACGCCTCAAGCGCGGCCAGACCGTCATTATAGGTTTCAACGTCAAAGCCTTCCGCCTCGAGCGTCATCGAAACCGACGTCAGGATATTCCTGTCGTCATCCACCAATGCGATCTTTGACATTCGAACTGCCCCTCTTTTTACCCACTCGTCACAGCTTTATCCAACTCTTCCTGACTTTGGAAATCCGAATCAATCCAAAACCGAGAATCGCGCGCCCCCAAACAACCAGCCCGTGCAGAAATATCATCGGAATGGCCGAATTGTCGCACTTTTGAGATCGGTGTCAGGTCGATCCGTGGTATGGTTGCGCTAAACGTCGCGGTGGTGGCGCTAACTCGGGAAAGCGCCCTGTTCACCGTCTCTTACCGCATGTTAAAGGCAGCGTACATGGTGCCCGAACCTTGCCGTCGGTTGTGCGGTCATCGTCGAGCCGGGCGCCGAAACAGGAGATACGACCTAATGACATCTGGACGGGTAAACCCGAATTTTCGCCTGGAAGATCAGGGCATCAAAGGGGTTGAGAACGTACACTACAACCTTCTGGAGCCCGCTCTCATCGAGAATGCACTGCGTCTCGGCGAAGGCGCGTTGGGCCAGGGCGGTTCGTTCATGGTCGAAACCGGCAAGTTCACCGGCCGCTCGCCCAAGGACAAACACGTCGTCATGTCCGACACCACGCGCGACACGATCTGGTGGGACAACAACGCCGCAATGGAGCCGGACGCCTTTGACCGCCTCTATGACGACATGATCGAACACATGAAGGGGCGCGAGTATTTCGTCCAGGACATGTATGCGGGAGCCGACCCGATCTATCGCGAGAATGTCCGCCTCGTGACCGAACTGGCCTGGCACGGGCTGTTCATCCGCCACATGTTCCGCCGCCCCGATCGCGAGGATCTCGACAGCTTCGTGGCTGACTACACTGTCATCAACTGCCCCAGCTTCAAGGCCGATCCCGAGCGCCACGGCTGCCGCAGCGAGACCGTGATCGCGATGAACTTCGACCGCAAGCTGATCCTCGTGGGCAGCACCGAATACGCGGGCGAGAACAAGAAATCGATCTTCTCGCTGCTGAATTACCTGTTGCCGGAAAAAGGCGTCATGCCGATGCACTGCTCTGCCAACCACGCGGTCGGCAACGCGGTGGACTCGGCGATTTTCTTTGGCCTGTCGGGCACCGGCAAGACCACGCTTTCGGCCGATCCCGACCGGATCCTGCTCGGCGATGACGAGCATGGCTGGTCCGATCGCGGCATCTTCAACTTCGAAGGCGGCTGTTATGCCAAGACCATCAACCTGAGCGCCGAGGCCGAGCCGGAAATCTATGCGACGACCACCAAGTTCGGCACGGTCATCGAGAACATGGTCTACGACCCGGAAACCCGCGAACTGGACTTCAAGGATGACCGGCTGACCGCGAACATGCGCTGCGCCTATCCGCTCGAATATATCTCGAACGCCTCGCCCACCGCGATTGCCGGGCACCCCAAGAACATCATCATGCTGACATGCGATGCCTTTGGTGTTCTGCCGCCGATCGCGCGGCTGACCCCGGCACAGGCGATGTATCACTTCCTGTCGGGCTTCACCTCCAAGATGGCCGGGACCGAACGCGGGATCACCGAGGCCCAGCCGACCTTCTCGACCTGCTTTGGCGCGCCCTTCATGCCGCGCCGTCCCGAGGTCTATGGAAACCTGCTGCGCGACAAGATCGCCCAGCACGGCGCAACCTGCTGGCTGGTCAACACCGGCTGGACCGGTGGGGCCTATGGCGTCGGAAGCCGGATGCCCATCAAGGCCACGCGCGCCCTGCTGACCGCGGCGCTGGACGGCTCGCTGAGCGAAGTCGAATTCCGCAAGGACCCGAATTTCGGCTTTGACGTGCCTGTCGACGTGCCCGGTGTTCCCGAAGTCCTTCTCGACCCGCGCCGCACCTGGAACGATACCGCCGGCTATGACAAGCAGGCCGCCAAACTGGTCGAAATGTTCTCGAACAATTTCGAACAGTACCTGCCCTATATCGACGAAGACGTAAAAGCCGCCGCAATCGGCTGACACTCGTCACGAAAAAACAGAAACCGCCCCGATATTCGGGGCGGCTTTCTTCTGACTGACCTAAAGCGTTTCGCGATTAACTTGAAACATGTCGCATCAACTAACGCGTTGAAATCTTTGATTTCAGGCAGCGTTAGGTGATTCAGGTTTATCGCGAAACGCTATGAGCTTGTTTCGCCTCTTGAACGAATAATTCCCGCCCTTCGGGATCACTTGCGATAAGACGATGAACGCTTCCCGAAACTGCTATATCCTGGACTATCATTGCACCTACATTCTCCAGCCTTCGCTTCGCCTCCTCCAAGTCATCCACTTCGAATCCCAAAATAGCGGAGCGGCCTGATGCCTCAAGTCCAGGATAGATTTCAAGAACTTGCCCTCCAGTTTCACTGGCGAGGTGAATCGGCCCGGATCCATGTTGCTCTTCATCAAATCGCAGACCAACGCATTCGTAGACATTTGCAGTCAAATAGATGTCGCGTGCATAAAGCGTTAGGAACTTAATCGTCATCTTCTCGACCAATCCTACATTTGGCGTCGATAGAACATTTGCGAGGAGATGACCACAATTTTGGCCTGCGGCCCGCCACTCTTCAAGCGGGGTTGAAGGTCAACAAGATGGGAAATGGATCGAACACCGCAAATGTTGCATTCTAATGAAACGTATCCGCCGGCGTCCTATCCGGTCAACCCGCGCCGCACGAGGTTCAGGCCGGCGACCAGCAGCACTGCGAGGGTTACTTTGCGGAAGGTTTTCTGGTCGATCCGGTCTTGCAGGCGGCCACCGACCCACATGCCGAGCATCGCGGGTACCACGAGGGCGATGGAGAGTGGCAGGGTTGCGATCCGCAGGACGCCGGAACTGATATGCGCGCCGAGGAGTGCGAGCGCGCCGAGGCCGTAGATCACGCCCTGAACCCGCATCTGTTCGGCCTTTGGCGTGTTCAACGCGGTCAGGTAGGCCACGGTCGGCGGCCCCCAGATGCCGGACAGTCCGCCGATGAATCCCGCCACCGCGCCGACCAGCGCCTCGATCCACTTGCTGGGTTCGCGCAGGGTAAAGCCGACCCCGGCAAGCTGGATCAGCGAAAAAAACGAGACCGGGATGCCGATCATCAGGAAGAACGTCGCGTCGGATACGCTGCGCACCAGTTGTGCGCTGGCCACCAGGAAAATGAGACCGACCCCGAGAAACAGGCCAAACCGTCGCACCGAGGCCAGCGCCACCCGCGGACCATGTCGCAGCGCCTGGATGCCGTTGGTGGCCAGAGTGGGCAGGATCAACCCGGCCAGCACCAGTTCGGCCGGCAGGAACATCCCGAGGCCCGCCACGATGATCATCGGAAGGGCGAATCCGACCATGCCCTTGACGATCCCCGCAAGTGCGGTGATGGCAAAGGAAAGCGCGAGGGCACCGGGGCCGAGCAGGGCAAAAAGCGAGTCCATGCCTGTTCTTATCATTCCCGCCGCTCGCTGCACCGCCAAAATGCCGCGCAATATTCGAAGGGATTGCGCTGTTATGGCGCATTTTTGTTGCGCTGCACCTGCGAAATGATTACCACCGTGCGGAACCAACAGGAAGAGCGACTCATGGCCCACGACGGACAGGATCAGACGATGACACATCATGAGAGCGGGGCGGTGATTCTGCCCGATCTGCTGAAACTCACCGCCGCCGCATTGCCCGCGGTTCAAGGTTACCTCGACAAGGCCCGAGACAGCGTTCGCGAGCGCGTTGTCGAAGGCGACCGCGTCTCTGGTGCGCTGGTCGAGGCCAACCAGACAGCGGCACATGGTCTCGCCTGGCTCGCAACCTATGCGCAGGCACTGCGGCAGATGCAGGCATGGGCCGAACGGTTGCAGTCAGACGGCAAGTTCGGCGAGATCGAACAACTGATCCATCAGATCGCCTTTGGCGAGTACCTGCACCAGATCGCGGGTGGCATCCCGATGAACCAGGGTGAAATCCTGCGCCTGCAGGAACTGGGTCTGGGCTGGGACGCGCTGTCCGGATTCCAGTGTTCCGAGGTGCAGAGCCTGATGTCCGGCGGCAACACACAGGCGGCGCGCACCCGGCTTGTCGACCTGATGCAGGAACAGGCGGGCAACATCATGTTCGGCGCCTCCGGCCTGGACGAAGAGCTTGAGATGATCCGCGAGCAGTTCCGTCGCTATGCCGTCGAAAAGGTCGAACCCAATGCGCATGACTGGCACCTCAAGGACGAATTGATCCCCATCGAGATCATCGAGGAACTTGCCGAGATGGGCGTGTTCGGCCTGACGATCCCCGAAGAACATGGCGGCTTTGGCCTGTCCAAGGCGTCCATGTGCGTGGTCTCGGAAGAACTGTCGCGCGGTTACATCGGTGTCGGCAGCCTGGGCACCCGCAGCGAGATCGCCGCCGAGTTGATCATCGCCGGCGGCACGGATGAGCAGAAGGCGCAGTGGCTGCCCAAGATCGCCAGCGCCGAAATCCTGCCGACGGCCGTGTTTACCGAGCCGAACACCGGCTCGGATCTTGGCAGCTTGCGAACCCGCGCGGTCAAGGACGACAACGGCAATTACAGGATCACCGGCAACAAGACATGGATCACACACGCGGCGCGCACCCATGTCATGACATTGCTGGCCCGCACCAATCCGGACACCACCGATCACCGTGGCCTGTCGATGTTCCTGGCGGAAAAGACGCCGGGCACCGACGCCGACCCCTTCCCCACGCCCGGCATGACCGGTGGCGAGATCGAAGTGCTCGGATATCGCGGCATGAAAGAATACGAACTCGGCTTTGACGGTTTCGAGGTCAAGGGCGAGAACCTCCTCGGTGGCGAAGAGGGCAAGGGGTTCAAGCAATTGATGGAAACCTTCGAATCCGCGCGCATCCAGACCGCCGCCCGCGCCATCGGCGTGGCGCAATGCGCGCTCGATATTGCAATGCAATACGCCCAGGACCGCAAGCAGTTCGGCAAATCGCTGATCAACTTCCCGCGCGTCTCCGGCAAACTGGCGATGATGGCCGTTGAGATCATGATCGCGCGCCAACTGACCTATTTCTCGGCCTGGGAAAAGGATCACGGGCACCGATGCGATCTCGAGGCCGGAATGGCGAAACTACTCGGGGCTCGTGTCGCGTGGGCCGCGGCGGATAACGGGCTGCAGATCCACGGTGGCAACGGCTTTGCTCTGGAATACAAGATTTCGCGCGTGCTTTGTGATGCGCGCATCCTGAACATCTTTGAAGGCGCTGCCGAAATCCAGGCACAGGTTATTGCCCGGCGCATCCTGAGCTGACGTCAGAATCGCATGCGGCCAGTAAATCTTGCTGGCCGCCATGCCTGAATGCTCAAAAAATGGGCATGTCTGCGTGTTTCCTCTTTCGGGCGAAACACGGCTCTTCCCGAGTTTCAGAGGCAGTCGGCGATAAGACCTATCCGAAAGGATAGGAACCTATCCTTTCGGAGCCGCAACCTATACGTGGGCCCTGATGTGATTGCTACCGCGATGTAGTATCTCATTCCCGGTATGCTGTATGGAGAGCACCGGGGAATGGCACACTCTCAGGATCTCGGCTGGATTGTCGATGCGCTGATCGATCTGAATGCCTATTGCGAACGCGAGGGGCTGGAAGATATTTCGGATCATCTGATCGAGGCCATCGAATCCATCGCGCCGAGCGTGCGCAATCTGCCGGCGACCGTATCGCATACGGGACCCGCACCCGAGCATCAGAAGGTTCTCGAGGTACTGGAGCAACGCGGATAGCGCATGGCTGGGCCCGGATCATTCACGCGACCTGAATTTCCGGGATGAGCGGGTGTATCGTGCGTGCGCTATTGTCGCGGCACTTTTCGCATCGCCTCAAACTTTCTTGGCCCTGACAAGATCGACAAACCGCGCCCGGGCATTGGGTAGCGGCCTGTTGCCCAATGCGGTGGCCACACGTTCCTCCATGAAATACCCCGTGGTTCCAAGCGCCTGCGCAATCTCGTGATCCGACGCATCCCGCGCGCCCTGCATGACGGGCGGTAATGGCAGCATCCGGTCGGCCCATTGCCCCGCACCTGCGCGAGAGACGGCGCGGCCCGATTTCGGCGACACGTATACCAGGTTCCGGGTACTGCCTGTCGCGGCGCAGCAGGAAAGATCAAGGCCGAAACCAAGCTCTTCCAACAACGCGATTTCCCATTTCAGGTAGGCCAGAGGCCAGATTTCGTCCTGCCCCAGAAGATCAAGCAATTGTTCGCTGCGCTTGTACAACTGGCCGTGCGGTTCGCGTTCGGGCAGGCAGAAGGCCAGCAACGCCGTCACCGCGTTCAACCCGGCGAGCGCCATTCTGCCCGACATCGCAGCGGCGGCGCGACTGCGCAGAGGTTCCACCTGATAGGTGCCGATGTGGTCTTCCAGCCGCGCCCGCCAGAGCAGGTCGAGCTGTGCACCCGGCTGCAGGATGGGCGCGATCCGGCGGCTTGTCCCACCGCGCACGACCCCCGAATGGCGACCGTGATCTTCGGTGAAAACATCGATGATCGCCGCGGTTTCACCGTGGCGGCGCAGGGTCAGGAGTATGCCGTGATCGCGCCATTCCATACCGCAATAACCCACGCGCAGCGCCCGTTTGCAAGCGATCTCCGCGGGCCCGGCGCGCGCGGGGTGTGTCGCGTTCAACCTGAAACATCAGGTCGCACCCGACGCGCTGAAATCTCTGGTTTCAGGTCGCGCCCGGTGGTTCGGGGTCGTCGCGCAACGCCCTATAGCATTTCGCGATAAACCTGAATCACCTAACGCTGCCTGAAATCAAAGATTTCAACGCGTTAGCTGATACGACATGTTTCAAGTTAATCGCGAAACGCTTTAATCCGCCAATCCCGGTTCATCCAGCAAACTGCGCCCTGACCTGTCCTCGACTTCGATCACCCAAAGATCGGGATCGCGATCGGTTTGACGCGCGATTGCCTGGTCCATCTCGGCCTCGGGCCCCTGTGCCAGCATGATCCATTGACGCTCGCCGCTCATCAGATCGAAACTGCGCTGAAACACTGTTGCCTGCCCGTTCAGCGTGTTTAGCTTGACCAGGATCGCACCGGCGGAGTCATCCCCGTGGGTCACGACAAAAGCCGGAATATCCTGCAAACGCAGGCGCGCCAGATAGGCGTGCACCCAGAACTGGGCGGTCAGCCGCACCATCACGCCCCGTCTTTGAAATCGAGACCCATCTCGGAATAGCGCTCGGCCTCTTCCAGCCAGTTGGGCCGCACTTTCACCTGCAGGAACAGATGCACCTTGCGCCCGAGAAATTCCGCCAACTCCTCGCGTGAGGCCTTGGAGACCGCCTTGATGGTTTCGCCCTTGTGCCCCAGAACAATCCCTTTGTGCCCGTCACGCACGACGTAGATGACCTGTTCGACACGGGCCGAGCCATCCTTGCGCTCTTCCCAGCTCTCGGTCTCGACAGTCATCTGGTAAGGCAGTTCCTGATGCAGCCGCAGGGTCAGCTTTTCGCGGGTCATTTCGGCGGCGATCATGCGCATGGGAAGATCGGCGATCTGATCCTCGGGATAGAGCCACGGCCCCTCGGGCACCTCGGCGGCCAGCCATTCGCGCAGGGCCTGCACCCCGTGCCCCTTCTCGGCGGATATCATGAAGGTCTCGGCAAAGCCGTAGCGCTCGTTCATTTCCCTGGTCAGGGCCAGCAATGCCTCTGACGGGACGCGATCGATCTTGTTGATTGCGAGGGCAACCTTCCGGCCTTCTCCGATGTCCTGCAGCCCGTCGAGAATGCGTTCGACACCTTCGGTCATGCCGCGATGCGCTTCGATCAGCAACATGACCACATCCGCGTCTGCCGCGCCGCCCCAGGCGGCAGCCACCATCGCGCGATCCAGTCGCCGACGCGGCTGGAACAGGCCCGGTGTGTCAACAAACACCAGTTGACTGTCCCCCTCCATGGCGACGCCGCGGATGCGCGCGCGGGTGGTCTGAACCTTGTGGGTCACGATCGACACCTTTGCCCCGACCATCCGGTTCAGCAGGGTGGATTTCCCCGCATTCGGCTCTCCGATCAGCGCGACAAATCCGGCGCGTGTCATGTCCCGTTCTCCAATTGCTGCAACAGGGCACCCGCCGCGCTCTGTTCCGCCTGCCGCTTCGAACCTGCGCGGGCGCGGGCCTCTGCGCCGTTCTCCAGTCGCGCCGCGATGGTAAAGACCGGCGCGTGGTCCGGTCCGCTGCGGTCGATCTCGACATAGGCCGGGGGTTTATGGCCGCGCGCCTGGGCCCATTCCTGAAGCGCCGTCTTGGCATCGCGCGCATCCGCGTCGACACGCTCGATACGATCACCCCACAGATGCAGGATCATGTCGCGCGCCGCGTCCAGCCCGCCATCGCGATAGACCGCGGCGATGACCGCCTCCATCGCGTCACCAAGCAGCGCCTGCTTGCGCCGCCCGCCGGACAGCATTTCCGACCGGCCCAGCTTGAGCACCGCCCCCAGTTCTATGTCCCGCGCCACATCGGCGCAGGTTTCCTTGCGCACCAGCGCATTGAAACGCGGAGCCAACTGACCTTCGCTGGCTTCTTTGTCCTGGTCGAGCAAGGCAGACGCCATCACGAGCCCGAGAACACGGTCCCCCAGGAATTCAAGCCTCTGGTTGTCCGCCCGCGTGGGCGAGGACATGGACCCGTGCGTCAGCGCCCGCAACAGCAGCTCCGGGCGCGCGAACTCGTGGCCGATCCGGCGTTGAAACGCCTGCAATTCGGCCCCGAGCTTCACTGGATCGCCTTGAAGAAGCGGTCACCGCGCCATGTCCAGAAGAACAGCATCGAGCGTCCCGCCGAACTGAACATGATCCGGTCGGCGCGCCCGATCAGGTTTTCATAAGGCACGAACCCGACCCCTCCCGCGCTTTGCGGTACACGGCTGTCCATCGAATTGTCGCGGTTGTCGCCCATGAAGAAATAATGCCCTTCCGGCACCAGATAGACGCCGGTGTTGTCCAGACCCTGATTGCCGATTTCCAGAATATCGTGTGAATTGCCATCCGGGAAGGTCTCGACAAATCGCTGTTTCTCGCAGGCGGCGCCAGGGCCCACCGGCCCGTTGGAACACCGCGGGCGGCTGGCCTGCGGCCCTTGCGGCGCGTAGGTTTCGGTGAAAATCCCGTCGTCCTGCAACTGAACCGGCTGGTCGTTGATGGACAGCACGCCGCCCGTGATCTGGATCTTGTCCCCCGGCAGCCCGACCAGCCGCTTGATGAAATCACGCCCGGAAACCGGGTGGCGGAACACCACGACATCGCCCCGTTCCGGTTCCGATCCGAACAGGCGGCCGTTGTTCTGCGGGAACATGCCGCAAATGTCTTCGGCATCTATGTTGATACCGATCCCCGGCATGATCACGCTCGGGCAGGACGCATAGGAATAGCCATAGGCCATCTTGTTGACGAACAGGAAGTCACCGATCAGCAGCGTTTCCTTCATCGACCCCGACGGAATCCAGAACGGCTGAAAGAACAGAGTGCGGAACACGCCCGCGATGAGCAGGGCATAGACGATGGTCTTGATCGTTTCGACAATCGCGTTTCCCTTTTTGGCTTTCTCGGCCATGCGGATCTCCGGTGTTGCTGGGTTGGGCGCTACATGCGGGGCGGCTTGGTCAGTGTCAAGGCGGTGTCTCGGCCCCGGCGATCGGTCGCGCCTCGATCACCACGAATGCCTGCGCCCAGGGATGGTCATCGGTCAGGGTGACGTGGATGATCGCCTCGTGGCCCGCCGGTGTCATCTCGCGCAGCCGTTCGGCGGCCCAACCGGTCACCTCCATCACGGGCTGGCCGGTGCGCAGGTTGCTGACCGCCATGTCCTTCCAGGCGATTCCCATGCGCAACCCGGTGCCAAGCGCCTTGGAACAGGCCTCTTTGGCGGCCCATCGCTTGGCATAGGTACCCGCCACATCCTTGCGCCGCTCGGCCTTGCGCTGTTCGATCTCGGTAAACACTCGGTTGCGGAACCGGTCGCCGAACCGCTCAAGCGTCGCGGCGATGCGTTCGATATTGGCCAGATCGGTGCCGATGCCAAGAATCATGTGAACCGCGACGTCAGTATCCCGCGGCCGACCACTCGGCCCCGCGACATCGCCTTTCCCGAGATCGTCAGCGTCGCCGGACCGGGGCTGCCCCCCGCGAGAACCCAGCCCGGCACGACCACGCCAAGCGGCAGCAGGAGATGTGCTCCGTCACCCATTGCGCGCCGCGTCCATCAACCGGCGCATTTCGGTGATCGCCGGTTGCAGGCCGAGGAAAATCGATTCACCGATCAGGAAATGGCCGATATTCAGCTCTTTCACCTCGGGGAACGCGGCGATGGGCGCAACCGTGTCATAGGTCAGCCCGTGGCCCGCATGCACCTCGAGCCCGAGTGAATGCGCATAGGCCGACATCTCGCGCAGGGCATTCAGTTCTTTCTGGTGCTCGTCCATCCGGCCCTCGGCGAAAGCATCGCAATAGGCCCCGGTGTGCAGCTCGATTACCTCGGCACCGATGCGATGGGCGGCGTCGATCTGGCGCTTGTCGGCGGCGATGAAGATCGACACGCGGCACCCGGCCTCGCGCAGCGGCGCAATGAAATGCGCCAGCCGGTTTTCCTCGCGCGCGACCTCAAGCCCGCCCTCGGTCGTCCGCTCCTCGCGCTTTTCCGGAACGATACAAACCGCGTGCGGCTTGTGACGCAGCGCGATCGCCTGCATCTCGTCGGTGGCCGCCATCTCGAAATTCAGCGGGATGTTCAGAACCGCCATCAGACCGTCAATATCTGCATCGCTGATATGACGCCGGTCTTCGCGCAGATGCGCCGTGATGCCGTCCGCGCCCGCCTCTTCGGCCAGCCGCGCCGCGCGCAGCGGGTCGGGATAGGCACCACCACGGGCGTTCCGAACGGTGGCGACATGGTCGATATTCACGCCAAGGCGCAACTCGTGCTGTGTCATTCTGTGGTTCTCGTTTCTCGTTCCGGGGTCAGCCTAGGGCATTTCGTGGCAAACATGAATCGCCTTTCGCGACCCTGCGTCAACGACAGGCCCCTGTGCAAGTCAGTCGGGCGGCGGCAGGGGATCGACCTCGGCCCGTTTGCGAATGGCGTCGAATTTCTTCTTGATCTGCTTCTTGCGCCGCTTCTGATAGGCGCGGATGACCGGCACGCTCAGCACATAGCATATCGTCGCCGTGATCACGCCGGGAATGATGCCACCGACGAGATACGGCAGAAAAATCTCGTGGTAGAACACGCTCAGTCCGCGCCAGTCCGGCTCGCGCCCGGAAAAGATGGCCCCGAAATTGTGGAACAGATCATGCCCGGCATCAAAGAACTTGCCACCGAATGACCTCGCGGCACCCTCTTCGAAATTTGTGCCAAGGATGAAGTGCCCGGTTTTCAGCGAGACGAATCCGATGGGGACATAGGTCAGCGGGTTGCCGAAAAACGTCGCCATCAGGGCGGCAAGTATGTTGCCGTGAACCACCCGCGCGATCAGGAACGCCACCAGGAAATGCATCGTGTAAAACGGTGTGAAGGTGGTGAACACGCCCGCCCAGATGCCGCGCGCGATCCGTTCGGGCGAGTCGGGAAGACGCCGGACGCGGTGTTTGACATAGTGAAAGGCACGGGTCCAACCGCCCTTGGGATACAGGAAATCCGCAATCGCGCGCAGCACTGAGCGTCGGTCACGGCGTCTAAATACCAAGGTGGATTCCCCTTCGGTCCCGGTCCTGCTTAGCTGACCGCGGTGTGACCCTTGGCCTTTTCTCGAAACCGCTCGACAGCAGCAACATCGCTTTCTGCTTCGAGCGCCAACATCAGCGAGAGCAGTTGTTCCACGTCCCGCAGTTCAACATTGACAGTAAGACGATAAAAATCCGGTTTCCTGTCAACGAATTCCAGATCGCTGATATTGGCCTTTTTTTCTCCGATCAACGTACAAATGCGCCCGAGTACCCCAGCGTCATTGCCGATGGTCAGATCCAGCGTCGCGCCATAGACCGCGGGGTGGGTGCCGCTGTGCCAATGCAGGTCGACCCAGCGTTCCGGCTGCTCTTCGTATTCGCTCAACCGATCGCAGTCGATCGCGTGGACGACCACGCCCTTGCCACGAAAGGTGATGCCGACGATGCGTTCGCCCGGCAACGGCTGACAGCACTGTGCGCGTTCAAAGGACTGTCCGGGGCTGAGACCAATCACCGCGCGGCGCAACGGAATCTGGTCGCCGTCATCCGTCGCAAGGTCGGGATACACCGCCTGGACCACGTCATGCGCGGTCAGTTCGGCGCTTCCCAGACGGGCGAGCAATTCCCGCCGGTCGCGCAGCCTCAGATGTTTGGCCGCGGTCGACAGGGCCTTGTCGGTGGCCTTGCGTCCGACATGTTCGAAAGCCGCCCGCGCCAGTTCCTGACCGAGTTTCACGAACCGTTCGCGATCAACTTCGCGCAGCGCGCGCCGGATGGCTGTCCGTGCCTTTCCGGTCGTCGCGATATCCAGCCAGGTCGCCTGCGGGGTCTGCCCCTCGGCGGTAATGATCTCGACAGATTGCCCGTTCTTGAGCCGCGTCCAGAGCGGCACGCGCAAACCGTCCACCTTGGCCCCGACACAGGCCCCGCCGATGCGTGTATGGATGGCATAGGCATAGTCGATGGGCGTCGCTCCGCGCGGCAGCTTCACAACGTCGCCCTTGGGGGTAAAGCAGAATACCTGGTCGGAATACATCTCGAGCTTGACGGCTTCGAGGAAATCCTCGTGATCCTCTTCTGCGTCGAATTGCTCGGTCAGGCTGGAAATCCACTTGGCCGGGTCAACGGCAAAGGGGTTCTCGGTCCGTACACCGTCACGATACGACCAATGCGCCGCAACACCCGTTTCGGCCACGTCATGCATCTGGCGCGTCCGGATCTGGACCTCGACCCGCTTGCCGTCGCGCCCCGACACCGTGGTGTGGATCGACCGGTAACCGTTCGACTTCGGCTGGCTGATGTAATCCTTGAACCGCCCCGGCACGGCGCGCCATCTCTGGTGGATCGCGCCAAGTGTCCGATAGCAGTCTTCTTCACTGCCGGTGATGATACGGAACCCATAAATGTCGGACAGGCGCGAAAAGCCCTGTTCCTTTTCCTGCATCTTGCGCCAGATCGAATAGGGCTTCTTGGCACGACCGAAAACCTCGGCCTCGATTCCCGCCTTGTCCAGTTCGCTGCGCATGTCGCCGGTGATGCGATGAATCACATCGCCCGTTTCCCTTTGCAGGGTAATGAAGCGACGGATGATGGATTGTCGCCCTTCAGGGTTCAACACACGAAAGCTCAGATCCTCAAGCTCTTCGCGCATCCACTGCATGCCCATGCGCCCGGCAAGCGGCGCATAGATGTCCATCGTCTCGCGCGCCTTCTGCACCTGCTTTTCCTGGCGCATGGATTTGATCGTGCGCATGTTGTGCAAGCGGTCGGCCAGCTTGACCAGAATGACCCGCAAATCCTTGGACATCGCCATGAAGAGCTTGCGGAAATTTTCGGCCTGCTTGGTCTCGTGACTGGACAGTTGCAGGTTGGTCAGCTTGGTCACACCATCGACCAGTTCCGCCACCTCGCGCCCGAACCGCTTCTCGACTTCGGAGAACGAGGCCTTGGTGTCCTCGATCGTGTCGTGCAGCAGTGCGGTAATGATGGTGGCATCATCCAGACGTTGTTCGGTCAGGATGGCCGCGACCGCGACAGGATGAGAGAAATAGGGCTCGCCGGATTGGCGGAACTGTCCCTCGTGCATCTGGCGGCCATAATCATAGGCGGCAGCGATGCGGTCGGTATTGGTTTTCGGATTGTAATTGCGGACCAGCGCAATCAAGTCTTCAATTGCAATCATCTGGTCCGCACCCCGGAATGTCGCGCTCAGCCCTGGCCCTGGGCCTCCATGAGTTGGCGCAGCAACATTTCTTCGGACATGTCGTCCTCGACCGGCTTGTCGGCCTCGGCCCCCATCAGCAGCGCCATCGAGTCATCTTCCGGCTCGTCGACTTCGATCTGCGTCTGGTTGCTCTCGATCAGGCGTTCGCGCAGATCGTCGGCGCGCTGCGTCTCTTCCGCGATTTCCCGCAAGGACACGACCGGGTTCTTGTCGTTGTCACGATCAACGGTGATCGCGCCACCGGCGGAAATTTCGCGCGCACGGTGGGCGGCAAGCATAACCAGCTCGAACCGGTTCGGAACCTTGTCAACGCAATCTTCGACCGTAACGCGGGCCATGGGCGACTCTCCAGCAGCAAGTTTCGTACAGAAAGGAGATATCTAGTCGGGATCGTGCCGATTGACAAGCGCTGAATGCTGCGGCGCAACGCCCTATAGCGGGCACACCGCATCGCGATCCTCTGCCGGCAAGGCGTCGCACAGGGACCGGACGGTTTTCTGCAACACCGGATGAACCCAGTCGGGCGCGACATCCAGCATCGGGACGAGCACGAAGGCCCGGTCCTGCATCCGGGGATGCGGCAGGATCAGTTCATCCGGGGTCGCCCTGATCTGCTCTTGCGCAGGCAGCAGCCGCCACTGCGACTGGCGCGCAAGATCGGGCAGGATCAGTTGATCATAGGCCAGCAAATCCGCGTCCACTGTGCGCATTCCCCAACGCTGAACGCGCTCTCGCCGGAATGCGGCCTCGACCGCGTGCAACCTGTCCAGCAATTGACCGGGCGGCAACATCGTTTCAAGCACCGCGACCGCGTTTACATAGTCAGGCCCGGCACCCGCAGGAAAACAGGGCGTTGCGTAAAACCGGCTGACAGACCGAATCACCATGGCCGGCTGCGCAAGCATCTCTATGGCTTGCCGCAGTGTCGTTGCCGTAGGGGAACCCTGAAATGGCAGGTTCCCGCCCAGACCGATGATCGCAATTGACCGGTTTTCGAACATTTTTGACGCATTTTCGCAATCGCTGTACACTTGCGATACATGCCGAAATTCTTATTTTAAGTCTACCGGCCCGCCTGAATTTAACACCACTCACTCACGGACCATAGCGGGGCGTATTACCGGAAGGACAATTTGATGTTTTATAAGGACGAACGGCTTGCGCTGTTCATTGACGGTTCGAATCTCTACGCGGCAGCCAAGTCGCTGGGATTTGATATCGACTACAAGCTATTGCGACAGGAGTTCATGCGTCGTGGCAAGATGCTGCGGGCGTTCTACTATACCGCATTGCTTGAGAATGACGAGTATTCGCCGATCCGGCCGCTGGTGGACTGGCTCCATTACAACGGCTTCACCATGGTGACCAAGCCGGCCAAGGAGTACACCGACAGCATGGGGCGTCGGAAGGTCAAGGGAAACATGGATATCGAACTGACCGTGGATGCAATGGAGCTTGCACCGCGCGTCGATCATATCGTGCTGTTTTCCGGAGACGGTGATTTCCGCCCGCTTGTCGCCAGCCTGCAACGCCAGGGGGTTCGCGTTTCGGTCGTATCCACGATCCGCAGTCAGCCACCGATGATCTCGGACGAACTGCGGCGGCAGGCCGACAATTTCATCGAGCTCGAAGAACTCAAGGAAGTGATCGGTCGTCCGCCGCGCGACACGCCGAACGAGACCCGCACGGTCGCATCGGCGGCTGCCGGCGGACATTAGGAAACTGCTCGCGCAAGTGGGGCGGGTGCGCTGCACTGACCGCTTCGTTGCGCGAGTCTTGTGTGGGCACATGATCATTTGCCCTGCGACTCTGGACCATTGCGACGCAAAGTCCTAGGTCTCTGCCCAAGGAGACCTGCCATGCCGAAACCCTCGATGACCCTGTACCTCGCCGCGCCGCGCGGGTTCTGTGCCGGCGTGGACCGCGCAATCAAGATCGTCGAAATGGCGCTTCAGAAATGGGGCGCGCCGGTCTATGTGCGCCACGAGATCGTGCACAACAAGTTCGTCGTCGACGGGCTGCGGGAAAAGGGCGCCATCTTTGTCGAGGAACTTGAGGAATGCCCGGATGACCGTCCGGTGATCTTTTCCGCACATGGCGTGCCGAAATCCGTACCGGCGGAAGCCGAGACGCGCAACATGATCTATGTGGACGCGACCTGTCCGCTGGTCAGCAAGGTTCATATCGAGGCACAGCGCCATGCCGATAACGGTCTGCAGATGATCATGATCGGTCACAAGGGCCACCCGGAAACCGTCGGCACGATGGGCCAGCTGCCCCCCGGTGCGGTGCTGCTGGTCGAGACCGTCGAAGATGTGGCAAACGTCGATGTCCGCGACCCGGAGCGGATTGCCTTTGTCACCCAGACCACGCTGAGCGTCGATGACACTGCCGATATCGTTGCCGCCCTCAAGCGACGCTTTCCGAATATCGTCGGACCGCACAAGGAAGACATCTGTTATGCCACCACCAACCGGCAGGATGCGGTCAAGGCGATGGCGCCCCTGATCGATGCGATGCTGGTGGTGGGTGCGCCGAACTCGTCCAATTCGAAACGTCTGGTCGAGGTCGGGAACAAGGCCGGCTGCCCTTACTCCCAGCTTGTGCAGCGCGCGAGCGATATCGACTGGCGCGCCATTTCCGGGGCCACCAGCATCGGCATCACCGCGGGGGCCTCGGCGCCCGAGGTTCTCATCGAAGAAGTGATCGCCGCCGTGCAACAACGTCACGACGTGACCATTCACAAGGTGGAAACCGCCGTCGAAACGGTCGAGTTCAAAGTGCCGCGCGTGTTGCGGACATGACCAGCATTCCGAAACCCGCACTCATCCTGGGGCTCGCCGGGCTGATCCCGTTTGTATGGGGTGCCGCAACCTATCTGAACGATGATCTCGCCGCCTGGGGGGCCGCGCGGCTGGGACCGAGGTTCGTCGGCCCCTATGTACAACTCTTCTATGGGTCGGTGATCCTGTCCTTCATGTCCGGCGTGCTCTGGGGTTTTGCCGCCAAGGCAAGCGGCAGAGCGGCGTCGGCTGGATACGTCCTGTCGGTGATCCCCGCGCTCTGGGCCTTCTTCATGACAGGGGGCGGCCCGGTCGCGGCTGGGACAAACCTGATCTTCGGTTTCGCAGGAGTGCTGTTGCTGGACATCGCATTTGTCAAATGGGGGCTCGCGCCGGCGTGGTGGACGCAATTGCGCGTATTGCTCACATCCATCGTCATTCTCTGTCTGTTGGTCGGGGTCCTGCTATGAGCGATGAACGTACTCTCGCCGTCTATGAAAGCTGCAGCGAGGATTATGCCGCGATGATGGAACGCGAAGCGCGCCGCGATCCGATGATCGACCGCTTCATCGCCGCCTGTGCAAAAGGCGGCCGCGTTCTGGATCTTGGCTGCGGCGCGGGCCACTATGCCCGTCGTATGGCCCAAGCCGGCCTGCAGGTCGACGCCATCGACGCAACACCGGCGATGATCGACATGGCCGCGCGACTGCCGGGGGTTGCGGCCCGGCTTGGCCGGTTCGAAGACCTTTGCGAGCGTGATCTCTATGACGGGATCTGGGCCTATTTCAGCTTGCTGCACGCCCCGCGTGCAAGCCTGCCCGACCATTTGGGCCGAATTGCCGAGGCGCTCAGGCCCGGCGGCGTGCTGTTCATGGGAATGAAACGCGGCGCAGGTGGCGCGCGCGACGAACTGGACCGCTATTATGAATATTATGAACGCGACGAACTGGAGGCGCTCTTGACAAGCGCGGGATTGACCCCCGACGCCCATTGGACCGGAAAGTCGGCGGGCCTTGCCGGACATCCGCAAGGCTGGATCGTGGTGCAGGCACATGCCTGATTTCCTTGCCTATACCGATGGTGCCTGTTCGGGGAATCCCGGTCCGGGCGGCTGGGGCGTGCTGTTGCAGGCAAAAGATGGCGAAACCGTTCTGAAAGAACGCGAGCTTTCGGGCGGCGAGGCGAATACAACCAACAACCGGATGGAATTGCTGGCCGCGATCTCGGCACTGGAGGCTCTGGGCCGGTCGACCGCGATCACGCTTGTGACCGACAGCCAGTACGTCAAGAACGGCGTCACAGGATGGATACACGGCTGGAAGAAGAACGGCTGGAAGACGGCGGCAAAGAAACCGGTCAAGAACGCCGATCTCTGGCAAGAGCTGGACGCGGCGCAGGCGCGCCACCAGGTGACGTGGAAATGGGTCAAGGGACACGCGGGACACCCTGAAAACGAGCGCGCCGACGAACTCGCCCGCAAGGGCATGGCCCCGTTCAAATCCCGGGCGGCAGGCCGATGACCTTTCTTGCGCTGCTGGATTTCGGCTCGGTGCTGATCTTTGCACTGACCGGGGCGCTGGTTGCGAGCCGCGCACAGCTCGATCTCGTGGGATTTGCCTTTATCGCCTGTCTGACGGCGGTGGGCGGCGGCACGGTGCGCGATGTCCTGCTTGGTCGCGATCCGGTCTTCTGGATCGGGCAGCCGATCTATGTGCTGATCTGCGTGGCGGCGGCGATCTTCGTGTTCTTTACCGCGCATCTCGTCGAAAGCCGGTATCGCTGGCTCTTGTGGCTTGACTGTTTCGCGCTGTCGATCGCGGTGGCCGCCGGGACGGGTGTTGCACTCTCGTTCGATCAGCCGGGTGTGATCGTGGTCCTGATGGGGGTCGCGACCGGCTGTCTTGGCGGGTTGATGCGCGATGTCGTCGTCGGCGAAATCCCTCTGGTTCTGAAGCAGGGCGAACTCTATGCCACCGCTGCACTCGCCGGTTCGGGGGTTGCCATGCTGGCCCTGAACTTCGGGATGCCGCTCCGCCCCGCGCTGCTGATTGCGGCCACTACCTGCGGCATCCTGCGTGCCGGGTCGCTGATCTTTGGCTGGAGCCTTCCGGTCTACAAAAGCAGACCGCCACGGGTTTAACGGCGATATAGCCGCCAGAGCCAGATCAGCAACATCGCCCCGAGCACCGCGCCGACAAAACCCGCCATTCCCCCCATTATCGTGGTCAGCGCCCGCAGGATCAGACCTCCGATCAACGCTCCTGCGACCCCGATGAACATGGTGGTCGGGATGTCTGCCTCGATCCGCATCAGGCGGGTCGCGATGAACCCGGCGGCGGCACCGATGATGATCAGCGCAATCACACCCATGTCACCGCCCTCCGTGCCGCCAATGGGTCGGCACGATGATCAAGGCCCCGACCGAAGACAGAATCGCATTCATACCGGGTGATCCGAACCCGATCCCGAACATCAAGCGGACAAAATAGAATAGAAATGCGCCACCGATGCAGATGATGATCGACGGCACGTAGCCGTTGCGGGTAAAGCCGGTCTTTTCCGATACATAGCCGACGATACCGGCGATCACCACCGTCCCTATCAGTGTTGGAAACATGACGCCTCTCCTAAAGCTGGGTGCCTTTCGGCACCGGGCATCCGCGCAGGAATGTCTCTGCAGACTGCGCGCCCTTGCCCGCCCTTTGCAAGCGCAGCAGCGAAACCGCCCCGCTACCGCACGCAATCGTCAACCCATCGTCCAGCGCCAAGCCCGCTCTCCCGGAGCCCGCTGCGCATCGCGACTCCAACAGCTTGACCCGTTGGCCCGCGATCTCGGTCCAGGCACCGGGAAAGGCAGACAATCCGCGAATGAGGCGGTCGATCTCGACCGCCGACCGCGTCCAGTCGACTCTGGCTTCTGCCTTGTCGATCTTTTCGGCATAGGTCACGCCGGTTTCCGGCTGTGGGTCGGGCGACAAGTCGTCGAGCGATTGCAGGGCCTGAACGATCAGCTCCGCGCCCATTGCCGACAGTCGATCATGCAGCGCCGAGGTGGTTTCTTCGGCACCGATGTCGGTTTCGGCGCGCAGCAGCACCGGCCCGGTGTCCAGCCCCGCCTCCATCTGCATGATACAGACGCCGGTCCGAGCGTCGCCAGCCATGATCGCACGATGGATCGGCGCGGCACCGCGCCAGCGTGGCAACAGGCTGGCGTGAATGTTCAGGCACCCGCGCGCCGGGGCATCCAGGATCGGTTGTGGCAGAATGAGACCATAAGCGACGACCACCGCGATATCGGCCTTCAGGGCGCGAAACTCCGACACTGCGGCGTCATCGCGCAACGAGACCGGATGACGAACCGTGAGCCCGAGCGCCTCTGCCCGAAGCTGGACCGGGCTGGGCCGTTCCTTTTTTCCGCGCCCGGCGCGGCGCGGCGGCTGGCAATAAACCGCTGCAATGTCATGCCCGGCCGTAACCAGCGCGTCCAGCACCGGCACCGAGAAATCGGGCGTTCCCATGAAGATGATGCGCATGTCGGTCTCCGTCAGGCGGCGCTCAACCCGCGAGTTTCCTTGCCTTTCGCAAGAGCATGTCACGCTTAACCTTGGACAGGTGGTCGAAAAACAAGCGGCCATTCAGATGATCGATCTGGTGCTGCACGCTGGTCGCTTCGATGCCGACAAAGTCGCGGCGGGTGATCGTTCCGCTGTCATCCAGATAGCGGACGGTCACGGCGCGCGGGCGTTTGATCCTGGCTGAAACACCGGGCAGGTTGGGGCTCGCCTCTTCATGTTCGCGCAGTTCGACCGACGCATGCAGGATCTCCGGATTGGCCAGCCGCACCGCCTTGCCCCGCTCGGTAGAGCCATCGACGACAGCCAGCCGCAACATCACGCCAACCTGCGGCGCGGCAAGCCCGACACCGGGCATTGCCTCCATCGTGTCGATCATGTCGGTCCAGAGTGCGCGGATGTCATCCGTGATCGTGTCGACCTCATCCGCGACCGCCCGCAGCCGCTTGTCCGGCCAGGGAATACAGCGGCGCACAGCCATCTCAGGCGCGAGCCCGTTCGCGTTTCAGCTTTTGCATCTTGCGGGTGATCATCTGACGCTTGAGCGGTTTCAGGTAATCGATAAAGAGCTTGCCGTTCAGGTGATCGATCTCGTGCTGCACACAGGTGGCCCAGAGCTTGTCAAAGGTCTGTTTCCGCGGATGTCCCTGTTGATCGATCCAGGCGACTTCGACTTCGGCGGGGCGCGTCACCTCGGCATATTGCTCCGGTATCGACAGGCATCCTTCCTCATAGACGCTGGTTTCTTCGGACGATGCGACGATCTCGGGATTGAACATCACCATCGGACACGGAGCCGCGCCTTCTTCCTTGACGCAGTCCAGCACGATCAGCCGGTACAACACACCAACCTGCGGCGCGGCGAGACCGATGCCCGGCGCGTCATACATGGTTTCCAGCATGTCATCGGCCAGCTTGCTCAACTCGCCGGTGATGTCGTCAACCGGGCTGCAAACCTTTTTCAGGCGCGGGTCGGGGTGGATCAGAATGGGCCTTTTCATGCCGTTTCATTTAGGCGATCCCCCCACATATCGCAACGCCCCTTGCGCGCCCGTACAAACCGGATAGCTTGCCCGAAAAGAGGAGAGCAGCATGACATTCAACGATCCCGTAGACCGCCGCGGAACCCGGAGCAGCAAGTGGGACAAGATGGACGCGCTGTTCGGTGTGTCCGCCGATGACGGTCTGGCCATGTGGACCGCCGACTCAGATTATCCAACCGCGCCCTGCGTGGTCGATGCGCTTCGTCAGGCTGCAGAGCACGGGGTTTTCGGCTATTCGTGGGAGTACCCGGAATACCTCGCCGCGGTGCAGTGGTGGATGCAGAACCGGCACGGTTGGGCGATTGAAACCGATTGGGTACTCACCACACAGGGCCTTGGAAACGCCATTGCACTCTGTCTTGACGTCTGGAGCGAGCCGGGCGACGGCGCGGTAATCTTCCCGCCAGTCTACCACGAATTCGCGGCCAAGATAAAAAAGACCGGGCGACAGGTTGTCGAATGCCCGCTGGTCCGCGAGGGCGATACCTACGTGCTTGATCTCGACGACGCCCAGAGCCGGCTGACAGGCAACGAAAAGCTGCTGATCTGGTGCTCGCCACAGAACCCGTCGGGCCGCCTCTGGACCGCCGAGGAATTGCGCGCGGTTGCCGCGTTTGCCGAGCGCAACGGATTGATCGTGATCTGCGACGAGATTCATCACGACCTGGTCTATGCCGGCAACACATTCGTGCCGATGGATATCGCCAGCCCCGACACCCGCGACAGAACGGTCTATCTGACGGCTGCTTCCAAGACCTTCAATATCGCGGGACAGCGCACCGGCAACATGATCATCCCCGATCCCGAACTGCGCGCAGCGATGCGCCAGCGCCTCAACACGCTTGACTACGGACCAAGTGGCCTCGGGGTCAGGATGGTCGAGGCGGCCTATTCCCCGCAGGGAGCCGAATGGCTCGACGCGCAGCTGCAGCATCTGGATGACAATCGCAAATTGTTTGATGACACGATCGCGGCCATTCCCGGTCTCTGGTCAATGCCGCTTCAGGCAACCTACCTTGCCTGGGTCGACTTTTCGGGAACCGGCATGGATGATGCGGAAATCGAAAACCGGTTGCGCCGGGACGCCCGGATCGCGACCTCGCCCGGCCCGGGCTTTGGCACCGGCGGCGCACAATTCCAGCGTTTCAACCTCGCGACGCAACGCTACCGGATCGAGGACGCCTGCAACCGGCTGCGCGAGGCATTCGCGGATTTGCAGTAGTCAGTCGCGCGGCAACAGGCCGACGGGCGCGGTGATTTCACGATAGTGGTCCAGCGGTGCCTTGTCGGTCGCTGCGGTGCTGCGCTTGTACTCGTATCGCCGCTCGCCGGCCTCGGACTCCGACGCGATGATCAGGCACTGATAGAGATGGCGGCCGCCATCATAGAGATCGACAAGACCGCGCAGCATCGGGGCGGTCTCTTCCTCAACGGAAAAGCCGTTGCTCCAGCGACGCAACACCGGATACCGGGCCTCTCCCACATGCACGCGAAGCCGGCTCACCTTCTTGAGCGCAGCAAGGCGCGCCGCATTCAATTGCAAACGCAGATCATCAGAAACATAAGTCGACACGTGCCAGACCTCCCCAGGTTGCCATCCGAGCCTGCCGCCCGGATGCGATTATTCAAACCCTTTTCTGACTAATGTGACCTTTACGGCCTGCATGTGTTGCGAAATGGTTCCGCGGCCTGTGCGTCCATGCAGGGTGCCTGCGCGCTGCGTTCACTTGGCGCACGGCCCGTGCGGCACTACCTGAAACCGGGAACCAAGGAGGACAGGTGATGGGACAATTGGTGAACGGCGTCTGGCAGGATGCGCAGATCAACACGGTGACAAAGGACGGCAGCTTTGACCGCGCCGGATCTTTGCTGCGCAACTGGGTGACCCCGGACGGGGCGCCCGGACCGACAGGGCGCGGCGGGTTTGCAGCCGAATCCGGTCGATATCATCTCTATGTCAGTTATGCCTGCCCCTGGGCCCATCGCACGTTGATCTTCCGGCAACTCAAGCAGCTCGACGAACATATATCTGTTTCCGCGGTCCATCCGGACATGCTGGCAACCGGCTGGACATTCGAGAGGGACGATCACGGCGCAACCGGCGACGACCTTTTCGGCTCCGACTATCTGCATCAGGTCTATACCCGCGCCGATCCAGACTATACCGGTCGCGTGACGGTGCCGGTCCTGTGGGACCGCGAACAGCAAACCATCGTGTCAAACGAAAGCGCCGAGATCATCCGCATGTTCAATTCGGCCTTTGACGGTCTGACGGGAAACAGCGACGATTACTGGCCCGAGGAGCTGCGCGGGGACATCGAAGAGGTGAACACCCGTATCTACGACACCGTCAACAATGGCGTGTACAAGGCCGGTTTCGCGACCAGCCAATCAGCGTATGATGCGGCGGTCGGCCCGCTTTTCGACAGCCTGGACTGGCTCGAAGAGCGCCTCGCATCCAGCCGCTATCTGCTTGGCGACAGGGTGACCGAAGCGGACTGGCGCCTGCTCACCACGCTGTTGCGCTTTGATTCCGTTTATCACCTGCATTTCAAATGCAATCGGAAGCGATTGATCGACTACCCGAACCTCTGGGCCTATACGCGCGAGTTGTACCAGTGGCCGGGGGTCGCCCCGACCGTCAACATGCAGCATATCGTGCGCCACTATCATTACAGCCACGAAACCATAAACCCGAACCGGATCATTCCGATCAATCCGGTGATCGATTGGTCAGAACCGCATCGCCGCGATCAACGCGGCGCGGCGTAGTGTTCGACCATCGCCGCCAGATCCTCTGGCGGCGTTTCGCTCTGGACATAGGCGCAGGCATTCGAGGAGTGGGCAAAGATCGAACCGTCGGAAAAGAAGCTGGTATTGGTGACAAAGATCACCCGTGCATCCGGACGCCGATAGCTTGCGAAATCCGCAACCGCGAGCGCACTGCCGTGATCGAGCACCAGATCAAGCACGATGATCTCGTATTCCTCGGCAGAGAGCGACATGATCGCCGCCTCCTGACTGTGAACCAGACTGACCTCTGCACCCTGTCTCTCAAGATGTCGACGCCACAACCGACCTAATTCAGGTCTGCTTTCTACAATAAGCACTTTCATAATATCACCCGGGCACTGTTCTTATTGATACCTTCCGCGCGTGCCTCTACCCCTGCTTAGACTGATGTTCCCATTCTCTTAACAAAACCTTAACATTGGAAAATGGGCGTTCACCCTACGACATCATCCTTGTGATTCCGGCAAAAATCCGCTTGAACATCAAAAAAATTTACCGGAACGTGCAGAACCATCCGATGTCTCATCCGTCAAGGCAAACGAAACGCACTGTTCGCGACCATGGCGGACGAATCGACGCTGCGATGAACCGATACGGTGGCAAGCGGGACGATTGGATCGATCTTTCCACCGGGATCAACCCTGTTCCATACGCAGTGCCGGATTTCACCGCGCGCGACTGGAATACCCTTCCCGACGAAACCGCGCAAAGCGCGCTGACCGAGGCCGCACGGTCATTCTGGTCGGTTCCCGATGGCGCGGACATTCTTGCGGCGCCGGGGGCGTCTGCCCTGATCGCACGCATTCCCGCGCTTGTCCCGGCGGCGCGGGTCCGGATCACCACGCCGACCTATAATGAACATGCCGCGGCATTCACGGCAAACGGCTGGCACGTCGTGCCCGATGGCCCGGCTCTGGCGCGGGTGCTGGTGCATCCGAACAATCCGGACGGGCGGATCTGGCAGGATGCCGACGCAGATTCCGATCTTACCGTGATCGACGAGAGCTTTTGTGACGTGACACCGGAGGCGAGCCTCGTTCACCTCGCCGACAAGCCCGGCCGGATCGTCCTCAAGAGTTTCGGCAAGTTCTGGGGGTTGGCGGGTCTGCGGCTCGGTTTTGCCATAGCTGCACCCGAAACCATCGCACGGTTGTCGGAGATGCTCGGCCCCTGGCCGGTGTCCGGCCCCGCCCTGCGCACGGGCGCGGTGGCATTGCGGGATACCGGATGGGCCGGCAGGACACGCACACGTCTGCGCCGCGATGCCGACCGGCTTGATGACATGCTGACCGCAGGCGGGGCACGGATCGCGGGAGGGACAGATCTGTTCCGCCTCTATTCCGTCGACGACGCCGCCGCCTGGCAGGACAGGCTCGCGCGCCATCATATCTGGTCACGCATCTTCCCCTATTCCCAAACCCTGCTGCGGCTCGGACTGCCACCCTCCGAAGGATGGCACCGTCTGGCAGACGCGGTTTGACCACGGCGCTCGCCCTTGTTCTGGCGCTGATCCTCGACGCGCTGATCGGAGAGCCCGACTGGCTATGGTCACGTTTCCCGCATCCTGCGGTGATTGCCGGGCGTTTCGTCGAGCGACTGGACCAATGGTTGAACCATGGCGCAGCGCGGCGACTCAAGGGGGTATGTGCGCTTGTGATGCTGGTCGCGACCGCGGCGGCAGCCGGTTTTTTGCTGAGCCTGGCTGGCCTGCCGGTGGAGATCCTCTGCGCCGCGATCCTGCTGGCACAAAAGTCGCTGGCGGAGCATGTCTCGGCGGTCGCCGATGCGCTGCGCCGCTCGCTGCCCGAAGGGCGCAAGGCCGTCGCCCTGATCGTCAGCCGCGACTGCCGGGACATGAGCGAACCGCAGGTCGCGCGCTCGGCCATCGAAAGCGCCGCCGAGAATCTCAGCGACGGGGTGATTGCCCCCGCCATCTGGTTCCTGATCGCCGGGCTTCCGGGGCTGTTCGTCTACAAGATCGTGAACACCGCCGACAGCATGATCGGCTATCGCAACGACCGGTATCATGCCTTTGGCTGGGCAGCGGCACGATTTGACGATCTGCTGAACCTGATTCCGGCGCGGCTCACCGGATTGATGATTGCCATGCTCACGGGTCAGTTGCGCCGATGGCCCGAAATTGTGCAGGATGCCCGCCGTCACCGGTCGCCCAATGCGGGTTGGCCCGAGGCCGCCATGGCGCGCGCCCTTGACCTCGCGCTCGCCGGACCGCGCAGCTATGACGGCCAGGTCCGGCAACTCGCCTGGGTCAACGGAACTGCGCGCAGGGATATCGGCCCGGGCGAGATTGACGCAGCAGTTTCAATCCTCTGGCGCGTCTGGGCGCTGTTGCTCGTTGTGGTGGCGATTGCAACTCTACCTCTCCTGTCGCTAGTCTGAGCCGAGTTTCAGCGGCAACAGGCCAGACAATGCGCATTCCAATGATAATCCTGTCGGCATCGATGCTTGCAAGCCCTGTCCATGCGACGTGCGGTGGATCGTTTTCCGGCTTTGTCTCAACGCTCAAGAACGAGGCGATAGACGCAGGCCATGATCCTGCAACCGTGGACGCCTTCCTTGCCTCGGCCCAACCGGATCAGCGGGTGCTGCGCGCGGACCGCGCGCAAGGCGTGTTTCAGAAACCATTCATCGAGTTTTCGCGCAGGTTGATCTCGCAGAACCGTATTGATCGCGGCCGCCGCAACGCGCAGAAATACGATCGCGTCTTTGACCGCATCGAAACCGAATACGGGGTGCCGCGCGGCGTGCTTCTGGCCTTCTGGGCATTTGAAACCGACTACGGCGCGGTGCAGGGTGACTTCAACACGCTGAATGCACTTCTGACCCTCTCCCATGATTGCCGTCGACCCGAATTGTTTCGCCCGCAAGTTTTCGCCGCGCTGGAATTGTATGAGCGCGGCGATTTCAGTCCCACCCGGACCACCGGCGCGTGGGCCGGCGAGATCGGGATGGTTCAGATGCTGCCCAGCGACATTCTTGAAAACGGCATTGACGGCGATGGCGACGGGCATGTCTCGCTCAAACGGTCCGCCCCGGATGCGCTGATGTCGGGTGGGCATATGCTGGCCAATCTGGGCTGGCGCGCCGGAGAACCGTGGTTGCAGGAGGTCGTGGTGCCCGCGACGCTGGATTGGTCACAAACCGGCATCGACCACACCAAAACCGTTGCCGAATGGAGCGCGCTCGGCGTCACCGCGCGACAGGGCGATCTCGGGACAGACAGACTCGCGGCCTCGATCATCCTGCCACAGGGGCACAAGGGTCCGGCCTTTATCGCCTATCCCAATTTCAACGTCTACTTCGAATGGAACCAGAGCTTTGTCTATGTTCTGACAGCGGCCTATTTTGCCACCCGGCTGGAAGGCGCGCAGATTTATGATGCCGCAGCCCCCGATCCCGGCCTGAGCGGCCCGCAGATGAAACAATTGCAGGCCAAGCTGCAAGCGCGCGGCCACGATGTCGGAAAAATCGACGGTATCCTTGGCGCACGCACCCGCCGCGCCGTTCAGGCCGAGCAGGTGCGGTTGGGCCTGCCAGCCGACGCATGGCCAACCGCGACATTGCTGTCTCGCCTCTAAAGCGTTTCGCGATTAACTTGAAACATCTCGCATCAGCTAACGCGTTGAAATCTTTGATTTCAGGCAGCGTTAGGTGATTCAGGTTTATCGCGAAACGCTATAGCCCGGCGCGTTTGGCAGCGGTGGCTCAGGCCACCAGCGTCTCGGCCTTCTTCAGGTCAACCGACACCAGTTGCGATACCCCCTGCTCGGCCATCGTGACACCGAAAAGCCTGTCCATCCGGCTCATCGTGACCGCGTGGTGCGTGATGATCAGGAATCGCGTATCCGTCTGGCGGCACATTTCATCGAGCAGATCACAGAACCGCGTCACGTTGGCGTCGTCCAGCGGCGCGTCCACCTCGTCCAGCACGCAGATCGGCGCCGGATTGGCAAGGAATACCGCAAAGATCAGTGCCATCGCGGTCAGGGTCTGTTCGCCACCGGACAGCAGCGACAATGTGCTCAGCTTCTTGCCCGGCGGCTGGCACATGATCTCAAGCCCCGCTTCGAGCGGATCGTCGCTTTCCACCATCACGAGGTTGGCCTCGCCGCCACCGAACAGATGCTTGAACAGCAGCGAGAAATTGCTGTTCACCTGTTCGAATGCCGTCAGCAGCCGTTCGCGGCCTTCGCGATTCAGGCTGGCAATGCCGCTGCGCAGGGTCCGGATCGCCTCTTCCAGGTCGGATTTCTCGCGCTGCAACCCGTCATGTTCTTCCTGTACTTCCCGGGCATCCTCTTCGGCACGCAGGTTGACCGCGCCCAACGCATCGCGCTGCCGCTTGTGCCGGCTGACTTCTGCCTCAAGCGTTTCCGCATCGGGCATCTGGTCCGGGCTCACATCCAGCTGGTTCAGCAACTGGCTGGGCGTCAGTTGCTGTTCATCGGCGATCCGTTCCGCAGCATGACCGACACTTTCGCGCGCGGCTTCCATCCGTGCCTCGGCCCGGGCCCGCGCCTCGCGTGCCTCCGACGCGGCGCGTTCGGCCTCGCGCTCCGCATGAACGGCATCGCGCTGCGCGCCCTCACCGGATGACAGCGCATCGGCGGCCTCGGTCCGACGTATCTCGGCCTTGCTGATCTCGAGCGACAGCTCTTCGCGCTTGATGGCGATTTCCTCGGGGGCGGCGCTGGCCTCGTCCAGTTCCTGTTCGGACAGCAGCTTGCGCTCGGCGAGTTCCGATATGCGCTTTTCCGCTGTCTCCAGCCTGTGACGCCAGCCGCTCAGCTCCTTGGTCACTTCCTGGCTGCGCCGGGTGCGGGCCTCGCCTTCGCGACGCAGTTCGTCATGCGCGGAACGGCGTGACATCATGGTGATCCGACTTGCCTCGACCGTCATCTTGATATCGTCCGCCGCCGCCCGCGCCGCGTCGAGATCACCCAGCTCTTCCAGCGCCCGCTCGGCTTCGCGCAGTTGCGTGCGCGCGGCCATCGCCTCTTCTTCGTGGCGTGACACCGCCAGCCCGAGCGACTCGAGCCTGCCCTGCGCCAGGTTGCGCTCCGCCTCGGCCCGGCTGAGCGCACGTCCGGCGTCCGTCACCGCCCGGTCGGCATCCCGGCGCGCCGCGCGGGCCGACTGATCCGCAGCGGCGAGATCGCTCAATGTCCGGGTCAACGCCTCATGCGCCTGTGCGGCCCCTTCGGCCCGTGCGGTGGCCTGCACCAGAGCCTGTTTGAGTTCTTCAAGCCGGTTCAGTTGCTGCAAGCGCAGCGCCGCCGCACTGGGGGCATCCTCTGCCCATGCGCGGAATCCATCCCATCGCCACAGATCACCATCGAGCGACACCAGCCTCTGGCCGGGTCGCAGATCCGCCTGCAACCGGGGTCCGTCATCCGCCGCCACGAGACCGATCTGCCCCATCCGGCGTTGCAGCACCTCGGGCACCGATACGTGGTTCGAGAGCGGCGTGATACCGCCCGGCAACGCCTGCGTATCAGGATAATCCGGCAACACGGTCCATCCGGACGGCCCGTCGCCCTCGACCTCGGGCGCGCGGAGATCATCGGCAAGCGCGGCGCCAAGCGCCTTTTCAAAGCCTTGCTCGACCTGCAACCGGTCCAGAACCTGCCCGCCCTCGGCGGTATCCCTTTCCAGCAGTTTGCTCAGTGCGGCGACTTCGGCCTGCAACGCGTTCAATTCACCGGTCGCCTCGGACCGTTCGGCGCGCGCATCGGCCTCGCGATCATGCGCCTCTGCCCGCTGCGCTTCGGTCTGGGTCAGTATCTCTTCGGCATTTGCCGCCGCTTCGACCGCTGCCGCCTCGGCCTCGGTGGCGAGGTCCAGTTCCTGTCCCGCCTCGTCCACCGCCGCGCGCGCCTCGGCCATCGCCACCCGCGCGCGCTCGGCTTCGGCCTCGGATTTGGTCTGGGTCTTGCGGCTGTCTTCGAGCAACCGCTGCGCCGATTGATAGCGCGCGGCAAGCCGCGCCACATCTTCGGTCTGCTGGGCAAGGTCGGTCTCGCGGGCCTGCAGGACCGCCGCCGCCTCCTGTGCCAGTTCCGCAGCCTCGGCGAGCCGATCTTCCTGGCCTTCGCCGGCCTTGCGCAATTCCCGCAGTTCCCAGTCCAGCCGCTCGATCGTGTCGTCTGCATCGCGGTTCAGGCCTGCCTCGCGATCGATGTCACGGGCCAGCTGCTCGATCCGGCTGGTCAAGGTGTCAATCGTCTGCCTCGCGCGGCTTTCCTGATCCGACAGCGTATCGCGTTGCACCTGCAGACGCTGGAGAATCGCTGCGGCAATCGCCTCTTCCTCGCGCAGGGGCGGCAACGCATCATCCAGTTCCGCCCGCAATCCGGCCGCCTGGCGCGCCGCCGTCTCGGCCCGTGCGGCCTCGGTCGTCCGCGCGCGCAGCACATCCTCGGCAGCCGCCCGCGCCGCATCGGCCTCTTTCCAGCGGCTGTAAAGCAACATGCCTTCCGCCTGGCGCAACTGCTCGCCGATCGTGCGATACCGCGCGGCCTGCCGGGCCTGGCGCGCCAACTGGGCAAGCTGGGTGGCCAGTTGCTCGAGCACGTCATCCACCCGCACGAGATTGCTCTCCGCGCCCCTGAGCTTCAGCTCGGCCTCGTGACGCCGTTGATACAGACCGGATATCCCCGCCGCCTCTTCGAGAATCCGGCGCCGCGCCTTGGGTTTGGCGTTGATCAGTTCGGCGATCTGGCCCTGCCGCACGAGCGCCGGCGAGTGCGCGCCCGTCGAGGCATCGGCAAACAGCATCTGGACATCGCGCGCACGCACATCCTTGGCATTCGCCTTGTAGGCGCTGCCCACATCGCGCGTGATCCGGCGCACGATATCCACGGTATCGGCATCATTGAACCCGGCAGGGGCAAGACGATCCGAGTTGTCGATATGCAGGCAAACCTCGGCAAAGTTGCGCGCCGGGCGGGTGGCGGCACCGGCAAAGATCACATCTTCCATGCCGCCCCCCCGCATCGCGGTCGGACGGTTTTCGCCCATGACCCAACGCAGAGCCTCGAGCAGGTTCGATTTGCCACAGCCATTCGGCCCCACCACCCCGGTCAGACCATCAGCAATGATCAGATCCGTCGGGTCAACGAAGCTCTTGAAGCCGGTCAGTCGGAGTTTGGTAAAGCGCACTGTCGGACCTGTCGTGATTCCTGCCTGAGTCCGAAATGTGCCGCCTTGCCCCCTCTCGAGTCAACGCGTTTGCGCAGTATCTGGGCAAATCGGCGGAGTTTTCCACAATATATTGACGAGACATCAAGTGAACCGCCAGATTCAATACGGATCGCAGTCATAATCGTAATACGGCGCTCCGGGCACGTCCTGCAGCCACGTACTCAGTTGAACGCAGCTGTAAGACACCTGCGCCGGCAAGCCGGACCAATCGGGCGACCGGCCACCACAGGACAATTCACCGGTCATCTGCGCCTGGTCCCCGCGGACACGCACGACCTTGCAACCGCTGACCTGTGCCATCGCAAAACGTGCCTTTTCCGGGAGCGGACCAGGACGGGGCGCATATTGCGGGTTGACCCGAATGGCCTCGGCCAGGTCCCCGCGCACGCGTATGTCAAATATACTGTCCGCCACGGTGACACGCGTTGCCGGGACCCCTTGGAAATAGGACGCCGGAGCGTTGCATGCCCCAAGCCAGGGCAACAGGAGCAGGAGCAGACGAACCATGAGCCGATGTTGCAGCAAACTCCGTAAATGAACCGTTACGCAGCACGCCGGATCCGCGCTGCCGGCCCGAACGGATGCCGGTTGAAACCCGACGCGCTCTGGTCATAATATTTTACCAATCAAAGAGGTCAGCAGATGCCGTTTCAGAAAGTCCAGACGGAAAAGCTCTCGACTGCGGTTGTCCGCCAGATCGAAGAATTGATCCTCAGGGGCATTCTGCGCCCCGGCGAGCGCCTGCCCTCCGAGCGCGAACTGTCGGAACGGCTTGGCGTGTCTCGCCCGAGCCTGCGGGACGCGGTGGCCGAACTGCAGGGCAAGGGGCTGCTCTGTTCCCGCGCTGGCTCCGGCATTTTCGTCGCCGAGGTGCTTGGGTCCGCGTTTTCCCCCGCACTCGTCGATTTGTTTGCCCGGCATGACGAAGCGGTGTTCGACTATCTGTCATTCCGGCGCGATATCGAGGCGCTGGCGGCGGAACGCGCAGCACGGCTCGGAACCGAGAGCGACCTTGCGGTGATCCAGACCGTGTTCGACCGTATGGCCAGCCCGAAACGGCGCAGCGCACAGGACGACGCCGAGTTGGATGCCCAGTTTCACAACGCCATCATGGATGCGAGCCACAATGTCGTCATGCTCCACATGATGCGGTCGATGTTCGAATTGTTGCGCAACGGCGTGTTCTACAACCGGCAGGTCATCTTTGAACAACGCACCAGCCGCGATGCGCTGCTTGACCAGCATCGCGCCATCAACGACGCCATTCAGGCCCGCGACCCATCCGCCGCCCGCACGGCCGTCGTGGCGCACCTGGACTATGTCGAGCAAGCCCTGCATGATCAGCGCCGCGCCGACCGAAACGCGCGTATCGCGCAGCAGCGACTACAGCACGAGGCAGGCACGGCCTGACTCTCACCCCCAGATTTCCTCATAAAGCGCGCGATATTGCTGCGCCACTCTTGGCGCTGCATAGGTGGCCAGCGCATGGGCACGCGCCGCCTCTGCCATCTGCGAGCCAGACTCGCCGAGATTTGTCGTCTGCCGCTCCAAGACCTCGGAAAGGCCCCGAGCAAGGTCTTCCGCGTCAAATGGCTTTGCCAAATACCCCTGGTCCGGCGTCACGACGAGATCGGGCATCCCGCCGATATCGAACCCGACAATCGGGGTGCCGCAGGCCAGAGACTCAACCCCGGTGTTGGGCAGGTTGTCCTGCCGCGAGGGCAGTGCAAACACATCAGCCGACGCGTAGATGGCGCGCAGGAGTTCGGGTTCCGTCACCTCACCCGGTTGATGGACGGGAAATGGCAACTCCGCGCCGATCTCGCCGCCGCCAAAGACCAGCAACCGAATATCTCGTCCCTCGGCATGCAATCGCATCAACGCCTGTCTGAGATGCTCAAACCCCTTTCGAGGGTCGCTACTGCCTCCCATTGCGCCAAAGAGCACCAATGGCACATCCGGTGGCAAGCCCAGCTTCGCCCGCGCCCGAGCGCGCGGCATCGGCTTCCAGAAATCAGTGTCGATAGCGTTGGGGATAACACGAACCGGCCAGTCCCGCATCAATGCGCTGTCACGGACACAATCCGCAAGCCAACGGCTCGGGGTGACGATCCGGATCGAGCGGCGCCAGTGCCGCGCCTTGCGGCGCCAGACCCAGCGATGCACCCCGCCCACGTTGACGTAGCCGCTCTTCCAATCCTCGCCTTCGGTGTAATGCGCTGCCCCGCAGAATGGCCACATGTCATGAAGGGTCCAGACCACCGGGTGCTGCAGGGCTCCGATTTCGGAAATCGAAATCATGTCCCAATTCACCCAATGCAGATTGAGAAGCTGACGCGGCTGGCTGTTCAACTCCTGCGCCAGACCGGAGTCCGCGAAACCAAGCGAAATCATGCCTTGCCCCTGCCCTTCCAGCCTTCGGCGCATATGCCGGGCGACCTCGCGTTGCAACGTCCGGCGCAGACCTCGTTGTGGCGGACATACCGAAATATCGGACCGAGCCGCGCCCCGCGCCACGGTCATCCGCGACGCAAGCCCTCCGGCGACACATGCAGCATGCAATCGCCCCGCAGCGATCCCCGCCCCGCCACTCAGAGTGGTGCAGATGTGATTTATGTTCAAATTCATGTGCACACTTGCTCCACATTTGCCTGCGACGCTATTAGAGACGGCATTCTTGGTTGTCTACGTCTCCCACGGGACTCTCACTCGCACGAGAAGTACTCACGCAGCAAAAACATCTATGGGGCCGACCCGAATGAACAAACCCAAAAAGAACTGGCGACGAAAGCTCTACATGGAGTTGACGAGACCATTTGCCAAACATTTGCCATACAATCGGTGGGGAGACCGGCTGGCCTATTTGCACGAATTCTACACCCAACATGATCGTTGGCCGGGAAAGGAAATGCTGTTTAACGATGTTCTCTATCGGATCAAATCCGGTCCAGAAATCGAAAGTCCCGAGCGAATGTTCACGTCGGACAAGGAGTTTGTGAAAACATATATCGAAGGTACGGTGGGCGCGAAATACAACGTCCCCACACTCGCGATTCTACGCAGCCCACAGGATGTGCAAGCCGCTGTTTTTGAGCGAGCCTGTGTCATCAAGCCCGCGCACGGCTGCGGCCAGGTAACATTCGTAAGACCCGGTGAAGAGATCGACCGTGACACCCTCACAAAGCAACTAGGCGAAAATTACTATGATGTTGTACGAGAACGCAATTACCGCAGACTGAAGGGAAAACTCATCGTTGAACCGCTCTTGTTCGAGGGGCAGGACGTACACGACTTCAAGGTGTTTTGCTGGAACGGAGAACCACGATGTATTCTCTACGTGAACGATAGAAATCGCTTCTATTATCGACTTTTGTTCGATTGCAACTGGTTACCGCTGCCTGTCGAACTTTCACCGTTTGGCATTGAAAAGCCATTGCCAGACCCTCCCAAGGTACTGCCTGAAATGCTGTCTGTCGCCGCACGTCTTTCGCGCCCCTTCAGTTTCGTACGTATCGATTTCTACATAGATGATGATAAGCTACTGGTCGGCGAAATTACCCATTGTCATCAGGGCGCAAATGAACAGTTTGCGTCGATCAAGCAAGAGCAGATGCTTTCCGATCACATTTGGAAATCAAACTCAAGTGAGGCGACCAACAAGCCTGCGCCACTTGCGCTTTAGTCGCTGTAGCCGATTGGGCCGATAAGTATAATATCCCCGCAAGCGCTCCAGCGCCACAGCATCCTCCACGATCAGATCGGGCAATGGTGGCGTCATGTCCTGGTTCAGCGACTCCTGTGAGAACGCGTCGATCTTGAACCCGTGAGTGCCGGACCCGTCAAAGCCGATGTTCTCGGCGTAGGAGAAATGTGGCGACAGGCAAAGACCGTTGTTGCGGAAAATCGTGGCATACCAAAATACCGCCCATGTCCGCATTTCTCCGCGCTGGTTTGCAAGCACCTGGCCCCAGAAATCCTGTGCGCCATCAAGATTGAAACGGTGAATATCCGCATCGGTAAAATGCGAGATCAGTTCCTCGGGATCGCGTTCGAAATGGCTCCATCGATCCGCCCAGCTCGCCCAGCCCCAGCAGCTCATGAACCGCCAGAACGCCGCGCCTCGCAGGTCACGATTGGCGGCGATGGGTTCGTTGTACCCGGCGATGTGCCAGACCTCGGGCCTATCGGCATACCGATCCAACGCCGCATTCATGTAGCTCAGAAAAGCTGGCGAGGTCACGATATCGTCCTCAACAACGACGGCGCGCCCGTGATCGGCCATCATACGACTCACGCCCTCCTGAATAGACTTTGCCAAACCTGCATTTTCATCGCGGGCGAGAACGTTCAGACTGGCGAATCCGCGTTGCGCTTTGGCGATATCAACCACTTGCCGGACCGGTTCCACGTCTTTTTCGTCCCGTGGTCCATCCACGAATACCGTGACCGGCGTCCGATCCGCCAGCGGCGACTTCGAAAGCGCGTTCAATGTCTGCTTTGTGTGTTCGGGACGCCGAAAAGCGAAAACGCAGACGGGGGCAACAGTCATTATGGTGGGTTCGCGTCTATGGAGCGGGGCAAAGTCCTGCAAACATTAGACAATCATCCCCACATTGGCAATTCCCTCCGGAACGCGAAAGCCCCGGTGCGTTCAACGACCGGGGCTTCTGCAAACTCTCTTGATAGCCAGCTTAGTGGAGCTTTGCGTCCACCTCGGCGATGGCGCTGTCGATCAGCTTGTTGCCTTCCGCGGCGGTCATCTGCTTGGCGATCACCTCGCGCGCCGTGGCGACAGCGATGAGTACGGCCTGATCGCGTACGTCCTTGACCGCCGACGCTTCTGCAGAAGCGATCTGATCTTCTGCCGCCGCGATGCGGCGCTCGATCGAAAGCTTGAGGTCTGCCTTGGCCTGCTCCGCCGCTTGCGCAGCTTCTTCGCGCGCGGTTGTCACGATACGGTCGGCCTGTTCCTGTACTTCCTTCTGCTTGCGCTCGTAGGATGCAAGAATCGTCTGGGCCTCTTCACGCAGGGCGCGGGCCTCGTCGAGTTCCGACTTGATGCCTTCCGCCCGGCTGTCCAGCATGCCACCGAGCTTGCCGGGCACTTTCATGTAGAACAGAATGCCGATGAAGAGCAGGAACGCCAGCAGAACGACAAAGTTCGTGTTTTCGAGCGAAAAGAACGAGTCACCGGCCGCCAGCGCAGGACCGGCCGCACCGAATGTCAGGACAAGGGCGATGATGTTGCGCATATCTCTTATCCTTTCATCTGGCTTGCGACGGCGGTCTGAATGGCGTCCGCATCGGCCTGACCACCCAGCGCCGTGACGATTTCGGCGGCCGTGTCCGTCGCAACGATCTTGACGTTCTCCAACGCACCCGCGCGGATCTCGGCAATCGCCTTTTCGGATTCTGCGGATCGGGCCGCGATCTCGGCATCCGCCTTTTCGATGGCGACATCCAGATCGGCCTGGATCTCGGCCCGCGCCTTGGCGACAATGGCCTGTGCCTCGGTACGGGCATCCGCCAGCGCCTTGTTATACGCTTCTTCGGCTTCGGTCGCCTTGGCCTTCAGATCTTCGGCGGCAGCGAGATCATTGGTGATGGTGCCCTGACGTTCGGCAAGAATCGCCGAAATGCGCGGGAGCGCCACGCGCGACAGCACCAAAAAGATCACGACCAGCGTGACCACCAGCCAGAAAATCTGGTTGGGGAACCAGTCAAAGCAGAGCTGGGGCATTCCGATGGCACCGCCATTGGAATCGGTGCACATGCCAGCGACTTCCTGGTAGACCGGTTCGACGTGCCCGCCTGCTGTTGTTTCGGTTGCCATGTCGTTCTCCTTGGAAACCAGCCGTTACATCGGGCAGCGCGCATCACGCGCCGCCCGACCGTAAGGATTTCGGTTCCGCAGGTTTAGACGGCGAACATCAACAGCAGCGCGACGAGGAACGAGAAGATCCCCAGGGCTTCGGCAAACGCGATGCCGATGAACAGCGTTGCGGTCTGCGATGCGGCGGCCGACGGGTTGCGCAGGGCACCGGCCAGGAAGTTGCCGGCCACGTGGCCCACACCGATTGCTGCGGCGCCCGAACCGATTGCGGCCAGGCCGGCACCGATGAATTGACCCAGTTGTGCGATATCGCCTTCCATGATTTTCTCCTTACGATGGAATTGTGGGATAGGGTGAACGCGGGGGGGGGTTCCCCGCGATATGTGACTAGTGGCTCGGGTGCAGTGCATCCTTGAGATACACGCAGGTCAGGATGGTGAACACGTAGGCCTGAATGAACGCCACGAGCAGTTCGAGACCATAGATCGCGGTGACACTCAGTATCGCAATAGGCGCGATCGCGGTGACCTGGGCAAAACCCGCGAACACCTTCAGAACCGCGTGACCGGCCATCATGTTACCGGCAAGACGGATGGAATGGCTGACGGGGCGCACGAAATAGGAGATCAGTTCGATGATCGCCAGGATCGGCCGCAGCGCGAGCGGCGCGCTCGACACCCAGAACAGACCGAGGAAAGCCGAGCCATTCTTGACGAAGCCCAGAATGGTGACCGCGAAGAACACGCCGAAACCCATGATCGACGTAACTGCGATATGGCTGGTCGTTGTGAACGATGCCGGGATCAGACCCAGGAAGTTCGAGCAGACGATGAACATGAACAGCGTCATGATGTAGGGGAAATACTTGATCCCATCCTTGCCCGTCACGTCCTCGACCATCTTGTAGACGAAACCATAGGCCAGTTCGGCAACCGACTGGCTGCGCGACGGCACGATGCCACGCTTGCTGGTGCCCAGAACGAGGAGCGCGATGACCGCCACCACGGCGAGCGCCATCCACAGCGTCACATTCGTCGGAGTGTACCACGCGACCGTATCGCCACCAAACAGCGGCTTAACGATGAACTGGTCCATCGGGTGGAATACCAGGCTACCACCTTCGGCACCTTGTTCTGCACCTGTCGCTTCGCTTGCCAAGGTTCAGTCCCCTTCGTCTTTCGTCGCGGCCTCTTGGGCCATTTTCCTGTCCTGGATTTCTTGCGCGCTGCGCAGCATCGTCTTGATACCGGCGGCAAGCCCCAGAAATGTGAACAGGACGAGGAAGATCGGTATCGTACCGAACAGGCGATCCAGCCCGTACCCCATCCCGAAACCGATCCCCAGACCGGCAACAAGTTCGATCACCATGCGCCAGGCCAATTGTGCCTGTGAATAGTGTTCTTCTTTGTGCGACTTCTCCGGCTTGGCCTTCTTGGCCGCTTCGATCCGGGCCTCGAGCTGCGCCAAACGCTGCCTTTGGTCCTTGTCGATCACCGGGGTGTCCCTCACGTTTTGTCTGCGTAGGTGCTAAGGCGCGGACAGGTCAGAGTCAATTGCGACATTGCATCGCCCCATATCCCCGCAAGATACTGATATAAAACAATTTAATGATGGATCACGCCAGACACTGCGAAGCGGCGCACTCAGACAGGCCAGTTTCACCGGCCTTTCCCATATTCAACCCTTTGGTTGATTGTTCACGGCCGGCCGTCAGGATCGGTGGCTGTAAATCAGCGGCGCCGTCGCCGGCAAGAGCCATGTTCGCAGGCTCGCCGCATGGAGCGGCACCGGCCGGTCCCGCCGGCGGGGCGATCTCCAGAATCCGATCCTGCATGAGTGATGGCCTGGGCATTGACGATGCCATGAGATTGCGTACCCCGAAATATCGCGCAATTCCCGACAACCCTTTCCGATCCTGCGCTGTCATGTCATGACACATCCGGGACCCGACGGGCCCCGGTCAACACACGAATGCGGGGGCGCAAGATGAGTGATTTTGTCGTCATAGGCGGAGGCATCGCCGGGCTGAGCGCAGGTGCACGCCTGTCGGCCCACGGGACCGTGACGGTTCTCGAGGCCGAGGATGCGTTGGGATATCATGCCTCCGGGCGCTCTGCTGCACTCTACGAGCCGAATTACGGCAAGCCGGCTGTCGCCGCGCTCAACCTTGCCAGCGGCGAATACCATCGCAGCGCCAATGGCGGGTATCTGACCCCGAGGGGGCTGCTTCTGGTCGCGGGATCGTCGCAGGAGGCCGCGTTTGCCCAGGATGTCCATGAGTTCGGTCTTGTCCCCATATCGATCGATCAGGCCCGATCCATCGTGCCGATCGTCAACCCCGATACCGTCTCCCTTGCCGCGCATCACGAGGCGGCGCTCGATATCGACACCGACCGCATGTTGCAGGATTTCGCCCGCGTCATTCGCGCCAATGGCGGAGCCGTGCTGACCGGTGCCCGGGCGGTTGGCATCGAACGCGGCAACAGCGGCTGGCAGGTGGCGACCGCCGGTGGCACGCACTCCGGGCGCAACCTCGTCAACGCCGCCGGGGCCTGGGCCGACGAAATTGCCGCATTGGCGGGTGTCGCGCCGATTGGCATAACCCCATACCGACGGTCCATGGCCCGCCTGCCCGCGCCCGGCGGACATGACGTGACAGGCTGGCCGCTGCTGATGGGTGTCGCTGAAAGCTGGTACGCCAAGCCGGATGCGGGCAAGTTTCTGGTCTCTCCCGCGGAGGAGGATGCCACACATCCCCACGACGCCTATGCCGATGACATGGTGCTTGCCGAAGGGCTGGCCCGCTATGAAGAGATGGTCACGGAGCCGGTGACACGGGTCGAGACCAATTGGGCGGGGCTGCGCAGCTTTGCTCCCGACCGGTCGCTGGTCCTCGGACCTGATCCCTTGCAACGCGATTTCATCTGGTGCGCAGGTCAGGGCGGCTATGGTTTCCAGACCGCACCGGCGGCGTCGCAACTGCTCGCGGACCTCGTTGCCGGCAAGACCAGCGAACTGGATGCCGACATTGTTGCCGAGTTGACTCCGGGCAGGCTCCGCAAATGATCCGCAAGGTCCCCGGTTCCGCCAGCATCGCCAACCCGATCGAGGGCGCACGGCTCAGTGCGCCGTCGGCGGAACGCAACCGCCAACCCATTTCCGACCTGCTGGCCCGTGTGGCGCCGCAAACCGGTCTCGCGCTCGAAATCGCCAGCGGCACCGGTCAGCATGTCGTCGCATTTGCCGAACGCCTGCCCGGCCTGACATGGCAACCGACCGATCCCGACCCCACGCGACGCGCCAGTATCGATGCCCATGCGGCCGAGGCCGGGTTGAACAACCTTCTTGCCGCCCGCGATCTGGATGCGGCGGTGCCCGGCTGGGCGACAGGCCATGGCGGGCAATCGCTGATCGTGCTCGTGAACCTGTTGCATCTGATCAGTTCCGGCGAAGTGCGCACGCTGATCACCGAAGCCGCGCAGGCACTTGTCCCAGGTGGCCATTTCGTCGTTTACGGGCCGTTCATGCGGGGCGGTGAACTGACCAGCGAAGGCGATAAGCAGTTTCACGCCAGCCTGCGCGCCACCGATCCCGAAACCGGTTACAAGGACGATTTCGACGTGCTCGACTGGAGCCAGGCCGCCGGATTGTCGCCGCTTGAGATCATCGAAATGCCGGCGAACAATCTGGCAATCATCCTGCAAAAGCCTGTTTAAAGCGTTTCGCGATTAACTTGAAACGTCAGGCATCAGCCAATGCATTGAGATCTTCTATTTCAGGCAGCGTTAGGTGAGTCAGGTCTATCGCGAAACGCTATAGGCCTGGCTGGCAAAGAACCGCGCCAGAATGAAGAATGCGCCGACCAGCAAGGCCGGAAGAACGAAAATCTGAAAAATATAGACCGACAGCAGCGCAAGATAGCTCGCGATCAATTCGTCGGCCCGCAACCAGATATTGCTGGCCAGTTCGCGATACCGGTCGACCTCGGACACGCTCTCGGTCAGCCGGTCCCACCAGCCCTGATCCTGCGCCAACGCCGGATCAACCTCTACCGTATCGGTAATCTCTGCAATGATCGCCTGATGGCGCGCCATGACATCGCCAGTGAAGCTTTTCGCCAGCAGATCGGTCAGCACGAAAGCCCCCGGCAGCGCCAGCAGGAAGAATCCACCATACCACACCAACCGTCGCGACAGCATCGACATCACGTCGCGCGGCCCCAGCAGACGATCGGCAATCCAGAGTACCGAAGCGCCAGCGATCATCGCCGCACCCACCGCACCAACCGGCCCCATCGCCACCGCGAGCACGCCCGTCACCAGCATCAGTGCAAAGACCACGCCCGCAATCCGCTCGATCGTGTCGTCCACCGGTTCAAGCATCTTGCCCGGCTGAACCGTACCCGAGAAACCGAGCGATGCCCCGACCTCGACCTCCTGCGCGGTTGACAGGGCCGCGTTCAACATGCGCAGCGTCACATAGGTGGCGGCGCTTGCGGCCGAAACGGTGGCAGCGTAGCCCTGTGCCTGCTGTGACAGCGGATTTTGCCGATGAAATACCGCCGCGCCCAATGCGAGCACGGCGATCAGGATCAGCCAGAGCAGCGAAATGCGGCGCGGCTCAGCCGTCTTTGCGGATACTCTCGTTCTTGGGGTCATATGGGCTGTCCTCCACGATCTCGGCATCCCAAAGCTGATCCAGCATCCTGACCTTCAGCCGGGTTCCCGGAACCGCCGACTCAGGCGAGACATAGCCCATGCCGATGCTCTTTTCAAAGGCAACCGAATAGCCCCCCGAGGTCAGACGACCAACCCGCTTATCCCCGTGATAGAGTGCCTCGCGCCCCCAGGGATCGGCATCGCCCGGCCCGTCGATCAACAGCGTGACGCAGGTGCTGCGAATACCCTTGGCCTGCATCTCCGCCTTGCCGTGAAATTCCTTGGACAGATCGACAAACCGCGGCAGGTCCGCCTCGAGAGGCGTCGCATCGCGGCCCAGTTCCGTCCCGAAGGCGCGGTACGATTTTTCCTGCCTCAACCAGTTCTGCGCCCGCGCGCCAACCAGCTTCATGCCGTGTTTCGCGCCTGCCGTCATCAGTTGATCCCACAGATAGTTCTGCATCTCGATCGGATGGTGCAGCTCCCAGCCCAGCTCGCCGGTATAAGCCACGCGGATCGCGCGGACCGGACACATGCCGAGCTCGATATTGCGCATCGACAGCCACGGAAACCGCTTGTTTCCCAACACGGTCGCAGGGTCGGCATCCCTGACGATCTCATTCAGAACATCGCGCGATTTCGGCCCGGCAATGGCAAGGACGCCCCATTGGCTGGTCACATCCTGAATCTCGATATAGCCGAACTCTTCCGCCTTGTCCTCGGCCGCCTTCCGCAGGAAATCCGCGTCATAGGCGGTCCAGGCGCCGGCGGAGACAAGGTAATATTCATCCTCGCCCAGCCGCACGATGGTATATTCTGTCCGGGTGGTGCCCGCCGCCGTGAGGGCATAGGTCAGGTTGATCCGCCCCACGCCGGGCAACCTGTTGCAGGTGAACCAGTCAAGGAACGCGGTCGCCCCCGGCCCCTTGACCACGTGCTTGGTGAAGGCCGTCGCGTCGATCAGCCCGACCCCCTCGCGCACCGCGCGGGCTTCCTCGACCGCATGTTGCCACCAGCCACCGCGCCGGAACGAGCGGCTGTCGTGATCAAAGTTGTCCGGTGCGTCCAGCGGCCCGTAATAGTTCGGCCGTTCCCAGCCATTGACGAACCCGAACTGCGCCCCCAACGCCTTTTGCCGGTCATAGGCCGGTGCCGTGCGCAACGGACGGCAGGCCGGCCGCTCCTCGTCCGGATGATGCAGGATATAGACGTGATCGTAGCATTCCTCGTTCTTGCGTGCGGCGAACTCGGTGGTCATCCAGTCGCCGTAGCGCTTGGGATCAAGGCTCGCCATATCGATCTCGGCCTCGCCCTCGACCATCATCTGCGCCAGATAGTAGCCCGTGCCCCCGGCCGCAGTGATGCCAAAGCTGAACCCTTCGGCCAGCCACATGTTGCGCAGACCCGGTGCCGGACCGACCAGCGGATTGCCATCGGGCGTATAACAGATCGGGCCGTTGAAATCGTCCTTGAGACCGCAATTCTCGGCGCTCGGCATCCGGTGGTTCATCGCCATGTACTGCTCTTCGATCCGGTCGAGATCGAGCTGGAACAGGTCGGCGCGGAAACTGTCCGGCACGCCATATTCAAACCGCGCCGGGGCATTCTTTTCGTACACACCCAGGATCCAGCCCCCCCGTTCCTCGCGCACATAGCTTTGCGCGTCGGCATCCCGGATAACCGGATGCTCGGGGTGCTCCTTGCGATACTCGACCAGGTCAGGGTCCTGATCCATCACGATGAACTGGTGCTCGACCGGGATCGCCGGCATCTTGATACCAAGCATCCTTGCGGTGCGCTGCGCGTGGTTGCCGGATGCGGTGACGACATGCTCGGCGGTGATGGCGATCTGCTCCTCGGACGGAACCAGATTGCCGCCTTTCTCGACCATCCTGGTGGCGGTCACCTCCCATGCATTACCGGTCCAGTGGAAGGCATCCGCCTGCCATTTCCGCTCGATCATCACACCGCGTTGCCGCGCCCCCTTGGCCATCGCCATGGTCACGTCGGCCGGGTTGATGTACCCGTCGGTGTGGTGATAGAGCGCGCCCCTCAGGTCTTCGGTACGGATCAGGGGCCAGCGGCCCTTGATCTCGTCGGGGGTCAGAAACACATATGGCACATCGCAGGTTTCGGCGGTGCTGGCATAGAGCATGTACTCGTCCATGCGCTCCTGCGTCTGCGCCATGCGCAGGTTGCCAACCACGGCAAACCCCGCGTTCAGCCCGGTTTCCTCTTCGAGCGTCTTGTAGAAATCGACCGAGTACTTGTGAATGTGGGTCGTGGCATAGGACATGTTGAACAACGGCAAGAGCCCCGCCGCATGCCAGGTCGAACCAGAGGTCAGCTCATCCCGCTCGAGCAGCATGACATCCTGCCAGCCGGCCTTTGCGAGGTGATAGGCAATCGACGTTCCGACGGCGCCACCACCCACCACCAAAGCTTTGACATGCGTCTTCATCGGACCTCTCCCGGATCGAGTGTTGTTCTGATGGGTTTATGCCTGTCCGGCGCGGTTCGCGCCAAATCCATCCGACCCAAATCCGCACAAAACCGACCTCGCGGAAAAGAACGCGGTGCTCGCCGGATATCCGTGGCAACACGTCCGGGCGGGGTTCGACGCCCCGCCCGGACGTTCACCGACTCACGGTTTCGGGTGATCGTCCCATTCATCCGACAGGATCCGGCGGCTGTCGCCTTCCGGGTCATCATACTGGTTCGAGCGTACCGTATAGACAAAGGCCGCGAGGCCAATGGCCCCGAGCGTCAGCGAGATCGGTATGAGATAGGTCAGGATCGTCATTGTTTCACCTCAGACGCAGCGCGTTCAGCGATACGGTAATCGAACTGGCCGACATTGCCAGCGCCGCGATCAGCGGCGTGGCCAGACCGGCGACCGCGAGCGGCACCGCGATCACGTTGTAGACCGTGGCGATCCGGAAATTCTCGCGAATGCGCCTCGTTGCCTTTTTCGCGACATCGCAGGCTTCCGCGATCGGCGACAGGTCCTGGCCCAGAAGCACAATATCCGATGCCACGCGGGCGGCGTCCAGCGCGCTGGCCGGAGAAATCGAGACATCCGCCGCCGCCAGTGCCGCAGTGTCGTTGAGCCCGTCCCCCACCATCAGCACCTTGTGACCGGCCGCGCCAAGCGCCGCGATCCGCGCCGCCTTGTCCTGCGGCAAGGCTTCGGCCTCCCAGTGCTCGATGCCCAGCCGTTCGGCCAGAGCCCTGACCGCGCCCGGGGAATCCCCCGATATCAACATGACATCCATGCCGGCATCGCCAAGTGCCCGAACCGCCTCCGCCGCCCCCGGCCGCAGCGCATCGGTAAACAGGAACGCTTGCGGCGGGGCGTCTCCGACAGCGAGCCAGACGGCCGTCCGGGTCCCCTGCCGCGCCCCGACCCAGGCCGCGCGCCCCAGACGCACGCGCTGCCCGTTCCATACCCCTTCGATACCATATCCCGGCACTTCGGCCACGTTCCGCAAGCGGGCAGGCCTGATCCCGGCGGCTTGTGCCGCCCGACTCAGCGCAACCGAGAGCGGATGGGCCGAAGCCGCGGCCAGCGCGTGGGCAATTTCGAGATCGCGGCGCGAAAAGTCACCCATGTTGCTCGTTTCCGGCATCCCGGCTGTCAGCGTACCGGTTTTGTCGAAGACGACGGTATCCACCTGTGCGAGCCGTTCCAGGGCGGTGGCGTGCTTGATCAGCATGCCCTTCTTGAACAACCGTCCCGACGCGGCCGTGGTGACCGCCGGAACCGCAAGACCAAGCGCGCAGGGACAGGTGATGATCAGCACCGCCGCCGCGATGTTCAAGGCAACCCGCACGTCCCCGGACCACAGATACCAGCCCAGAAAGCTGAGCGCGGACAGGATATGCACGCCCGGCGCATAGAGCTTGGCCGCCGCATCCGCCAGCGACGTATAGCGGGAGCGCCCGGATTCCGCGATGGCCACGAGATCGGCCATACGATGCAGCGACGTATCTTCACCAACCGCACTGGCCCGGATGACAAGCGGTCCGGTCAGGTTCACCTCGCCCGCGCTCACCCCCTGCCCCGGCTCGGCAAAAACCGGAACGGTCTCACCGGTCAGCAGGGAACGGTCCAGCTCGGAGCTGCCCTCTGTCACAACGCCGTCAACGGGCATGCGCCCGCCGGGGCGGACGAGCACAAGATCACCGACGGCCAGGTCGGCCACCGCAGTCTCCTGCTCTGCCCCGTTCACCATCCGGATGGCCCGTGGCACCTCCAGCGCCGCAAGCTCTTGCGCCGCCGAGCGCGCGACAGCGCGGGTCCGGTAGTCGAGATAGCGTCCCGCCAGCAGGAAGAAGGTCAGCGTCAGGGCCGCGTCGAAATAGGCATGTTCGCCTGAAAGCGAGGTTTCCCAGAGCGATGTCGCCAAAGCCAGAACGATGGCCAGCACGATCGGCACATCCATGTTCAGCCGACGCACCGACAGCGCCTCCCAGGCGTTGCGAAAGAACGGCTGCGCCGCATATGCGATGGCCGGCAGGGTGATGAAGGCCGAGATCCAGTGAAACATGTCCCGTGTCGCGTCGGTCGCACCGGACCAGACCGAAACCGACAAGAGCATCACGTTCATCGACGCGAACCCGGCCACCGCAAGCCTTATCAGCAACTCGCGGCCCGCCTTGTCCGATTGCGTCGCGCTGAGCGCGCCCGGATCGAGTTCATGCGCCTCATATCCCAGATCGGCCAGCACCGGGATCAGATCGGCAGCGGCCACACCGTCATCTGCCTCGATCATCGCCCGCTTCAGGGTCAGGTTGACGCGCGCGTCCCTGACGCCGGGGTGGGCGTTCAGCCCGCGTTCGACCGCCGAGATACAGGCCTGGCAATGAATGCCCGGCAGCGACAGCGCGATGCGGGCATCCTTCCTGGCAACGTCCACCGCCTCCGCCGGCGCCGCAAGGCAGCCGGGGCACGCGGCTGCAGAGGGAGGGCGCAGTTCAGCCGTCATCTCGCGTTATCCCCGGACGTGCAGGATCACACGCTGGGTGAACTCTGTCCCGTCATCCGCCCAGGCCACCATCCGGATATTCCAGTTTCCCTTGGCAAGATCGGCAGGCGCGACATAGGATGTTCCGTCGAATTCGAAGGCTGGTTCGATGTCGTCCTTGATCTGAGTCGCCCGGCCGACCACGGCGGACAGTTTCGCAACCTCTACCGGCGCGCCGTCGCGATCGGTGATCGACAGAATGACCTGGCCATCGCGCGCATCCGCGTGAACCGTCCAGCCCAGGGACTGCTGGGCCGCCAGTCGCGTGTTGAACTGCTGGCTGGCCACGTAGGCATTGCTGACCTCCAGCCCGGGGAAGGTGCGCACCGCATTCCAGGCCAACGCGATATTCACGCCGATAATCACTGCAAATGCGCCGACAAACAACGCTGCGGCATGCTTGCCGGTAAATTCACGTTGCGCCATGGCCTAGTTCCCCTTGCCGTTGAACGTACTGTCGCGATAGGCCCGATCCCCGTTGCTCAGGTCCTCGACCCAGAAGCGGATATCCGTATTGCCCGAGTTGGATGGACCCGACTCTCGCGGTGAGACCACGTATACCCGTTGCAGAAGCGCCGTGTCAGCCGGAACCGGGACGGTGTCTGCGGGCGCGCCTTCCAGCTGAATGCTCAGTGTCGGATCACCGGTGACCGAAAGACGGAACTGGCGATCATCGCCGTTCTTGTTGCGCAGGCGCACGTCATAGGTGTTGCGGATCGATCCGTCCGACAGTGTCACAAAGGTCGGATTGCGGATCGGAGCCACGGTCATCTCGATATCCTGACGGATGAACAGGGCGAAAAGCAACCCGACCCCCACCAGCGACCACAACGCCGTGTACACGAGCGTGCGCGGGCGCAGGATATGCTTCCAGACGCTTCTTGGCTCGGCACCGCCGCGTTCGAGCGTTTCGTCGGACAGGGCCATATAGTCGATCAGACCACGCGGCTTGCCGATCTTGGCCATGATGTCATCGCAGGCATCGATACACAGGGCGCAGGTGATGCACTCCAGCTGCTGCCCGTCACGAATGTCGATGCCCACCGGACAGACATTCACGCAGGCCATGCAATCGATGCAATCGCCCTGAGGTTCGCCCGCCCTGGCCGCTTCCGAATGCTTGCGCGGCTCGCCACGCCACTCGCGATACCCGACGACCAGCGTGTCCTCGTCCATCATCGCCGCCTGGATGCGCGGCCACGGACAAGCATAGATGCAGATCTGTTCACGCGCGAAACCACCGAAAAAGAAGGTGGTCGCGGTCAGGATCGCCATGGTCGTGTAAGCCACGGGATGCGCATTCAGCGTCACGAGATCCCGCAGGAGCGTCGGCGCATCGGCGAAATAGAAAACCCAGGCGCCACCGGTGGCAAGACCGATCAACAGCCAAGCGATCCACTTGGTCACACGCAGGCGGAATTTTCGGAAATCCATCTTTTTCTGGCGATGCAGTCGCAGCCGCGCATTGCGGTCGCCTTCGATCCAGCGCTCGACGAGGATGAATAGATCCGTCCAGACGGTCTGCGGACAGGCGTACCCGCACCAGACCCGGCCCAGAGCCGAAGTGAACAGGAACAATCCCAGCCCGGCCATGATCAGAAGACCCGCAACAAAATAGAACTCGTGCGGCCAGATCTCGATCCAGAAGAAATAGAACCGGCGGTTCGCAAGATCGAGCAGCACCGCCTGATCCGGCAGGTTCGATCCACGGTCCCAACGAATCCAGGGCAGCGCATAGTAGATGCCCAGGGTCACCGCCATGATGATCCATTTCAGATTACGAAACGGCCCGGACACGCGCTTGGGAAAGATCGGCTCACGCGGAGCATATAGGCTGGGTGCTGGTTCGGACTTGCTCACGGACTCGCTCCGATTCTGGGCCTTGTTCCTTGGCCTTGTACAGATGCCGCAGATGCAAACTTTGACATGAGTCAAAAAGCGCATCGGACATTTATATTATAAGTATAATGGCTGCGGCCCCGCTTTCGCATCGTGGCAGTATGTCACTGTCGGCGGGACATTCAGGTTTCGGACATCGACGTCCTTTGATCATCCGCGTTCTGACGCCGCAACCAACGCACGAACGCCATTGCGTGCGGCCTCAACACGCCCGGACGCGTGACGATATAGTAAGCCGACGGCTTTTCGCGAAACAGCTCGACAAGCCGCCCGGCCCGCAGGTCGGATTCGACAAAGTCGCGCACGACGACGCTCACGCCCTGACCGTCGCGCACCGCATCAAGCAGCAGATTGCCCGGCATTTGCACCCGACCGCCGACATTGGCCCGATTGATGCCCTTGGTGCGCAACCAATGGCTTGCCTCGCTTGTTCCCAGTTCCTCCAGCCACGGCAAATCGGCGAGATCGCGGGGGTCGGCGACCTCCCGCCCGCGCAGCAGCGACGGTGCGGCAACCACGACGAGGCAGGACGTCAACAAGGGTTCCGCCGTCAATCCGGGCCACCCGCCCTGGCCATGCCGAAGAGCCACATCGATACCACCCGGAACCAGGGCGACGACGGCCGCGCTCGGGTCGAGCATGAGGTCGATTTCCGGATGGGCTGCGCGGAATCCCGGCAATCGCGGCATCAACCATTGCGCGGCGAAAGTCGGGGTGGTCGAAATGTGCAGCGGGCGGGCCGCGTCCGCCGCCGAGATCTCCTGAACCGCCGTGCCGATCGCCCCGAATCCGAGAACCAGCGCATCCGCCAGCCTCTGCCCCTGTTCGGTCAGCACAAGCGCCCGCCCCGATCGCTCCAGCAACCGCGTGTCCAGATGCCCCTCAAGTCCGCGCAAATGCTGGCTGATGGCAGCATGGCTGACATTTAACGCTTCACCCGCCTTGCTCACCGAACCGGTCTGCGCAAAGGCAGCAAAGGCGCGCAGCATCGACAAAGGGGGAAGATCAAGCCAGTTCATATGTAATTCAGACTTACAGGTTGATTTTATTTCTGAGTCGCAAACTGCGGGCTGATCGTCAAGAGTTCAGGCATCGCACACCCTCGACACAGGAGACTGACATGCTTGATATCTATGCCCGCAGTTTCATGACCGCGACACGCATCAATCCGGCCGTGCAGCTTGACGCACGATCGAAGCCGAAACCGAAACGACGCTGGCTTCCCAAAGGTCACTGGTGGCTGCGGCGCATGCCGGTTCCCGAGCAAGACAAGCGCTGACGTGCGATTGGCGATGACACGTCATTCCGATCGCCGGCCGGCCTGAAAGTCGGCGGCCCGTGGAACTGTCATGAATCAAATGCCCTTGCAGCGTCGTGACCGATCTGGCTCGGGGCTGCGGTTTTGCGTTATGATGGTACCGGCCTCTCAGGAAACGCGCGAACAGATCGAAAGGCCGGTACCACGCTCCCGAGTTGCCAGGGCCGCTCGGGAGTGTCTGGCTGGCGGCTACTCGCCGCCTCCCAACTGATGGACATATACTGAAACCGCCCGGATTTGCGCCTCGGTCAGGCGATTGGTCCACGCGGGCATCACGCCAAAGCGGCTGCCATGCACCGTAGCAGTCAAGGAGTCGTAATCGCCGCCATAAAGCCAGATCGCATCCGCGAGGTTCGGCGCGCCCTGTTCGCGGTCACCGGTCCCGTCCTCGCCGTGGCAAGCGACGCAATTGTCGGCATAGACCTCTGCGCCCGCCGCGACCATGCTGGCATCCTGCGGCGTCCCGGAGAGCGACATGACATAGTTCACGACCTGATCGACCTGCTCGGGTTCCAGAATCTCGTCGCGACCAAAGGCCGGCATTTCAGAATAGCGGGCATCCTCGTCGTCCTCGTTGCGAATGCCATGCGCAACCGTGTTGTAGATCGCTTCGATGTCGCCCCCCCACAGCCAGTCATCATCCAGCAGGTTGGGGTAACCCTTGGCACCGGCGGCACCGGAACCGTGGCATTGCGCACACCAGGTACGAAAAACGGCCCCGCCCGCGGAAACCGCATAGGTGTCGAGTTCGGCATTGTCGGGAATCGAGGTAAGCGCAACTTCGACCAACTGCGCATTGATCGAGGCATTGCCCTCTTCGACTGCAGCAATCTGCTCGGCCACCGCAGCGCGCGAGGACCAGCCCAACAGCCCCGCTGTCGCGCTGTTGATCATCGGCCAGGCGGGATAGGCAATCGTGTAACCGACAGCCCAGATGATCGTGGCGTAAAGCGTCCACAGCCACCAGCGGGGCATCGGATTGTCGAATTCCTCGATCCCGTCCCAGCTGTGGCCCGTGGTCTTCGGATCGCCTTCGAACTTTTGCGATTTCTTGCTCATTTCCGCGCCTCCTCGGATGTGGCGGGTTTGTTCTCGTGCCGGAAGGGGATCTTGGACGTGTCCTCGTAGGTTTTCGTACTGCCTGGCCGGAACACCCACAGCACGACACCGATGAAAAACAAGAAGAGGAACAACAGCATCCAGCTATCGGCGATCTGGCGCAGCATCGTATAGAGTTGCATCAGCCTCTCCTATCGGTTCGCGTCGGGGGTGAAGGTCGAGAAATCGACCAGCGTACCCAGCATCTGCAGATAGGCGATCAGCGCGTCCGCTTCGGAGATACCCGGCTGGCCATCGAAATTGCGCACCTGCGCGCCCGGATACCGTTCGAGCATGGCGTCATAATCGCTCTCCGGGTCCGCCTGCGCCCGGAAATCCGCCGCCGCGTTTTCAAGCATCTCGTCGGTGTAGGGTACACCCACCATGCGATGGGTCTCGATCAGGTCATCGATATTTTCCGGCCCGATCAGTTTGCGTTCGAGGAAACCGTATTTCGGCATCACCGACTCGGGCACCACAGATTGCGGATCGCGCAGGTGGTCCACATGCCATTCATCGGAATAGCGCCCGCCGACCCGCGCCAGATCCGGCCCCGTACGCTTGGAGCCCCACTGGAACGGGTGGTCATACATCGACTCGGCGGCAAGGCTGTAATGTCCGTACCGTTCGACCTCATCACGCATCGCGCGGATCATCTGGCTGTGACAGACATAGCAACCTTCGCGGATATAGATGTCACGGCCGGTGAGTTCGAGCGGTGAATAGGGCCGCATGCCTTCAACTTCCTCGATCGTGTTCTCAAGGTAGAACAGCGGAACGATCTGCACGAGTCCACCGATGGTCACGACGAGAAAGCTGAAGATCAGCAACAGCGTCGCATTGGTTTCCAGGATTTTGTGCTTGTCGAGAATTGCCATGATCCTGGCCTCCTTATTCGGCCGGAATGGCTGTGGTGCCGACGGCTTCCTTGGCCGGGGCGGACCGCACAGTCATCCACAGATTGTAACACATGATCACAGCACCGGCGAGGTACATGACCCCACCCAGTCCGCGCACCACATACATCGGGAACTTGGCTGCGACGGTGTCGGCGAACGAGTTCACGAGGAAGCCGTTGGCGTCCACTTCGCGCCACATCAGGCCCTCCATGATGCCGGTCACCCACATCGCAGCTGCGTAGAGCACGATACCGGTTGTCGCGAGCCAGAAATGCCAGCTGACCAGGGACAGCGAATAGAGGCGTTCACGCTTCCACAGCACGGGCACGAGGTAATAGAGCGCACCAAAGGTGATCATGCCGTTCCAGCCAAGTGCACCGGAATGCACGTGCCCGATGGTCCAGTCGGTGTAATGCGACAGGGCGTTTACCGCGCGGATCGACATCATCGGCCCTTCGAAGGTGGACATGCCGTAGAAGCCGACCGAGATCACCATCATCCGGATCACCGGATCGGTGCGCAACTTGTCCCAAGCGCCGGAAAGCGTCATCAGCCCGTTGATCATGCCGCCCCAGGACGGCATCCAGAGAACGATCGAGAACACCATTCCCAACGTCGTCGCCCAGTCCGGCAACGCCGTATAATGCAGGTGGTGCGGACCGGCCCAGATATAGAGGAAGATCAGCGCCCAGAAGTGAATGATCGAGAGCTTGTAGGAATAAACCGGGCGTTCCGCCTGTTTCGGGATGAAATAGTACATCATCCCGAGGAACCCGGCCGTCAGGAAGAAGCCCACGGCATTGTGGCCATACCACCATTGCGTCATGGCGTCCTGCACACCCGAGAACACCTGCACCGACTTGGACCCCCAGATCGACACCGGGATCGACAGGTTATTGATCACGTGCAGCATCGCGACCGTCACGATGAAGGACAGAAAGAACCAGTTGGCCACGTAGATATGTGGCTCTTTGCGTTTCACCAGCGTTCCCAGGAACACCGCCAGATAGGCCAGCCAGACCACGGTCAGCCACAGGTCGACATGCCATTCCGGTTCGGCATATTCCTTGGACTGGGTCGAACCCAGCAGATAGCCGGTGGCCGCCAGAATGATGAACAGCTGATAGCCCCAGAACACGAACCACGCCAGATTTCCGCCCCACAGACGCGCCGCGCAGGTCCGCTGGACGACGTAAAAGGACGTGGCGATCAACGCGTTGCCGCCAAAGGCAAAGATCACTGCAGATGTGTGCAGCGGACGCAGCCGACCGAAATTGGTAAAGCCTTGCGCCCAATCAAGGTTCAGTTGCGGAAAAGCCAGCTGAAACGCGATGACGACCCCCACGAGGAATCCGACGACGCCCCAGAGTGCCGTGGCAATGACGCCGGCACGCACGACCGAGTCGAAATACTCTGTCTGTGGCGCGGCGGGGGGTTCGGGTTCATCGGTGCGGCGCACAGTGTACAGGAACAGCCCACCGGCCACGAACATCACGATGACGCCGTGAACCATGTAAGCCGTATCTCGCGCGTAGTTGATCGCGATCATCGATATCAACGTGATCAGACCAAGCACGACAAGCTTGATGTAATTCGACATGTTTCGTCCCTTTGGTCTTGCCCGCTCGATTCGCTTGCCGGGCGGACATGGGTTAGGCTGGTCGCTTGATGCAGAATGGCGGACATAACCGCATTGATCTGCATCAATACAACCGCCGGTGTTCTGTGGCAGCTTTCAGGCTACACCATCCCGGTCACGATTGCAGCCGGTCACATCACATTCCGCGAGGTTCAGATGGCTTTCAAATCCCTGCTCACCGTTCTGACAAACCTTGAGGACGCCGATCCGGTGCTCAGACAGATCATCGCACTGGCCAATGCACAGGATGCCCATGCCGATGCGTTGTGCCTGGGCGTCGATCGAACCCAGACCGGATACTACTATGCGGGCGCTACTGCCATGATTCTGCAGGAAACTTTGACCCGCGCGAATGCCGAGGGGGCCGAGATTCTGGCCCATGCCAGCGACGTTCTCGGCAAATCCGGAATTCGCTGGTCAGCTGATGACGGGGTCGCACAGCTGGCTGACCTGGGTCGTCATGTCGCACATCGGGCGCGCTTCTCGGATCTGGTCGTGCTGCCGCAACCCTACGGAGACTCCCACGGCACAGAGGCCGAGCCGATCATCGAGGCCGCGATGTTCGAAGGGCACGCGCCGGTCCTTGTCGTCCCAGACGAAGGGGAACCGGTTTCTGCTCCTCGGAACATCCTGGTCGCGTGGAACCAGAGCGTCGAGGCATTGCGCGCGATCCGCCGGGCACTGCCTTTTCTGCGCGGTGCCGAACTCGTCCGGATCGTGGTGATCGACCCGCCAAGTCACGGGCCGGAACGCTCGGACCCGGGCGGCCTGCTGGCGCAGATGCTGGCCCGGCACGGGGTCACATGCGAAATCGACGTGCTCAGCAAGACGTTGAACCGCGTGTCCGACGCACTGAACCGGCATGCGGTCGACACCAATGCCGACATGGTTGTGATGGGGGCCTATGGCCATTCCCGTTTCCGGGAAGCGATTCTGGGCGGCGCAACACGCAACATGCTTGAGCAGGCCAAGTTACCGGTGTTCATGGCACATTAAAGGGTTTCGCGATTAAAGCGTTAGGTGATCCAGAGTTATCGCGAGATTCTATAGCGCCCCCCGATAACTCGAAACCACCCGGCTTCACATGCCTCGGCCTTCGCGCGAACTTTGCCGCGCGGCGCTTTGATGCGCCGGCAGGGCACTCACGCCTTGCGGATCAGCCCGATCAGAAACAGGAGGATAACCGCGCCGATCGTCGCGTGAAAGACCGAGGCGATCACCCCGCCTCCGACCGCGAAACCAAGCGCCGGAAAGATCATTCCGGCCACGAACGCACCGACCACACCGACGATCACGTTGCCGATGACGCCGAAACCGCGCCCCTTCATCAGCTTTCCGGCAATCCAGCCGGCAATCGCCCCGATCAGGATCATCGCGAGAACACTGCCAAATTCCATCTGTCACCCCTTACCCGGTTGATTGCCGGCAGGTTCGCACCAAGCGAAGCCACCTGCAACCCTCGGCGCGATCAGGCATGGACAAAGTGCATACCCTGGAATTCGCCGCGCATCTCGCGGGTGCGCGGCGCCACTGTCGCAGGATCGTCGCCAAGCAAGCCATCCGCGATCAACTGCGCCAGCCGTCCGGCATCGGCCGGCTTTACGCCACGCCGCACCAGTTCCGGCGTACCGATCCGCAACCCGTTCATGTCGCCCTCGACCGCGGCAATCGGCAAACCGATCCCACAGGCGAGGAACCCGGCGCGGCGCAGGGTTTTCGATGCGGCCTGTCCGCCGCCGAGCCGTGCGGCCTCCAGCGCGAACTGATGCGAGCCTGTCGCCCCCTTGCCTGTTTCGAAGACGGGCAGGCCCCGCGCCGCCAATTCGCCTGCCATCGCCCCGGCCAGTTCCAGCATTGCGCGCGCATAGTCGGCCCCGAAATCGATCCAGTCCAGCATGGTCAGTGCCAGCGCGGCCGATTTCGCCGCGTCGAAATTGGCGGTCATGCCGGGAAAGGCGATCTTGTCGAGCCGCTCGGCGATCTCGGCATCATCTGTCACGATCAGACCGCCGGCTGGCCCGCCGAGACTCTTGTAGGTGCTCATCGTCATGAGATGTGCGCCTTCCTTGATCGGATTGGCCCAGACCCCGCCCGCGATGATACCGCATTGATGCGCCGCATCGAACAGAACCCTGGCACCGACCTCATCGGCGATGGCGCGTATTTCGCGCACCGGATGCGGCAACAGGTTGAGGCTGCCGCCGATGGTGATCAGTTGCGGGCGCACCCGCAGGGCCAGATCGCGCAGCGCGTCCAGATCGACTGTATATCCATCCGCGTCCACCGGTGCCGGATGGGTGGTCAGGCCATACAGCCCGGCGCATCCATCGGCATGATGGGTAACGTGCCCGCCCACCGCCGCAGGCGGGGCGATGATCGTATCGCCCGGCGAGGTCAATGCCATGAACGCATAAAGGTTCGACTGCGCTCCCGAAGCGACCCTGATCTCGGCATAGGCGGCGTCGAATACCCGCGCAGCCAGTTCTGCCGCTATGACTTCGATCTCTTCAATCGCCTCAAGGCCCATTTCGTACTTGTCCCCCGGATACCCGAGCGACGGACGGCTGCCGAGACCAGCGGCGAGGATGGCTTCGGCGCGCGGGTTCATCACGTTCGTTGCCGGGTTCAGGTTGAAGCATTCGACATCGTGGATTTCCCGGTTCCGCCGCACCAGCGCGTCAACACGCGCCGCAACCTCGCAGGCGGTCTGCTCCGAGAGGCTTTGTGCGATCTGCTGGACACGGGTTTCGCAATGGGGCGGAACCCAGGACCGATGGGCAAGGTTGGTCATGTGCAACTCCTTTGAACTCTTGTGACCGTCAAATCATCGGGGCCGCTTGCGCGCAAACGATTATTCATGAAAATTAGGGTTAGAAAAACTAAGGCTAATCTCATGACGGTCGCACCGCCTCGCCCCAAATCTCTGCCGCTGACCGCGCTGCGCGCCTTCGAGGCAGCGGCCCGACTTGGCGGATTTGCCGCCGCCGCCGAAGAATTGCATGTCAGCCCCGGCGCGATTTCGGCGCATATCAAGACGATCGAGTCCGAGCTGGGAGCCGCGCTGTTTGAACGCTCTGCGCGCGGCGTGCGCCTTACATCTCTCGGGCAGCGGGCGTTGCCCTATTTCGCCGAGGCGTTCGACGGGCTTGGCGAGGCGGTTCAAAGGCTGCGCACCGATGCCGCGCCCGGCGTCGTGCATATCGCGGCGCTGCCGGCGATTGCCCAGTTCTGGTTGTCACCACGGCTGCCCGCGCTGCGCGCAGCCGCGCCGGAAATCCAGATTTCGATCACCGCGCTGGAGCATCCTCCCAATCTCAAACGCGTGCCCTATGACCTTTGCCTGTTCCACTCCGAAACCGGTGGCGAAACCGTTGCGCAGGACGCATTGCTGCCCGTCTGCGCCCCTGCTCTTGCAGATCGCATGAGGCATCCGGGCGATATGGCCGAAATGCCCTGCCTGACGGACACCGGCTGGCCCGACGACTGGCGCACATGGATCAGTGCCGCCCTGCCCGGCGCCGGTTTCACACCACGCGGACCGCTGTTTTCGCTTTATTCCCTTGCGGTCGAGGAAACGATCAACGGAGCCGGCATCCTGATGGGGCACACGGCGCTGGTTTCATCCCATCTCGCGAGCGGCAAGCTGATCGCACCGTTTGACTTGCCCGTTCCGCTCGGCTCATCGCTCAGAATGTGGAGTTTGCGCCCTGCCTCCGCCAAGAGCCCCGCGGGACGCGTCGCGGGCTGGCTGCGTTCAACGGGTACGGATCACCCGTAAAGACCGCCGTCGCTGTCGTCGCCCGCGACATCCATCAACCGGCCGGTATCGGGTACGATGACATGGCGTTTGCCCCTGAGTTCGATGACGCCGTCCTTGCGCAACGCCGACATTTGCCGGCTCACGGTTTCCAGCGTCAGGCCCAGATAATCCGCCATCGCCTCGCGCGTCAGGGGCAGGTCGAATTCCATCGTGTCACCATGCCCGCCCGGCGTCAGCGATGCGTCGCGCCGCCCGATGATGCACAACAGGCTGGCGATCTTCTCGCGCGCCGTCTTGCGCCCCAGAACCAGCATCCATTCGCGTGCGGCGTCAAGTTCGTCCAGCGTCATCTCAAGCAGGCGGTGGGCGATATGCGGGGTCTCGTTCATCATCTTTTCAAACGGGATCTTGCGGAAACAGCACATCACGATATCGGTGGTTGCCAGCACGTCATAGGGCGCGCCGTCACGTCCCGGACGGCCGACGAAATCGGACGGCAGCAACAGGCCGACCATCTGCGTGCGGCCATCCTCCATCGTCTGGGTCAGGGTCGCGACACCGGACACGACCGAACCGACAAAATCCATCTTGTCCCCGGACCAGATGATCGTCTGGCCGGCCTCGAAGCTGCGATAGTATTTGATACGGTCCAGCTGCTCGAGCTCATCCGCATCGCATCGGGCACAGACGGCCTTGTGACGAATTGGGCATTCTGCGCATTGCGGGGCGATCTTGTGTCTTGGCACGTTCATGTCAGTCTCGCGATGTGTACTTTTCACCCAGTTGATCTGTGTCAAGGATCAGGAGCTTAAACGCGATTTAGCGTATACTTATGATACCGAAATCACAATTGGCCGAGCTGGGACTCTTTGACGCCAAGGTTCCCCGCTATACCAGCTACCCGACGGCGCCCCAGTTCAGCAATGACGTGGGTCCGGATACATTTGCAACCTGGATCTCGCAAATCCCCGAGGACAGCGCGATATCGCTCTACCTGCATGTGCCCTTCTGTCGGCGCCTCTGCTGGTTCTGCGCCTGCCGGACACAGGGGACCCAGAATATCTCTCCGGTGCTCGCCTATCTCGAAACGCTCAAATCCGAGCTTGGGCTCTTGAAACGGCACCTGCCGCGCGGCGTCACACTGTCGCGTCTGCATTGGGGGGGTGGGACGCCCACATTGCTGACTGCGTCGATGATCGCCGACCTTGCGGGGGCGATTTCAGACGTGGCCCCGTTTGCACCGGACGCCGAATTTTCGGTCGAGATCGACCCCAACGAGCTCGACGCGGCAAGGCTGGACGCGCTGGTGGCGGCGGGGATGAACCGGGCCTCGATCGGGGTGCAGGATTTCGACGACACCATTCAACAGACCATCGGGCGCATTCAGGGCTATGACGTCACGCGCGAAGCGGTCGAGATGATACGCGACCGCGGCATCCTCAGCCTGAATGCCGACATCCTGTTCGGCCTGCCGCACCAGACACAGGCGCGCATGACCGAAAGCGTTCAGAAACTGCTGTCGCTGACGCCCGACCGGGTTGCGCTCTACGGCTATGCGCACGTCCCCTGGATGGCCAAGCGCCAGCAGCTGATCCCGTCAAAGGCCCTGCCGACGCCGCAGGAACGTCTGGCGCTGTTCGAAACCGCGCGCAAGCTGTTCCTGTGGGATCATTACCACGAGATCGGGATCGACCACTTTGCCACCAAGCAGGACGGCCTGACACGTGCGCAACAGCTTGGTCGGCTGCGCCGCAACTTCCAGGGATATACCGACGACACGTCCGGCGTGCTCATCGGTGTCGGAGCGTCTTCGATTTCGCGTTTTCCACAGGGGTTCGCCCAGAACGCCCCGGCGACATCCGCCCATAGCGGCAAGATCCGCGACGGCTCCTTCTCGACCTCGCGCGGGCACCAGTTCACGGGTCAGGACGCCATGCGCGCCCGCATGATCGAGAGCCTGATGTGCGATTTCCGCATCGATGGCGACGAAATCATCCGCGCCTTTGGTGCCGCGCAAGCCGATCTGGATGAGATGTATGACAAGGCACAGCGGGAATTTCCCGGAATTCTGGTCGTGGCAGGCAACGCGTTGTTCATTCCGCAGGACGCGCGATCACTCACCCGGATGATCGCCCGCAGCTTTGACGCCTACGACCTGAGCAAGGCCGGGCACAGCTCGGCAATCTGACCGGCCGTCAGCCCGCTGCGGCAATCAGCGCACGGGTATATTCGGTGCGCGGGCGGCTGAACAGATCCTCGGTCGCCCCCTGCTCTACCACGTCGCCCTGTTTCATCACCAGAACCTTGTGGCTCATCGCCCGCACCACCTTGAGATCGTGCGAAATGAACAGGTAGGCCAGCCCGTATTTCTGTTGCAGGTCACGCAGCAGATCGACGATCTGCACCTGAACCGTCATGTCCAGCGCCGAGGTCGGCTCATCCAGCACCAGCAGTCGTGGCCGCAGCACCATCGCCCGCGCAATCGCGATACGCTGGCGCTGACCGCCCGAGAATTCATGCGGATAGCGATCCATCGTGTCCGGGTCGAGCCCGGTTTCGCGCATCGCCTCGGCGACCAGTTCGCGCTTGTCCCGCGTCGGATCGACCTTGTGAACGTTCAAACCCTCGGAAATGATCTGCTGGCAGGTCATGCGCGGCGAAAGCGAACCGAACGGGTCCTGAAAGACGATCTGCATTTCCGCCCGCAGGCGCCGCAGTTCACGCGTTGACCATTTGCGAACGTCCTGCGTACGAAAGGTGATCGCCCCCTGCGAAGCGATCAGCCGCATCATGGCCAGCGCCAACGTGGTTTTGCCTGACCCGGATTCTCCCACGATCCCGACGGTTTCGCCCGCACGCACGGTCAGGCTCGCATCATTGACCGCCTTGACATGGCCAACAGTCTTTTTCAGGAACCCTTTCTGGATCGGGAACCAGACCTTGAGATGATCGGTGCTGACAACCTGCTCGGCATCCGCAGGCACCGGCGCGGGGTGCCCCGACGGCTCGGCCGCCAGCAGCTTTTGCGTATAGGGGTGCCGCGGGTTCTCGAAAATCTCGGCGGTCGGCCCGGTCTCGACGATCTCGCCGCCCTTCATCACGCAGACCCGGTCAGCCACCCGTCGCACGATGCCAAGGTCATGGGTGATGAACAACAGACCCATGTTCTCCTGCGTCTTGAGATCCGCCAGCAATTCCAGGATCTGGGCCTGGATCGTCACATCCAGCGCGGTTGTCGGCTCGTCCGCGATCAGGATGTCGGGCTTGTTCGCCAGCGCCATGGCGATCATGACGCGCTGGCGCTGCCCGCCCGAAAGTTGATGCGGATAGGCCCCCAGCCGGGTCTCCGGATCGCGGATACCCACCTTGTTCAACAGGTCGATGATACGCTCGCGCGCGGCCTGGCCTTCCAGCCCCTGATGCAGGGCAAGGGATTCGGACAATTGCCGTTCGATCGTGTGCAGCGGGTTGAGCGAGGTCATCGGCTCTTGGAAGATGAAGCTGATGTCGTTCCCCCGCACCTTGCGCAGCAGGCGTTCCGGGGCGCCGATCATCTGCTGGCCATCGTAGGTCACGCTGCCTTCGACACGTGCGCTGTCGCCCAGCAACGACACGGTGGACAGCGCGGTCACCGACTTGCCCGATCCGGACTCGCCCACAAGCGCCACGGTCTCGCCCCTGTCCAGCGAAAACGACACACCGCGCACGGCCGGGCTGAGCTGGCCATCCTGCGAAAAGGACACCCGAAGGTTTTCGACGGTCAAAAGGCTCATGAAAACGTCTTTCTCGGATCAAACGCGTCGCGCACGCCCTCGAATATGAACACCAGCAGCGACAGCATGATCGCGAAGGTAAAGAACGCCGTGAACGCCAGCCACGGCGCTTGCAGGTTCTGCTTGGCCTGCAAGGTCAACTCGCCCAGCGACGGCGCGGACGAGGGCAGCCCGAACCCCAGAAAGTCGAGCGAGGCCAGCGCCGAGATGGTCCCGGTCACGATGAAGGGCAGCATGGTGAGTGTTGCCACCATCGCGTTGGGCAGCATGTGGCGGAACATGATCGTCAGGTTGCCGACCCCCAGTGCCTTGGCTGCGCGTACGTATTCAAGATTGCGGGCGCGCAGGAACTCGGCCCGGACCACGCCGACAAGGGCCATCCAGCCAAAGGCGATCATCAGAAACACCAGCAGCCAGAAACTGCGACCGAGGATCGCGAACATGATGATGATGACATAGAGTTGCGGCGTACCCGACCATACCTCGATCACCCGCTGGAAGATCAGGTCGAGCCACCCGCCGACATACCCCTGCACCGCCCCCGCAGCGATGCCGATGAGACTGGAAACCGTGGTCACGATCAGGGTGAACAGGATCGACAGCCGGAACCCGTAGATGACCCGCGCCAGCACATCGCGCTTGGTGTCGTCCGTGCCCAGCAGGTTCTCGCCATTTGGCGGCAGGGGCGCCGCGCCGGGGCGGTCCACGGTGGTGTTGAACGAATAGCGGATCGGCGGCCAAAGCGTCCAACCCGTTTCAATCGGCTCACCATCGATCATGCCGGTCTTTGCCTCTTGCATGATCGCTTCGGGATCATCGAAACACAGGTCCGACCCGCCCGAACGGATCAGGCATTCGACCTCGGGATCGCGATAGATCGCCTCTGTCTGGAAATCCCCGCCGAATGCGGTTTCCGGATAGAACTTGAAGATCGGCGCATAATAGTCGCCGCGATAGTTCACGAGGATCGGCTTGTCGTTCGCGATGAACTCGGCAAACAGCGACAGGCCGAACAGGATGCTGAAGATGATCAGCGACCAGAAGGCCCGGCCATTGCGGCGGAAATTGCGCCAGCGGCGCTGGTTGAGCGGAGACAGGGCCACTTATCCCTCCCGCCGTTCGAAATCGATGCGTGGATCGACCAGAACATACATCAGGTCCGAGAGTATGCCCGTCAGCAGCCCGATCAGGCCGAACATGTAAAGCGTGCCGAACACCACCGGATAGTCCCGCGCGACTGCGGCCTCGTACCCGAGCCGGCCCAGCCCATCCAGCGAGAAGATCGTCTCGATGATGACAGAGCCGCCAAAGAACACCCCGATGAAAACCGCCGGGAACCCCGCGATCACGATCAGCATGGCGTTGCGGAACACATGGCCATACAGCACCTTGCGCTCGCTCAGCCCCTTGGCACGGGCTGTCATGACATAGTGTTTCTTGATTTCGTCCAGAAAGCTGTTCTTGGTCAACAGCGTCAGTGTGGCAAAGGCCGAAATGGTCGAGGCGACGACCGGCAACGTGATGTGCCAGAAATAGTCGGCGATCTTGCCCAGCAAGCTGAGTTGGTCCCAGTTGTCCGATGTCAGCCCACGCAACGGGAACAGTTGCCAGTACGATCCCCCCGCGAACAGCACCAGGAGCAGGATCGCAAACAGGAAGCCGGGGATCGCATAGGCCATGATGATGATCCCGCTGGTCCAGGTATCAAAGCTCGACCCGTCGCGCACCGCCTTGCGAATGCCCAAAGGGATCGAGATCGCATACGCGATCAGCGTCGACCAAAGCCCCAGCGTGATCGAAACCGGCATCTTTTCAAGGATCAGGTCGATCACCCCGGTCGAGCGGAAATAGCTTTCACCGAAATCGAACCGGGCATAATCCCACAGCATCTTGAAAAACCGTTCCAGCGGCGGCTTGTCGAGCCCGTATTGCCGTTCGAGTTCCTCGATGAATTCCGGTGGCAGGCCCCGCGCACCCACATAGCGGTCATTGGCCCCGGTTGTCTCGATCTCGACATCGGCACCGCCGCCGGCGATGCCTTCGAACACATCCCCGCCACCCTCCATCTGGGCGATGATCTGTTCCACCGGCCCGCCGGGGACGAACTGCACCAGCGCGAAATTGATGAGCAGAATGCCCAGAAGCGTCGGTATGACCAACAGCAGTCGTCTTGCGATATAGGCTCCCATGATCTACCGCAGAGCGCCCCGGGCTTTCAGTGCCGCGAATTTGTCGGCATCGACCCACCAAAGATCGAGCAAGCCAATGCTGTAGGGCGGCAAGGTCTGGGGGTGCGCGTACATGTCCCAATAGGCGATCCAGTTCACATCGAGATACCACACCGGGATCATGAACCGCTTGGCCCGCAGCAGCCGGTCAAGGGCGCGTGTGTTCGCATAGAGCTCATCCTTGGTGGTCGCATCGACGATATTGTCGATCACCGCGTCGATCGCCGGGTCCGCAAGCCCCGCCGGGTTGAACACCGAATACTCATGCGCTTCCGAGCCGAAAAACTGCATCAACTCGGTCGAGGGCTCCAGGTCCAGCGGATACGAGGCAAAGATCATGTCAAAATCCTTGTCGCGCCTGCGACTGGAATATTGTGCATAATCCACCCGGTTCAGCGACGCCGCGATTCCCATATTCCTGAGATTGGCGACAAAGGGTTCGACGACGCGGGCGGTGGTCGGGCTGTCGATCAGAAATTCGATGGTCAGCGTCTCGCCCTGCGCATTGCGACGCACGCCGTCATCGCCGACCGCCCAACCGGCGGAATCCAGCAGCTTCATCGCCCGGCGCAGGTTTCTGCGATCGGTCGGACGATCGACGCTCGAGGTGTGCGCCATGACCGGATCGCTGTCCAGAACCGCCGGGTCGACCAACTCGCCAAGGGCCTCCAGAACCTCTTCCTCGCGTCCTTCGGGTGTACCCCGTGCCTCCAGGTCGGTGTCCTGCCAAAACGCATGTCTCTGCCTGAACAGGCCATATTGCAGGCTGTCATTGGTCCATTCGAAGTTAAACGCCAGTTGCACGGCCTCGCGCACCCGGATGTCCTGGAACACCGGACGCAACAGGTTCATGATGAAACCGGCCGGCGCCGCGAGATTGCCATCCGGCAGCGTCACCTTGACAACATCGCCGTCATCGACCGCCGCAAAATCATAGGCAGTGCCCCAGTTCTTGGAGCTGTTCTCTGGCCGCACCGTGTAAACCCCGGCCTTGAACCCCTCGAGCGCGGCGACGGAATCGCCGAAATACTCGATGCGAATGCGATCGTAATTGTGCCGCCCCACGTTCACATTGACCTCGGCGCCCCAATAATCGGGGTTGCGCCGATAGGTAATGCGCTGGTTCACATCGACCACATCCAGAACATAGGGCCCCGAACCGATGCCCGGGTCCAGCCGTGGCCGGTCGATGCGCCGGTTCTCCGGATCCGCCTCGAACCACGCTTTGGAAAACACGGAGGTATTCGCCACCTGGGTGATCAGCGACCGCCGCGAGATACCCGGCGTGAAATAGAACTTGACCCGGTGATCGCTCAGAACCTCGACGCGCGGGATGCGCTTGCGCACGGCGTCCCGGTAGGATTGCAACCCCTGTTCCAGCAATATCTCGTGTGAGAAGGCGACATCCTGCGCCGTCACCGGCGTGCCATCGGAAAACCGCGCCTCGGGCCGCAGGTTGAAAATCACCCAGTCCTGGCTTTCGGGATATTCCAGGCTTTCTGCAAGCAACCCGTAATACGAACCCGGTTCGTCATAGGACCGTACCATCAGGCTCTCGAACTGTTCCGAGGCAAGCGCTCCGGCGCGTCCGGTGCGAGAATAGGGGTTCATGCTGTCGAAGGTGCCCACCGCAGCCATCGAGATCTCGCCACCCTTTGGCGCATCCGGGTTGACATAATCGAAATGCGCGAACCCCTCGGAATATTTCAGATCCCCGAATTCCGTGAACCCGTGGCTCTTGATGATCTTTTCCTCTGCAAGAGCAAGCGTTGCAAAACCCAGCACCATGACGAGAGCCAATCCCACGATCCCGACCTGGCGTTGCAGCGAAAGGATGCGGGTGGCCGGCGCGGCGGGGTCATGGATCATCTTGCTCTTCCTCTGTCAGACGGCACCTCGGGGTGCCGTGTCGCTTGCCGATGTACGCTAATGGAGCAAGGGACCAACATACAAGTTGCGAAAATGTGAGAAACCGGAAATCACCCTGCAACAGGCGATGCGGATGCCGCCACGCAAACAGGACGACAATAACAAAAAGCCGCTGCGACCCGCGGCGGCTTTCCGTTTGAAACGCAACCTGAGAGCATGGCGTTTCTCGTTGTTCCGGCCTACCCGACGCGGGCTGAAATGAGACATTTCAACACGCCGGGTGATGCCGGACTGTGCAAGTTGGTCGCGAAACGCTTCAGTTGTCGAGACTGTCGAGATAGGCGATCAGGTTGACCCGGTCGGTCACCTTTTTCAGCCCCGCGAAACTCATCGTCGTTCCCGATGCGAATGCGCTCGGCTTGGTCAGGAATTCGCTCAGCCGTTCGGGGGTCCAGTCACCGCCCACACCCTGCAGGGCATCCGAATACCCGAAACCGGCGACAGAGGCGACCGGGCGACCGACCACGCCGTAAAGGAACGGTCCGGTGCCATTGGCGCCATCTTCAAGCTTGTGACAGGCCGAACATTTCTTGAAAACCTTGGCGCCCTTGTCGACGTCCGCCGCCATCATCAATTCGTCAAAGCTGACTTCTTCTGCCTCGGCCACGGTTTCACCGCTCTCGGTTTCAATCACATAGGCAGGTTCTTCTTCGCCATCCCCGCCTACGTGATACAAACCAGCAGCAGCCCATTTGCCGAGCAGGAGAACCAGAAAAGCAGAGAGGAAACCGCCCGCTGCCTTGGTAAAGGTCATCGTATCCATTTGGTCGCGTGTCCATTTGATCCGTTTCGCCGTTGTCTAAGCCTTTCCCTTGTCTTGGGCAAGGTATAGACACCGCGACGAAACGCCCGATTTGAACATGTTGCACGGAAAACCATCGATGACCAACCGAATTGCATTCCAGGGTGAGCCCGGCGCCTATAGCCACGAGGCCTGCCGCAACGCCCGTCAGCACATGGAGGCCCTGCCTTGCCGGACGTTCGAGGACAGCATCGAAGCCGTCAAGACCGGGCAGGCCGAGCTTGCCATGCTGCCGGTTGAAAATTCGACATACGGTCGCGTCGCGGACATTCATTCGCTGCTGCCGAAATCCGGCCTGCATATCATCGAAGAGGCGTTCGTGCGCGTTCACATCAACCTGCTCGGCCTGCCCGGCACCAAGGTGTCCGATATCAAGCACGCGATGAGCCACACCGTGCTGCTGGGTCAGTGCAAGGGTTTCCTGCAGGAACATGGCATCCACCGCGTCACCGGTGCCGACACGGCCGGCTCCGCGCGGCATGTGTCACAGGCCGGCGACCGCTCGCTGGCGGCGCTCGCCAGTCCGTTGGCCGGGGAAATCTATGGGCTGGACGCGCTGGCCGAGCATATCGAGGACAATTCCACCAACACAACGCGGTTCCTGATCATGTCGCCGGATTCCGACACGTCCCGCCGGGGCACTGCGGGCATGATTACCACATTCGTGTTCCAGGTACGCAACATCCCGGCAGCGCTCTACAAGGCGATGGGCGGCTTTGCCACCAACGGCGTCAACATGACCAAGCTTGAGAGCTACATGGTTGACGGTTCGTTCACGGCGACACAGTTCTACGCGGATATCGAAGGCCACCCCGACGATCCCAACGTGGCCCTGGCGCTGGATGAACTGAATTATTTCACAACCAATGTCGAGATACTGGGCGTTTACCCGGCCGATCCCGGGCGCAACTGAAAGCCTGCGCCGGCCCCGATGGCCGGCGCAGGCTCATCTCACGACAGAACCCGGCGCAGGGCCGGAATACGCGACAGCACAAGCACATCGACGGCCAGAACGGCGAGCAGGGTCAGCCCGGCCAGCGGGAAGGCCAGCGATATCGCGAGTCCGACCAGAACGGCACCCTGCCAGAGCGGCACGTCACGCGGCATCGGCGGCGCCGCAAGACGGAGCGCGCCGGCCGGCCGGCGCATCCACCACATCACCGCCCCGCTGATCGCGACAAAGATCACCGACAGGCAGAACACGGTGTTGAGCGCCACGTTCCACCAACCCAGATCGCCCTCGTGCAGAGCGATGCCCACAGCCATGCCCTTGCCGTATACGGAATAATCGGCAAAGCGCACATCGGCGAGAATCTTGCCGGTATACCGGTCGATATGCACCGTGCGGTCATCGGTGGGTCGGCTGCTGTCATTGCTCATCGAATCGCGCGAGATGGTCCAGACGCCCTCGGCGCCCTGTGGCACGTTCAGCTGAAACCGGTTCTCGAACCCGATCTGGCGCGCAAAGGCCGTGACGCTGTCCAGAGTGACCGGTGAAGCCGCAGCGATCCCGCGCGCCCCCGCGTCCGAACCCGACGCCGGCATCGGTGCCTGTTCGAGCGCCCAGGGCACCTCTTTGGTGGCGCCATGATTCATACTGGCGTGGGTTACATCCGAAAGCGGCGCCCCCCACTTTTCGGCAGGGAATGTATTCCACGCCTGCACAAATTTCTCGCCCCATATTCCTGCCCACGACAATCCGGAAATCAGGAAGAAAACCAGTATGATCGACACCCATGCACCGATCGTCGAATGAAGGTTCTTCCACAATTGCCGCCCTCGCGCAGAGAGGTTGGGTACCAGCACCGCGAGGGCCCGCGTCCCGCGGGGCCACCACAGGTAGAGCCCGGTCGCAACCAGCACCATGCCAAGCGAGGCAGCGATCTCGATCATGCGATCTCCGGTGACGCCGAGCAGGAGGGTTCCGTGAATATCGCTCGCCAGATCATACAGACCGGCCCTTCGCGGCATCTCTGACAGGATCTCTCCGGTATAGGGGTTGATCGCGACCATCACGGCGTCACCGCCAGCATCGACGCGAAAGATCGCGGCCAGGTCGGCCGCACGCGGGGCGATATACTGTACCAGCGTGCCGCCCGACACGGCATCGGTGGCGCGTTCGGCGAGTTCCGAAACCGCGAGGCTCTCGCCCTGCGGAACAACCGCGATCCATTCCCCATCGCGCCCGGACAGCACGCTGACCCACAACATGACAAGACCTGTCAGGGCAAGCATCACAAGAAAGGGAATCACATAAAGCCCGGCGTAGAAATGCCAGCGCCATGCGGCAAAATAGAGTTTGTTGGGCTTTGGCGCGGCATGTTCGGCCGGCAATGCCTCGGTCGGGTCGATAGAAACCATATGGGTTCTCCAGTTACGGCATGCATTCTGCGGAGTGCCGTTGGTTGATCTGAGTTTTGGAGTATCGTTTCAGACACGCGTTACCGCAGCGTTACCCCGAGACAGCAACCCCGCGCGCTGAAGGCGTTCGGGGGACTGGCAGGGTTCCGTCACCGCTGGGCATCACGCGCCTCAGATCGCAGGAGGGCCACGTACCGGTCGCGACTGGTCAAACCGCACTGTGTTGTCATGGTCTTGATGATCGGGGACCTGCAAGACGGACTGAACACCCAAATCCGAAACCACGCGGGCCTCGTGCGCGTCCAGCACAACGCCATCGACCAGGCGGCAGAACTCGCACCCGTCGACGGCATCTTGCGGCAGTCCGTCATCCTGGGCGCAGAGATCGGCCAGCGATCCCCCCGCCTGAACAAAGGCCGCGAGCGCAGGGTCATCAACGGATCCGGGCAGACGATGCGCCAAACCGGCCCCGGCAAGCGCGCAGAGCAACGCCAGGACGACAAGGATTCTGGATCTGTTCAACAGGGCGCTCGGCATCGTGGCGGCACATTACGTGCAACCTCGTCATACGGCTAGGGGCCGAATATCCGAAGTTGAGCCGATTTACGCCTATGCACGCCCGCGATGCCGGTCTTCGAGGCTCTTGGCGTAATCCGCGACCTTCAGTTTGAACCGCTTGGTCAGGGTGGTCTTGGCGAGTTTGAGCGACTGGATCAGCAGGCGCCCGGGCAGCGTGCGCGGCTTGAGGTTCAACACCACCGCCATGCGCGTACGTCGTGGCGAAAGCGGGACGAGTTCGAGATCCAGAGCGCCGGCCAGGCCCGCGGAAACCGTGGTGAACCGCATCACGTTTGGAGGATCGTAGGCGTCGAGCGTGATGGTCGCGTCGCGCCGCTTGCCCCGCAGATCGAACACCGCGCGCCACCCCATCCCAAGGACCGGTGCGTTGCTGTCCTGAAGCCGTTCGACTTCGACCCCGCGGCGGATCGCCAAACGCTCGAAACTTTCGAATTCGCACAGCATGGCGAAAACGTCGGCCACCGGGGCTTCAATGTCTTCCTTGCTCGAAAACTGCATATATCTTCCATGCGTCCTGTTCAGAGAGTGTCGGCCTAATCCAGCGTGTCCGCAAGCCAGTTCTGCAACAGAAAATGGGCAATCGCACCACGCCGCGCGGGTTTCAGCACAGCGTGTTCTCCGGCGAATGCGGACATCATGTCGTCGCGCGTCACCCAGATCGCATCCTCGATTTCGACCGGATCGATGCGGATGTCACGACCGAGCGCCCGCCCCGCGCATCCGAACATCAACGATGCGGGGAACGGCCAGGGCTGGCTTGACAGATAGCTGACTTCTCCAACCTCGATGCCGGCCTCTTCAAACACCTCGCGCCGAACCGCCGCCTCGAGCGTCTCGCCCGGTTCGACAAAACCGGCAAGCAGCGAATACATCCCTTCGGGCCACCCCGGCGAGCGCCCCATCAACACCGAATTCCCGTGCGTGATCAGCATGATGACCACCGGATCGGTTCGCGGGAAATGATGCGCCTTGCAACTGGTACAGGTTCGCTGCCACCCCGCCTGCGCGATCTCGCTCGGCGCGCCGCATCTGGCGCAAAAACGATGGCTGTCATGCCAGCCGATGATCGCCTTCGCCGTTGCGGCAAGTTCGGCATCGCGGCGTTGGAACCGGGTCATGAGGCGACGCAGTTCCGCGAACACGTGATCCCGTGGAAGGTCGGGATGCACCTGTTCGGAAGGGTCCAGAAACAGCCCGAGCGCGGCAAGATCCTGATCCTCGGGCTCCCACGCCGAAATATCGCATGCGAAATGAGGCACCCCGGCTTCATCCAGTCCGAGGAACACCGGCTTCTGGATCGCATCCGCATATCCGGCCTGCAGAACCGGATGATCCAGCGGAACAAGCGCGAGCCGGTCCAGCCCCTCGCCCCTGACCAGTGGCTTGCCGCGCCAGAGGACGACCGCCACGGCATCGCGATGCGCGAGCGCCGCCGCGAGCGCCGCATCGTCGCCGCGGATATGTGCCGCCCGGTCCAGACCCGAGCCACCAAAGGTCACCTGTTCTGCCAGCTTCATGTCATTTCCAAATCGTTACCCATCCCGCCCCGCGCGGTAGTCGGACCTGCATCGCAGAAAACACCGTCGGACTTCAATCGCAAAGCCGCGCCGGATGATGCCAATTGGCATCCGTCCTGTCACAAAGTCGATCACAGGAACCTGTTTTAAGACACCCCGGTTACATGCTTTCATAAGCTAACCGGGAATTGCACCCGGAAATTCGGGCCAGACTATCCATGAAAACAGCTTGCCCCGCCCGGAAGGGTACAGGATTGTGACAGATCGACGTCGTGTGCCAACGGGCACGAGGGTGCGTTTGCGCTTGCTGGCGACGACCGATCTGCACATGCACCTTGTCGGTCATGATTACTATGCCGACCGCCCGGATCCGTCTGTCGGGCTGACCCGCACCGCGACGCTGATCAACGCTGCCCGGCTCGAAGCGCAGATGGATGACCGCCTCGTGTTGCTTTTCGACAATGGCGATGCGTTTCAGGGCACACCGATGAGCGACGCCGCCGCCAGCGAACCCGATCGTGTCCATCCGCTGATACGCGCCTTTTCCTACCTGCGTTATGACGCGATCGGGCTGGGCAATCACGACTTCAACTTTGGCCTGAAACCGTTGACCAGGGCGCTGCAACGGGCCCCCTGCCCGGTTCTCTGTTCGAACATGCGGCGTATTCGCCCCCCTCACGCGACCGGTTTCGAACCCTTCGCCATCCTCGACCGACTGCTGCGCAGCGGCGACGACGAGTGGCCGATCCGGATCGGTGTTCTGTCCTTTCTTCCGCCGCAAACGGTTCAATGGGACGCGCATCACCTGAGCGGGCACATGACGGCCAGCGGGATCGTGGAGTCTGCGCGGCACTGGCTACCGACCCTGCAGGCGGCGGGATGTGACCTGATCGTCGCCCTGGCCCATTCGGGGCTGAGCGATGCGCCAGATCACTCCGACCTGGAAAATGCCGCGCGCCCGCTGGCCGCGCTTGACGGGATCGACGCGGTGATCTCCGGGCACACCCACCTGCGCCTGCCCGGTCCGGATCATTGCGGCATCGAGAACGTGGACACCGAGACCGGATCGGTTCACGGTACGCCGGTTGTCATGGCCGGCAATTGCGGATCGCATCTCGGCATCATCGATCTGGACCTCGTTGCGGACCAGCGGCACAGATGGACACGTACAGGATTTCGCTGCGAGCTGCGCCCGATCGCGCTGCGTACCGGCAAGGGCGAGACGGCTTCGGTCGTCCCCGAGGATCCCGGCCTGGTTCGGCTCCTGTCAGAGGATCACACCCGCACCCGCAATCTGATGCGGCGTCCGGTGGGGCACAGCGCCGTTCCCCTGCACAGCTATTTTTCCTTCTTCGCCCCTGACCGCGCGCTGGCGCTGGTCGCGGCCGCGCAGGCCGCCGCCGTGCGCCCCTACCTCGCCGGAACCGAGGCAGAGGGACTTCCGCTGATCTCGGCCGCGGCCCCGGCAAGGTTCGGGGGGCGGGCGGGCCCGAACCATTACACGGACATTCCCGCTGGGCCGCTCTCCTATCGTCACCTTGCGGATTTGCATGTCTTTCCGAACGAATTGCGCGCCGCCATCATGACCGGAAAGCAATTGCGTGACTGGCTGGAAGTCTCGGCGCGGCTGTTCAATCATATCGAGCCCGGCGCGGACGGGCAGGCCCTGATCAACGAAGCGATTCCCGGCCATGACTTTGATGTGCTCCACGGGCTGAGTTACCGGATCGACCTGTCGACCTCCGGCGGCAGCGGCACCGAGGCCTACCCGGGCCGCAGGAACAGCCGCCGAATCGTCGACGTCACCTACGCCGATCACCCGGTCAACGCGGAAGACCGCTATGTCGTTGTCATGAACAGCTATCGCGCCAGCGGCAGCCGCCCTTTCACGTTGCTGGCCGATGCCCAGATGCTCGACGTGCCGTCGGTAACGCTGCGCGACGTGATCGGGGATTATGTCAGCGGTCGGCTGCCTGCGGACCCGTTGCAGGACGCGCCCGCGCCCTGGCGATTCGTGCCCATGCCCGGCACGCATGTGAGCGCCCTGACCGGCCCGGCGGCGAGACGGCATATCGCCGAACTTGGCGATCGCGTCGTGAACCTGGGGCCGATCACCCCCGAGGGGTTTCTAAGGCTGGACATCGCGGTCTGACATCGGTTGCAAATCGCTCTGCGCGCGCTTATATCCGGGATCGAGAGGTTGGCGCGGGCGAGCGCCTCGCCAACCTGGTCAGGTCCGGAAGGAAGCAGCCACAACGAGTCCCGCTTGGGTCGATGTCCAGCCTCTCACCCTCTCCAAGACACGCCATTGCAACGACGCAGGTCCGAATGACCTAGAGTTAACCATTCCTAAACCATGACCCGGATAGCGGTTAACAGATCGCATCATGGATCGGGGGTTGGATGGTCTCGCGCGCCTATACCGTTGCTTTTCAGGGGGTCGATGCCCGTCTGGTCGAGGTGCAATGCGCGGTCAGCCCGGGCTTGCCGGCATTCTCGATCGTCGGGCTGCCCGACAAGGCCGTGTCCGAAGCGCGGGACCGCGTCCGCTCGGCGCTTGCGTCGATGGCGATTGCGCTGCCGTCAAAACGCATCACCATCAACCTGTCACCGGCAGATCTGCCCAAGGAGGGCAGTCATTTCGACTTGCCCATCGCGCTCTCGCTGCTGGCGGCGCTGGAGATCGTTCCGCCGGACGCGATCGAAGGCATGGTCGCGCTCGGGGAGTTGTCGCTGGACGGTTCGCTGGTGCCCGTCGTCGGCGCCTTGCCTGCGGCGATGGCCGCGGCGCAGGAAGAGCGAGGGCTGCTGTGCCCGCAGGCATCGGGAGCCGAGGCCGCCTGGGTCGGCGCGACACAGGTGATCGGTGCCGCAAGCCTGGGTGACGCCGTCCGCCATTTCACCGGTCAGTCCCCGATCCTCCCTGCGGAACCCGGCGAAGTGACGACACCGGCGCCCGACCGTGACCTGCGCGATGTCAAAGGTCAGGAACGTGCCAAGCGCGCGCTGGAAATCGCCGCGGCCGGACGGCATCACCTGATGCTGGTCGGCACGCCGGGATCGGGAAAATCCATGCTCGCCGCGCGCATTCCCGGCATCCTGCCGCCATTGACAGCCGCCGAGGCGCTGGACACGTCGATGATCCAGTCGCTCTGCGGGCTGCTCGACGAAGGCGGCATCAATCGCGCCCGGCCATTTCGCGAACCGCATCACACCGCCTCGATGGCAGCGATTGTCGGGGGCGGTCGCAATGCCCGCCCCGGCGAAATCAGCCTGGCCCATAACGGCGTCCTGTTCATGGACGAGTTTCCCGAATTCGCACGCGCCGTGCTGGAAACGCTGCGGCAACCTCTCGAAACCGGCGAGGTGATGATCGCGCGCGCCAACGCGCATGTGAAATACCCCTGCAAATTCATGCTCGTCGCGGCGGCCAATCCCTGCAAATGCGGTTATCTGACTGATCCGTCGCGGGCCTGCGCGCGCGTGCCGGCCTGTGGCGAAGACTACATGGGGCGCATCTCCGGGCCGTTGATGGACCGGTTCGACCTGCGGCTCGAAGTGCCGCCGGTGGCCTTTGCCGATCTCGACCTGCCTGCGTCCGGCGACAGTTCGCAAGAAGTGGCCCGCCGCGTCGCCACGGCGCGTCAGGTTCAGGCCGAACGCTATGGCGATGCAACGGGTCCCCGGCAGAATGCCGATGTCGAGGGCACACAGCTCGAGGAAATCGCAACCCCGGACGAAGAGGGCCGCACGCTCCTCGCGCGCGCCGCGGAACGGTTCGGCCTATCGGCACGGGGCTATCACCGCGTCCTGCGTGTTTCGCGCACCATCGCAGATCTCGACAACAGCAGCACCGTCCGCAGACCGCATGTGGCGGAAGCACTGAGCTTTCGGATCACCGGCGCCGCCGCCTGAACGTCAGCCGAGCTTGCCTTCGATGGCCAACCAGATCTTTTCGGCGATATTGACCCCATCAAAGCGTTCGAGCTCCTGGATACCGGTGGGCGAGGTCACATTGATTTCCGTGAGATAATCGCCGATCACGTCGATCCCCACGAATATCTGTCCCTTTTCACGCAACAACGGGCCGATCGCGGCGCAGATTTCCCTGTCGCGCGCGCTCAGGCCAATCTGTTCCGGCCGGCCGCCCACATGCATGTTCGAACGGGTTTCGCCCTCGGCCGGCACCCGGTTGATCGCCCCGACAGGTTCGCCATCGACAAGAATGACCCGTTTGTCGCCGTTGCGCACGTCGGGCAGGAATTTCTGCACGATCAGCGGTTCGCGGGAAAATCCGGTGAACAATTCGTAGAGCGAGGTCAGGTTCCGGTCATTCTCGTCGAGCCGGAAAACCCCGGCGCCGCCATTGCCATAGAGCGGCTTCAGAATGATGTCCCTGTGCTCGGCCTTGAAGGCCTTGATCGTGTCCAGATCCCGGGCAATCGTCGTCGGCGGCGTCAAGTCAGGAAAATCGAGAACCAGCAGCTTTTCCGGGTAGTTGCGCACCCAGAACGGGTCGTTCACCACCAGCGTCGTGCCCCTGAGCCGGTCAAGCAGATGGGTCGACGTGATGTAATGCATGTCGAACGGCGGGTCCTGCCGCAGCCAGACGACGTCGAAATCCGCCAGATCCACATCGCGCAGCTTGCCCAGGATCGCGGGTTGCCCGGCGACCCGTTGAACACTCATGTCCTGTCCGCGTGCGGTGATGCGGCCTTGCTGATAGGCCAGCCGATCCGGGCTGTAATAGAACAGCTCGTGCCCCCGCGCCTGAGCTTCCTCTGCCAGACGAAAACTGCTGTCGGCGTTGATGTCGACGTTCCCGATCGGGTCCATCTGAAAGGCGATCTTCATGGCACGTTCCTCTGTCTTGCGCCTGATACATGGCGCAGCGGGGCCACGGGTTCAATGCCGATCACTCACCGCCGAACGCGTTTTCGACGATCTCGAACGCGCCTTGCGCGTCAACCAGCGCGGCGTCAAACCGCATATCGGTAAGCGCTCCGGATGGCTGATCCGCCAGAAACTCCTGGGCCGACACCATGATTCTCTGCATCTGGCGGGCGTTGATCCGTTCGGCGGCGCGGGCGATGCTCGGCCCTTTCTTGACCTCGACAAAGACCACGGTGGCGGCATCGCGCAGAATAAGGTCGATCTCGCCCGCGGCACCCCGCCATCGGCGCGCAAGAACGTCATAGCCCCGCCGCCGGTAGTGTCGCGCGACCTGTTGCTCGGCGGCGTCGCCCGCATGATGCGCGATCCGGCCTCTGAATTGCGCGTCCATCATGCCACTCCGGCTCAGGTTTTGGTCAGGGTGAGCGCCAGTTGGTAAACCCGTCTGCGCGGGACGCCGTGACTTTGCGACACGAGGTCGGCCGCATCCTTGACCGAATGGTCCTTCAACGCCGCCCGCAGATCCCCTTCTAGGTCTGAATCGTTAACCGCCTCTGAACGGGCGCGGTCGATGACCAGCACGATCTCACCCTTGGTCCTGTCATTGGCCACACTGTTGGCCAGTTCCTGCAAGCCGCCCCTGCGCACCTCCTCGAATCTCTTGGTCAGTTCCCGGCAGATCGCGGCGGGGCGCTCCGCACCAAGCGTCTGCGCCATATCCGCGAGACTCGCCGCGACACGTTTGGGCGATTCGTAGAAAACCAGGGTGCCTGGCACCGATCGCAGTTCTTCCAGTCGCGCACGGCGCGCGCCCGAGGCGTTGGGCAGGAATCCGGCAAAGAAAAACGCGTCGGTCGGCAAGCCTGCAAGCGTCAATGCGGCCAGGACTGCCGATGCACCCGGCGCCACGGTGACGAGATGCCCCGCCTCATGTGCGGCGCGGCTCAGATCGTAACCCGGGTCCGAGATCAGTGGCATGCCCGCTTCCGAGGCATAGGCAACGGAACGCCCATCGGCCAGCGCATCAAGCAACTTCCTGCGCGCTTCCTCGCCGCTGTGGTCGTGATAGGCGAGCACCCGCCGCCCGTCGAGCGGCACACCGTGGATCTCCATCAGGTGGCGCAGGCTGCGTGTGTCCTCGGCGGCGATCACGTCGGCAGAGGCCAGCACATCCAGGGCGCGCAGGGTGATGTCGCGCGCCGTTCCGATCGGCGTTGCGACGAAATACAGCCCCGGCGGCAATCGGACCTTTTGATGATTCAACGCTGGACCCTCTCCCGCTGACGTCTATTATCCCGTACTTGCTAGAGCGGCGCAGCAAGGCCGCCGCATGAGGGAGTTGCCGAACCATGTTTGCCGTTTTCGCCGTGCCCCGCAAGGTGGCGTTCTTTTGTCTGGCCCTGCTGTCGCTCGCAGCGCTGTCCGCCTGTGACGCGATACCCGGAGGCGGGCCGACCATCAACACCGACAAACCCGTTCCGGTGGCGCTGCTGCTGCCGCGCAGTTCGCCGCAATCGGGCGATGCGGTTCTATCACGCAGCCTCGAAAACTCGGCGCGTCTCGCAATGGCCGACCTCAACGGCGTGCAGATCGACCTGCGGGTTTACGATACCGGCGGCAACGCGGCCACGGCGGCCGCACAGGCAACGCAGGCCGTAAATGACGGCGCACGGATCATCCTCGGACCGGTGTACTCGGAATCGACGAACGCGGTCGGGCTTGCGGTACGCGGGCGCAATATCAACGTCCTGTCGTTCTCGAACAACCCGACCATCGCCGGCGGCAACGTGTTCATTCTCGGACCGACGTTCTACAACACGGCCAACCGACTGGCACGCTATTCCGCGAGCCGCGGCAAGGGGAATTTCGTCGTCGTTCATGGCACCGATATTGCCGGACAGCTGGGTCGCGACGCCATTCAGCAGGCCATCAGGGGCAGCGGCGCGCGACTCGCCGGGACGGTTCCCTACGACCTGTCGCAGCAATCGGTCATCGCAACCGTGCCGCAGATCAAATCCATGGTCGACAGCACCGGCGCCGACTCGCTGTTCCTGGCGGCGACAACTGCGGGCGCGCTGCCGCTCCTGAGCCAGTTGCTGCCCGAAGCCGGCGTCTCGCCCGCCACCACCCAGTTTGTCGGCCTGACCCGTTGGGATATTCCCGCGCCGACGCTGGCACTGCCCGGGGTTCAGGGTGGCTGGTTCGCGCTTCCCGATCCGGGCAAGTCGCAACAATTCAACGCACGCTATGCCGCCGCCTATGGCGGCAGCCCGCACCCGATCGGTGGTCTGGCCTATGACGGTATCGCAGCCATCGGCGCGCTGGTCGGTGCCGGCAAGGCCGACGCGCTGACCGGTGGGGCCCTTACCCAGGGGGCCGGTTTTCAGGGCGTCGGCGGCATCTTCCGCCTGCGGCCCGATGGCACCAACGAGCGCGGGCTCGCGGTGGCGACAATTCAGAACAAACAGGTGGTTGTGATTGACCCTGCACCAACAAGCTTCTCCGGCGCCGGATTCTGATCCCGCCGCGCCGGGCCGCTACCATCCGGTCGCGCCCGGCCCGCTGATCTGTGACGAAACCGCAATTTTCGATGCCGTTTCGGTGCAGGGCGAGATTGTCGACGCCGCGCAGGATGCGGCGGACAACGCGGCCCTGCGGTCGGAAACCGTCAGGATTTTGCGGAAAGCGCAGGACAGCGGCCGGGCCGCCATCGCCGCGGCTTTTGCCGAGAAACCCTTTGCCGCGCGTGAACTGACCCGCTCCTATACCTACCTGACCGATGGGCTGGTGATGACCGCGATGATGGTCGCCCATACCCATCTGCATCCGCGCCCCAACCCGACCGCCGGTGAACGTATCGCGGTGATCGCGGTCGGGGGGTATGGCCGCGGTGAAATGGCGCCGTTCTCGGATGTCGACCTGATGTTCCTGACGCCCTACAAGATCACCCCCTGGGCCGAGAGCGTCATCGAGTCGATGCTCTACATTCTCTGGGACATTCGCCTCAAGGTCGGACATGCGAGCCGCACCATCAAGGATTGCATCCGGTTGGGGCAGGAGGATTTCACCATCCGCACGGCGTTGCTGGAGCATCGCTTCATCGCCGGGCACGCGCCGCTTGCGAAAAAGCTGGATATCCGGCTGGACACCGAGCTTTTCACCGGCAACGGGCTGGATTTCGTCGAGGCCAAGCTGAACGAACGCGAGGCGCGCCATCTGAAACAGGGCGAACGCTACATGGTCGAGCCCAATGTCAAGGAAGGCAAGGGCGGCCTGCGCGATCTGCAATCGCTGTTCTGGATCGCAAAATACATCCACGGTGTTCAGGACGCAGCCGAACTCGTTCCGCTGGGTGTCTTTCAGGCCGATGAATTCGCGACATTCGAAAAGGCCGAGGATTTTCTCTGGGCCGTGCGCGCGCACCTGCACCTGATCGCGGGCCGGCCGACCGAAAAGCTGACATTCGACATGCAGGTCGCGGTCGCGGAGGCCATGGGCTACAAGGACCTGGCCGGACGACGTGGCGTCGAAATCTTCATGCAGAACTATTTTCGCCACGCCACGGCGGTCGGCGACCTGACCCGCATCTTCCTGAGCAAACTGGAAGACATCAATGCCAAGTCCGAACCACTGCTCGAACGCATCTTCCGTCGCAGACCCAAGATCAAACCGGGCTACGAAGTCGTCAAGAACCGCCTTGCGGTGGCGGATCCCGACGAATTCCTCAAGGACAACCTGAACCTGTTGCGCATCTTCGAAGAGGCGTTGCGCACCGGAATGCTCATCCATCCCGATGCCATGCGGCTGGTGGCGTCGAATCTCAAGCTGATCGACAACGACATGCGCCACAACCGCGAGGCCCGGCGCATCTTTCTCGACCTGATGCTCAAGCATGGCAATCCGGAGCGCGCGCTGCGGCGCATGAACGAACTGGGGGTCCTGTCGGCGTTCGTACCCGAATTCGAGCCGATCGTCGCGATGATGCAGTTCAACATGTATCACAGCTACACCGTGGACGAGCACACCATCCAGTGCATTGCCAACCTGACCCAGATCGAACGCGGCGAGTTGATCGAATCGCTGCCCGTGGCGTCGTCGATCCTCAAGGAGGGCGTCAATCGCAAGGTTCTCTATGTCGCCCTGCTGCTGCACGACATCGGCAAGGGCCGCCCGGAAGATCATTCGATCCTCGGGGCGCAGATCGCCCGCAAGGTGGCGCCACGGCTTGGGCTGAACAAGGCGGATTCGGAAACGGTGGAATGGCTTGTCCGCTATCACCTGCTGATGTCCGATATGGCGCAAAAACGCGACATCGCCGACCCCCGCACCGTTCGTGATTTCGCCAAGGCGGTGCAGACCGTCAAGCGGCTCGACCTGCTCACGGTACTGACCGTCTGTGACATTCGCGGTGTCGGTCCGGATGTCTGGAACAACTGGAAGGCCGCGCTGATCCGCGCACTCTATCGTCAGACCCGGCGGGCGCTGGAAACCGGCATGGAAGACCTGAACCGCGAGAACCGCGGCGCCAGCGCCAAGAAAGCGCTGCGTGCGGCGCTGTCGGACTGGCCCAAATCCGCACTCGCCACCGAAACCAAGCGTCACTACCCGCCGTATTGGCAGGGCCTGCACGTGACCGCGCATGTGGATTTCGCCCGTATGCTGCGTGCGCTCGAGGAATCGGGTGACCCCAGCGGGATCATGATCCACCTCTATCCCGATCCTGATCGCGATGCCACACGCGCCTGTTTCGTGATGGCGGATCATCCGGGCATCTTTGCCCGGCTTGCCGGGGCACTGGCGCTTGTCGGGGCCAATGTGGTGGACGCGCGCAGCTATACCACCAAGGACGGTTACGTGACCGATGCCTTCTGGATACAGGACAGCGACGGGCACCCCTACGAGGCCGAGCGCCTGCCCCGACTGAGCAAGATGATCCACAAGACCCTCAAGGGAGAGGTGATCGCCAGCGACGCCTTCAAGAGCCGCGACAAGATCAAGAAGCGTGAAAAGGCATTCAACGTCCCCACGCATATCAGCTTCGACAACGAAGGTTCGGATATCTACACGATCATCGAAGTCGACACCCGCGACCGGCCCGGCCTGCTCTACGACCTGACACGGACCCTTGCCAACGCAAATATCTACATCGCCAACGCGGTGATCGCGACCTATGGCGAACAGGTGGTCGACTCCTTCTACGTCAAGGACATGTTCGGGCTGAAATACTATTCGGAAACCAAGCAACGTTCGCTCGAAGCCAAACTGCGCAAGGCGATTGCCGACGGAACGGATCGGGCGGAAACGTGAAATCTGGCGCTGCGACGCGCGGTTCGCTATGACCGGCGCGCCCCGTCCTCGCGCGTGAAAGGACCTTTTCTTGAAACCCATTCGCCTGATGTCGGGCTTTCTGACGGTCGGAGTCTGGACCCTGCTCAGCCGGGTTCTCGGTTTCGTGCGCGATATTCTCATCGCCGGCTGGCTGGGCACCGGGCCCGTGGCCGAAGCATTTCTCGTTGCGTTCAGCCTGCCCAACATGTTTCGACGCTTTTTCGCAGAGGGCGCGTTCAACACCGCTTTCATTCCGCTGTTCTCGAAAAAGCTGGAGATCGGCGCCGATGCGCAACGCTTTGCCAATGATGCCTTTGCCGCGCTCGGCTCGCTGCTGATCGTATTCACGCTTCTGGCGCAGGTATGCATGCCGTGGCTGGTGCTCGCCATGGCCAGCGGCTTTGCCGGGGATGAGCGGTTCGATCTCGCCGTGATGTTCGGGCGGATCGCCTTTCCCTATATCCTGTTCATTTCGCTGGCGGCGCTGCTCTCAGGCGTGCTGAACGCCACCGGACGGTTCGCCGCAGCCGCAGCCGCCCCGGTGCTGCTGAACGTGATCCTGATCCTGGCCCTGCTTCTCGCCGAAACCGGTCTCTTCACCTCTGGTGACAGCACCATGCAACAGCCGGGCATGCGCCACGGCACGTTTCTTGTCTGGGGCGTTTTGCTGGCCGGTATCGCGCAACTGGCCCTGCTTTGGGTCGCGGCCAGACGCGCCGGTTTTCGCATCACGCCGCAGCGGCCCCGACTGACACCGGATATCAAGCGATTGGCGATCATTGCGCTGCCCGCGATGCTGGCCGGAGGGGTCGTTCAGGTCAATCTGCTCGTGGGCCGCCAGGTCGCCAGCTTTTACGAGGGGGCGATTGCGTGGCTCAGCTATGCGGACCGTCTCTACCAGCTGCCACTGGGTGTGGTCGGGATCGCGGTGGGTGTCGTGCTGCTGCCCGACCTGTCGCGCCGTCTTGCCTCCCGCGACGATACCGGCGCGCGCACTGCGCTCAGCCGTGCGGGCGAGGTCTCGCTGGCGCTTACGATCCCGTCGGCGGTGGCCCTTGTGGTGATCCCCTACCCGATGATTTCGGTTCTGTTTCAGCGCGGGGCCTTTGACGCGGCCGATGCCGGCGCCACCGCGCTTGCGGTTGCGGTCTACGGGTTGGGACTCCCGGCATTCGTTCTGCAAAAGGTCCTGCAACCGCTCTACTTTGCCCGTGAAGACACGCGCACACCGTTTCGCTTTGCCGTGGTATCAATGATCGTCAATGTCGTTGTCGCCGTCGCGATGGCCTATCTGCTGGGCTATATCGGCGCCGCGATCGGCACCACGGTTGCCGCCTGGACGATGACGTTGCAACTGGCGCTTGGCACCCGCGCGATGGGCGAGGTCGCGCGATTTGACGACCGGTTCTACCGCCGGCTCTGGCGCATCTGCGCGGCCGCCGCGGTCATGGGCCTGGTGCTTGTCATGGTTGCCGCGCTGTTGTCCGACGCGCTTGAAACGGCGGGGGTGCGTTATCTGGCACTGGCGGGCCTGATCCTTGCGGGCATCGTGACATATTTCGGTGTGGGCCAGCTCATCGGGGCCTTTCGGCTCGCCGAGTTTCGCGGCGCGCTGCGGCGGCGCTGATCCGTGCGGGGATGCCGTGCCTATTTGCGTTGGACCAGCCGCCGCAAGCGCGCCAGACCGCCGGGTGCCAGCACCGTGGACAGGCAGAATCCGGTCGTGAAACCGGCAAGATCGGCCACCCAATCCGGACTTCCGCCAAAGATCAGACCGAACACCAGCTGTATGCCCATCAGGAAGCTGATCAGGGTAAAGGCCCGCATCTGGTTTGCGCCAACCCGCGACAGTGACATCCAGAGCATGTAGGTAAAGGCTCCGATCAGCCCGTAGACCGGCGGGAAGCCACCGATCAGCGGCGCGGGATCGTTCAGCATCAGTGCATAGGCCAAAGCCCCGCCGATACCGGAAAGCACGAAGATCACGAGAAAGGCGATGCTTCCGAACACCTCGGCCACCATCTTGCCCATCGCCAGCAGGAAGACACCGACGAACAGAGCATGCGTGAAAGACGCATGAACGAACGGATAGCTTACAAAGCGTATCAGATGTTCGACCGGCCAGCGATGGTTCGCCATCATCCAGTCGAACACCGCCGCAGAAAACGCATATGTCTGCATCGCATCCAGCCGCCAGCCAACGGCAGTCGGGCCGCCGATGATTCCGCGCGCGCCCAGCTGAAACACCAGCTCGATCCCCATGATGAAAAAGAACATTGCCACCACCACCGGCGGCATCGGATTCACTGCGGGAACACTGCCCTGTTCATTCATCGGCCCGGACTCCTTGATGCCTGTTCGTTGCGCCTGTTGACGATACCCCGCCTCATGGGTAAGCGAGGCCGACCAGATTTGCCAGACGGGAGTTGCTCCAGATGACCGATACCAGTTTCCAACCCCGCGTCTTTTCGGGGATCCAGCCGTCCGGAGACCTGCATCTCGGCAATTATCTCGGCGCTCTGAAACGCTTTGCCGATGCGCAGAACCAGGGGGTCGAGTCGATCTATTGCATGGTCGACCTGCACGCGATCACCGTCTGGCAGGATCCCAGGGACCTGCGCCACAGCACCCGCGAGCTTTGCGCAGGGTTCATCGCCAGCGGCATCGATCCCGAGAAATCCATTCTGATCAACCAGAGCCAGGTGCCCGAACACGCGCAGCTGGCCTGGATTTTCAACTGTGTCGCCCGCATCGGCTGGATGAACCGCATGACGCAGTTCAAGGACAAGGCCGGCAAGAACGCGGAAAAGGCGAGCCTCGGGCTTTATGCCTATCCGTCGCTGATGGCCGCCGATATTCTGGTTTATCATGCCACCCACGTCCCCGTGGGCGAAGACCAGAAACAGCATCTCGAGCTGACACGCGACATTGCGACCAAGTTCAACCACGATTACGGTGTCGATTTCTTTCCGATCACCGAACCGGTCATCGAAGGCACCGCGACCCGCGTGATGAGCCTGCGTGACGGCTCCAAGAAGATGAGCAAATCCGACCCTTCGGACATGAGCCGGATCAACCTGACCGACAATGCCGACACCATTGCCAGGAAAATCCGCAAGGCCAAGACCGACGCGGAGCCGCTGCCCGAGTCGATCGACGGGCTCGATGACCGGCCGGAAGCGCGCAACCTCGTGAACATTTATGCCGCGCTCACCGACCGCACCCAACAGCAGGTTATCGACGAATTTGCAGGCAAGCAGTTTGGCCAGTTCAAGCCGGCGCTGGCCGACATCGCTGTCGAACGCATGTCGCCTATCACCACCGAAATGGCGCGCCTGATGGATGACCCGGCCGAAATCGACCGTATTCTGACGCGTGGAGCCACCCGCGCCCGCGAGATTACCGCTCCGATCCTGCGCAAGACCTACGACATCGTCGGCATGGTGGGCGCCACGGCCTGAGCCCGCCAGAAAACCGTGGCCCGCACATGAGAAAACCGCCCCGGATCACTCCGGAGCGGTTTTTCTTTTCGCTTCAAAGGCGACTTAATCGCGCTCTTCGATGATCTCGACCATATGCGGAATGCTGTTGATCATTCCACGCACGCTGGGCGTATCTTCCAGCTCGCGGGTCTTGTGCATCTTGTTCAGTCCCAGGCCGATCAGCGTTGCGCGCTGTTTGGCCGGGCGGCGGATCGGGCTGCCGATCTGCTTGACGACGATGGTTTTTGCCATGTTCCCGTCTCCTTACGCTTCTGCGGCTTCCGCCACAGGCGCTTCGTCACGCTTGGGCAGGATGTCGGACACTTTCTTGCCGCGACGTTGCGCAACAGCACGCGGGCTGGATTCCTTGCGCAGACCGTCGATGGTGGCCCGGATCATGTTGTAGGGGTTCTGGCTGCCGATCGACTTGGACACAACGTCCTTGACGCCCAGCATCTCGAATACCGCACGCATCGGACCACCGGCGATGATACCCGTACCTTCAGGCGCGGTGCGCATGACAACGCGACCTGCGCCGTGACGGCCTTCCATGTCGTGGTGCAGGGTACGGCCTTCGCGCAGCTGAACGCGGATCATCTGGCGCTTGGCTTGTTCCGTGGCCTTGCGAATGGCCTCGGGGACCTCTTTCGCCTTGCCCTTGCCAAAGCCGACGCGACCTTTCTGATCGCCGACGACAACCAGCGCGGCAAAGCCGAAGCGCTTACCACCCTTGACGGTTTTGGACACGCGGTTGATCGCGACCAGGCGATCTGCGAATTCCGGAGCTTCATCGCGCTGATTGCGGCGACCGCCCCGTTGGTTGGGTTCTCTGGCCATGCTGGCCTCCTGTCTTGCGGTGCTCGGCACCATTGTCTCAATCCTGGTGGGCAACACACCCCCGGATCATCGAGGCGGCCCCGAAAGGCCGCCTGCAGGTCCTAGATTTTCAGGCCACCTTCGCGGGCGGCATCGGCGAGAGCCTTGACCTTGCCATGAAAGAGGAAGCCACCACGGTCGAAATAGGCTTCTTCCACACCGGCCTTCTTGGCGCGCTCGGCGATTGCCGACCCCACCTTGGCAGCGGCTTCGACATTGTTCTTGCCGACAACGCCCAGGTCTTTTTCGAGCGACGACGCGGACGCCAGGGTGACGCCATTCACATCGTCGATCAGCTGGACGCTGATGTTCTTGTTGCTGCGGTGTACCGACAGACGCAGACGTCCGGCGTTGACCTTGCGCAGCTTGTTCCGAACGCGCAGGCGGCGCTTCAGAAACAGGGTTCTTTTGCTGTTTGCCATATCCTGGGTCCTTACTTCTTCTTGCCTTCTTTGCGGAAGATGAACTCGCCCTTGTAGCGGATCCCCTTGCCCTTGTAGGGCTCGGGCTTGCGCCAGGAGCGGATGTTCGCGGCAACCTGACCAACAAGCTGTTCGTCAATGCCTTCCACAACGATCTCGGTCTGCTTGGGCGCGGTCACGGTGACACCTTCCGGTGCAACGTAATCGACGTCATGCGACAGGCCGAGATTCAGCTTGAGCGTGTTGCCCTGCATTTGCGCACGGTAACCGACACCCTGGATTTCAAGCTCTTTCTTGAAGCCCTGGGTGACGCCGGTCACCAGATTTGCGACCATGGTGCGGGACATGCCCCACTGCTGGCGGGCCCGCTTGGAACTGCCGCGCGGCGTGATGGTGACGACATTGTCCTCGACCGCGAGGGTCACGTCGTCGGTGGCGCTGAAGCTGCGGGCACCCTTGGGGCCTTTCACTTCGATGGTCTGACCCGACACAGTGGCGGTAACGCCGCTGGGCAGCTCGACCGGTTTCTTACCAATACGAGACATCGAGAGACCTCCTTAGAATACGGTGCACAGCACTTCGCCGCCAACATTGGCTGCGCGCGCGCTTGCGTCCGACATCACGCCCTTGGGCGTCGAGACGATCGACACACCCAGACCCTGACGGACCTGCGGGATGTCCTTGACGCCCATGTAAACGCGGCGACCGGGCTTGGAGACCCGCTTGAGCTCACGAATGACGGGCTCGCCTTCATAGTACTTCAGGCTGATCTCGATGGCCGGGTGGCCGTCGGCACCGGTGATTTTCTCGTAGCCGCGGATATAGCCCTCGTCGGCCAGCACATCCAGAACCCACGCCCGCAGCTTGGAGGCCGGGGTCATGACAGTGGACTTGCCGCGCAGCGACGAGTTGCGGATCCGGGTGAGCATGTCTGCGATAGGATCGTTCATAACAGTCTCTCCCTTACCAGCTCGATTTCACCATGCCGGGGATCTGACCGGCAGAGCCGAGATCCCGCAGCGCGATCCGCGAAATTTTCAGTTTGCGATAATACGCATGCGGACGACCGGTCAGTTGGCACCGGTTGTGCAGGCGCGTCGCCGAACTGTTGCGCGGCAGTTTTGCAAGCTTGAGGCGCGCCTTGAAACGCTCTTCCATCGGCTTGCTCTCGTCATTCGCGATCTCTTTGAGAGCGGCACGTTTGGCGGCATATTTCTCCACGAGGCGTTCACGCTTCTTCTCGCGCTCGATCATTGCTTTCTTAGCCATGTCTAATCCTTCCCGCGCTTATGAATTGAAGGGCATGTTGAAATGCTTCAACAGCGCCTTGGCTTCAGCGTCGGTCTTCGCTGTGGTGGCGATGATGATGTCCATCCCCCAGGTTTCGTCGACCTTGTCGAAATCGATCTCGGGGAACACGATGTGTTCCTTCAGGCCCATGGCATAGTTGCCACGACCATCGAACGATTTGCCCGACACGCCGCGGAAGTCGCGGATACGGGGCATGGCGATGGTGATCAGACGATCGAGGAATTCGTACATCCGCTCGCCGCGCAGGGTCACCTTGGCACCCAGAGGCATGTCTTCACGCACGCGGAAACCGGCGATCGATTTCTTTGCACGCGTTGTCAGGGCCTTCTGGCCGGCAATCGCGGTCAGGTCTTCCTGCGCCGATTTTGCCTTCTTGCTGTCACGGACAGCTTCTGCACCACAGCCGATGTTCAGGACGATCTTGTCCAGACGCGGGATCTGCATGTCGTTCTTGTAACCGAATTCCTCTTTCAGCGCCGCACGGATGCGGTCTGCGTATTCGGTCTTGAGACGCGGGGTGTAGTTTGCGGAATCAAGCATCGATCACGTCCCCCGTGGTTTTGGCAAAGCGCACTTTCTTGTCGCCTTCCATTTTGAAACCCACGCGGGTGGGTTTGCCATTGGCGTCGATCAGCGCGAGATTGCTGAGCTGGATCGGCATCGCCTTGGGGATACGACCGCCCTGGCTCTGCTGGCTCTGACGGGTTGCACGGATGGCGATATTCACGCCCTCGACAACGGCCTTGCCGGCTTTCGGATCAACGGAAGAAATGGTGCCTTCCTTGCCCTTGTCCTTGCCGGCCAACACGACGACCTTGTCGCCTTTGCGGAGTTTGGCAGCCATGGTTACAGCACCTCCGGAGCGAGCGAAATGATTTTCATGAAGTTCTTGCCGCGCAGTTCGCGAACGACCGGGCCGAAGATACGTGTTCCGACCGGCTCGTTGTTGTTGTTCAGGATGACGGCTGCGTTGCGATCGAAACGGATCGCGGTGCCGTCTTCGCGACGGACTTCCTTGGCGGTGCGCACGACGACGGCCTTGCGGACGTCCCCTTTCTTCACGCGGCCGCGCGGGATGGCTTCCTTGACCGAGACGACAATGATGTCGCCGACGGATGCGTATTTACGCTTGGAACCACCCAGGACCTTGATGCACTGAACACGGCGTGCGCCGCTGTTGTCAGCAACATCCAGATTGGTCTGCATCTGGATCATGTGGTTTCTCCCGACCTTTGGGGACTGATGTTCTGCCCCAGGGTTTCGATTGTACCGGACGGTCCGGGAGGCTTACGCCTCCAGAACCTCCCAGCGTTTGGTCTTCGACTTGGGTGCACATTCGATGATGCGAACGGTGTCGCCCACCTTGAACGTGTTCTTCTCATCGTGAGCCCGGTATTTCTTGGACTTGCGGATGGTCTTCTTGAGAACCGGATGCGTGAAACGGCGTTCCACGGAAACGGTCACGGTCTGTTCGTTGGCGTCGCTGGTCACGGTGCCTTGCAGGATACGCTTGGGCATCTGATTACTCCTCGGATGCCGCAGCAGCGGCCTTTTCGTTCAGAATGGTCTTGACACGGGCCGCATTGCGGCGCGCGGCCTTGATGCCGGCCGTATTTTCCAGCTGGCCGGTCGCCTGTTGAAAGCGCAGGTTGAAGCTCTCTTTCTTCAGGTTGGCCAGTTCCTCGCGGAGCTGGTCCGGAGTCTTGTCACGAAGTTCCTGGGCGTTCATCGCCTTTTCCTTTTCTCAAAACACCAGAAGGCCCCCTGCAGGGTCACCTTTGACCTGGTGGATGAATGATAGACATGCGAATCCCCCGCCAACGGCAGGTTCATGCAGGATGCCGCTCAATAGGGGGTCGAACACGAGAAGGCAAGCAAAAGTTTGCGCTGCGGCCATTTCATCGCGGCACCGGCTCTGCGTCGTGTTTTTCTGGAGCGGCCCGACGGCGAACGGGCCTGGCAATCACCCAATTACCTCCAGCGGATTTGCGGAACAAGGCTGAACGCCGTCATAACCGACCCGGGCGACAATATCCGTCGCCGCCCGGGTTCGTGCGTTTCATTCGCTATAGGACACTTTCAACTGGTCGATGGTGCCATTGAATGCAAAGGGCTTGCGATCATAGTAGGCCTCGGACACCGGAGAATAGCTGTCCTGCCCGACATCGAAAGAGTCATTGGCGGTGAAGGTCAGGGGCGCGGAGCGCGGGACCGTGCCGCTGGCCATCTCGGTTCCGTTGACCCGGATCACCACGTCCAGTGGCCCGGCATGGGCATCGCTGGTCTTGGTTGTCTCGACCTCGATCGTCACCTTGCCGACCGGCAGCGGGTCGGTTGTTTCGATCCGGGTGCGCTCGATCTCGAACAGGTTGTATTCATAGCTGAGCTTCCCCTGGTCGACCCAGAGCGCGAGACCGCCGGAGAAGGCCCCGAGAGCATAGAGCACACCCGCGGACTCTGCGGTCAGTTCCGCCTCGATGGTCAACAGGTTGCTGCGCGCGCCGACCTTAGGCGCGGTGAACTCGGGAACGTGGGTCACCTCCTGCGTATAGGTGAATTCGGTCGCCGGATTGGAGGGCGCATCCTCGGGATGGAAGATGACCGACCACAACCCGCCACCGATGGGGAAGACCTTGTTATCCTTGGCCGCGGCCCGAAATGCCGCCTTGAGCGCCTCGGTTTTCTCGGGGTTCGCATCGGCAACGTTCTTCGCCTGCGAATAATCCCTGCTCAGATCATGAAGCTCCCACGTGTCGTTATCGGGCGACCACTGGAAGATCGAGGGATCGACACCCGGCAGCCACGGAACACGCGGCCCGAAAACCGAACCGATCCATTCATCCTCATAATAGCTTCGGCTGCCCATGATTTCGAAATACTGGCTGCGCTTTCGGCCCTCGGCCTCCGGCGCATCGAACGTATAGGCGAGGCTGATCCCGTCGAGCGGGGCCTGGCTTATGCCATCCACCGTGTCGGGCGGCGTGATATCCAGCACGTCATATATGGTCGGCACGATGTCGTTGACATGATGGAACTGTGTGCGCGGCGTGTCATCAGGCACGATATGCTTCGGCCACGAAACCACCATGGGTGTGCGCGTGCCGCCGAAATGGGCCGCAACCAGTTTCATTGAACGATAGGGCGTCGACCCTGCCCAGGCCCAGCCCGCGTGGTACATGTTGTCGACCTTCGGCGAGCCCAGCACATCCAGCCCGCCGAGCTCGTTCATCGCCCGGATATGATCCTTGATTTCGGTCTTGATGCCGTTCTGGGCCAGCAATTCGCTGATGCTGCCGTTCTGGCCCTCGGCGCTGGAGCCGTTGTCACCCCAGATATAGAAGATCAGCGTGTTGTCACGAACGCCCATCTCGTCCAGGGCGTCGAGCAGGCGCCCGGCCTGCGTGTCAGCATGTTCGGTAAAGCCGGCAAACACTTCCATCAGGCGGATCTGAAATTCACGCTCGTCTTCGGGAATGTCATCCCAGGCGGCGAGCTTCTCGTCCCGTGCGGTCAATTCGGTGTCGGCGGGGATCCAGCCAAGTTCTTTCTGCTTTGCGAATATCTCTTCACGAAGATCATCCCAGCCGGCGTCAAACCGACCCTTGTACCTGTCCGCCCATTCCTTGAAGATATGGTGCGGACCATGCGAGGCGCCGGGTGCCCAATAGACCAGGAACGGCCGGTCCGGAGTCAGGGCATGGACCTGTTTCATCCATGTGACCGCCTTGTCTGCCATATCGACGGTAAAGTGATAGCCTTCCTTGCCCGCGGACGGATCAAGACGGTTGGTATTCTCGACCACTGCGGGCTCCCACTGAGAGGATTCCCCGGCAAGGAAGCCGTAGAAATAATCAAATCCGATGGCCGCGCCCACGGGCCAGTTGGTGTAGGGGCCAACCGCCGTCGTTTCGTTTGCGGGCGTGTTGTGCCATTTTCCAAAGGCGGCGGTCGCATAGCCATAATCGCTCAGCACCTTGGCGACGGTGGCCGTGGTGCGCGGAATGCGCCCTGTATAGCCATCCCAGTCATTGGCGAGCTCTGCGATCTGACCATTGCCAACCCTGTGATGATTGCGCCCTGTCAAGAGAGATGCACGCGTGGGCGAGCACATGGCCGCGTTGTGAAAACGGCTGAACGCGATGCCTTCCTCGGCCAGCTGGTCCAGTGTCGGAGTAGTGATCGGCCCACCAAAGGTATGCGGAAGCGCAGGCCCCACATCGTCGAGCATGATGATGACGATGTTCGGCGCGTCCTCCGGCAGGTGTGATGTTGCGGGCAATGGGCTATAGGTCGAGTCCGCGATGGTCGGGCCCGCGATACTGCCTGACGGTTTCGGGGGAAACGGCAAGATTTCCTGCGCCACGGCACCACCGGCCATCAGCACCATCGCGGCGCCAAGGCTGGGCAAGGTCATGCGTCTTGAGTTTCGGATCATCTGCTAAGCTCCACGGTGATTGAAGGAAAAACTGGATATCTCTGGTGTGCTTCCGGACCGGCGCGCATGCGGCAGACCTGGAAAACGGGCCGCTGCCTGAACGACGACCCGGACGGATCATGCGACAGATGGTTGCCGCCGATCGCGTTCCTTGAACTCATGTGCAAACCGAAGGCCACCATACCTGTACGCGGCGGCCTAAAACTTGATCTCCCCGTGTTCCGGGTTGCGATATCCACCTTCCCGGGCGCAAAAACGCCGACCGAAAACTTGCTTCGACCGTCAGGATTGTGGACAAGACTTTTAATCAATTCAGAGGGTAATCCAAGGCATGCGGAATTCGAACACCCATTTTGCGCCAACCCCGGTCAAACTCGACAAAACCCCGGGTCGATCGCCAACTCTGGTGTGTGTGTCCACGCTGCTGGGTGTGCCGGACTGGGTGCGAGATACTTTCGGGCAACGGGTTCTGAACGATGCCAATCGCGCGGCGATGCTCGATTTCGAGAGAATAGACGACCACGACTGTTTCATTCCTCACAGGACAATGAGCACATTCCTTGAAACGGTTGCGCGGAAATCGGGCAGCGGCAACCTTGGCATCCTCTTGGCCCCCGAACTGGATTTCGGGTCCTACGGGGTCTGGAGCGATTATGTCCTTGGTTCAGGCACCCTGGGCCAAGCCATTCGCAGGGCGGAGCAAAGCATCGCATATCACAGCTATGGCGACAGGATGGCCCTGATCGTTGCCGATGATACCGCGCGGCTGACCTATCGGAGCGCAACCCGCACCATGGCGGGCTACCCTCATGACGCGGCGGGAACGATTGCCGTTCTGCTCAGCCTGTTCAGCCATTTTCTGAACCAGACCTGGCACCCCCGCCGGATCGAAATCGATCTGCCAGCGCCCGACGATGCGCAGGACTACGAAGACGTGTTCCAATCTCCTGTCCTGTTTGACAAGCCAGAGCTGGCGCTGGTTTTTGACGCCTCGGATCTGACCGCGTCGCGGCAGCAGAAGCCGGGCAGGCCGCCGACGACCATCGAGGATGTGGCAAGAGCGCGTCTGGCCCCGGAAACGCGGAACAGCCTGATTGGTGCAGTATCCCATTACATCCGGTGCCAGGTCGGTTCGGGACGCAGCTCGATCGAACACGCGGCGCAGGCGCTTGATGTGAGTGTCCGCAGCCTTCAACGCGAGCTGAACACCGCCGGGCGCAGCTTTCGTGACATGATGAGAGAGGCACGCACCCGCCGTGCGATGGAATTGCTGCGCGACGAGCGGTTATCTGTGACCACGATATCCGACGCGCTCGGATATTCTTCTTCGGCCCATTTCGCCCGCGCCTTTCGAAGGGACATCGGTCTGTCCCCGATGGCGTTCCGCAAAACCGCGCGGGCCGGTGAATGAGCCCGCTCTCGGCCAAAGGCCGGGAGTAACGAACTGACACGTAGTGCGATCTGCCGCCCGTCAGCGACGACCGAACGACACCTCTATACGGTTCCAGAGGGATCAGACATGGCGTTGCAGCCGACATGGCCCCCCGACATACCCGATGCGGCCCAAAACGAAATTTGCAAAATCACCGATTACCGGGGCGGCGATTGCCTTGACGTGCGCTGGTTCCAGTCGTCAGGATTCCTGTGCCGCGTGGCCCATGTTTCTTGGCGCGAGATCGCCCATGAACAACGGTTTGTTGTTTTTCTGATGCCTGATGAGGAACGGAGCGAGCTTTCCGGCCCTTGAGACCGTTCCGCGTGCCAGGGTTTGCATGCTGCCCTGCACCAGCCCCAGATCGAATAGCGCCTCGAT
>JAUIIJ010000073.1 GCA_030431825.1 Alphaproteobacteria bacterium
TCAACCTCGAATGCCCCCTGAGAGGTCAGGAACGCGCTGAGGGTTTCGATCATCAGATCGTGGTCGTCGGCAAGAAGGATCCGCATGGTATCAACTCTATCTCTTTGTGACTGCCACGGCCAGCGTGCGGGACAGTTCTTCCAGGTCAATCGGCTTGGCTAGTATAGCGGCAGTTTGTGCCTGAATAAGACGAGGATCTGACAATCTCTGGGCCAGAGCGGTGACGACGATGATCGGCATGTCGGGCGAAAGGGCGCGAACCTTCTGTGTCAGCTCGCCGCCATTCATGATCGGCATGTCGTAATCCGTGACCACCGCGTGCCAGTCGTCGGGGTCTTCCCTGATCGCGTCTAGCGCGTCCCTGGGATCCTGACAGACGGCGACTTCCAGCCCTTTCGCCTCCAGATAGGAGGATATGACCGCGGCGACATTGGGATCGTCATCGACCACGATGACCGACAGGCCCTGCAACCGACTCAAATCTACCGAGCCTTTCGCGGTCGGCAGCAGATCGAGCCCGGCCAGTGGCCAATAGATGCGGAAGCTCGTCCCCCGGCCCGGTTCCGTGTCAAGCCCGATTGCGCCGCCGATGGCCTGGACCTGAAGCGCGGCAGTCGCGAGGCCAAGCCCAGTTCCCAACCTGCCCTTGGTCGTGAAGAACGGTTGAAAGACCTTCTTGGTCATCTCGGGCGACATGCCCGCTCCGGTATCGGTCAATCGCAGGCAGAGATAACGGATTGTCGGGTCCAATTGCCCGAACGAAATGCTTTCCGCCTCCGAGGCCGCGCAGGCCCGGGTGTCGAGGGTGATGCGGCCGTCCTTGTCACCAATCGCGTCCCGGGCGTTCAGGATCATGTTCACCAGCACCTGGTTCAGCACACCTGAATTTCCCTTCAGGATATGGGCCACACCGTCGGTCCGGATGTCGAACGCAATCCTTTGGGGAATGTTGGTGCCCAGAAGTTCCGGCAATGTATCAAGGTTCGATGCAAGGTCGAAAACGCTGGTCTTGTCCGATCCGCCGCCAACATCGAGCAGCCGCGAAATCAACTTGGCGGACTGCACGCAGGCCGCATTGATCCGATCGACATGCGGCTGCAACGAGGGCACAAGATCGTCAGACAGCGAAATCAGGGTCGCAGAGCCGTTGATCGCCGCGAGCAGGTTGTTGAAGTCATGGGCAATGCCGGCAGTAAGCTGCGCGATGGCCTGCTGGCGCTGCAATCTGGAAAGCTCCTGCACCATTTCGGCTTCGCGCCGTTCGACTGCGAGGTTTTCAGAGATGTCCCGAATGACCAGCACCGACCCTCCGCCCTCCAGGGGCGAGCCGGTGATTTCGTGCGTTTCCGCCACGCCCGGGGCCTTGCGCGCCAGGCTCACCTCGAATGCAGCGCCGAGCCCTTCCGCCGATCGGGTGTAATAGGCGCGCCACCATCGCTTGCCCAGCCCGCCGCTGGCCCCTTTGTAGCCAAGCAGGGCGACCGCCGCCGTGTTGAGATAGACGATCCGGCCCTCGTCATCGGTCACGACGATCCCGTTCTGCGCGGCCTCGATGGCGGCCAGTCTTTGGGACAGCAGGTGCTGTGCGGATTTCATCGCCGTGACATTGGTTGCCGACAGAACAATTCCGCCATCATCCAGCCTGCTGGCGCGTAACAGAACGCTGCGCCCGTCCGGAAGGTCCACCTCCTGCGCGGTGGCCAGATCGCACAGGGCGGCAAGGTCGGGTTCGAACATCTGTGACGGTATTTCACCCGGATAGTCCCTGCAGCCCTCAAGATAGGACGCCCAGTTGTCCGCGAAGCTGCTTCCAACCGCCCAGTTGTGATCGGTGGCGGGAAACAGATGGTTCGCGGCGGCATTTGCCACCGCAACGCGAAGGTCGCGCTCGAGGACAAGAAACGCATCTTCGGTGGCCGAAAACGCCCGTTCCATCCGGGCGCGGGCGTGGTCCCGCTGTTCGGTGGCCTCGACGCGGGCGGTTACATCGGTTTGCGTTGCAACAATGCTTTGCACTTCGCCCGTTGCCGATTTGACTGGATAGAGCGTCAGTTCGTTCCAGAACAGCGCGCCGGACTTGCGTTGGTTGCGCAGCAAGAAGGTGCCGCCCGCACGATCCGTCACGGCCTGGCGCAATCGCCTGCGTTCGGGGGAATCTGGTGCTTCGGCGGTCAGAAATCGACAATTGCGGCCCAGAACCTCGTCTGCCCTGAACCCGGACAGCCGTTCGAAGGCTTGGTTGACATAGACAAGCGGCTGATCCGCGTGCGTCGCATCCGAGATCGCAAAGCCTGAGGACGATCCCGATATTGTTGCTGCCAGCAGATCCTTTTCGACGTTGATATCCCGGTTGATCAAGGCTTGGGCGGCAAGCCCGGCAAGCCGCCGCGCCAGGTCGTAGTCGGATTTGCGGAAGCTCTCGGACGGTTTCCGAACCGAAATCAACGCCGTGTCCTGATCAATGAGGGCAACGAGGCAGCCGCCATAGGCGCTGGCGTCGAACGACCCGGACCAGTCCCCAAGTACCGGCAGGGAATAGATGTTTCGCGAGCGGGCAAAGAGATCGACCGGAGGGCGCAGTTGCGCACCGATAAAGGATGCATCGTCCCCGGCCCTGACCTCGACATATCCATGCGCCTTGCGCACCACGATCAGGGACAGGACCGCGCCGATTTTGTCCCGCAAGGACAGGAAGATCGAATTAAGCGCGCTAACCGGATCCTGCGCGCTGGAATACGCCTCCAGGCAGTCCAGAAGCGCTTGCGTTTCATCCAGGATCTGCGCCTCTCGGTCACGAAGAAGCTGCAATTCATGCAAGGCTTCGCGCAGACGCTCGTCTTCTGACATTTGGTGCCTTTGATTGGTCTAGCCAAACACTATGCACGAGATCATGAGATTACCATGGCGATTTCCGGCGCGAATCAAGGCGCCCTGTTCGCCGAAGGTGAATGTCCCCAGGAAGGGCGCACCATCCAGGGCGTCGTTGACCCCGGCCACGACCTCGTCCAGCCGATCCTGCACCGACAACATGCAGCCCCCGCAATAGACCATTAGCGCCCCGGATATTGGCGACGCGGCCAATTGACCCGAGGACCGCGCCAAGCTGGCAACGCGGCCTGCGCGGGCGATCAGGCCGTCTTTCGTGCCGGTCATCAGTGTCAGCTTTTCGCCGGTGGCGACGGTCGCAAACAGGTCGATCGACCCGTCCGCCCGCGCAACGGCGGGGTGGGCCAGCAGGTAGAACGGCACGCTGCCCAGTTGGCCAACTTCGCGCCCGAGCGGCCAAAGCGTGCTTTCGGCAAGGATGGCTGTTTCCGGTTCGGAGATGTCGGGTTGGGGAATCGCGCCATTGGTCCAGGCGCGATAC
>JAUIIJ010000048.1 GCA_030431825.1 Alphaproteobacteria bacterium
GGATCCACGGTGTCGCAGCAGCACCGCTGCGCGATTTTCCAGATTTCCCTGCCAGACTCATGACATATCACCTTTCAGCGCCATTTTCCTAATACTACCAATCATTTTTTGCTTTCTGTCAACCGATCGTATCTGCCAGGGTCCAAATAGGTCAGATATACATGCCTGTTGCAGCCATGGGCGCCGCGGTCGATGGGGTCTATTGAGTTTTGATTTCTGATATGTCACGACTCACAGCATCATACGCGTGTTTGACGTCTTTCCTGACAGCGGGACTGCGATCACAGGATGTAAAGGCAGGGCCACCATGACATCATTGCGCCAGCAGGTTCTCGACTGAATCAAAGAGGATGAGCAAAAGCTGATTGGCTTCTATCAGAACCTAGTTCGGGCGAAGTCACCGAATCCTCCGGGTGATACTCGCGAATGCATGACGCTGGTCTCCGCGTTTCTCGACGAAGAAGGTCTGGAGTTTGCCGAGATCACCGCCAAGGATCACCTGCCCAACCTGGTGGCGTCGTTCAATGGCGGCACCGACGGCAAACACCTGGTGCTCAACGGTCATGTCGATGTCTTTCCTGTCGGAAACGAACAGGCGTGGGACCGCGATCCCTGGAGTGGCGACATCGTCGACGGGGTCATTCACGGACGCGGTGCGGCTGACATGAAGGGGGGGACGACGGCGGCGATCTTCACCTACCGCTACCTGCACCGTCTTCGTGACAGACTTGCCGGAAAGCTGTCGCTCATGGTCGTCTCGGACGAAGAGACAAGCGGACAGTGGGGCACGGGGTATATCCTGGAGCAACTCGGCGATGCGGCGCTGGGGGATTGTCTGCTCTCGGGTGAACCGGTCGGGGTCAGGACGATCCGCTTCGGGGAGAAAGGCATCCTGCAGTTCGTGGTGGAGGTTCGCACGCGCGGAGCGCATGGTCCCTATGCGCATCTCAGCCCGAGCGCGATCAGCATCATGTCTGACATCATGAATGAGCTGAAAGCCGTCACCAAGGTCGACAGGAACCTGCCACCCGACATCGCGACCAGGCTGGCCGACAGCAAGACGCAGGCTGTGATCGATGAAACCATGGGTGAGGGAACGAACGAGGCGATCACCGCCGTGGTTCTGAACATCGGGACGATCAAGGGTGGATCCAAGGTCAACATGGTGCCCTCGGATTGCACGATCGAGGTGGATATTCGCATTCCTTGGGGTGTCGAGCGGGATGATATCCTGAAGATGGTGCACGATATCGTCGGCAGCCATCCGGAGGCGACGATCCGAGACATCATCGGGGGGCCGGCGCTCTACTCGGATCCGGAACACGAAATGGCCGAACTGCTGTCTGCCAACGTCACGGCCCTGGGTTACGATGAACCCGTCCGCATTCCGATGGTCGCGGCCTCCGCTTGCCGGTTCTGGCGCGAACGCGGCGTGCCCGCGCTTGTCTACGGAACTTCGCCACGCAACGTCAGCGCCCCCAACGAATCGGCCGTCATCGAGGATTTCCTGCATGTCGTCCGGGTGCACGCCCTGAGCGCGTTAGATTATCTCAACCCTGAATGAACGCGACTGCAGATCAACCTGCCTGCGCGCCGGAGGAGTGGCCCTCTGACGGAGCGTGGGCACCTAAACCCGTGATAGATGGAGCCGTCATTCGAGATGAGAAAAGACCCGTTCGACGTTCGCACAATGAGCACCGGTTCGCAGGACGGGTCGGACGCTTGCGGCGACTCTGTCAGGCGGACCGAGGATATCCGCTTCCTGACCGGGAACGGTGCGTATGTAGATGATCTGAACACGCCGGGGGCATTTCACCTCGTTTTCGTGCGGTCCCCCCATGCGCACGCCCTTATCGCGCATATTGACACGGCGGCCGCAGCGCTTTCCCCGGGGATTCAGGCGGTCTTTACCGGCCAGGATCTGCGGGATGCGGGCGTGGGCAGCATTCCCTGTGCATGGCAAATCAGGGACCGGATGGGTAACCCGATGGCCGAACCGCCCCGGTACCCCTTGGCTGTCGGCAAGGTCCGGTTCGTCGGTGAAGCCGTCGCCGTCGTGGTGGGTGACAGCGCCAACGCGACCAGGGCCGCGGCTGAACTCGTCAGCATCGACTATCATGAATTGCCGGCGGTGACCTCGCCTGTGCAAGCCTGCCGCCCGGATGCCCCACTGGTGTGGGACGCGGTGGATCAGAACATCTGTTGTGACTGGGAAATCGGCGACCGCGCCTTGACCGATGCGGCATTCGGAAACGCAGCGCATGTGGTCGACATCGAGATCACCAACAACCGCCTGATACCCAATGCGCTCGAACCGCGCGCGGCGGCGGCGCTGTATGACCCCGCCAGCGGCGATCATACCCTCTACACTACCAGCCAGAACCCCCATCTCGTCCGCTCGGCGCTGAGCACGGTGCTGTCGATTCCCGAAACGCACCTGCGGGTGATTTCACCGGATGTCGGCGGGGGCTTCGGCTCCAAGGCGCCTATCTATCCCGAGGAAACGGTCGCGACCTGGGTGGCCGGACGGCTAAGGGCGTCGGTGCGGTGGTGCGCCGACAGGTCCGAGGCGTTTCTCTCGGACGTGCACGGCCGTGATCACCATTCGACAGCCGAGATGGCGCTCGCCGTGGATGGTCGGTTCCTGGGGCTGCGGGTCAGAACCCATGCCAACGTCGGTGCCTATCTGACATCGGGCGGTACGGTCATTCCCAGCTACTACTACGCTCAGCTCCTGGCCGGCCCTTACGCGACACCGGCGATCTACTGTAATGTCCTGCTTTGCTTTACCAATACCAACAGCGTCGACGCCTATCGCGGGGCTGGCCGACCAGAGGCGACCTATCTGCTGGAACGGCTGATAGACAAGGCCGCTGCCGAAACCGGCATCGACCGGGTCGAATTGCGGCGGCGCAATCTGATCCGCAAAAATCAATATCCCTACAAGACGCCCTTAGGGCTGGAGTACGACTCTGGCGATCATGTTGGTACGCTGGACATCGCGCTAAGGGCCTCCGAATGGAACGATTTCGATCAACGCAGGGCCGCCTCCGAAGCGCGGGGCAGGTTGCGCGGGATCGGCATGTCCACCTACTTGGAGGTCGCAGGCGGCACGCCTTCGCGGATGGCGGGGAAAATGGGGGCGCGCGGCGGGCGCTCGGAATCCGCCCAGATCAGGGTTCATCCCAGCGGCAGCGTCAGCGTGTTCAGCGGCGTCCATAGCCACGGACAAGGCCACGAGACCACCTTTGCGCAACTGGTGTCCGAACGGCTGGGCATTCCGATCGAGGATGTCCGTATCATCCAGGGCGATACCGACAGGGGCCCCTTTGGCCGCGGCACGATCGCGTCGCGTTCTCTGGTGATCGGTGGCTCGGCCATTGTCCAAGGAGTGGGCCGGATCATTGTCAAGGCGACCAGGATCGCGGCGCACCTGCTGGAGGCCGAATACACAGACGTGCATTTCGAGAACGGCATGTTCAAGGTTGCAGGCAAGAACCGCACGCTCAGTTTCGGCGACATCGCCAGGGCCGCTTATGCCGCGCATGATTTTCCGGTCGATCAGTTGGAGCCGGGCCTGGAGGAAACCGTGTTCTACGATCCTCCGAACTGGAGCTTTCCCGGCGGCTGCCACATCTGCGAATTGGAGATTGATCCCGAGACGGGCAAGGTCGAGATCCTGCAGGTGGTCGCCGTCGACGATCTAGGCCGCATCATCAATCCGATGATCGTGCACGGGCAGCTGCACGGCGGCCTGGCACAGGGAATCGGCCAGGCCTTGTTCGAAGGCTGTGTTTACGACGAGACCGGCCAGCTGCTGAGCGGCACGTTCATGGATTACCGGATGCCCCGGGCCGCCGATTTTCCCGGGTTCACGGTGCTCACCCATGGCACCGACTGCGCCACCAATCCGCTCAAGGCCAAGGGGTGCGGCGAGGTCGGATCGGTCGGCGTGCCCCCTGCCGTGATCAACGCGTTGCTGGACGCGCTACGCGGGCTGGGTGTCCGAGACATCGCGATGCCGGCGACGCCGTTTGCCATCTGGCAAGCCATACAGCGGGCCGGTGATAGGACGCCCCGATAGGCCCCGGGACGGCGTTCGCGGAGCACCTCGGAAAACAGCCTCACTTGACAAGGAGTTCCGGCTTCAGGTCGGTGAGGCGCTCGATCCCGGTTTCGGTGATGATCAGCGGCATGCTGCAGCAGACACAGCCGATCCCCTCTACATAGATCGCTGGCACCAAGTGAAAGCACATTCCGGATTCCAGAACCCGCTGGTCCTCCGGCATGATCTGCATGACGGCGGGTTCGCCCCAGCCGGGTGCGATGGCCACGCCCAGCCCATAGGCCGCCCGCACGACGAAATTCTCGCCATATCCTTGCTTTTCGATCGCGCGGCGCACGATGGTGTCGGCCTCGTGCGATGTCATCCCGGCACGGATCCCGTCCAGCCCGGCGTGCAGCCCCGCCTCGGATGCCGCCTGCATGCGCAGGATCTCATCAGAGGGCTGGCCGAGAGAAAACACCCTGAAAATCGGCACATGATAGGCCTTGTATGCGCCCGCCAGTTCGGCATTCACGATTTCGCCCCGACCGATCCTCGCGCCGATCCACGAGGCATGGGCGCAATAGCTGCGCGACCCCGCCGACACGAAAGGCAGCATGCCCATCCGGTCCCCGCCCTCGCGAATGGCCCGCGACAGCATTGCGGCCGCGAGATCCGAATCCGCCACGCCCTCTTGCAGGGCCTCGTACCCGGCCTCGACCGCCCGGCTGGCGATCCCGCCGGCCTTGCGCATATGGTCGAGCTCACGGGGGCTCTTCACCCGTCTTTCGTGTTCGATCAGGCCGGTGATATCGTGAAAAGCCGCATCGGGGATCAGCGCCGTCAGCTGTTCATATTGTGCGATGGTAAAGAAGAGCGCTGCCTTTTCGATGCCCAGCCGCGCCCGGTCCAGCCCCATGTCCCGCAGGCTGTGCGCCAGAACCGCAATCGTGTCCTCCGAGTCGGCAACGCCGATCCCCCGTTTCGCCCACATATGCGGTGCCAGCGCCCTGACATTGCTCATTTCCGTCTTGCGCGTGATCCATAGCGGATCGCCCTTTAGCGGCAACACCAGAAACATGAGCGAATGCGCACAGCCGGTGATGAACCCGGTCAGATAGTAATAATTCTGCGGCACGCAGATCAGCAGCACATCGAGGCCGCGGTCACGCATGCGCGTTCTGATTTTTTCAACGCGCGCCTGGTACTCGGTGTCCGGGAACGGCAGCGCCTCATGCGTTTCGGTTTTCATTTTCCCTCCAGACGATCCCTGGGTTTGTCAGAATGGCGCCCAGCCACCTGTGGGCGCTAACCTGCGGCTGCGACGGCCTGCCGTGCGAGCACGCCGGTCAGATGCGCGCGGTACTCCGCCGATCCGTGCAGGTCCGAAATCATGTCATCGGCTGGTGCAGTCACGTCCTTCAACACGTCCGCATGAAACCGCTGCGTCAGCGCCGCTTCCGCATCGGTCCAGCGGAACACACCGTCATCCGACGCGCCCGTGACGGCCACCCGGACGCTGTCCGCGTATTGCGCGACGAAAACCCCGACCAGCGCGAACCGCGAGGCGGGTTGCGAAAACTTCTGATAGTTTGCGCGCTCCGGCACGGGAAAGCGGACCTCGGTGATGATTTCGCCGTCATCCAGCGCGGTGGTGAACATGCCCTCGAAATAATCGTCTGCCGCGATTTTCCGCCGGTCGGTCACGATGGTCGCGCCGCTCGCCAGCGCGGCGGATGGATAGCAGGCGCTGGGATCGTTGTTGGCAAGGCTGCCGCCGATCGTTCCCCGGTTGCGCACGGCGGGATCGCCGATCTGTCCGGCCAAGTCGGCCAGCGCAGGATAGGGCGCAGCCGCATCTGCGGCAACCGTGGCATGTGCTGTGGCGCCGCCGATGCAGACCGTCCCGCCAGCGGACCGGACAAAGCGCAACTCTGCGACGCCTCCGAGCGACACCAGCTTTGACGGCATCGCCAGTCGCTGTTTCAGCGTCGGGATCAGGGTCTGCCCGCCACCCAGCACCTGGGCGTCTTCCTGTTTCAGAGCAGCAACCGCCTCTGCGACGGTCTGCGGGCGTTCGAACTCAAAATCGTACATTGCAAACCTCTTGAGAAATCAGGGCGGTCATTCGACCTCCATCGGCGCGACCTCTTGCCCGGAGGCGGCCAGAATCGCACGTATGATGTTGTGATACCCCGTGCAGCGGCAAAGGTTGCCTTCGAGGTATTGGCGTATCTCGGCCTCGCTAGGCTTGGGGTTGTCCCGCAGCAACGCTGCGGCGCTCATGACCATGCCGGGGGTGCAATAGCCGCATTGCAGCCCGTGATGATCCTGAAACGCCTGCTGGATCGTGTTGAGCGTTCCATCCTCGGCTGCCTGGCCTTCAATGGTGATCACATCGGCGTTCATGGCTTCTAGCGCAAACATGGTGCAGGATTTCACGGCCTTTCCGTCCATATGCACCACGCAGGCGCCGCATTGGCTGGTGTCGCAGCCCACATGCGTACCGGTCAGCCCCAGATCCTCGCGCAGAAATTCGACCAACAGCTGGCGTCCCTCGACTTCGCCCGATACCGGTTTGCCGTTCACGGTCATCTCTACCTTATTCATGTGCGCCTCTCTTCTGCTGTCATGTGCCGTCATCCGAACTCGCGCGAGCGGATCACCCAGATAATCTGGGTCTCGGTATCGGCCAGGTTGCGGAACGAATGGGGTTGGCTGCTGTCGAATTGAAAGGCGTCACCGGTTTCAAGTTCATAATAATGTTCTCCGATCATCAACTCGAAACGCCCGGCCAGCACCATGCCGCATTTTTCGCCGATACGATGAAAAGGCTCCGGCCCCGAGTTACCCCCGGGGGCGAGCTTGAGCAGAAAGAACTCCAGCTCCGAATTCCGCTCGGGCGACAGTAGTTCCTTCGTCAGCCCGACCGCGTCGAAATCCAGCACGGGCCGTTTGTGTCGGCGGGTCACGACATTCTGCTCGCCGGTGCGCGGCTCCGCATCGCTGAAAAAATCCGCGAGAGGAACGCCAAGCGCGATTCGCAGCCGATCGAGAACCTTGATGGAGGGCGATGTACGGCCCCTTTCGATGTGGCTCAGCATGGCGACCGAAACCTGGCTCTGCTTCGACAGCGCGCTCAGCGTCAGGCCTTTGCCGGTTCTCAGGGCGCGTATGCGGTCACCTATGCCGCGCAAGGTCTCTGCGTTGAGGTCGTCCTGTGTCTGTTTCATGGGTCGCCGTATGAATCGTGAAAATGATGCCGTGTAACGCCTGAAGTCCTACCGTTATCACAAGACGATACAAGTTTTTTCGATAATTACACAACATTTTTCTTGAAAAATATCATCATATGAGAAAACAATACTACCCGAGAGGGGTTGAGAGAGCCAATCTCGCTGAAGGAAGGGTGTAAAATATCTTTAAAACAATGGTTTGAGATCTTATTGACCCTGCTTGTGAGAATCGCTGTGTGGCTTGTGATGTTCACTAATAATGAAAACTCTCGCTGATATGAAAAACCTCAGGAGGTTGAAATGTTCACTATGAGAAGAAGAGCCCTCTGCAAGGCGGTGGTTGCCAGCCTTGCGAGTGCGGCCATGCTTGCCCTGCCGGTATCGGCAGAGCCCAAGCGCGGCGGAACCGTCGTCATCACATCGACACCAGAGCCGCCGATCCTCACCAATGCGCTGAGCTCGGCGCCGGTCACCAACGAGGTCGCGACCAAGATCTTCGACGGGCTGCTGGAATACGACATGGACCTCAATCCGCTGCCGTCCCTGGCGACCTCCTGGGAAGTCAGCGACGACGGCAAGACCGTGACGTTCAACCTGCGCGATGACGTGACTTGGCATGACGGTGAGCCGTTCACATCTGCCGATGTCCAGTTCTCGCTGATGGAGGTGGTCAAATCCCACCATCCGCGCGGCAACAGCAACCTCGGCCCACTCGAATCCATCGACACGCCGGACGATCATACCGCCGTGTTCCACCTCGAACATCCCTATGTGCCGCTGATGCGCGCGCTCTCCAGCCTGGAGGCTCCGATCATCCCGCGCCACATCTACGAGGGGACCGATTTTCGCAACAACCCGGCTGTCAACGACCCGATCGGGACGGGCCCCTTCAAGTTCGTGGAATGGGAAAAAGGCAACTACATCCGGCTGGAGCGCAACGACGATTACTGGCGCGACGGCATGCCGTATCTCGACGGGATCATCTTTCGCTTCATTGCCGATGCCGCAACGCGCGCCGCCGGGATCGAAAGCGGTGAAATCGACATCGCCACGTTCGGCGCGATCAACCCGGTCGAGATGCGGCGCCTGGAAACCCTGCCTGATATCTCGATCACGCCGGGTGGCTACGAAGGCATCACCCCTATGATGTTGCTCGAACTGAACAACAAGCGCGCGCCCTTCGACGACAAGCGCGTGCGCCAGGCCGTCGCCTATGCGATCGACCGCCAGTTCCTAACGGACCGGATCTGGTACGGTTTCGGCACGCCTGCCGTCGGCCCGATCTCTTCGGCGCTCGAAGGTAGCGGCGCGTTCACTGATGAGGGTGTGATCGACTTCACGGTCGAGGATCGTCTCGATATCGCCAGGAACCTTCTCGACGAGGCCGGGTATACGCCTGACGAAAACGGCGTTCGCATGCAGATCGTTCACGATGTCGGCCCCTTCGGCGAGGACTGGCGTCGCATGGGCGAATACATCAAGCAGGCGCTGTCCAAGGTCGGAATCCAGGTCGAACTGCGCAACCGTGACTATCCGACATTCGTGCGCAAGGTCCACAACGAGTACGATTTCGACATGACGTCGTCGTGGTACATCGGCATGGCCGACCCGACCCTCGGCGTGCAGCGCAATACCTGGTCGGAAACAATCAACCCCAAGGTGCCCTACGGGAACGCATCGCGCTATGACAACCCCGAGACCGACGCCCTGTGGGAAGCGGCGCAGACCGAGGCCGACCCGGAAAAGCGCAACGAGATCTTCCATGATCTTCAGCGCCAGCTTGTCGAGGACAGCCCGCTGGTCTGGCTCATGGAGATGAACCTTGTCGCCGTGAACAACGACCGGGTGCACAACATGATCACGTCGCCCCTGGGTATCCGTGACGGGCTCTACGATATGTGGGTTTCCGAATAACCACCCTCGCGGCACCGGCGGCCATTCGCCGCCGGTGCCGCACAAGAAACCTCGAAGGGACAAAGAAATGTGGCTCGCGCGGCTCAGATATGTCTTCAATCGTGTCCTGCACGGACTGCCGATCATCTTCGCGATCGTGATCGTGAACTTCTTTCTCGTCCGGCTGGCCCCCGGCGATGCCGCACAGGTGCTGGCCGGTGAATCCGGTGCTGCCACCGAAGAATACATGCGCCAGATCCGCGAACAGTTTGGGCTGGACCAGCCGCTCTATGTCCAGTTCCTGAGTTACATGAAGAACCTGCTGTTTTTCGACCTGGGCTATTCGTTCCGCCACGGCCGCGAGGTGTCGTCGCTGATCTTCGAACGCCTCGGTGCCACAGCCCTGCTGATGGGGGCCTCCATGGTGCTGTCGGTGGGCTTCGGGATCCTTCTCGGGGCGATCGCCGCGATCAAGGATCGGACCTTTCTGAGCAACATGATCATGATCCTGGCGATCGTGTCCTATGCAACCCCGCTGTTCTGGGTCGGCCTGATGCTGATCATCGTCTTTTCGCTGAACCTGGGATGGTTCCCGACCAGCGGGATCGCCACGATCGGCGCGCCCTTGGGGTTCTGGGACAGTGCCTTGGACGTGGCGCATCACCTGGTGTTGCCGGCGCTGTCGCTGTCGTTCTTCTACATGGCCCTCTACACGCGCCTGATGCGCGCCTCGATGCTCGAGACATTAGGCCAGGATTTTATCAAGACCGCCCACGCTAAGGGAATCAGCGAAGGCCAGGTCGTGCGCAAGCACGCCCTGCGCAACGCGATCATGCCGGTTCTCACCATGGCCGGCGTCCAAGTCTCCGCGATGCTGGGCGGCTCTGTCATCATCGAATCCGTATTCGGCTGGCCCGGGCTGGGCCTGCTGGCATTCGAATCCCTGTTCGCGCGGGATCTCAATCTGCTGCTGGGGATCTTTTTTCTCAGCTCCATTCTGGTGGTGGTCACCAATGCCATCGTCGATGTGATCTACACGATCGTCGACCCGCGAATTCAACTGAGGAGCAACACGCGCAATGGCTGATCTGCTGAACAAGAACTCGGTGCTGCGAAAGATCGTCACGAATGTTTCAGGGGTGATCAGCCTGGTTATCCTCGGGATCATCGTCCTGCTGGCGATCTTCGCCCCCGTGCTCTATCCCGACGGGCCGTTCGAAATGGTCGGAAACCCCTTCATGCCGCCGTTTGGCGAATTCCTGTTCGGGACCGACATGCTGGGCCGCGACATCGCGGCGGGCATCGCCTATGGCGCTCGGATCTCGCTGCTGGTGGGGTTGGTTGCGACCTTCATCATCGTCCTGCTGGGGACCGTCATCGGCGGGCTGGCCGGATACTACGGCGGGTGGGTGGACACGCTCATGATGCGGGTGACCGAATTCTTCCAGACCATCCCCACCTTCATCGGCGCGATCGTCATCGTCGCCATTCTGGGGCCGACCCTTCCGAACGTGATCGGCGCCATCGCCATCGTGTCCTGGGCGCCGCTGGCGCGGCTGGTGCGGGCCGAGGTCAAGAAGACGGTGAACCTGGAATATATCGAGGCCTGTATCGCCCTCGGGATGAGTGACATCAGGATCCTGATCGTGCAGATCCTGCCCAACGTCCTGTCGACTGTTGTGGTCGCCGGATCGCTGATGGTGGCCACCGCAATCCTCTTCGAATCCGGCCTCTCGTTTCTCGGGCTGGGGGACCCCAACATCATGACCTGGGGCTTCATGGTCGGCGCTGGCCGCTCCGCGATCCGCACGGCGTGGTGGATGGTCACCATCCCCGGCCTTGCGATCCTGTTCACCGTCCTGGCGATCAACCTGCTCGGCGACGCCTTCAACGAAGCACTCAACCCGAGGTCCAAGCGATGACGACAAGTTCAAGTGTCCTGTCCGTCAGGGGTCTGCGCACCGAATTCCTGTCCTCCGAAAAGACCTGGTTTCCGGTCGTCAACCACGTCGACTTGGAGGTTGCCCCGGGCGAGACATTGGCGGTGGTCGGCGAATCCGGCTGCGGCAAGAGCATGCTGGCCCATTCGGTCCTGCGCCTGCTGCCCAAAAAGATATCGCGGTTGCAAGGCGGCGAGGTTTTGCTGGGCGGGCGGGATCTGACCACCCTGTCGGATGAAAAGATGCGCCAGGTGCGCGGCAATGACATCTCCATGGTCTTTCAGGAACCGATGACCAGCCTCAATCCCTTGATGACCGTCGGCAACCAGATCGCCGAGAGCATCCTGGAGCATGAGGACATCAGCACTGCCGATGCCACCCGACGCAGTGTCGAACTGATGGACCTCGTCGGGATTTCCGAACCGGCGGTGCGGGCGCATCACTATCCGTTCCAGCTATCGGGCGGGTTGCGGCAGCGCATCGTGATCGCTATCGCGTTGGCGTGCAAGCCCAAGGTGCTGATCGCGGATGAGCCGACGACGGCATTGGACGTGACGATCCAGGCGCAGGTGCTGCGGCTGATCGACGACCTCAAGACCGAAATCGGCATGGGCGTCATCCTGATCACCCACGACCTCGGCGTGGTGGCGGAATGGGCGCAGCGCGTGATGATCATGTATGCCGGCCGCAAGGTCGAGGAAGCCGACGCCGAGACGTTCTTTCAGGGGCCGGCCCACCCCTACAGCCAAGCCCTGCTGGGCAGCGTGCCCCGGCCCGATGCGCAGATCGACAGCGGCGATTTTGCCCCGTTGGTGGAAATTCCCGGCACGGTGCCGCCGCTGAACAAGCTGGGGCCGGGCTGTGCCTTTGCGGATCGCTGCGCCCATCGGACGGCGGGCTGCACGCAGGCGGTGCCGGACTTCATCGAGGTCGCGCCGGGCCGGGGTGTCGCATGTATCAACGCAGGAGATCTGTCATGACCGACGACGTTCTGATCGAGGCCCGCGACCTGACCAAGCTGCACCATACACCGGGCGGCGTGGTGCGCGCTGTCGACGGGATCGACCTGAGCATCAGGCGCGGTGAAACGCTGGGCCTTGTGGGGGAATCCGGCTGCGGCAAATCCACGTTGGGGCGGACGCTGATCCGCCTGCACGAACCCGATCAGGGCAGCATCCGCTACGGCGACAGGGACATTGCCCACTTCAGTCGCCGGGAATTGCGCCCGCTGCGCGGCGAACTCCAGATGGTATTCCAGGATCCATTCGCCTCGCTCAACCCGCGCCGTTCGATCCGACAGATCCTGACTGAACCCTTTTCGATCCACGGCATCGGCAACCGCAGGGAACGACGGCAGATCGTGGATGAGCTGATCGAAAAGGTCGGTCTGCACAGTGATTTCTCAGAGCGCTATCCGCACGAAATCTCAGGCGGGCAGCGCCAGAGGATCGCCATTGCTCGCGCCATCGCGCTGGACCCCAGCGTTGTCGTCTGCGACGAACCGGTTTCAGCGCTCGATGTCTCGGTCCAGGCCCAGATCATCAACCTGATGCGCCGCCTCCAGGCCAGCAGCGGCGCCGCTTATCTGTTCATCTCGCACGACCTGTCGGTCATCGGCTACATGGCCGACCGGATCGCGGTCATGTATCTCGGCGAAATCGTCGAGGATGCGCCGAAGGCCGCGCTGTGGAAAGAGCCGCTTCATCCCTACACGCAGGCCTTGTTCTCGGCGATTGCACAGCCCGATCCGCCCAGCGTTCCGCGGCGCAAGCGGGTGCCGGTGGAGGGGGACATTCCTAGCGCCATCAACCCTCCGTCAGGATGCCGGTTCCGGTCGCGCTGTCCCTTCGCCATGCCGATCTGCGCCGAGCGGAAACCGGAACTGAAGGAACCCGCGGACCGCCCCGGAACACACGTTTCATGCCATCTGGTCAACAGCGCCTGACCGGCCCCGAACACGAACCGATCAATTTTAACACCGACAACAAAGGAACACCCCATGAAATACATCGTTGCCCGTATCCGCCCCAGGCACGTCCATCTTGGCTATGACGACCAGGGCGAGCTGCGCACGAAGAAATTCGAGCCGCGCGAATTCGTCGAGAAAGTGATCAAGATCGACCGAATCTTGTCCTTCACGGAGGATCATATATTCATTGCCTGCCCGCATGAGACAGTACAGGTCTGGGACTACGAAGGGGACCTTTCGCAGTTCAAGGAACAGCTGCGCGCAGAGAACCTGCTGATCGAGTGACGCCCGCCCGCATGTCCGCCCCGGCCAGCCCGGGTTCGTACACCCATGTCCAAGGAAGCCCGTTGAATGGAACAGTTCGAAAGTGACGCCTTCTCTATAGGTAAGCCCGTCAAGCGGCGCGAAGATGAACGATTTCTGCGGGGCAAGGGGCGGTATGTCGCCGACTTCGGTGAACCGGGGGACTTGTGCGCGATCTTCGTGCGCAGCCCATATGCCCACGCCAGGGTCGCGTCGGTCGACACGTCGACCGCCGCGGCCATGCCGGGGGTTCATGCCGTCTATACCGCGCGCGACCTGCAGGAAGGCGGCGTCGGATCAATCGGCTGCGGGTGGTTGCTGCGCAACAAGGATGGCAGCCCGATGGCGGAGCCACCGCATTTTCCGCTCTGCATTGATACGGTCAGGCATGTCGGAGACCCCGTTGCGGTCGTCATCGCTGACAGCACCGGCCTTGGCAAGGACGCCGCAGAGGCCGTCGAGATCGACTTCGAGGAACTCGACGCGATCGTCGATACCGCCGCGGCACCATCCGACATCGCGCCACAAATCTGGCCAGAGGCACCGCGAAACACCTGCGCGGACTGGGAAATCGGTGATCCCAGCTCGACCCGCGCCGCCCTGGAAGCCGCGCCTCATGTGGTCGAGATCGACATCGTCAACAACCGCTTGGTCGCCAACCCGATGGAGCCGCGCGCCGCGCGCGCCTATCGAGACACATCCAGCGGCCGCTATACGCTCTACACGACCAGCCAGAACCCCCATACCATCAAGAACGCGCTTTGCGGCGGGGTGCTCGATATAGCCGAACACGATCTCAGGGTGGTCTCGCCCGATGTGGGGGGCGGTTTTGGCACCAAGATTTTCCTCTATCCCGAAGAAGTGGTCGTGACCTGGGCCACCAGGCACCATGACCGGCCGATCCGCTGGACGAGCGAACGTTCCGAGGGATTCATGACCGACGCCCAGGGACGCGACCATGTCAGCAAGGCTCGGCTGGCACTGGACGAGGATGGCCTGTTCCAGGGTCTGTGGGTGGACACGATCGCCAATGTCGGCGCCTACCTGTCCCAGGGGGCCACGGCAATCCCCACATTCTATTACGCGCCGCTGCTGTCGGGGGTCTACCGGATTCCCGAAATCTACTGCAACGTCCGCGTGGTGTTCACCAACACCACCCCGGTCGATGCCTATCGCGGTGCGGGGCGTCCCGAGGCCAGTTATCTGCTGGAGCGCCTGGTCGACGCCGCAGCCCGCCAGATCGGCATGGACCGTGCCGAAATCCGTCGCCGCAACTTCATCCCACCCGATGCCTTTCCCTATGAAACCCCTGTGGGGCTAACCTATGATGTCGGCGACCACCATGCGACGCTTGACATCGCGCTCGATCAGGTCGACTACGCCGGCTTTGAAGAGCGCCGCAAGGCATCCGCCGAAAATGGCAAGCTGCGCGGTCTGGGCCTGTCCACCTATGTTGAGGTAGCGGGCGGGGTTCCCTCGAGAATTAGCGCGCAGCTCGGCTCGCGCGGGGCACGTTTCGAGGCGGTCGAGGTCCGGGTCTCGGCAAAGGGACATGTCACGATCCTGTGTGGCACCCACAGCCACGGCCAAAGCCATGAAACAACCTTTCCCCAGTTGGTCTGCGACAAGCTGGGCATCGCCTATGACAAGGTGGCGTTCGTTCAGGGCGACACTGATCGCGTGCACTACGGGCGCGGTACGGCGGCCTCACGGTCGCTGGCGATCGGGGGGGCGGCGATCGTCAAGGCACTGGACAAGATCATCGATAAGGGCAAGTCGATCCTCGCGTACAGCCTGGATGTTGACCGCAGAGACATAGATTTCGACGACGGGGCGTTTTCCGTCGCAGGTACAAACCAGGTAATTCCCTTTGATGACCTGTGCCGCATGGCCTACCTCGCGGCCGATTTCCCACCCGACGAGATCGAGCCGGGGTTGGCCGCCACGGCCTATTACGACCCGGAAAACTGGACCTATCCAGGCGGTTGTCACATCTGCGAGCTGGAGGTCGACCCGGAGCTGGGCACGGTGCAACTGCTCCGCGTGGTGGCGGTGGACGATGTCGGGCGCGTTGTAAATCCCATGGTGGTGCACGGACAGTTGCACGGCGGGCTAGCGCAGGGAATCGGTCAGGCGCTGCTGGAATCCACGCACTACGATACCGAGACGGGCCAGCTACTCAGCGCGTCCTTCATGGATTATGCCATGCCGCGCGCCGCCGATATCCCCATGTTCGAGATCTCGACCCATGAAACGCTGTGCACCCATAATCCACTGGGGTCCAAGGGCTGTGCCGAGGTGGGATCGGTCGGCGTACCACCGGCGATCATCAATGCCGTCATTGACGCGCTGCGGCCCCTAGGCGTCGACAGCATCGACATGCCGGCCACACCCTGCAGGATATGGAGCGCCATCAACGTCGCAACCTCGAAACCGGACACCCGCTGACAGCGCGGCCCACCTTCCACTTCATTCAGAGGACTTCAAACCATGCAGATGAGCGACACCCGTGAAATTCAGGCCGACCCTGCCATCGTCTATGCCGCACTTCAGGACCCCAAGGTGCTGAAGACCTGCATCGCGGGCGCCACCGAGGTCACCGGCACGCCGCAGGACGGCTATACTGCGACAGTGGTTCAGAAGGTCGGGCCGGTTAGGGCCACGTTCAAGGGGCATGTGACGATGTCCGACATGGTCGAAAACAGGTCGATGAAACTGGCCGGCGAGGGCAAGGGCGGCGTTGCCGGTTTCGCCAAGGGAGGGGCCGATGTGACGCTTGCACCCGGCACCGACGGCGGCACGCTCCTGAGTTACAACGTCGAGTCAAAGGTCGGCGGCAAGCTGGCGCAACTGGGCAACCGTCTGATCGACGGCTTTGCCAAGAAGATGGCGGATCAATTCTTTGCCCGACTGAAAGATGAACTGGAAGGTCCCAAAAACAACGCTGATCCAGCGAACAGCTAAGGCGAGGAAGGCAGGATCGAGTACGGTTGGTTCTGTCGCAAGAGTTGCTATCGTGGGCAATCAAGACTCAACCGAGATCACCTGAAAATGTATGGGGTGCCCGCAAAACGTGTTGTCGTCGGTTTTGCTCCAACATTCTTTCCGACTGCCTAGGCGATCAGTCCCAACGTGTGGTTGCCATCACTGCGTAGGTACCTACAGAGGCATGGGATCAGCCGATTGCCCGTGGTAAAGGGCGATAATCTCATGAAGAAATTCAAGCGACACCCCATCGGATATTTCCGCATTGACATTGCTGAAGTGCGCACCGGCGAAGGCAAAAATTGCTTATTGGGGTCTGTTCCGGCTGGGGCACAATGACACCTCTCATGAGCGTTTTTGATTTTCCCGACACGATTAGACTATCCCGCTGGCGCGAGATGGTCAAAAATCTGTAGCCTGTGCAGGCGCTGGAGACGGCAGGCCGAACCGATGGTTGTCATTCTCTCATCCGCGGATTGGATACCGCCTGACCAAATTCGATACGGGTGACCTCTCTCTAAGACCGGATGTCTGTCCCAAAGCGTAGACCGAGGATTTCCCTATCCATGGCCGCCATCTCCAGCGTGCTGCACAGGCAGTCTGAGTTGGCGATCAGGCCGTAAGCGGCGTCCTGCGCGCGATATCCCAGATGAACCCGGCCAGTTCCCGGGCGATTGCGCCCAACACGCGCGGCTGCGGTTTGCCTGTCCGGCTCAAAGCTCGATACCGTTTGCAAAGTCGCGTCTGAGCTTTCCAGCCAATATCCTTGATCTCCTGCGGCAGATGCGCCGAGCGCTTGAGATACGGATGCCCCTCCTTTGGTGGATGCCGATAGGACCATCCAGCTTCGACCAGCATGGTGCGCGCCAGAGCATTGCCCGCCTTGGTCAGCCTACCCCTCCTAACCGTGCTGCCGCTGGAATGTTCGCTTGGCACAAGGCCGAGCCAGGACATGAGTTGGCGCGGGTTTTCGAACCTCGTGATGTCACCGATCTCCGCCACAACAGTTGCGGCGATGGTTGTGTTCACGCCGCGCAAGGCCCGCAAAGCATCAACGACCGGTGCGAAATGCCAATCCGGGATAACCGTTTCGATTGCCTGATCCAGTGTCGCAACCCGCTCCTCGGCCTGGTCCACCGCGCGCTTGAGCTCTTCAAAGACCAACTGCTGGTGGGAGAAGCGGAACCGGCGTAACTCTGCGAGCCACCGGCGGTGCCGCTGCGTCCAGTAGCTGCCAGTCTCATACTTCAGCCCGTGGCGGAGCAGGAAGCTGAGCAGGTGTTGCTTGGCCACCTTTACCGCGACCATCACCTGCTTGCGCGTGCGGATCAGATCGCGCATGGCTTCTTGCTCTTCATCAGGCGTCCAGATTGGCGTCAGTTCTCCGGCCCGCCAGAGCCGGGCCAACATCTCCGCATCACGTCGATCTGTCTTGATCCGATCCCCCACTTTGCGCGGGATCATCGCGGGAGAGACAACAGCGCACTCAAATCCGAGTTTCATCAAGTGCCGATGCAAACCATAGCCGCACGGCCCGGCTTCATAGCAAAAAGACGGTGTCCATCCGTTCTTGGCGAGTGTTTTTGTGAGCCGCAAAACGGCGTCCGCCGAATTGATGATGGTGCCATGAAACCGGATCTCGCCGCCGCGCCCATCCTCAGCGACCGCCACTGCAATCGTATCCTTGTGGACATCCAGCCCCACATAAAGCGTTTTGTTCATTTGCACTTCCTCCGTCGAACAATCCATGTTCGCCGAGAAGATCACGGGCACAGCGCCCGCCGCAAAACGCTCATCTGGTCTAAGGCGGTTTAATCACTTTTTTAGTGTCAACGGCGGAGTAAAATTCGGCCATTGTGGCGGAGCAAAAGTGGGCCAGTTTGGGGCGAGCGCCTTGGAGCGTGCGGCCCTCATATAGCAAGCCCGGTCCAAGGCGCATTGGCCGTCAGGCCAATTCTGTGAGGTTCATTTGTTAGCGGCGGCGAGGCGGGCGCGGCTTT
>JAUIIJ010000074.1 GCA_030431825.1 Alphaproteobacteria bacterium
GCAGGGACATTCGCTCGGCCGTAAGAGCTCGGCGAACCGTGATTTTCCGCTCGGCCCCGGCCAGCGCGCTGGACACCGCCCGATCCAGAACCGAACGCAGACTGTCATCGCTGAGGTTCAGATTGACCTGCCCGTTTTCCAGCACGCTCAGGTCCAGCAGATCGTCGAGAAGCCGGGTCAGGCGCAAGGCCTCATCGTGAATGATTGCGGCATAACGGGTCTGTTCCTCGCGGCTCAGGCCCTCTGTATCCCGCATGATTTCGGAAAACGCCCGGATCGAGGTCATCGGCGTGCGCAACTCGTGACTGACCTGGCTGAGGAAGCTGTCTTTTTGTTCGGAAATCTGCGTCAGCTTGGTGTTTGCTTCGCGCAATTGGCGCGCCGTACGGGACAATTCCGACGACTTCTCTTCCAGCTTCCCCGAATACTCCAGAAGCTGCGCCGATTCATCCGCCACCGCCAGCAGATCTTCCACGGAAACCGAAGACCCGCCGACGATTTGCGCAATCATCGCATGCGCTGTGGCGGTGCCGACCGACCCGCTCAACTCTCGCTCCAGCCGGTTCAGGAAACCCGGGGTCGGTTCCGGCATATGCGACCGGCCACCCTGTTTTTCAGCCTCTGCCTGAAAGAACTCCTGCGCCGGGGCGGCGCCCAGAATACGCTGTGTCATGATCATCAGGTCTTCGCTTTGCGCCACCGAGCCGGACCAGCCACCGGGTGAAACCGAGTGATCGAAAACATTGACGAACTGCGCCCCCTGCAAACGCTCCAGAGGGCTGGGAAAGCTCAGAAGGGACGCTATGCAAAAGGCAATGGTGTTCAGGGACAGGGACCACATCACGGTATGGACCATCGGATCGATCCCTTCGATCCCGAACAGGGCATGAGGACGCAACCAGGCAAGGCCGAACAGCCCATTCTGCATGACGGCCTCCGGCATCCACGGCGCGCCCATGCCTGGCAACAACAGCGTATATATCCAAAGTGCGAAACCGACGCTCAACCCGACCAGCGCCCCTGTCCGGGTTGCTCCGCGCCAGAACAGCCCTCCGACCAAAGCAGGCAGAATCTGCGAGATTCCGGCAAAGGCAATCAATCCGATCGAGGCCAGTGCCGCACCCCCACCGGACAACCGATAGTAGAAGTATCCCAACGCCATGATCACGGCGATGGACACGCGGCGCGCAACCAGAACGATGCTGCGCACATCGCCCGAGACCGAGCCTGTCCCCTCATGCGTGTTCAACCAAATGGGCATGACCACATGGTTCGAAACCATCGTCGACAAGGCCATTGCGCTGACGATGACCATCGACGTTGCGGACGAAAACCCGCCGATAAAAGACAGCATGGCCAACCAGTCATTGCCCTGCGACAGCGGCACCGTCAGCACGAACAGGTCGGGATTGGCCCCCTCTGGCAACAGATCCAGACCAACGACGGCAATTGGCACGACAAAAAGGCTCATGAGCAGCAGATAGAGCGGAAACGCCCAGGCGGCGGTTCGCAGATGGCTTTCGTCATCGTTTTCGACCACCATAACCTGAAACATGCGCGGCAGGCAGATAAAGGCCGCGGCAGACAGGAATATGAAAGTCGTCCAGCGCCCGGCATCGACGTTCCACTGTCCGATTTCCGAGGCATCTATCCTCTCCATCATCGGGCCAACGCCACCGGCAATGCCCCACACCACGAAAACACCCACAGCGATAAGAGCAAACAGTTTGACAACGGCCTCCACGGCGATGGCGGTGACCACACCGTGGTGACGCTCGTTCACGTCCAGATTGCGCGTGCCGAAAAGAATTGCGAACACGGCAAGCCCCGCGGCCATCCAGAATACGCTGGCCCCTTCGCGATACAGACCCGATGGATCGGCTTCGGCGAAAATCGAAAAGGACAGGGTGATCGATTGCAACTGGAGCGCGATGTAGGGTGTCCCGCCAAGCACGGCAAGAACGGTCACACACACGGCAAGCGTGTTCGACTTGCCATAGCGCGATGACAACAGGTCCGCGATCGAGGTCACCCGCTGACTGCGCCCGACCCTCACCAGTTTGCGCAGCCCCCACCACCAACTGACCATCACCAGGGTTGGGCCAAGGTAAATCGTTACAAACTCCAACCCGGACCGCGCGGCATTGCCCACCGCACCATAGAACGTCCATGCCGTGCAATAGATCGACAGCGACAAGGTATAGATCAGGGGCGAGCGCAGCCATTTACCCCGCCCTGCCGCAGCCATCCGGTCAGCAGCGAAAGCCACGGCGAACAAGAAGATGACATAGCCAAGGCAGACCAGGATCAGCGTGTTAATGGTTGCCATCACTCAGCGTCCGCGTCCTGATCCTCGCGCACGCCCAAACGGCGGGCGGCAACTCCGAAAACCAACCCAACCACGATCAGCGCACCCCAGCAGACAAAGATGTAATACATTGCCGACGACAAGGGGACAGCCTCGCCCTTGCCGGGTTGATCGGGCCACAGCAACGGAAGCGCCAGCAGCGCCGCCCCCAAGAACGGCAGCAGCCGCGCCGCATCCGCCAGCCTACGTCGGCGATAGCTTTGACGTTCGAGAAAAAGCGAGGGGCGTGCGCCCTGTGGTGCGTCCTTTTTGCCCTCGCCAGACATCATATCCGTGTCGCCTGCGCGTGAAGATCACGCACGGCCGTCAGAACTTCGGCATTGGAAAACGGTTTGGTCATGAAACGGCTGACACCAGCGTTTTCCGCCATTTCCCTGTCGCGCGACTGACCGCGCGCCGTCAGCATCAAAACCGGCAAACCTGCCAGCTCTTCCATCTCTCGGATGTCCCGCAGGATATCCATGCCGCTCTTGCCCGGCAGCATGACGTCCAGAATGACCAGATCGGGCTGTGCCCTCTGAATCACCTGAACCGCATCCGCGCCATCGCCATGCGTGTCCACCTGCCATCCCTCGCGGGTCAGCAGAAACCGGATTGCTTCGGCAATATTCGGCTCGTCCTCGATTAACAGAACCTTACGGCTCATATTTTCAGTTCCTCCCCAAGACCGTTCCTCCATCCTCAGATCGGTCCCCGCCAGATTAAGCCTTCTGTCGGGAAAGTGTCAAAAGCCTTCGCTCAAAATCGACGGTTCGCGGCGGGCCTTGCAAGCATTGCTGGGACAGACACGGCAGTTCGGCCCGACTTGCGTGACCGGAGCGGCACCTGCCCCCTCGTTGCCCGAACGGACCAGCATAACCGAGCGATAAACGGGATCCTGATCATACCCCAATACCGCATAAGGCCAAGCATAGGCGAAGCATTCGAATTCAGCCGGGGTCCGCCCCATCTGGACAA
>JAUIIJ010000075.1 GCA_030431825.1 Alphaproteobacteria bacterium
CGCGGCTATACCGCGCCAACGACGCACCTGTAGCTCAGCTGGATAGAGCGCTGCCCTCCGAAGGCAGAGGCCAGAGGTTCGAATCCTCTCAGGTGCGCCAATACCCCGCCCTTATATTCAAACAACTTTCTTGCGCCCTTGATCGACCCGATATCTGTCGGGTGCGGTTTCGGTGCGGTTATTTCCGATTCATGGCCTGAACCGTGTCGGCCTGATGATCTGGCGAACGACACCGAGCCTGCATTGCGGCGTTTCGGCGGGATAGGGCCGCATGAGACCGGTATCCGATCGTGCGATCATGGCCCATACATCACCGACAGATCGTTCTGAGCGGATCGCGATCCGAGATGGGGATACACCCCCTAATATTTGCGAACGAATTGCACTTGCAATAAGTCGTGGAGGCGATATCTCTATTTGCGACTGACTCGCATCTGGGTGTGTCTCCCGGCGCGCGGGCACTGCCTTTGGAAAACTATGAAAGGATCTCGCAATGACTTCGAAAATGATGGGCCTGCTGGGAGCGGTGGCCGCGACAGCGCTGATGACTGGCGCCTCGATGGCCGATGAGGATCGGATGAAGGTTGTAACCACCTTCACCGTTCTGGCCGATATGGCGCAGCATGTCGCCGGGGATGCCGCCGACGTGGTTTCGATCACCAAGCCGGGTGCCGAGATCCACGGTTACGAACCGACCCCGCGCGACCTGGTCGGAGCGCAGGATGCGGACCTGATCCTCTGGAACGGTCTGAACCTCGAGCTTTGGTTCGAGCAGTTTCTCGCCAACCTGAAAGACATCCCGTCGGTCACGCTGACCGATGGCATCGATCCGATCCCGATTGCCGCCGGCGCCTACGAGGGCAAGTCGAACCCGCATGCCTGGATGGGGTTGGACAACGCGCTGGTCTATATCGACAACATTCTGGAGGCGTTCGCCGAACACGATCCGGAGAATGCCGCGACCTATGTCGCCAACGCTTCGGCCTACAAGGACGATCTGCGCGCGACGCTGGAGCCGCTGCGGCAGGAAATCGCCACGATCCCCGAAGCGCAGCGGTGGCTGGTGACCTGCGAGGGCGCGTTCAGCTATCTGGCCCGCGATTTCGGCATGACGGAGCTTTATCTCTGGCCGATGAATGCAGACCAGATGGGCACGCCGCAGCAGGTGCGCGCGGTGATCGATGGCGTAAGGGACAATGACATCCCCGTGGTGTTCTGCGAAAGCACCGTCAACACCGCGCCGGCCGAACAGGTGGCGCGCGAAACCGGGGCGCATTACGGCGGCGTGCTTTATGTCGACAGCCTCTCCGAGCCCGACGGCCCGGTTCCGTCCTATCTCGATCTGCTCAAGGTCACGTCACAGACGGTTGCCGACGGGTTGCAGGCTGGCATGAACTGAGAGGTCTTTCATATAAGAAACCCTGCCAGGCGCTCCGCCGCGTGGCAGGTTTTCTCGTTTCGGGCGACCGTCCCTTCCGGCAGAAAGATAGAAGAATGGTACATGACGGCCAGATTTGGACCCCCGACATCGCCGGGCAGGCGGAGTCCCTCGGTGGGATCGTCGCGCACGATGTTACGGTCACCTATCGGAACGGCCACACGGCGTTGCGTGACGCGAGTTTCGAGATTCCGCGCGGCACCGTCACCGCGCTGGTGGGGGTGAACGGATCGGGGAAATCGACGCTTTTCAAGGCTATCATGGGGTTCGTGCCGGCCGCCAAGGGCGAGATCCGGCTGCTGGGCCGCAGCGTCAAGGAGGCGCTGAAGCAGAACCTCGTTGCCTATGTGCCACAGGCGGAAGAGGTCGACTGGTCCTTTCCGGTGCTGGTCGAGGATGTGGTGATGATGGGCCGTTACGGCCATATGGGGTTCCTGCGCCGGCCGTCCAGGGTCGATCATGACGCGGTCGAAACGGCGCTGACCCGGGTCAATATGCAGGATTTCCGCCATCGCCAGATCGGTGAGTTGTCCGGTGGGCAGAAAAAGCGCGTCTTTCTCGCGCGTGCGCTGGCGCAGGACGGGCAGGTCATCCTGCTGGACGAACCCTTTACCGGGGTCGATGTAACGACCGAGGAACAGATCATCGCGTTGCTCCGCGAATTGCGTGACGAGGGGCGGGTGATGCTGGTCTCGACTCACAACCTGGGCAGCGTGCCCGAATTCTGCGACCGGACCGTGTTGGTGAAGGGGACCGTGCTGGGATACGGGCTGACCGAGACCACCTTTACCCGCGAGAATCTCGAACGTGCCTTTGGCGGGGTGCTGCGGCAATTCACCCTTGGGGGGGCCGACCTGCACGAGGATGACGACGCGCGCAAGATCTCGATCTTTACCGACGACGAACGGCCCTTTGTTCAATACGGCGACGAAACCCGCGTTTCGGAGGAGCAGAAATGACCGTGCTCCTCGAACCCTTCGGCTATGGGTACATGACAAACGCGATGTGGGTCTCGGCCCTTGTCGGCGGGGTCTGCGCCTTCCTGTCATCCTATCTGATGCTCAAGGGCTGGTCGCTGATCGGCGATGCGCTTTCGCATTCGGTCGTGCCGGGCGTGGCGGGGGCCTATATCCTGGGTCTGCCCTTTGCGCTCGGCGCGTTCATCTCCGGCGGTCTCGCCGCGGCGGCGATGCTGTTTCTCTCTGACCGCTCGGGGCTGAAGGTCGATGTGATCATCGGCATCATCTTTACCTCCTTCTTCGGGCTCGGGCTTTTCATGGCCTCGGTGAACCCGATGGCGGTGTCGGTCCAGACCATAACCATGGGCAACATCCTCGCCATCACGCCAGAGGACACGTTGCAGCTGGCCATTATCGGTTTCGTCTCGCTGGCGATCCTGCTGATGAAGTGGAAAGACCTGATGGTGGTCTTTTTCGACGAAAGCCACGCGCGGTCCATCGGACTCAGACCCGGATTGCTGAAGGCGGTGTTCTTCGTGTTGCTCTCGGCCTGTGTGGTTGCCGCGATGCAGACGGTGGGGGCCTTTCTCGTCATCGCCATGGTGGTGACGCCGGGCGCCACCGCCTATCTGCTCTGCGACCGGTTCCCGCGGCTGATCCTGACCTCCGTCGTCATCGGTACGGTCACAAGTTTCACCGGGGCTTATGTCAGTTACTTCCTCGACGGTGCGACCGGCGGGATCAGTGTGGTGCTTCAGACGCTCGTTTTCCTGATCGCCTTTGTCTGGGCGCCGAAACACGGGTTGCTGGCGCACAGGCGCAAGGCGGCCGAAGCCCTGCGGGCGGAGGCGGCGCGATGATGGATACGCTTCTGATGCCGTTCCAGTTCGGTTTCAT
>JAUIIJ010000076.1 GCA_030431825.1 Alphaproteobacteria bacterium
TCGAATACGTCCTTCGCCGTTTCGATCGAAGAGAATGTCGGCGGTTCGAATTCGGACGATCCGGTTTTGACCGCATCCGCCGAGTACAATGACGGAACATATGTTGCGCGTGTGTCCGGCCTTTATGGCAAGGCGGAATCCGGCAATGTCGAAGTTGATCAGACCGGGTTCACGATATCCGGCTCGGTTCGCCCATGGCAGGGCGGCCTGTTCCAGGTCAACTATGTGAACGGCGAGGCACTCGGCCCGTACCTGATCGGCCTTGGTGATCCCATCGTGAACGGCCAGGCCAATGACGTGGATGGATACACCATCGAATTCCGGCAGGATCTGAGCCCCAAATGGAATGTCGGCATTGCATATGGCAAAGAAGACTATGACCTGCCGACCTCGACCGGAACCCTGTCGTTTACCGAACTGGAAACGATCCACGTCAACGCATTTTACAAGGCAACCGAGGATCTGACACTCAGCGCCGAGTACATCTATGGCGAACGGAACGACGCGCCGACCGGCAGAACCTTTGACGGAAACCGCGTTCAGCTGGCCGCTCAGTTGAACTTCTGATGCCGCACACGGATCCTGCCCGGTTTCGGGCAGGGTCATCCCGAAACCGGTCTTGAAGGGCTGATATGCGGCGTCTTGGATCACGATCAGCCTGTCCCGTCGATTACGTCGGGAAAGGACGCACGGGCGGCATCCACATCGATCACCAGCATCGCGTCATAGCTGGCCGGATCAAAAGGATCTTCCGCCGGAATGACTTCGCGCCCGAAAAGCCAGCTGAGACGTCCGGCATCCAGATTGCCCCGCGCGAACGGCTGATCGCCGAAATGCGCCCAAAGGGCCTCCATGAAGGCGGCATCGGCGCGTTTGTCCGCTGGTTTGCGATCCCGGAACCGTTCCCGCCGCGTCAGCGGCGTCACACCCTTGGGATTGGCGCGGCGAATAGTGAACTGAAAATCGGTGCCTGAAAGACGCCCCGGAAACCCGCGATGTTTCAGCATGGCGACACTCCACAGCTTTGTTTTGCAGACAAAAATAGTTCGAACCCGAACTTGGATGGGATCATGTTGCGCACCTCCGAAGCCGCACCGTTGGTCTGAGATGCTTTGACGTCATGACAGCGTGAGTTCATGGTCAAAGCCCTTCCCAGATACACCGGGACTGCTCCAGCCGGTAGGCTTCAAAATACTGTGTCGCGTCCGGAGCGGTGTCGCCAAATTCCACCGGGCGATCAGACAGGGAAATGACAACTCTGGATGGCTGCAACTCGTGCTGAGCTACATAGGGAACGGCAAGAATCTGGCACAGATGCTCCATATCCTTGGACGCCACGTCATAGCCGATCCGTCCCACTGATGCTCCGATCTTCGGGGCGACAAATCGAAAGCGCACCCAAAGCTCGCCGGGGTTGTTGTCCAGCAGGACATCGCTCAGGTGTACCGGCTGACCGGACGGCACCGGCAACGAACTGTCTGTCTGGGCAAAAACAGGAGCGCCGAGCGCGCACAAGACCAGACATATGGCGCGATCCCGGACCCACCGAAGGCAGGCTCCTCCTTCCGGGATCGCGCGCGCAGTGCTTTTGGCCTGCGCGGTTCTATGTCTGACGGGTCGGATCATTCAACTATTTGTCGCTTTTTGTCAATTCCGCCGCAATTTTGAGCATTTTTCGCTCAGAATCGGACTGCCAGTGCCAACAACCGGGGCGGACAACGCCGCCCCGAAGGGATCAAAGCGGAATATTGTCGTGCTTTTTCCAGGGGTTCTTCAGCTGTTTGCCGCGCAAACTGGCAAAGGCCCTGGACACGCGCCGGCGGGTCGAATGCGGCATGATCACCTCGTCGACGAAGCCGCGTTCGGCGGCGACAAAAGGGTTTGCAAACCGATCTTCGTAATCGGCGACATGCTGTGCGGTCTTTTCCGCATCATGCAGATCTGCCCGATGAATGATCTCGGTTGCACCCTTGGCGCCCATCACCGCGATTTCGGCTGTCGGCCAGGCATAGTTGAAATCACCGCGCAGGTGTTTGGACGCCATAACCACATAGGCACCGCCATACGCCTTGCGCGTGATCACCGTGACCTTGGGCACGGTCGCCTCGCCATATGCATAAAGCAGCTTTGCGCCGTGCTTGATCACACCGCTGTATTCCTGCTGTGTGCCCGGCAGAAAGCCCGGAACATCGACAAGCGTCAGGATCGGTATTTCGAAACAGTCGCAGAACCGCACGAACCGCGCCGCCTTGCGCGAACTGTCGATATCCAGACATCCCGCCAAAACCATCGGCTGGTTCGCCACGACACCAACGGTCTGACCTTCCAGACGGATAAAGCCGGTGATGATATTCTTGGCGAAATCTTCCTGAATTTCGTAGAAGTCACCCTCATCAGCTATTTTGGTGATGAGTTCCTTCATGTCATAGGGCGTATTCGGATTGTCCGGAACCAGAGTGTCCAGCGAATCCTCGATCCGGTTAGGTTCATCAAAGAACGGGCGCACCGGAGGTTTCTCGCGGTTGTTGAGCGGCAGGAAATCCACCAGACGGCGCACTTCTGCCAATGCTTCCACATCGTTTTCGAACGCCGCATCGGCGACCGAGGATTTCCTGGTGTGGGTCGAGGCGCCACCCAGTTCTTCGGCCGTTACAACCTCGTTGGTGACCGTTTTGACCACGTCGGGGCCCGTCACGAACATGTAAGACGTGTCCTTGACCATAAAAATGAAATCCGTCATCGCGGGGCTGTAAACCGCACCGCCGGCGCATGGGCCCATGATCACGCTGATCTGCGGAACCACGCCCGAGGCGGTGATGTTGCGCTGAAACACTTCGGCATACCCGGCCAGCGAAGCCACGCCTTCCTGGATTCGCGCACCGCCCGAGTCGTTGATTCCGACAATCGGCGCTCCGTTTTGCACCGCCATATCCATGATCTTGCAGATTTTCTGGGCATGCGTCTCGGACAGCGACCCGCCAAAGACCGTAAAGTCCTGGCTGAACACATAGACCATGCGGCCGTTGATGGTGCCCCAGCCGGTGACAACACCATCACCCGCAGGTTTTTGTTTTTCCATTCCGAATTCGGTGCATCGATGACTGACGAACATGTCGAACTCTTCAAAGCTGCCCTCATCCAGCAGCAACTCGATCCGCTCTCGCGCCGTCAGCTTTCCGCGCGCATGCTGGGCATCAATCCGCTTCTGCCCGCCGCCCAGTCGTGCGTCGTTGCGGCGGTTTTCCAACTCGGAAAGGATGTCTTTCATGACGATTATCCCCTGTA
>JAUIIJ010000049.1 GCA_030431825.1 Alphaproteobacteria bacterium
CACTGCCCGGACTGCTGACCCGGTTGCAGGACCGGATCGCACCGATCCTGACCGGCCCGCCGATCCTGGCATTCCTGCCGGCGATCACGCTCGCGGCGTTCTGGTTTGGTGGCGAACTGGCGCTGCTTCTCGTCTCGCTCGGCTTTCCGCTGCTGATTGCCTCGACCGGTGCATTCATCGGGCCCCGCCCCGGGCGCGCGCATGTGCCGCGCGACAGCGTCACCGGGCTGATGCTGCGCGACGGGTTCGATGTGACGCTCGAGCACGTCTACAAGGCCGCCGCGACACCCGGTCTGCGCTCGGCCTGTTTCGTGCTGGAACTCGACGATCATGGCAAGACGGTCGACCGGCACGGGCAGGCGGCAGCCGACCTGCTCCTGCAACGCAGTGGCGCGCGGCTGCTATCGGCTCTGCGTGAGGGCGACACCGTGGCGCGCATGGGGGATTCGCGCTTCGCGGTCTGTCTGATGCCGGTGCGCCAACTCGATCTCGAACTATGCATCCAGATCTCCGGTCGGCTGCAATCCGCGCTGGAAGAGCCGGTTGCGGTCGACGGGTTGTCGGTATACCTTTCCTGTTCCGTCGGTTTCTGTCTGCACAGCCGCGCGCCCGGTGACACCGCGCAGGAGTGGCTGACCGCCGCATCGGACGCGCTCGCGGAGGCAAGGCAGATTTCGCCCTCATCCATCCGCGCCTATTCCGCCGAGACCCGCAAGAAATCGAATCTGCGCTCGGAATTGCGCGATGCCGCCGCCAGCGCGCTCGAAAACGGCCGCATCCAACCCTGGTTCCAGCCGCAGATTTCCACCGATACCGGCAGGGTGACGGGCTTTGAGGCGCTCGCCCGCTGGACTCACCAGACCCATGGGCTGATCGCCCCCGATACATTCCTGCCAATCCTTGAAGAGGCCGGGCTGATGCAGCGGCTTGGTCAGGTCATGCTCTATCAATCGCTGACGGCGCTCAAGGCCTGGGACAAGGCCGGGCTCCAGGTGCCGTGCGTGGCGGTGAACTTCGCCACTGACGAACTTCGCAATCCGCGACTTGTCGACAGCATACGCTGGGAACTCGACAGGTTCGATCTCGCACCCGAGCGCCTGTCGGTCGAGATCCTGGAAACCGTCGTCTCCGATTGCCCGGACGATACCGTCACCCGCAACATTGCAGGTCTGGCCAAGCTGGGATGCCGTATCGATCTGGATGATTTCGGCACCGGTCAGGCTTCGATCGCGGCCATCCGTCGCTTTGCGGTCTCGCGCATCAAGATCGACCGCTCTTTTGTCACCAAGGCCGACCGCGACCCGGACCAGCAGCGTCTCGTCGGCGCGATCCTGTCGATGGCCGAGCGGCTGGACATGGAAACCCTTGCGGAAGGCGTGGAAACCGTCGGCGAACACGCCCTGCTGGCCCAGCTCGGATGCGATCACGTGCAGGGCTTTGGCATCGCCCGCCCCATGCCTTTTGAACAGACGCTCGAATGGGCCGCAAGCCACACGGCAAAACTGCGCGAAGCGCCCAGAATTGGGCGCGACATCGGCTAGTTTGCCGCGCGACAGGGCCTGCAAGCGGGGAAAACCGGGCGAATCCGCTTGACCTTCCCGGCGCTACTCTGTTGAACCCACCCTGTCATAGACTGTACAAGGTGGCTGTCCCAGATGGACGATCAGAACAAGAATCTCATACTCGCAACCGCGCTCAGTTTCGTGGTGATCCTCGTCTGGTTCGTTCTGTTCCCGCCCCCTGAACCCGAGCCTGCGCCCGAACCCGAAGCGATGACCCAGGACATCGAGGGCGAAGCGCTGGCCGCCGCCCCGACCACCGCGGATGTCCCCGCCTCGCCCGCCGCCCAGACGCAGGTGCGTGAAGAAGCGCTCGCCGAGGCCCCCCGGATCAAGATCGACACACCGCGCCTGACCGGCAGCATATCGCTTCTCGGTGGCCGTATCGACGACCTCTCGCTCAAGGATTATCGCGTCACGCGTGATCCTGACTCGCCGATCGTCAAGCTGCTGTCGCCCGTCGGCACCCCGTCTGCCTATTACGCCCTCTACGGCTGGGCGCCCGGAGCCGGGCTAACGCTGGACGACGTTCCCGGTGCCAACACGGAATGGACAGTCGAATCCGGCGATACGCTGGCGGTCGGGTCGCCCGTGACCCTCGCCTGGGAAAACGGCAACGGCCTGACCTTCCGCCGCGAATTGTCGGTTGACGACGAGTACATGTTCACCGTCAGCCAGTCGGTCGAAAACGGCTCGGGCGGTACGGTCAGCCTGGCCCCCTACGGCATTCTTGCCCGGCATGGCGAACCCGCGGACCTGAAGAATTTCTTCATCCTGCACGAAGGCGTCGTTTCGATGGCCGACGGCACGCTTGAGGAAATCGACTATGACGACATGTCCCCGGCCGCCGAAGCGGCGGAAACCGCCATCACCGAAAATGGCTGGATCGGCTTTACCGACCACTTCTGGATGTCGACGCTCATTCCCGAACCGGGCACGCCGTTCAAGGTGAGCGCGCTGCACGACACGTCGCGCGACATCTACCAGACCACCGCCAAGCTCTCGACGCAAACCGTGGCCGATGGTCAGACGGCGGATGTGACCACACAGCTCTTTGCCGGGGCCAAGGAATGGAACGTCCTGCGCAATTACGAAAAGGGCGGCATCCAGAACTTCATCGACAGCATCGACTGGGGTTGGTTCTTTTTCCTGACCAAGCCGATCTTCTGGCTGCTGCACAATATCAACCTGCTGATCGGCAACATGGGCTGGTCGATCATCGGCCTCACCCTGATCATCAAGGCGGTTCTGTTCCCGCTGGCCTACAAGTCCTACGTCTCGATGGCCAAGATGAAGGAACTGCAACCGCAGATGGAAAAGCTGAAGGAATCTGCCGGTGACGACCGCCAGAAACTGCAGCAGGGCATGATGGAACTCTACAAGAAGGAAAAGGTGAACCCCGCCGCCGGCTGCCTGCCCATCCTGTTGCAGATCCCGATCTTCTTTTCGCTCTACAAGGTGATCTTCGTCACCATCGAACTGCGTCAGGCCCCCTGGTTCGGTCCGTTCCAGGATCTTTCGGCGCCCGACCCGACATCGATCATGAACCTGTTCGGCCTGCTACCGATTGCCGGACCCGAGCCGGGAACGCTGATGGCGACGATCTTTATCGGCATTCTGCCCCTGCTGCTCGGCATTTCCATGTGGTTGCAGCAGAAGCTGAACCCGGCGCCAACCGATCCCACACAGCAGATGATCTTTGCGTGGATGCCCTGGGTCTTCATGTTCATGCTCGGCAGCTTTGCCAGCGGCCTCGTGGTGTACTGGATTGCGAACAACACCATCACCTTCACGCAGCAATACCTGATCATGCGCAGCCAGGGCTACAAGCCGGACGTGTTCGGCAATATCAAGGCGGGCTTCAGCCGGAAGGCCAAGTCGGAAAAGGAATGACCGGCGCGGGCCACAGCCTGCTGGAGATGCCGATCCTGCGCGCCCCGGACCGCACAAAAGCGGCGATGCCGGGGCCGCGCACAACGCAGGCGCGCAACAACACAAGGCGGCCCCCCCGATGCAGATGACATTTCCCCTGGCCGAGGCACCAGATGCAGCGACCGCAGAAGCCGGGCGGCTGCTCTTTGCGCGAGAGTCCGAATTCGTCAAGGGCGTCGTCGCCATGTCGGGTCTGCCGCCGGCCGACCGGGTCGAGGTCTGTTTCGCCGGACGTTCGAATGTCGGGAAATCGACCCTGATCAACGCGCTGACCGGCACCAGGGCCCTGGCGCGCGCATCGAACACGCCGGGCCGCACGCAAGAGATCAATTTCTTCTCCCAGGGTCCCGATCTCTATCTTGTCGATCTGCCGGGCTATGGTTTTGCCAACGCACCGCTGCCGGTGGTGGAAAAGTGGCAACGGCTGCTCAAACAATACCTGTCGGGCCGCCAGACCCTGCGCCGCGCTTTCGTACTGATCGACTCGCGGCACGGCGTCAAACCGGTGGATGCGGAAATCATGGCGCTTCTGGATGGTTCCGCGGTGACCTTTCAATGCGTCCTGACCAAGACCGACAAGGTCAAGGCCGCGGATCGTGCGCGCGTGCTCGGCCAGGTCCGGGGCGCCCTGGCGAAACATCCCGCCGCCTTCCCGGAAATCGTCCTGACCTCGTCGGAAAAGGGCGACGGGATCGCCACGCTTCGCGCCATCATCGCCGGCCTGATCTGAGCCCTTGCAGCCGGGCGGCAAACCATGACATCCCTTTAGCGATCGGATGAGCAATATGAAGACACGGCAAATGAACCGCGACTGGATTTCCACGGCGTCGACGCTGTCGAGCGCCCTGCCCTACCTGCAACGCTATACGGACGCCATCATTGTCATCAAGCTGGGCGGTCACGCCATGGGCAGCGACGAGGCGATGGACAGCTTTGCACGCGACATCGTGCTGATGCAGCAGGTCGGCGTGAACCCCGTCATCGTGCATGGCGGCGGACCGATGATCAACGCGCTGCTCGACAAGCTCGAAATCAAATCCGAGTTCGTCAATGGCAAGCGCGTCACCGACACCGCCACCGTAGAGGTGGTCGAGATGGTGCTGTCCGGGCTGGTCAACAAGCGGATCGTTCAGGCAATCAACCGGCAGGGCGGCCGCGCGGTCGGGATCTCCGGCAAGGACGCAAACCTGATGATCTGCGAGCAGACCGACCCGTCACTCGGGTTTGTCGGCACGCCGTCGAAGATGGACGTCAAGCTTCTGCATACGCTGTTCGAACGCGACATGATCCCGGTAATCGCACCGCTCGGCGCGGGTGCGGATGGCGAGACCTTCAACGTGAATGGCGACACCGCCGCGGGCGCCATTGCCGGGGCGCTCAAGGCGGACCGCCTGTTGCTGCTGACCGATGTGTCGGGGGTCAAGAATGCCGATGGCGAGGTCGTGACAGAACTCAGGACCGAGCAGATACGCGAGATGACCCGCGATGGCGTGATCGCCGGCGGGATGATCCCCAAGACCGAAACGGCGCTGGATGCGATCGAACGCGGTGTTCGCGCCGCGGTCATTCTGGATGGGCGGGCGCCAAATGCCTGCCTGCTGGAACTGTTCACCGAACATGGCGCCGGTTCCATCATTCGACCGGACTGACGCGATGCACGGCCCCGACGCAACGGCATCGGATCAGGCCGCAGTGCTGGACCGGTTGGGCCATGACCTGATCGAATTCGGCCTCCTGCTGATGGGGGCCGTTCATCCGTCGCGGGTATCGCTGCAGGATCTGTCAGACGGCACCTTGATCCTGCTGGGATGCGGGCCGGATTTCTGGCGCGCATTCACCGCTTCACCCGAGGCAAGGGACGGTCGCGCCGATCCTGTCGATCGCTGGTCCCTGCGCGTCGTGACACGGCTGGCCGACCGCTACGGGGCGACGGCATATTTTCCATTTGGCGGTCCGCCCTATGCGCCCTTCATCAATTGGGCGACACGGTCGGGCCGCGCCCATGCCAGCCCGACCGGGATGCTGGTTCACGACACGGTTGGCCTGATGATCTCGTTTCGCGGCGCGCTGCATTTTGCAACCGAACTGCCCCTGCCGAACTGCGCGGATGAAACGCCCTGCAACACATGCAGCGCCCGCCCCTGCGCCACCGCCTGCCCGGTTGGCGCGCTGAGCGACACACACCCCTATGATCTTGCCACCTGTCATGCTTATCTCGACACGGTAGCCGGTCAGGATTGCATGCAGAATGGCTGTGCCGCCAGACGAGCCTGCCCGATCAGCGCCGGGGCCGACCGCCTCCCGGCCCAATCCGCCCTACATATGAAAGCGTTCCATCCGAAATGACCCGCACCCTGATCCTGATGCGCCACGCCAAGTCCAGCTGGGATGATTACAAGCTGGCCGATCATGACCGCCCGCTGAACAAGCGGGGCCGCCGCTCGGCAAAGGCGCTTGGCGAATGGCTGGCCCGCAAACCCTGGCAACCCGATCAGGCGCTGGTTTCAACCGCGAGAAGAACCCAGGAGACCTTTGCCGGTCTGGGCCTGTCGCTGACGGCCGATTTCACCCGCACCCTCTATCATGCGGATGCCGCCGAAATGCAGCTGGTCCTTGAAACCGGCAGCGGCGAAACCGTGCTGATGATCGGGCATAACCCCGGCATCAGCCTGTTTGCGCAAGACATGGCCGCAGCGCCACCCGATCACCCCAGGTTTTCCGATTTCCCGACCGGCGCAACCGTGGTGATGGAGTTCGACATCCAAGGCTGGGACGAAGTCGAGCGCGGCACGGGCAAGGTTCTGGATTTCGTGATTCCACGCGAATTGATGGCCTGACCGAAACGCACCACCGCGCGTGAAAAGGGCGGAACAGAACCTGCTCCGCCCACTTTAGAACCTCCGTTCGGGCTTTGTCAGTGTCCCAGGATCTGGCTCAGGAACAGCTGGGTACGCTCGCTCTGCGGATTGTTGAAGAACTCTTCCGGCTCGTTCTGTTCAACGATCTGTCCCGCGTCCATGAAAATGACGCGGTTCGCCACCTGTCGCGCAAAGCCCATCTCGTGGGTGACGCAGAGCATCGTCATGCCCTCTTCGGCGAGCTCGATCATGGTGTCCAGAACCTCCTTGATCATCTCGGGATCGAGCGCCGATGTCGGTTCGTCAAACAGCATGACCCGCGGCTTCATGCACAGCGAACGCGCGATGGCCACGCGCTGTTGCTGGCCACCGGACAATTGCCCCGGATACTTGTCCGCCTGATCCGGGATCTTCACCTTTTCAAGGAAATGCATCGCCGTTTCCTGGGCTTCCTTCTGGGGAATCTTGCGAACCCAGATCGGCGCCAGCGTGCAGTTTTCGAGAATCGTCAGATGCGGAAACAGGTTGAAGTGCTGAAAGCACATACCGACCTCGGAGCGGATCTTGTCGATGTTCTTGAGATCGGATGACAACTCGGTCCCGTCAACGACGATCTTGCCCTTCTGGTGTTCTTCCAGCGCATTGATACAGCGGATCAGGGTCGATTTACCCGAACCGGACGGTCCACAGATAACGATGCGTTCGCCCCGGTAGACGGTCAGGTCAATATCGCGCAGCACATGGAATGTTCCGTACCACTTGTTCATGTTCGTGATGCTGATCGCGACTTCGTCGGATACTTGCAAACGTGCGGATTCGGCCATTTTTCAAGCCCTCTCTTATCGGTGATCTGTCTCGAGGCGGCGTTCAAGCCACTGCGAGTACTGTGAAATGCTGTAACAAACGACGAAGAACAGAACTGCGGCGAACAAGAACAATTCCCAGTACACGCCGTTCCATTCCGTCGATGCCAGGATCGGGCCCCGGATCATGCCGACGATGTCGAACATCGAGATAACCGACACCAGCGTGGTATCCTTGAACAGACCGACCGCGACGTTGACGATGCCGGGGATCGAGATCTTGAGCGCCTGCGGCAGGATGATCAGCCGCATCGCCTGGGCATAGTCCAGCCCCAGGCTGTCCGCCGCCTCTTTCTGGCCCTTGGGCAACGCCGCAAGGCCGCCCCGGATCACCTCTGCGATATAGGCCGCAGAGAACATGGTGATCATGATGACGACGCGCAGGAACAGGTCCACGGTGGCATCGGGCGGGAACAGGTAGGCCAGCATCACGCTTGCAACAAAGAGCAGGGTGATAAGCGGCACGCCCCGGATGAACTCGATGAAGATCACACAGATGCCCTTGACGATCGGCAGGTCGGACTGCCGCCCGAGCGCCAGCGCGATACCCAGCGGCACCGAAAGCGAAACGCAGGTCACGCCAAGCATCATGTTGAGCATGAACCCCCCGAGATCACGACTGGCCACTGCCGGCAGCATCGCATTGTCAGAAGCGCCTTCGGGGATCAGCAGCCCGCCGAGCCACCAGACGACGAATGCCACCGCGATACCGCCGAAAAAGCCGGCTGCAAAGCTGCGGCTGACCCATTTCGAATAGGCCAGATAGCCGAGCACACAGCCAGCCAGCGCCAACAGCGGCGACAGGATCGTACCACCCCAGATCAGCCAGAATGCAACGAATGGATAAAGCCCCGTGAATACCAGCATCTTGCGCGGCAGATCGGGGAACAGCACCGGCGCCGCGGCAACCAGCATCAGGAAGAATGCCAGGATCGGACGCCAGTAGAATTCGGGCGGGTATTTGAACCCGAACATCAACTGATTCCAGCGCTCCCTGAGCACCGAGAAACAGGCGGCGGAGCGACCATCGAGCACCTCGCGGCACTCTGCAAGCGAACTGGTGTTCCACACGCCACCTAGTATCCAGGGCAGGCTCGAACTCAGAACCACGTAGATCACGTAGAGCGAGATAACCGTCAGCAGCGCGTTCCCCCAGGTTGGAAACAGATTCTCCTGCAACCAGCGAACCGGACCGGAGGCGCTCGTCGGTGGTGGCGAGGCCGGGATGGGTTGCTCCCGGACAAAGGCAACAGCGGGTTTGTTGTTCTGATCAGACATCGTTCACCGCTCCTTCAGCCTGGTTGTGCTGTTGTAGACATTCATCACCAGCGAGATGCAGAGTGAAATGACCAGGTAGAACAGCATCAGAAGCACGACACATTCGATGGCGCGGCCGGTCTGGTTCATCGTGATCCCGCCCAGCGTCGCGGTAATGTCCGCATACCCCACCAGGATCGCCAGCGACGAGTTCTTGGTGATATTGAGATATTGCGAGATCAGTGGCGGGATGATCACCCTCAGCGCCTGTGGCAGCACAACGAGGTTCATGATGCGCCCCGGCCGCAGGCCAAGCGCGGCGGCTGCCTCGGTCTGCCCCTTGCTCACCGCCTGGATGCCCGCGCGCACGTTCTCGGCGATGAAGGCCCCGGTATAGACCGACAGCGCAAACCACAACGCGATCAGCGGCGCGCCGATCTTGATGCCGCCCTGAAAGTTGAATCCCTTCAGCGCCGGGTAATCCAGCCCGATGGGCGAGCCCATGACGAAAAACGCCAGCAGGGTCGGCACGAAGAAGATCGCGATCGAAGGCCAGGTGGTCGGCAGCAGACGACCGGTGTCATAGAGCAGCTTTGTCGCGTAACGGCGATAGGCAAACACGCCGATGACCGAAAGGACGAAAACCGCGACAACCACCATCGACCCCGGCCCCCAGACCGGCGCGGGGATATAGACACCACGGTTGGTCACGGCAACCGCATCGAGAAGCATCGACGCGCTGGCATTCTCGCCACGGAAATCGCGCGGACCGGGCATCGACACCGTCATGATGCCATAGATGATGAGGATCCAGATCAGCACCGGGATATTCCGGAAGATCTCGACATAGAACGACATGAGCTTGCGCACCAGCCAGTTCTGCGACAGGCGCAGCACACCCGCGAAAACCCCGAGAATGGTCGCTGTGGCGCAGGCCAGGAACGAGACCAGCAGCGTATTCAGGATGCCCACCAGCGCGGCGCGCAGGTTGGTATCCTGGTTGTTGTAGGGGATCAGCGTCTGGTTGATGTCATAGCCCGCAGGCGTGCTGAGAAAGCCGAACGAGATGTCCAGCCCGGCCTCGCGCAGGTTCTTGGCAAGGTTCGAGCCAAGATAGGCGATAGAGGCAACGAGCAGGATTACCGCGATAGCCTGAAAGGTGGCCGAGCGATACCGCGTGTCGTTGAGCAGCATCGACAGGCGAAACTGCTCGGTCGGAGGATCCGAGATTGTCGTCATGTATTGTATCCCTGTTTTCCCTGATCCGTTCTTTCGGCGCGGTTGCTCCACGCTCGCCCGGGATCAAGGATTGTTCCGGATAAAAAGCGGGGCGCAGGATGACCTGCGCCCCGTTTCCGTGTGTCTTAGCGGAATGGCGGTGCGTATAGCAGGCCACCATCCGTCCATTGCGCGTTCAGCCCTCGCGCCAGACCGATCGGCGTGGTTTCACCGATGTTCTTGGCAAAGATCTCACCATAGTTGCCGCCGGCGGTAATCGCCTTTTGCGCCCAGTCGGCATCCAGGCCGAGCATCTCGCCAAGGGTGCCCTCGGTGCCCAGCAGACGGTTGATCTCGGGGTTTTCGGTACCGGCGGCAAGCTCGCCGACATTGGCCGAGGTCACGTTCAGTTCTTCTGCCGCGATCAGCGCGTTCAGCGTCCAGCGCACCACATCGCCCCACTCGTTGTCGCCATGCCGCACCAGCGGCGCCAGCGGCTCTTTCGAGATGATTTCGGGCAGAATCACATGTGCGCTCGGATCTTCGAAGGTAGCACGCGTAGAGGCCAGACCGGACGCGTCGGTGGTGTATGCGTCGCAGGCACCGGCCAGGTATTGTTGCTGGCCTTCAGCGTTGGTCTCGATCGGAACCGGCTCGTAGCTGATGTTGTTGGAGCGGAAGAAATCCGCGAGGTTCAGTTCGGTCGTGGTGCCGGTCTGGATGCAGACCGTCGCGCCGTCGAGTTCCTTGGCAGAGCTCACGCCCAGTTCCTTGGGAACCAGGAAGCCCTGACCGTCGTAATAGTTCACGCCGACGAATTCGAACTTGAGGTCAACGTCCCGCGAAAAAGTCCAGGTGGTGTTGCGGGCCAGCAAGTCGATCTCGCCCGAGGCCAGCGCGGTAAAGCGCGTCTTGCCGGTCGTGGGGACGAATTCGACGGCACTGCCATCGCCCAGAACCGCCGCAGCCACCGCGCGGCAGACATCGACGTCAAAGCCTTTCCATTCGCCATTCGCGTCCGGCGCCGCAAAGCCGACCAGACCGGTGGTCACACCGCAGTTCAGCTTGCCACGTGCCTTGACGTCATCCAACGTACCCGCCGAAGCGACTCCCGCAGCGACGCCGGCGACCGATAGTGCGCCAAGTAGTACGGATTTTTTCATGATTACCTCTTCCTGATTTTCCGCCCGAATCCTGAGCGGTTTGCCCGGTATGTATCATACCGATGGATACACCGAAGAAAGGGCTGCCCCCTTCAGTGAGGCCAAGTTTGGGCGCATTCATCCTCAAACGTCAAGTCTCGGGACCAACAATTCAATCTGCGGCGCCCGAGTTGCCCCTGCGGCAGCCCTGGCGACGCTCAGCGCGTCGTTGTCCGGCACAGGTCCATGAACCGCGTCGCGTGCAGAAAGGCCTGGCGCCGGCGTTCCGCCTGATGACGCGCTTCGTCGTCCACGCCCCATTGCTCTTCCTGCCAGGTCTCGTCCAGCCGCGACAATTGCCAAAGCTCCTCGGCCCCGCGCCAGCGTTCGGCGGCAGCAAACCCCAGGACGAGCGAGCCGGACAGGCTGACGAGATCGTGAAAGGCCGCCAGTTCGAAATCGGTCATTTGGTGCACCCGGTCGCGCAGCCTTGCCAGCGCGTCCGCCGCCTGCGGCTGATGGATCACGCCGCTGCGCGGGATCAGGCGCGCACCAAGAGCGTCATGCGCCCAATCCAGCACCGGGTCCCACTGCTCGGACTGGCGCGCGACCAGTTCGGCAGGGGCCTCTGCACGATAACACAACAGATCCGTGTCTCCGTAAGCGGCGAGCATGTCGGCCACTTCGGCATGCTGACGGCGGACCTTGTCGATGGCGGCATTCGCCGAGCGCGTGACCGGCATGCTCAGCGGGTCGATCTCGTCCTGTTGCGCGTCCCATTCGGCGGCCACCGCATCGGCCATCGCCCGCGTCGGCAACAGCAGCACGGCCTTGGCCGGAGTCTTGATCCGGCGCTGGTCGAGTTCGATTCCGAACCCTTCGGCGTCCTCGGCCACCGCTGTCGTTGTCCAGAAACGTTTTTGCCTGCTTGCGCTCATGTCGTCACTTTCCAGATACTGTCCATTGCACGAGGCAGATCATCGAATGTGTGAACAATATGATCCGCAAGCTGCAACTGTTGCACCGCGTGATACCCCCAGCCGACTCCGATCGCCGGGATTCGCGCGGCGCGGGCCATTTCCATGTCATAGCTGGTGTCGCCGATCATGATCGTGTCGCGCGCTTCGGCTCCGATCTCGGCCATCGCCGCCAGGATCATCGACGGATGCGGTTTGGAGGGGTGATCATCTGCGTTCTGTTTGGTGACGAACGCCCGCTCCAGATCATGCGCTTGGAGCAATGCCGAAAGCCCCCGCCTGGACTTGCCGGTGGCTATTCCCAGAACCAGATCGGTCCGCGTGGCCAATCGCGCGATCATCTCCCGTGCACCGGGAAACAGCGGTGATCCGGCCGCGGCCCCATGAGCGAGGCGATGGGCATGGTAGGCTTGCTTGTAACTGTCCACCAGCCGCGCCTGCATCGCGGGCGATGCTTCCGGGGCGAGCCGCAGAATGGTGCGATCCAGCGACAGGCCCACCGTCGACAGGATGTCACCGCGCTCGGGCACCGGCAGGCCGGCCGCGACAAAGGCCGCGCCCATCGCGGCGACAATCGCGCCCTGGCTGTCCACCAGCGTCCCGTCGACGTCAAAAATCACCAGCCGCAACGGATCGCTCAAAACAGTTCCTCGAAGGGATCGTCCGCCGCCAGATCCTCGGTCCAGCCAAGGATGTCCCAGCTGTCTTTCATATGCGCGGGCAGCGGTGCGGTGAGGGTCACGACCTTGCGGCTGACCGGATGCTCGAACGAAAGCCGGCGGGCATGCAGGTGCAGCTTCTTGCTGATGATGCCGCCCAGTTGCGCGCCCCAGCCGTCGCCCATGTTCTCCTGGCCCGAGCCGCCGTATTTGCCATCCCCGATGATCGGATGCCCGATTTCCGACATATGCGCGCGCAACTGGTGCGTGCGCCCGGTGATCGGCTCCATCGCCACCCACGAGGCGCGCCCGGCGACCCGGTAGAGCGTGGCATAGACCGTATGCGCGCGCTTTGCACCCGGCGTGTCGCCGATCTCGTCGGGATGAACCGCGATCATCTTTTCGCCCTCGCCGCCGCGACCGTGGCCCGGTGCCTTGACAAGCCCTGTCTTGATCTCGCCCAGGTAGGGCGTCGGCACTCCGGCGACCAGCGCCCAGTAGATCTTGCGCGTGTTGCGATGCCGAAACGCCGCCGTCAGGCCCTTGGCCGCCTGCCGCGTGCGCGCCAGCAGCAACACACCCGACGTGTCCTTGTCGAGCCGATGCACGAGGCGCGGGTTCTCCTCTGCGTCAAAACGCAAGGCAGCCGCCATGCCGTCCACGTGCCGCGTCTGCCCGCTCCCGCCCTGCACCGGCAGCCCCGCGGGCTTGTTCAGCGCCAGAACGTCGTCATCGCGATAGATCACGCAGTCCTGTATCATCCGGGCATCCGCATCGGAAATCCGCGTGGGCCTGGGCGCGGGACGGTGTTCGCTGTCAGGCAAGGGGGGGATTCGGACAACCTGCCCCGCCATGACGCGGCTGGATGCCTTGACCCGCCCGCCATCGACGCGCAACTCGCCCTTGCGACACATCTTTTCAATGCGTCCCTGACTCACATGCGGAAACAACCGGCGCAGCCAGCGATCGATACGCTGGTCGGCATCGGCCTCTTCAACGGTAATGGTCTGAACCCCGCTCATGCGAATACCCCGCGTGCCAGCATCAGGCCAAGCGCCAGCGCCCCGACCGAAAGCCCGACCGACAACAGAACGTACAGCGCCGCCTGCCCGACATCCCCGCGCTCGATCAGGATCACGGTTTCCAGCGAAAAGGCGGAAAACGTCGTGAACCCGCCCAGCAGACCGGTCATCACCAGCGGGCTGAGATGGTCCAGCCCCCGCTGCGCGGCGGCAACCACGAAAACCCCCATCAGGAACGAGCCGATGACATTCACGGTGATGATCGCAACGGGAAATTCACCGGCACCGAACATCCGCACGATGCCCAGCCCCGCGAGATAGCGCAGCGCAGCGCCGATTGCCCCGCCCAGGGCAACAAGAGTAACCGTAGATATCATGGCGCGGATGTCGCGCGGCGCGCCGCGAGAGTCAAGCAAAGCGTCACCACATGCCCCGACAAGGGACGTCGCCGGCGCAGCCCCGGCCGGATCAGGTGCCGCGCTGCGTTCGCAGCTTGGCAAAGTAGTCCAGACGCTTCTTCAGTTCCCGTTCAAAGCCGCGTTCGACCGGCTGGTAGAGCACCGGGCGCCTGACCCCGTCGGGAAAATAGTTCTGGCCCGAAAATGCGTCTTCGGCATCGTGGTCATAGGCGTAGCCCGCACCATAGCCCTGATCCTTCATCAGCGAGGTCGGGGCATTCAGGATATGTTTGGGCGGCGGCTCGCTGCCGGTTTTCCTGGCCAGAACCATCGCCGCCTTGTATCCGACATAGGCACCGTTCGATTTCGGCGCCAGCGCAAGATACACCACCGCCTGTGCCAGCGCCAATTCGCCTTCCGGGCTGCCCAGACGCTCATAGACTTCCCAGGCATGCAGGCAGATCGATTGCGCCTGAGGGTCGGCAAGCCCGATATCCTCGACCGCCATGCGGGTGATGCGCCGCGCCAGGTAACGCGGGTCTTCACCCCCCGTCAGCATCCGGGCCAGCCAATACAGCGCCGCATCCGGATCGGACCCCCGCACCGATTTGTGCAATGCCGAGATCAGGTTGTAATGCTCATCCCCGGACTTGTCGTATTTGCTGGCCCGGCGCATCAGGCGCGACGCCAGCGCCTCGGTGTCCAGCGACGCGTCGGATTTCCAGGCTGTCACCTGTTCGATCAGGTTGAGCAGCGCGCGACCGTCTCCATCGGCCATCTCGTGCAGCGCATCGCGCGCGCCCGGCGTCAATGGCAAGGCGCGCCCCAATTCCCTTTCCGCCCGTTGGGTCAACCGCTCGAGATCTGCGAGCGACAACCGCTCCAGCACCAGCACCTGCGCCCGGCTGAGCAACGCGGCGTTCAATTCGAAAGACGGGTTTTCGGTCGTGGCCCCGACCAGAAGGATCGTGCCATCCTCCATATGCGGCAGGAACCCGTCCTGCTGGGCCTTGTTGAACCGGTGGATCTCGTCCACGAACAGCAGGGTGCCCTGCCCGTTCCGATGTCGAATTTTCGCGGCCTCGAACACCTTGCGCAGTTCCGGCACCCCGGTGAAAATGGCGCTGATCTGCACGAAATGAAGCTCGCTTTCATCCGCCAGCAACCTTGCGATCGTCGTCTTGCCCACGCCGGGCGGACCCCAGAGGATCAGGCTTCCCAGGCTGCCCGCCGCCAGCATGGCGCCAAGCGGCGCATCCGGACCAAGCACCTGTTCCTGACCGATAACCTCGGCCAGCGTCGCGGGGCGCAACCGGTCCGCCAACGGTCGGTTGCGCGCCGCCGGCTGCGCGGGTTGATCGGAATCGAACAGGTCGGCCACAGCTAGAGCCGGAACCGCAGGCTAAGCCGTTGCCCACGCCGCATCAGATCAAGCCGAACGCTGCGCCCCGGACGGGTCAGTGCGGTTTCGACATCGCCGCTCTCCGCGATCTCGTCTCCGTTGATCTCGCGGATCACATCGCCGATCTGCAGCCCGACACGCGACCCGAGCGGACCCGGATCGGTGACCAGCACGCCCTCGGTATTCAATGGCAACCCGAAACGCGCGATCACCGCCGGATTGGCCCGCGCAACCGTGAGTTCCGGCAGGACGGTGCGCTTGCCGAGCATCACCTCCTGTGACGGTGGATCATCGGGGGCGGCCAGCATCGCAACCGTGCTCTGGCGCTCCTCGCTCTCGCGCATCCAGGTGACATCGGCGGTTTCGCCCATACCCGCGACGGTCATGCGAAACAGCATTTCCTGCGGTGAGTTCACCGGCTGCCCGCCCACATGGGTGATGACATCGCCGACCGTCATCCCGGCCCGGGCAAAGGGGCTCGCCGGATGCAGGTCCGAAATCACGATACCATCGGGAACCGCCAGCCCCAGCGACTCCGCCAGGTCGGAATTGACGGTCTGACCGGACATCCCGGCCCAGGGACGTTCGAACCGTTCGTTGCCCAGACGGGCCTGATGCACGAATTCAGCCACGAGATTTGCCGGAATCGCAAAGCCGATACCATTCGACCCGCCAGAGCGGCTCAGGATCGAGGTGTTGATGCCGATGAGCCGGCCGTTCACGTCGATCAGCGCCCCGCCCGAATTGCCCGGATTGACCGCGGCATCGGTCTGGATGAAATAGCCCCGCGCCTGCCCGGTTGCCGCACCCGAGCGCGCCAGCCCCGATACGATCCCGCTGGTGACGGTCTGGCCGATCCCGAACGGGTTGCCGATCGCCATCGCCAGTTCGCCCACCTCGACCTGATCGGAATCTCGCAGCGACAGGAATGGCAGGTCCTCGGCCTCTTCGAGTTTCAGGATCGCGACATCGGCCTCTTCATCGCCCAGCAGCACCCGCGCTTCGTATTCCCGCCGGTCCGCAAGCACGACACGGATCTCCGTCGCCATGCCCACCACATGATAGTTGGACACGACGATCCCGTCTTCTGAGAGGATGACGCCCGAGCCGAGCGAATTCTGCACCCGCGGCTGCGGGTTGCCAAAGCCGTGAAAGAAATCCTTGAAGAACGGATCGTTCATGAACGGAGTCGACCGCGCGGCAACGACGCGGCGCGCATAGATATTGACCACCGCAGGCGCGGCCCGCTTGACCAGCGGCGCAAAACTCAGGGAAACCTCGACCTGGTTTTGCGGAATGCGGGTCTCCGCGATCGCGACGGGCGCGGTGAGAATGGCGAGGGCAAGAATGCCGAGGCGGATCATGGGCGGCTCCGATCAGTTACATGCCCCGGATATGCGACCCGAACCGCGGGATTGCAAGCGCCGCAACCGGCACGCGCACGCACGCATCGGCGAGCGGCCTCTGCCCCGACCCGGCAATTCCGGCCCCGACCAGACGATGGCCTGCCCCCGAACGCAAAGAACCCCGCCTCGTGCAAGGCGGGGTTCCTGAATTCTGCCGGACGGGTCCGGATTATTCTTCCGCAGCCTCGGCGGCAGCTTCGCGGGCCTTGTCGGCGGCACCCTTGGCGTCGCGGTCGCGGTCGACGAATTCGATGATCGCCATCGGCGCCATGTCGCCATAGCGGAAGCCGGCCTTGAGAACGCGCACGTAACCGCCCTGGCGATCCTTGTAGCGCGGGCCGAGAACGTCGAAGAGTTTCGCGACGTCTTTCTCTTCCTTGAGCTTGCTCGCAGCCTGACGGCGGGCGTGAATGTCGCCGCGCTTGGCCAGCGTGATCATCTTTTCGATGATCGGGCGCAGTTCCTTGGCCTTGGGCAGGGTCGTTTTGATCTGTTCGTGCTCGATGAGCGAGCCGGCCATGTTCGAGAACAGCGCCTTGCGGTGTTCATGTGTCCGGTTCAGGCGGCGGTAACCACGTGCGTGACGCATTTCAGTATTCCTTTCAAAGGTTTATGCTTTGTACGGCCCCTGATGCGTGTCAGGGGCTCTGTTGGGGCGGTATTGCCCTGATTTCCCCGCAAGCGCGGGCATTGTCCTCAGGACGCGTCTAGAACGCGTCTTCGAATTTCTTGGCCAGATCCTCGATGTTGTCGGGCGGCCAGTCCTCGACGTCCATACCCAGATGCAGACCCATGCCCGAGAGCACTTCCTTGATCTCGTTCAGCGACTTGCGGCCGAAGTTCGGAGTGCGCAGCATCTCGGCTTCGGTTTTCTGGATCAGATCGCCGATATAGACGATGTTGTCGTTCTTCAGGCAGTTCGCCGAGCGCACCGACAATTCGAGTTCATCCACTTTCTTGAGCAGAAGCGGGTT
>JAUIIJ010000077.1 GCA_030431825.1 Alphaproteobacteria bacterium
GCGCGGGAACTGACCAGCGCCACGACTGCCGCGGCGCGCAGGGGGGGCACCCTGCTGGACCGGATCGCACGCATTTCCGGCCCGCGCGAACTGCATCCCGCCCCGGTCGACATGCGCCGGTTTTTCGAAACCTTCGAGGCGCTGGCCCGCGCGCCCCTTGCCGACAATATTAACCTGTCGATCACCCAGAATGTGCCCGACCCGCTGTTGATGCTGGATGAGGGATCCTTGCAGGACAGCCTGCTGAACCTTGTGCTGAACGCCCGCGACGCGATTGGCCCCGAGGGCGGAGAGATCCGCATTCGCGCCCAGAAGGTGCGCGATACCTGGCTGGATATCGTGGTGGAAGACACCGGGCCGGGGTTTTCAAAAGAGGCGCTGGAATTTGCGCTCGACCCGTTCTTTACCACCAAGGGGCAGGCGGGATCAGGGCTTGGCCTGTCTATGGTCTTCGACTTCGCCAAGCTGTCTGGCGGCAACGTAAAGCTGGAAAACCACCGCGAGGGTGCCCGCGTCACCTACCGGCTGCCGTTCCGCGCGGTGCCGGTGTCAGAGGCCAAGCCGATGCTGATCCTGCTGGTGGAAGACATGCCCGACCTTCGCGTGTCGGTGCGCGAAATGCTGACCGACATGGGCCATCAGGTGATCGAGGCCGCAAGTTTTGCCGAGGCCGACACTCTGGCTGATTTGACTGCAATCGACATGGTTCTGTCCGATATCAAGCTGTCCGGCCACACCACCGGCGTCGACCTGCTGGCCCGTGTTGCGCGGCGGCGGCCAGAACTGCGGCTGGCGCTGATGACCTCGCTGCCAGAGTCCCACCCGTTGCGGCAAAGAGGTGCGGCGTGCTGGCCCATTCTGTCGAAACCCTTCGACAGCGGCCAGCTACACGCCATACTGGCACAGGAGGACACCGCATGAGCGAACCGCTGGTCACCATTCTGGATGACGAACCGCAGATCCGACTGATGCTGTCAGAAGCGCTGACTGAAGCCGGGTTTCGTACCGCCGCCTATTCCCGCGCCACCGAGTTCGAAGCCGCCCTGCGCAAATCCACCCCCGATGTCTGCCTTGTGGACCTCGGCCTGCCGGACCGCGACGGGCTGGCCGTAGTGCATCGGCTGGCGCTGGAATCGGGTGCGTCGATCATCATCATCTCGGGCCGTGCGCAGGTGCAGGACCGTGTGACCGGGCTGGAACTGGGGGCCGATGACTACATCATCAAACCCTTCGACCCCGCCGAGGTCGTGGCCCGCGTGCGCGCCCGCCTGCGCGATGTGCGCAGCCGTCCGGCACAGTCGGACACCGCCCGTTTCGAAGGCTGGACTGCATATTTCGACCGCTATGTGCTGATCGACGAAGCAGGGGAGGAAGTCAGCTTTTCCCATGCCGAGGGCGAAGTTCTGCGCCTGTTTCTGGACAGCCCCAAACGCCTGATCAACCGCCAGCAAATGCAGGAGGCGCTTGGCGGCGCGGCGGGCGAGAGCTTTGACCGTGCCATGGATGTGCGCATCTCGCGCTTGCGTACCAAGCTGAAGGAAGACCCGAAAAACCCGCGCCTGATCAAGACGATCTACGGCGCAGGCTATATTTTTCTTGGCGATGTGAAGTGGGACTGACCACCGCACGCTAGCGCGTCTGCAATGACTCGATTGCGCGCGTCAGCCCTTCGATGACCTGTGTTTGCCTCTCCACCACAGCTCTCAGCTGTGCAACCTCTGCTGCCAGCGCCGCCATGTCCGGTGCGCTAGCGCTGTCAGGCACCTCGTAGCTGATGGACACGGTTGGATCATCGAACCGATTGATATTGGCGTCTTCCCGAAAGTCGAGCCACACGATCAGTTCGCCGTCCTGAAGGAACGGGACAATCGCGGCGCGCGACAGATCAAATCTGAGATCAACGGCAGATGCAGATCCGGTAGAGCGGGTGATGTTCTGCTGCACGCTGGCCGCCAGCCCCGGATTGACCTGTGCTTCATCCGCCTCGGACCCATCGAACAGCCGCCCGAAATTCACTCCTTCGATCAAGAGCCGAAACCGCTCTTCAGGATTGTTCGCGCCGGGATCGGCAAAGAGATCCGCATAAGGCGAGGTCAGCCGGAACGACACATCGCTTTGTGCATCTGGATTCAGGCCCGACAGGACAAATTCATAGATCCCGCGCTGGCCAGTGTTTCCAGCGATGGTCGCACAGTCGTCATAGTCACCCGATCCATCCACGTCGGTGGCACAAAGATCGCCGGAGAACGTCACCGATTCCGAGAATGTGTCGGCCGATGCGGCGGCTGTCAGGCCAAAAGCGCTGACAAGCACCGCGAAAAGGGGAAATGGCTTCATTTTGCCTCCTGTTTGGTTGGGTGAAGGCATTGCACTGGCGTGATCGTTCAGGCCGGGGCCAGATCCGCAGCCGCACGGGCCAGAACCTTGAGGCCAGTGACCAGATCTGCCTCGCCCGTGTCCTCGGCAAAATCGTGGCTGATACCGCCGATCGAGGGCACGAACAGCATCCCCACGGGCATCATCCGCGACAGGTTCGAGGCATCGTGCAACGCGCCAGACGGCATCGACCGCCACTTGCCCGGCGCGATCTGACCGGCGGCCTTCGCCAAAGCCTTTTGCATCCGTGCATCCATCGGAACCGGCACCAGATCGTGGCGCAAGCGGTCGGCGCTGATGTTCAGGCCGGTGCCATTCTCAACCTCCAGCAGGACAGACTCGATCACCCGTTCCATGCGGTCCAGTCGGTCGGCATCGCCGTCGCGCCACTGAATGGTGAACACCGCCTTACCGGGCACAATCGAGGATGCATTGGGCAAAAGGCGCATATGTCCGATGGTCCAGACGGTTTGCGGTGTCACAAGATTGCGGAAGCGGTCATTCAGAAGCGTCGCAATCCGCACCGCGCCCTGAAACGCATCCTTGCGCATTGCCATTGGCGTGGTGCCCGCGTGATTCTGTTCGCCGCTGACCGTCACCTGCACCTGTCTGAGCCCCACAATCGAGGTCACAACCCCGACCGCTTCACCAACCTGATCCAGCACCGGTCCCTGCTCGATGTGGCATTCGAGGAAACCCGTAAACCGGTCCGGGTCGACGAATTCC
>JAUIIJ010000011.1 GCA_030431825.1 Alphaproteobacteria bacterium
CTGGTACATGGACGGAAAGATCGAGATCGACCCCATGATCACCCACAAGATGGGCCTCGAGGACATCAACAAGGGCTTCGACCTCATGCACGAGGGAAAATCAATCAGAGCCGTCGTCGAGTTTTGAGGCAAGCACCATGAAGGTCGTTTCGGAAAACAGATGTTTCGGAGGTGCCCAGACCGTCTGTGCGCATCACTCTGACAGTTGCGGAACCGAGATGACCTTTGCGATCTACCTGCCACCGCAGGCCGAGAACGCTCGGGTTCCCGTCCTGTGGTACCTCTCGGGACTGACCTGCACCCATGAGAACGCCATGACCAAGGGCGGGTTTCAGGCCCACGCGGCCAGGCACGGCGTAGCGCTGGTTTTCCCGGATACGTCGCCGCGGGGCGCCGGTGTTGCCGATGACCAGGCCTATGATCTGGGTCAGGGTGCGGGGTTCTACGTCAATGCCACGCGCGATCCCTGGCGCGCGAATTACCAGATGTACGATTACGTGCTGTCGGAACTGCGCGGCATCGTCACCGACAATTTTCCCGTCATCGACCGCCACGGCATCACCGGGCATTCCATGGGCGGCCACGGCGCGCTGACCCTGGCGCTGCGCAACCCGGAACTGTTCGACTCGGTTTCCGCATTTGCCCCGATTGCCAATCCGACCCGCTCCGACTGGGGTCGCAAGCAGCTGAGCGAATATCTTGGCGATGACGAATCCACATGGTCGTGCCACGATTCCTCGATCCTTCTGGAAGAGCACGGATGGAAGGGCGATATCCTGATCGACCAGGGCGCCGACGACCAGTTTCTCGACCTGCTCCGCCCGGAAGCGCTGGCGCAGGTGATGGCCAGACGGCGACAATCCGGCCTGTTCCGCATGCAGGCGGGATATGACCACAGCTATTACTTCGTTTCGACCTTTGCGGGCGAGCATGTCGATTGGCATGCCACCCGGTTGAACAAGGCAACAAGCGGCCCCGGCTGACGCGGCATGGGCATGGCGGTGACGCCGGCGCCCACGCAGATCCGAGGCCATTGACCCAGGACCGCCCCCGCCGGACGGCGGTGAGCACGCGAACAGAGGAGGTACCGACACAGACAGTTTTCGTCCCGGTAGGAGGTGGACACGACAAGGAACCGGGCGAATTCCGCATGACGCGCAGCTTTTGGGTTCACCACTGTCGCGCGGCAGCATGCGGACATCATCATCAAGGGAGTTGAAAATGAAGAAGCTATTCGCTTTGGCATCGACCATCGCGCTTTGCACAGCCAGCCTGGCCAGTGCAAATGATGGGCTGGTGGCTGAAATCGACAATCCAAATCACTGGGCGATCCAGACTGGCGACTACAAGAACCAGCGCTACTCGACACTGGACGAAATCAACAAGGACAACGTGGGCGACCTGCAGGTCGCGTGGACCTTCTCGACCGGCGTTCTGCGCGGTCACGAAGGCTCGCCGCTGGTGATTGGCGACATGATGTACCTGCACACGCCATTCCCCAATATCGTCTACGCGCTCGACCTTGCCAACGAAGGCCGGATCAAGTGGAAATACGAACCCAAGCAGGACCCGGATGTCATCCCGGTCATGTGCTGTGACACGGTGAACCGCGGCGTCGCCTATGCAGAGGGCAAGATCTTCCTGCACCAGGCCGATACCACGGTTGTTGCGCTGAATGCCGAAACCGGCGAAGTCGAATGGTCCGTCGTCAACGGCGATCCGGCCAAGGGCGAAACCAACACCGCCACCGTTCTGCCGGTCAAGGACAAGGTGATCGTCGGGATCTCCGGCGGTGAATTCGGCGTGCGCGGTTCCGTCACCGCCTACAATATCGCCGATGGCTCGTTGGCCTGGCGCGCCTATTCGATGGGTCCGGACGAAGACATCCTCGTCGATCCCGAGAACACCACCCATCTGGGTAAGCCGGTGGGCGCGGATTCCGGCACCAACACCTGGGAAGGTGACCAGTGGATGATCGGCGGCGGCACCACCTGGGGCTGGTACTCGGCGGATCTCGAAGAGAACCTGATGTATTACGGCACCGGCAACCCGTCGACATGGAACCCGGCGCAGCGCCCGGGCGACAACCGCTGGTCGATGACCATCATGGCACGTGACATCGACACCGGCGTCGCCAAATGGTTCTACCAGATGACCCCGCATGACGAGTGGGACTATGACGGCATCAACGAGATGATCCTGACGGAGCAGGAGATTGACGGCGAAACCCGCAAGCTGCTGACCCATTTCGACCGCAACGGCCTGGCCTATACGATGGATCGTGTTTCCGGCGAATTGCTGGTGGCGGAAAAATACGACCCCGTCGTCAACTGGACAACCGGCGTCGACATGGACCCGGCTAGCGACACCTATGGCCGTCCGGCCGTCGTGGCGCAGTACTCCACCGAGCAGAACGGGGAGGACGTGAACTCGACCGGCATCTGTCCGGCGGCTCTGGGCACCAAGGACCAGCAACCCGCTGCCTACAGCCCCAAGACCGAGCTGATGTACGTGCCGACCAACCACGTCTGCATGGACTATGAACCGTTCCGCGTCAGCTATGCGGCCGGTCAGCCCTATGTCGGCGCAACCCTGGCAATGTACCCGGCCCCCGACAGCCACGGCGGCATGGGCAATTTCATCGCCTGGGACAATATCGCCGGTGAAATCAAGTGGTCCCTGCCCGAGCAGTTCTCGGTCTGGTCCGGTGCCCTGGCAACCGCCGGTGACATCGTGTTCTACGGGACGCTTGAAGGCTATCTCAAGGCGGTCGATGCGGAAACCGGCGAAGAGCTCTACCGCTTCCGCACCCCGTCGGGGATCATCGGCAACGTGATGACCTACACGCATCAGGGCAAGCAGTATATCGGCATCCTCTCGGGCGTCGGCGGCTGGGCCGGGATCGGTCTCGCGGCGGGCCTGACCAACCCGAATGATGGTCTCGGTGCCGTGGGCGGATACGCCGCGCTCAGCGACTACACCGCGCTCGGCGGTCAGCTGACCGTGTTCGCACTGCCCGACTGATCGATCGACACGAAACATGGCTGGCGCGGTTGCCTCGGCGATTGCGCCAGCCGCCAGTTTCAATGGGGAATAAAATGAGAATCGCTAAACGTTTCATCACTACAGGCCTGATAACAGCACTTCCGCTCGCGGCGGCCGCCGCAAACTGGAGTGACCAACCGGTGGACCCGGCCAACGACTATCCGGAAGTGCCCGTCGCCTACGAAGAGGGCGGCCGTTATTTCACAGATGACGACATTCCGACCTTCAACATCGCCGACGACGGAACGGTCGACTGGCTGACATTCTCGGGTTTCCGGCGCTATCATGCCGAATGCCATGTCTGCCACGGTCCCGACGGCGAAGGTTCGACCTATGCCCCCAAGATCAAGAATTCCGCCGTCCAGATGGGATATTACGACTTTTACGACGTGGTGGTGAATGGCCGCACCGTGGGCAATTCGGTGATGCCCCATTTCGGCGAGAACCCCAACGTGATGTGTTATCTCGACGACATCTACGTCTATCTCAAGGCCCGCGGAATGGACGCGATCCCCCGCGGACGTCCCGGCAAGAAAGAGGCCAAGTCCGATTCCATCCGCGAGGCCGAAGATGCCTGCATGGGCTGACCGGCTCGCAGCCGTTGCCGTTGTGATGGCGGGGCTGGCCCTCGCCGGGACGGCCACGGCACAGACCTCGGATCTGGTGTCGAAAACCGCGCTGCGCGTCTGCGCCGATCCGGCCAACTATCCCATGTCGGATCGGGATGGCACCGGCTTTGAAAACAAGCTGGCCGACCTGATCGCCGATCGCCTGGCGGTGCCGGTACAATACACCTGGTACCCGATGGCAACCGGCTTTGTCCGCAACACCCTGCGCGCCAACCGGTGTGACATCGTCATGGGGTATGCGCAGGGCCACGAACTGGTGCTCAACACCAATCATTATTATACCTCGTCCTATACGCTGGTGGTGCCGGCGGATGGCCCGCTGTCGGGCGTCACGACACTGTCCGATCCCGCCCTGCGGGACAAGGTCATCGGCATCATCGCCGGCAGCCCCCCCGCAACCCATATGGCCCGCAACGGGCTGATGCTCAAAGCCCGCGCCTACAACCTCGTGGTCGACCGCCGCCACGAATCCCCGGCGATCGACATGCTCGACGATCTTGCCGCCGATACCACCGATGCCGCGATTCTCTGGGGCCCGCTCGCCGGACCGCTGGTGAAACAGCAATACCCGGGTCTCAAGGTCATCCCCCTCACGCAAGAGACACTGCCGCCCCGCCTGTTCTTCCGGATAACCATGGGCGTGCGTCAGGGTGAAAAAGTGTGGCAACGAAAGCTGAACTCACTGATCCGCCGCAACCAGTCCGAGATCAACGCCCTGCTCGACGCCGCCGGTGTACCGCTGCTCAACGACATGGGCACCGAAATGCTGGACCTGTCAAGATGATCCGGAGAGCGGCGCTCTGCATGCTGCTGTTTGCGCCGCTCGCCGCCGCGGCTCAGGTTGCCGAACCCGACGGCTACCGCATGGATCACTATCGCGCCCCGGTCCCGTCCACTCTGGCGGGTGCCACCGTCGTCGATACCGAGACCGCCCACAGCCTGTGGCGCACAGGAGACGTCGCGTTCATCGACGTACTGCCGCGCCCGCCAAAACCCGCGAACCTGCCCGAGGGTACCATCTGGCGGGAAAAACCGCGCCATTCGATCCCCGGTTCGATGTGGCTGCCCAATGTCGGCTACGGCGGCATCGCCGGGACAACCGATCGCTATTTCCGTGCCGGGCTCGATGCGGCAACCGGGGGAAACACCGCTCACCCGCTTCTGTTCTTCTGCCTGCAAGAGTGCTGGATGTCGTGGAACGCCGCCAAGCGGGCGCTCGAATACGGCTATGATACCGTCTACTGGATGCCGGACGGCACCGATGGCTGGGTGTTCTTCGATTACCCGACCGAAGAAATCCAGCCGCGCCCCTGAACGCGCCCCTTCATCTTTGGTCAAATACTCCGGGGAGTTTGAGGGGCAGCGCCCCTCATCCTGCCGATCAGCCCCTCAATACCCCGCCAGGGATTTATGCGCGGTGCTGACCGTGCCATCCGTATCGGTCATCGTGACGTCGATGCTTTGCGTCCGGGACGGCACCGACAGGCTCACCCGCGGATTTTCCGACAACGAGATGCTGCCGATCATCTCGACATAACCCGCCCCGTCGAGATCGACCTCGATCGTCTCTACGTAACGCATCGGAATGAACAACAGCGATATCTGGTCCATCTGCATGCCCGAATGGCTGGGATGGCTGATATCCACATCCACTTGCCGTTCGCGCAACCCGAGGTCCAGCGATGTCCCGGCTCCGGGCACGCGATCGATTCCGATGCTGATGTCTCCCAGCGTCGCCAGCGCCTCGTCGGGGTTCGTCCCGGGCGGGGCGGCACAGGCGCCCTGCCCCGAGGTTTTCACGTAACGCCCGGAGACGAACAAACGGCCGTCCGTGGTCTCGGCAACCACGTGCAGCGGCGTCGGTCCATTGATCCGCATCGTCGTCTGGAAATGGAACCGAGGCAGGGGGCGCTCGAAACTGAACACCGCCGACACCGGCATCGGGTTCTCGTCCAGAACCAGTGTCACGTTACCCAGCATCGCGCCGCGCGGCGCCTCGACCTGCGCCGAAATCAGCGTGCGCGCGTCGTCGGAACTGCGATAGGGGCTGTCGACCGTGATGAGCTCCGATCCGTCCTGCAACGGGCGTCCATCGAAGATACTGGCGGCAAGTTCGGGCCAGCCCGGCGCATCGAGCGACCATGCGGGTGCCGTCGCGCACAAATACGCCAGAACCGCGATCAACGCGTGTTTCATCGTTCCTCTCCGCCCATGACAAACCGGCCGAAGGCGCGTGGCCCGTCGCCGGTTCCGATCTCGCCGATCACCTCCAGAAGGGTCGCATCGATCACGCTGACCGAGTTCGAAAACCAGTTCGCCACGACGATACGGGTGTCATCGACCGTGCTGTCGATACCTTCAGGATATTCCCCCACATCGATCGTGGCAACCGCTGCCAGCGTGGCGAGATCGAGCACGCTCACCGTATCGGCATACTGGTTGCTGACAAAAGCACGCCCGGCCGCAAAGGCAACCCCGTATGGCCGCGCGCCCACCGGAACCGTCGCGAGCACCTCACCTGCCACAGGGTCGATCACGGATACGTCATCGGACCCGACATTGCCCACGAACAATCGTCCGTCCGGCGCGAAGGCCAGACCAAAGGGCCGCGATCCGACCGGCAGCCGATGCACGCTGCTCAGCGTCCCGAGATCAAAGATAGATACCGCGTCGGCGTCCCGTTCGGCACAGGCAAGCCACCGGCCATCCGGCGAAACGGCCAGCCCCGCGGGGGCGCTGCCGGTCTGCAATGCGGCAATCGGCGCAAGCGTGTCCGCATGCAGCACCCGGACACGCGCTTCGTACCAGTCCGATACGAACACATGCCCCCGGGAGCGGTCCAGCGCGATGCCCATCGGGCCACCATCGAGCGTGATCTCGGCAAGCACGCCGTCGGTTGCCGCATCGAAACGGCGCACCGTCTTGCTGTCGGGCGACACCGTATAGTAGCGGCCACGCTCATCGACAACGATACCGGCCGGCTTGCCCGCGACCGGCACGCGCCGGAGTTCGGTGCCGGTTTCCAGATCGAGCACGCTGACGTCATCGCTGTTCTGGTTTGTCACATATGCAAAATCCCCCGCCGCCACGACCGTGGCAACGAGGGACGGGAGAACCCATAGGGTCAGCCGCCTAGTTGCTGCTGCCAAACCGGGCCGCCAGTGCATCGAGACCTGCCTGATAGACACCGGTGACGGCGGCAATCGCGGCCTCGTCGTTCAGTTCGGGCGGCGGATCGTTGTTCGGATAGCCGCGATAGAACGCCCCGCGCCATTCGATCTTTGACCCGCCGCCGTCCAGCGGGATCACCGTCAGGTGCGACGAGTAGTTGGTCACCGGCAGGACCTCGACCAGCACGTCGGTGATGCGGTAGGAATAGCTCATCTTCTCGGCGCTGTACTTGTAGAGCACTTCCGAAATCGTCGGCCCGCCCTCTTCGCCCAGCGTCAGAACGCGGGTGGCATCGATCTCGTTACCGCCCTCGCCGCTGGTCGAATGCACCGCCGGATGCCAGCTCATGTCCTGAAAATTGCCGATCACATCCCAGACCTCTGCCGGGCTGGCCGCGACATCGGTGCTCAGCGAGATCTTTTGCCGGGTTGGTCCATGGGCCAGCGCCATCGCCGGGATCAGAACCCCGATCAGCACCGCCAGGAATTTCAGATAGCGCATGTGTTTCTTGTACCTCCCGTTGCGCGGGCTTACCGTTGTGACCGTCTGCGCCGGCATCGTGCGCCGGTTGCTCGACAGGCGTTGTCGGGTTCATGGTAATTTCCCGCCCCGTTCCCGCAATGAGCCAAAAGTATCGGTTGGGCTGGATCAATCATCTGGCACAATGATCCAACAATCGGCAGGATGATGAAAAGGGGGATCGGTTTGCGTTACCTGACAACTCTGCTGGCCTGCGTCCTGTTGCTCGGCGCGTCCAAGGGACATGCGGTCGATGTCCGGACCGTCGTCTTCCGCATAGATTACCCGCAGGCCGCCCCGATATCTCGCTTTGATCTGTTGCCGGACGATATCGGCTTTGCCGGGGCCCTTCTCGCCACCGAAGACAACGCAACCACCGGCGGGTTTCTCGGGCACAGCTACACGCTCGAAACCGTCGCCACCCCGCCTGACGAGGCGGATGCCGCATTTGATGCGCTGCTTGCCCGGGATTTCGATATTCTGGTGGTCATGGCGCAGGCCGGCGACCTGCTGCGTCTGGCGGACAGGGCCGGGCCGGATCGGCTCGTGATAAATGCCCTTGCCCGCGACACGGCTCTGCGCGATGACCAGTGCCGCGCCAATCTGCTGCACGTGGCACCCTCGGATGCGATGATGGCCGACGCCGTGACTCAGTTTACCACGTGGAAGAAATGGCCGCGCTGGTATCTGATCCAGGGCTCCAACCCGGCAGATCGGTCGCTGGGCGATGCCTACCGCCGCTCGGCCGGGAAATTCGGTGCCAGCATCGTCGAAGAGCGGGAATTCGAGGATACCGGCGGTTCCCGGCGGACCGATACCGGTCACGTTCTGGTGCAACGTCAGCTTCCGGTCTTCACGCAGGGCGCGCGCGATCATGATGTGGTGATCGCCGCCGACGCCTCGGACGTCTTTGCGCCCTACCTGCCATTTCATTTGTGGGATCCGCGCCCCGTCATGGGGTCTGCGGGGTTGCGCCCGGTGACGTTCCACGCAGCGCACGAAGCCTGGGGCGCGACGCAATTCCAGCGCCGCTTTGAAAAGCTGACGGGCAGGTATGTCCGCGAAGAGGATTACCAGACATGGCTTGCCCTGCGGGTCGTCGGCGAGGCCGTGACGCGGACCGGCACCGCCGACACCGCGCGCCTGCGCGATTATGTGCTGGGCGACAGTTTCGAATTGGCCGCGTTCAAGGGGCAGAAGGTCACGTTTCGTCCGTGGAACGGACAGCTGCGACAGCCCGTCCTGCTCTATGACGGGCGCATCACCGTCAGCGTTTCACCGCAGGAAGGGTATCTGCACCAGACTTCGCCGCTGGATACGCTCGGACTTGACGCACCCGAAACCGCCTGCACCGCTTTCAACTGATACGGGAGACCCAGGGATGAAGCTTGTTCTCACCACTTGCCTTGCCGCGCTGATCGCCACCGGCGCGATCGCAAACACTGTCTTTGTCAGCAACGAGAAAGGCAACACCGTCACCGTCATCGACAGCGACACATGGGAGGTCGTGACCGAGTTTCCCGCCGGAAACCGCCCCCGCGGCATCACGATCAGCCCGGATGGCGCGCTGCTCTATGTCTGTGCATCCGATGACGACACGGTTCGGGTGTTCGATACCACCACGTTCGAAGAGCTCTATACCCTGCCCTCCGGCCCCGACCCCGAGCTGTTCGTGCTGCATCCATCGGGCAATCCGCTCTATATCGCCAACGAGGACGACAACCTCGTCACCGTCGTCGATACCGAAAGCCACACCGTTCTCGCAGAGGTCCCCGTCGGCGTGGAACCCGAAGGCATGGGCATCAGCCCGGATGCGCGATTTGTGGTGAACACCTCGGAAACCACCAACATGGCGCATTTCATCGACACCTCGGACTACGAGATCAAGCACAACATCCTTGTCGATCAGCGGCCCCGTTATGCACAATACACGGCGGATGGCAGCAAACTGTATGTGACCTCTGAAATCGGTGGCACGGTCAGCGTCATCGACATCGCGGCCGATGGGGCGCCGACCCTGCGCAAGAAGATCGGCTTCGACGTGCCCGGCGTGCTGCCGGAATGGCTGCAACCGGTGGGGGCCAAGATCACCTCCGACGGCAAATGGCTGTTTGTCGCGCTTGGACCGGCCAACCGGATCGCGGTGGTGAATGCCGAGACCGACGAGGTGGTGGACTATATCATCGTCGGCCAGCGGGTCTGGCAACTGGCGTTCACGCCCGACGAAAAATACCTGATTACCACCAATGGCAATTCCAACGACGTGACGATCATCGACGTCGAAACGCAAAAGGCCGTGAAATCGGTGCAGGTCGGCGAACAGCCCTGGGGTGTGGCCGTTACGCCGGACCGGGATGGATGAAGCGCCAGCCCGTGCTGTGCCCGGCAAGGACCGGCCCTTGATCCGCCAAACAGATGCGTTCGGCCCTACAACCAGTCGCGCAGGATCGGAATCAACGGAATATCGGCAGGGGGCATGGGATAATCCCGAAGTTTCTCGGGCCGCACCCATGCCAAGGCCTGCCCTTCGACGGAGCGCGGAATTCCTTCCCACTTGCGGCAGGCAAACAGCGGCATGAGAAGGTGGAAATCGTCATAGCTGTGGCTCGCGAAGGTCAGCGGCGCAAGGCACGAGGCCCAGGTATTGATCCCGAGCTCTTCCTCAAGCTCGCGGATCAGCGCCGCCTCGGGGGTTTCTCCCGGCTCGACCTTGCCGCCGGGAAATTCCCATAATCCGGCCATGGACTTGCCCTCGGGGCGCTGCGCCAGCAAAACCCGGCCATCGACATCGATCAACGCAACCGCGGATACCAGAACGGTTTTCACGAGCGGTAATCCGCGTTGATCTCGATATAGCCATGTGTCAGATCGCAGGTCCACACGGTCGCCGCTCCTTTGCCAAGGCCAAGATCCACCGCGATCGAAAGCGACTGACCCTTCATATGGGCCGCGGCGTCCGCTTCGCGATAGTCGGGGCTGACCCAGCCGTTTTCGGCAACGAGCGTGTCGCCAAACCGGATGCTGAGCAGGTCGCGGTCGGCGGCGGCCCCGGATTTCCCGATGGCCATGACCACCCTGCCCCAGTTCGGATCCTCGCCCGCAATGGCCGTTTTGACCAGCGGCGAATTGGCGATCGCCATGCCGTGCACCTTGGCATCGGCATCCGAGGCCGCACCGGTCACACGAATCTCGACAAACTTGGTCGCGCCCTCTCCGTCCCTTACGACCTGATGCGCAAGATCGAGCATGACGCCGTGAAGCGCCGCCCTGAAATCGCCGTTGCCGGCGGCGTTCACACCAGAAGCGCCGGTGGCGCAAAGCATCAGACTGTCGCTGGTCGAGGTGTCGCTGTCCACGGTGATACAGTTGAAAGTCTGCTCGGTCAGTTCCGACAACACGGCCTGCAGATGCGGCTGATCGACCACCGCATCGGTAAAGATGTAGACCAGCATCGTCGCCATGTCGGGCGCGATCATGCCCGAGCCCTTGGCGATCCCGGCGATGGTGACTGTCTCGCCCTCGATCTCGACCTGCGCGCTGGCCCCCTTGGCAAAGGTATCGGTCGTCATGATCGCCTTTGCCGCATCCGCGATGCCGCCGGCGTCCAGCCCGTCCTTCAACTCGGCCAGCTTGTCGATGATCCGCGCATGTGGCAGCGGCTCACCGATCACGCCGGTCGATGCGGTAAACACACGTTCGGTCGCGACACCGCTGACACGCGCCACGGCTTCGGCGATCTCCTGTACCGAAGTCTGGCCGAAATGCCCGGTGAACGCGTTGGAATTGCCCGAATTCACCAGGATCGCGGCAGGCCCCTCGGGGGCCCCGCCGAGCTTGGCCTGGCAATCGAGAACCGGGGCCGAACGCGTCGCCGACCGGGTAAACACCCCGGCAACCGAGGTGCCGGGATCAAGGAGCGCCAACATCACGTCCGTGCGCCCCTGATAGCGCACGCCCGCCTCGGCGGTCGCGAACCGGACACCGCGAACGATCGGCAAATCCGGAAAATGCTCGGGCGCAAGCGGAGACCGAGAGGTGATCTTCGCCATGGATCAGTTACCGATCAGCCCGAGATCCTTGATCATCTCGGGTTTCAGACCTTCGATGACGGGACGCTCGATATCGGCCTTGCTGGTCAGTTCCTCGATCCGGTCCTCAAGCGCGTTCTGGCGCAGTTCCGCCAGAAGCTCATTGGCCACGGCTTCGAGTTCGGGCGCTTCCTTGTCGCGCTTGTCATTCAGAATAATCACATGCCAGCCGAATTGCGTCTGGATCGGCTCGGACACCTGCCCGACCTCGAGCGCATTCACAGCCTCCTGGAATTCCGGCACCATCTGGCCATCGCTGAACCAGCCCAGTTCACCGCCGTTCGGACCCGACGGACCCGTCGATTTTGCCTTGGCGGTTTCGGCGAAATCCGCACCGCCGTCCAGTTCGGCCTTGACCGCGTCGGCATCCTCTTTGCTCTCGACCAGAATATGCGATGCGTTGAACTCGGTTCCGCCTGTTCCGTCGGCGTATTTCGCATCATAGGCGGCACGAAGTTCTTCTTCGCTGCCGACATCGGCCATCGCGGTCTCGATCGCGTCCGCCGCAAGCAGGGATCTGCGCTCGTTCTCAAGCGAGAGTTCCACGGCAGCCGGCACATCCCCGTCGCGCGATTGCACGAGCGCGGTTTGCTGGATCAACTGGTCCAGGACGGCGTTGTAGAGCACATCGGCCGGAACCTGCCGATATTGCTCCGGCAGCGTCGCGCCCGCCATGATCACGTGTCCCAATGTGATTTCTTCACCATTGACGCTCGCGACAACGGTCTCCGCATTCGGACCCGAGTCGGCCAGTGCTGCGGTCGATATCGCGGCGCTCAGGGCCAGAACCGGCAGAAATGTGAGATGTTTGGGCATGAAATCTTCCTATTCATGGGCCACGGCGGGGCGTGGCGTTGACACTGTTTCACCCGACCCTTACATCGCCTTGAGGCCTATGCAGCGCCGTCTTTCTGCCGTGTATCTATGGGTTGCAGGCAGGACGGGCAAGACTGCACCAAAGAGTAAAAGTCAGATCGGCTGGAGTGATCATGCTGGGATTCGGAACAATCGCCAAAAAGGTGTTCGGCACACCGAACGACCGCAAAGTCAAGGCGACGCGTCCCTTGATCGAACAAATCAACGCGCTGGAAGCGGATTACGAGAAACTGACTGACGACGGCCTGAAGGAAAAGACGCAGGAACTCGCCAAGCGCGCCAGGGACGGCGAGAAACTCGACGATCTGTTGCCCGAAGCCTTTGCCAATTGTCGCGAAGCTGCAAAGCGGGCCCTTGGCCTGCGTGCCTTTGACGTTCAGTTGATGGGTGGGGTGTTCCTGCACCAGGGCAATATCGCGGAAATGAAGACCGGCGAAGGCAAGACGCTGGTTGCGACCTTTCCCGCCTATCTGAATGCGCTGACCGGCAAGGGTGTGCATGTCGTTACCGTCAACGACTATCTCGCCAAGCGCGACGCGGAATGGATGGGCAAGGTTTTCGCGACGCTCGGCCTGACCACCGGCGTCGTCTATCCACAGCAGCCCGAGGCCGAGAAAAAGGCCGCCTATGCCGCCGACGTCACCTATGCCACCAACAACGAGCTTGGCTTTGACTATCTGCGCGACAACATGAAGTCGGACCTCGGCGAAGTGTTCCAGAAACAGCACAATTTCGCCATCGTGGACGAGGTCGACAGCATCCTCATCGACGAGGCCCGGACTCCGCTGATCATTTCCGGACCGGCGGAGGACCGCTCCGAACTCTACGTCTCGATCGATGCGGTCATTCCATCGCTGACCGACGAGCACTTCACGATCGACGAAAAGACCCGCAACGTGACCTTCACCGACGAAGGCAACGAATTCCTGGAACAGCAACTGCACGGTCGCGGCCTGCTTGAACCCGAACAATCGCTCTACGATCCCGAGAGCACCACAATCGTGCACCATGTCAACCAGGGCCTGCGCGCGCACAAGCTGTTTCAGAAGGACAAGGATTATATCGTCCGCGACAACCAGGTTGTTCTGATCGACGAATTCACCGGCCGCATGATGGTCGGTCGCCGCCTGTCCGAGGGGCTTCACCAGGCCATCGAAGCCAAGGAAGGCGTCAAGATCCAGCCGGAAAACGTGACTCTCGCCAGCGTCACCTTCCAGAATTACTTCCGGCTTTACGAAAACCTGTCCGGGATGACCGGCACCGCCGTCACCGAGGCCGAGGAATTTCAGGAAATCTACGGGCTCGGCGTGGTCGAAGTGCCGACCAACAAACCGATCGCCCGTGTCGACGAGGACGATCAGGTCTATCGCACGGCGCGCGAGAAACACGAAGCGATCATCAAGGAAATCGAGAAGGCCAACGCCAAGGGGCAACCGGTGCTGGTCGGCACCACGTCGATTGAAAAATCGGAAATGCTGTCCCAGTTGCTGACAGAGGCCGGGATCAAGCACAACGTGCTCAACGCGCGCCAGCACGAGCAGGAAGCGCAGATCGTTGCGGATGCAGGCCGGCTTGGCGCTGTGACCATCGCGACCAACATGGCCGGACGGGGAACCGACATCCAGCTGGGCGGTAATGTCGAACTCAAGGTGCTGGCGGCGCTGGAAGAAAACCCCGACGCCGATCCCGTCGAACTTCGCGCGGCCGAAGAGGCGCGCCACGCCGAAGAAAAGCAGAAGGTGCTGGATGCCGGCGGTCTCTTTGTGATGGCGTCCGAACGTCACGAAAGCCGCCGCATCGACAACCAGTTGCGCGGGCGGTCCGGTCGCCAGGGCGACCCCGGCCGCACGGTGTTCTATCTCAGCCTTGAAGACGACCTGATGCGCATATTCGGATCGGACCGTCTGGACAAGGTTCTCTCGACGCTGGGCATGAAGGAAGGCGAGGCCATCGTTCATCCCTGGGTGAACAAATCGCTCGAACGCGCGCAGGCCAAGGTCGAAGGCCGCAATTTCGACATGCGCAAGAACGTGCTGAAATTCGACGACGTGATGAACGATCAGCGCAAGGTGATCTTTGGTCAACGCCGCGAGATCATGGCGGCCAAGGATCTGTCGGAGATCACCGCAGACATGAGATATCAGGTCATCGACGACCTGATCGACACCTACATGCCGCCGAAATCCTATGCCGACCAATGGGATACAGAGAAGCTCTATGCGCAGGTGATCGAGAAACTCGGTGTCGACGTGCCCGTCATGGAATGGGCCCAGGAAGAAGGCGTGGATGACGAGGTGATCCGCGAACGGCTCGTCAAGGCGACCGACGAATTGATGGCGAAAAAGGCTATCGACTTTGGCCCGGACTCGATGCGCAACATCGAAAAGCAGATTCTGCTGCAGACCATCGACACCAAATGGCGCGAGCATCTTCTGACGCTCGAACATCTGCGTTCGGTGGTCGGGTTCCGTGGCTATGCGCAGCGCGATCCGCTCAACGAGTACAAGACCGAAGCCTTTCAGCTGTTCGAGGGCCTGCTCGACGGTCTGCGCGAAACGGTGACGGAAAACCTCGCCAAGATCCGGCCGCTGACCGAAGAAGAGCAGCAGCAGATGATGGCGCAGATCGCCGCGCAACAGATGCAGCTGAACCAGGCTGCACCGGCACAGGACGACGCGGCGCAGGAACAGCCCGTCACCGACCCCGGCGAAGCGCAGCCCGGATTCGACGAAAACGACCCCACCACCTGGGGCAACCCCGGACGCAATTCGAAATGCCCCTGCGGCAGCGGCAAGAAGTTCAAGCATTGCCACGGCAGGCTGCTCTGACGCCGTGCGGTCAGAGATAGCCCTGCGCGCGGAAACTCATCTCGCTTGATTTGCCGATGATCAGGTGCTCGTGAAGTGTCAGGCCAAGCGCATCGCAAGCCTTCTGTACTTGCCGCGTCATGTCGATATCCGTCTGCGACGGCGACGGGTCGCCCGACGGATGGTTGTGCACAAGTATGAGCGCCGACGCGTTCAGTTCCAGCGCGCGTTTGACCACCTCACGCGGATAGACCGGGACATGATCAACCGTACCGGCGGCCTGTTCTTCATCTGCGATCAGCACATTCTTGCGGTCAAGGAACAATACGCGAAACTGTTCGGTCTCGCGATGGGCCATCGTGGTATGGCAATAATCCAGAATCGCATCCCAGCTTGAGATCACATGCCGTTGCAGCACCCGCGACCGCGCCATCCTGTGGGCCGCCGCTTCGACGATCTTGAGATCGGTGATTACGGCCTCGCCCACCCCGCTGATCCCGGCCAGCCGCTCGGGCGGTGCCGCCAGAACCCGATTGAAATCGCCAAATTGCGCGAGCAGGTCGTGCGCGAGCGGTTTCACGTCCCGGCGCGGGACCGAGCGAAACAGCAGCAGTTCCAAAAGCTCGTAATCCGGCATTGCCGTCGCTCCGCCGCGCACGAAACGTTCACGCAGGCGTTTGCGATGATCCGCGATATAGGACGGCAGCCTGCCCCGCTTCTCCGGCCGAACCGGCGCCTCGTCATGGCTATCAAACAATGACCGGGTTTCACGGAATGCGGGACGATCAGCCATGCCCCGAACCTGATCGGCCGGGATGAACATTCGGTTAACCGGAATGGTCGCGCCACACATCTGACCACGGACACGAAAAAGGACGCCAACCACCCGGCTGACGTCCAGTTTCGACTATCGGCGATGATCGGCGCTGCTCAGCCCTTCATGCCATCCCAAAAGGATTTCACCGAGGAAAAGAACGAATTGGATTCCGGATTGTTGTCCTCGCCCAGTTCCTCGAATTCGCGCAGCAGTTCCTTCTGACGGCTGGTCAGGTTGACCGGTGTTTCCACCGCCAGTTCGATGAACATGTCCCCTGTCCCGCCACCGCGCAGCGCCGGCATGCCCTTGCCACGCAAGCGCATCTGGCGGCCGGACTGGCTGCCCGACGGGATCTGGACCCGCCCGCGACCACCGTCGATCGTGGGAACTTCGATCGCGCCGCCAAGTGCCGCCTTGGCCATGCTGACCGGCACGCGGCAATAGAGATTGGTGCCATCCCGTTCAAACAGATCGTGGGCCTGCACTTCGACAAAGATATAGAGATCGCCCGGCGGGCCACCACGCATCCCCGCCTCTCCTTCGCCTGCAAGACGAATGCGGGTGCCTGTCTCGACACCGGCGGGAATATTGACGTTCAGTGCCCGATCCTTTTCGACGCGCCCCTGTCCGCCGCAAACCTTGCAAGGGTTCTTGATGATCTGCCCAAGCCCGGAACAGGTCGGACAGGTCCGCTCGACGGTAAAGAAGCCCTGCTGCGCGCGCACCTTGCCCATCCCCGAACAGGTCGGGCATGTCGTCGGTTCCGCCCCCCCTTCCGATCCGTTGCCGTCACAGGCCGAACAGGCCACCGCAGTGGGCACGTTGATGGTTTTCTGCAAACCGGAATAGGCATCTTCCATGGTGACACGCAGGTTATAGCGCAGGTCCGCCCCACGCGCCGGACGTCGTCCGCCGCCGCCCCGCTGCCCGCCCATGAAATCGCCGAAAAGGTCGTCGAATACATCGGAAAAGGCCGAAGAGAAATCGCCGCCACCAAATCCCTGGCCGGGCCGCCCGCCGCGTCCGCCTCCCATGCCACCCTCGAAGGCGGCGTGGCCGAACCGGTCATAGGCGGCTTTCTTTTCGGCGTCCTTGAGAACTTCGTAGGCCTCGTTGGCCTCCTTGAACTGGCTCTCCGCATCGGGATTGTCGGCATTCCGGTCGGGATGCAGTTCCTTGGCCTTCCTGCGATAGGCCTTCTTGATTTCGTCGGACGAGGCGCCCTTGGTCACGCCAAGCACGTCATAGAAGTCGCGTTTTGACATTCTGTTGTCCTCCTGTCTGAACGTCAGAGGGCCGGCGCCGCGATCGGGCCGGCCCATCCAGTATCAAACAAGCGTCTTATGCACGCTTGTTATCGTCCAGATCCTCGAACTCGGCATCGACGATATCATCGTCGCCCGGGCCCGCATCGGCTGCCGCCGGTTCTTCTTCCGACTCCTGGCTCGCCTTGTAGATGGCTTCGCCAAGTTTCATTGCCGCTTCGGTCACGTTCTGGATGCCGGACTTGATCTTCTCGGCATTCTCGCTTTCCAGCTCGTCCTTGAGCGCCGCAATCGCCAGTTCGATCGCTTCGATGGTGGTCGGGTCCACCTTGTCGGAATGCTCTTCCATCGATTTTTCCGTCGAATGGATGAGGCTCTCGGCCTGGTTCTTGGCATCGACAAGCTCGCGACGGGCCTTGTCTGCCTCGGCGTTTTCCTCGGCATCCTTGACCATCTTTTCAATGTCGTCATCCGACAGACCGCCAGAAGCCTGGATGGTGATCTTCTGCTCCTTGCCGGTGCCCTTGTCCATTGCCCCGACCGACACGATGCCGTTGGCGTCGATGTCAAAGGTGACTTCGATCTGCGGCATGCCACGCGGAGCGGGCGGGATGTTCTCGAGGTTGAACTGGCCGAGAATCTTGTTGTCGGCGGCCATTTCGCGTTCGCCCTGGAACACACGGATGGTCACGGCGTTCTGGTTGTCCTCGGCCGTCGAGAAGATCTGCGACTTCTTCGTCGGGATTGTCGTGTTGCGGTCGATCAGGCGGGTGAACACGCCACCCAGCGTCTCGATGCCCAGCGACAGAGGCGTCACGTCGAGCAGCACGACATCCTTGACGTCACCCTGCAGAACACCGGCCTGGATGGCCGCGCCCATGGCAACGACCTCGTCCGGGTTCACACCCTTGTGCGGCTCCTTGCCAAAGAACTTGGTCACTTCCTCAACGACCTTGGGCATGCGGGTCATACCGCCGACCAGAACGATCTCGTCCACGTCGGAGGCCGACAGACCGGCATCCTTGAGCGCCGCCTGGCACGGCTTCAGCGAAGCCTTGATCAGATCGCCGACCAGGCTTTCCAGTTTCGCGCGGGTCAGTTTCATGACCATGTGCAGCGGCTGGCCGCCTTTCGGATCCATCGAGATGAACGGCTGGTTGATTTCGGTCTGCGAGCTGCTGGACAGTTCGATCTTGGCCTTTTCGGCAGCTTCCTTGAGCCGCTGCAACGCCATCTTGTCCTTGGTCAGGTCGACGCCGTTTTCCTTTTTGAACTCGTCGGCGAGATAGTTGACGATGCGCATGTCAAAGTCTTCACCGCCGAGGAAGGTGTCGCCATTGGTGGATTTCACCTCGAACAGGCCGTCGTCGATTTCCAGGATGGTCACGTCGAATGTACCGCCGCCGAGGTCATAGACCGCGATGGTGTGCGTGTCTTCCTTGTCCAGACCATAGGCCAGCGCCGCCGCGGTCGGTTCGTTGATGATGCGCAGCACTTCCAGACCGGCGATCTTGCCCGCGTCCTTGGTGGCCTGACGCTGGGCGTCATTGAAGTAGGCCGGCACCGTGATGACCGCCTGGCTGACGTCCTCGCCGAGATAGGATTCCGCGGTTTCCTTCATCTTGCCGAGGATGAAGGCCGAGATCTGGCTCGGTGAATATTTCTCGCCCTTGGCTTCCACCCATGCGTCGCCATTGCCGCCATCGATCACCGAGAAGGGCAGGTTCTTCTTGTCCTTGGCCAGATCCGGGTCGTCATTGCGACGACCGATCAGGCGCTTGACGCCGAAAATGGTGTTGTCCGGGTTGGTGACGGCCTGGCGTTTTGCAGGCTGGCCGACGAGCCGCTCTTCGTCCGTGAAGGCGACGATGGAGGGGGTTGTCCGGGCGCCCTCTGCGTTTTCGATCACGCGGGGCTGGCTTCCGTCCATGATGGCAACACAGCTGTTCGTGGTGCCGAGGTCGATTCCGATTACTTTGCTCATTTTGGTTTTTGATCCCTAGCTGTTTCAAGGCGATGACCCGAGGCCTGAACCCGTTATGGCATCCCGACCCCGATTGTGTTGCGCGATAGCGGGGGTCCCGCCAGTGCGCGTCCCGGCGTATATAGGGAGCAGACATGCGGCCTGCAACCGTCGTTGCGCGGCTGAATCCACGAATCTTGGAAGAATTTTGAACCGGTTTGTCAGGAAAGGAGAACCGTCGGTGAGCTGTCTTGAATTGCGCGGCTTCGAGATATGGAAGGGCATGCTGGATCCGGCCAGGCAGGAGGCGGTGGTCGCGGCCGTACGCGACGTGGTGAGCGCGGCCCCCCTGTTCCGACCTGAAACACCCTATGGACGACCGATGTCGGTGCGGATGACATCGGCGGGCCGCCTTGGCTGGTACTCGGACCGGCGCGGCTATCGCTATGCGCCACGCCATCCCGGCGGCGCGGAGTGGCCCGCGATTCCCGAGGTCATCCTCACGATCTGGCAGGAGGTCACCGGTCTTGAACGGCAGCCGGATTGCTGCCTGATCAACTGGTATGGCGAAGATGCGCGGATGGGCCTGCACCAGGATCGCGACGAGGCCGACCTTTCCTGGCCGGTCGTGTCCATTTCGCTGGGCGATGACGGGCTGTTCCGCATCGGCAATCCAACGCGGGGCGGATCGACAGAATCGCTATGGCTGACCTCGGGGGATGTCGTGGTCATGGGCGGGGCGGCGCGGCTGACCTATCACGGGATCGATCGGATCCGGTTCCGATCCTCCCGTCTTTTGCCGAAGGGGGGACGGCTGAACCTGACATTGCGGGTTGTGACGTGACGGGGATCATTGCGATCATGGCGGGGGGGGGCAGAATGGCGAGGGGCGCTGCCCCTCGCACTCCCCGGAGTATTTCGCCAAAGATGAAAGGCGCACGGATCAGCGGCGGGCCTTCCAGCTGACCGAGACGTGGCGCCGGGTGTAGAACTCGCCCATGAGACCGATCACGATGAAGACCACGCCGAGCCACCACGCATAGTGCCAGTTGCTGAAATGCGGGTTGTAGTTGATGAAGACGAAGCCGCGCGCCTGATCGATCGCGTGAAACAGCGGGTTCCAGTCGAACATGGCCAGCATGTATGCCGGCAGCGTGTTGGCCAGGAACATTTTTCCCGAAGCGATCATGTTGGCGCGCTGGTAGATCGTGACCAGGATGCCGACCACCACCGGGAACCAGGGTCTGAGCACCATGAAGATCAGCCCGACCCCGCATCCGGTGAACCAGGCGAGAAGAAGCATTCCGAACGCGGCGGCGGGATGCTCGATCTCTATCGGGGTGAAGGCGATATGATAGATCAGAAGGATCGTGAACATCGACAGCGTCTGGACATAGAGCGATGCCAGCGCCGCCGCGGAAATGGAAACAATCGTGTTCATCGGGGCGTGCTGCATCAGCGGCGAATTCGGCCCCTCGGCACCGGCGACCGCGCTCACCGCCTTGGTATGGCAGATGAAGAGGAAGATGCCGGACATCACGTAGAGCAGGAAATCGCCCCGCACCGCGGAACCGCGCAGCCCCAGGACGATGAACATGAAATAGAACACCATGACGAACAGCACTATCTGCATCATGTTCAGCAGGATCGCGACCAACGCGTTGTGGTGGCGTTTGCGCACGTTGCGCGCCACGGCGTGATAGATCAGTCCGGCGATCTGCGCGGCGCCGGCCAGCCGGGATTTGCCTCGGGGTTGAACGAACATGGGTCTGTGATCCTGTGACGCTGCCCAACTTGCCACGGAAATCTTGCCGAACCGTTGCGCTGCCATCATAAGGGGCGGACAATCGCTTATCAACAAACCGCATCGGAGTAGCCCGCGTGACCCATGAAGAGCTGATCCCCGTTATCCGCCGACTGTCCATCGAGGCAGGCGCCAAGATCATGGAGATTTACAATTCGGACGATTTCGACGTGAAGGTCAAATCCGACGACAGCCCGGTGACGGCAGCGGACGAAGCCGCCGACGCGCTGATTTCGGCCGGGCTGCGCGCCGCGTTTCCCGATGTGATGCTGGTCACCGAAGAACAGGCGGAAAGCCACAGCGAAACCGGCGATACGTTTCTGATCGTCGATCCGCTGGATGGCACCAAGGAATTCATCCACCGGCGCGGCGATTTCACGGTGAATATTGCACTGGTGGAGAACGGCGTGCCGACGCGTGGCGTGGTCTATGCCCCGGCCAAGGGACGCATGTTCTATACGCAGGCGGATGGGCAGTCGGTCGAGGAGAGCGGCGCGCTGGCCCCCGACACGATCGGTCCGGTCAGCCCGATCCGGGTCGCGACGCCCGACAACGGCGCGTTGATGGTGGTGGCGAGCAAGTCCCATCGCGACCAGGCGACGGATGACTATATCAACAAATATGGCGTGAAGGACATGAAGAGCGCGGGATCGTCGCTGAAATTCTGTCTTGTCGCCACGGGCGAAGCCGATCTTTACCCGCGCGTCGGGCGCACGATGGAATGGGACACCGCAGCTGGCCATGCCGTGTTGCAGGGTGCCGGCGGCAAGGTGGTGCGTTTTGACGATCATAGCCCGCTGACCTACGGCAAGGAGGGCTATGCCAATCCATTCTTCATCGCCTATGCCCCCGGCGTCACGCTGATGAGTGCCTGATGACGGTGCTGATTGTCATCCCTGCACGTTACGCATCGTCGCGGTATCCGGGCAAACCGCTGGTGCCGCTGACCGGGGCGACCGGCACGCCACGCACCCTGATCGAGCGCTCCTGGCGCGCGGCGCGGGCGGTAGCGGGCGTCGATCATGTGGTGGTTGCCACCGATGACGACCGGATTCGCACCGCCTGCGAAGGCTTCGGTGCAGACGTTGTGATGACGTCGCCTGACTGCGCCAACGGCACGGAACGATGCGCCGAGGCGCATCGGGCGCTTGGCAACGGTTATGAGATCGTGGTCAATCTTCAGGGCGATGCGCCTTTGACGCCGCACTGGTTTGTAGAAGACCTTGTCTCCGGACTGCGGGCCGACACGGATGCGGGGGTTGCAACGCCGGTCCTGCGCTGTGACGGGGCGGCGCTGAACGGGTTCCTGGCGGATCGCAAGGCCGGACGGGTCGGCGGGACGACGGCGGTCTTTGCCGCGGACAAGAGCGCGATGTATTTTTCCAAGGAAGTGATCCCGTTCACCCCGGGCACCTATGCCGACGATGCCGAAACTCCGGTTTTTCACCATGTCGGGGTCTATGCCTATCGACCGGATGCGCTGGCTGCCTATCCCGATTGGTCCATGGGGCCGCTGGAAGGGCTGGAAGGGCTCGAGCAATTGCGCTTTATGGAGAACGGGAGCAGGATCCTGTGCGTCGAAGTCGAAGCGCGAGGACGGCAATTCTGGGAATTGAACAATCCCGAAGACGTACCGCGCCTGGAAACGATGATGAAGCAGATGGGTCTGGAGTGATACGCAGGCCAGCGGCACAGACAAAGCCCTGCCTTTCGCACGGGGCGACCCCGAACAGGGCGGACCGCCAAAAGCGGGCAAGGGCGGACAACCGGTAAGGAAATATCGCGGCCGGCGCCGCAGTCTCCGGCCCGACGCCGCCGCGTCACGCGTGGCATAATTATATTTTTACGCATCCGGCCCTGCGGCCGACGGCATGGACACAGGCCGAGTCGCGGCGTTTTGCATTGATCGGAAAGGCGAAATTTCTCTTTTTGCGCCGCCGGGTCGCTGCAGACGGTGGCCCGGCCATTTGGCATTGCCTGATTGCGATTGCGCGGCCAGCGCCCTAAGGTTGAGTCGGTGCTCCAACGGGGCAAGCCATCAGGCCGGCGGATTTATGCGAGTTGACTGCAATTGGCGATATTTCCCCTTTTCACCCCCGACCGATCTGTGTGTTTGTGTCGGCGGACACAGAGGATCCGTGCAAATGGAGTGCTACCCTCCTGGAGTCGATATCGGCAAAGGCTCGATGCGTAGTTTGCGAAGCCGGGATGGAATGCGTATGACGACAGGCAGCGTATCGTGTATGACAGCGCCGGTCATGCAGTCCAAGTGTAGACATTTTTGAACTGAGAGAAGGCCATGGGCAAGAAAGTAACGAAAGCAATTTTTCCGGTCGCCGGAATGGGGACGCGGTTTCTGCCGGCCACCAAATCGGTACCAAAGGAAATCATGACGCTGGTTGACCGCCCATTGGTGCAATACGCCATCGACGAAGCGCGCGCGGCCGGGATCAAGGAATTCATCTTTGTCACATCCAAGGGCAAGGGCGCTCTGGAAGATTACTTTGACCACTCGCCGGTGCTCGAGCAGGAGCTTCGCCGCAAAGGCAAGACCGAGCTTCTGGAGATTCTCAAGGCCACGAACATGGAAAGCGGCGCCATCGCCTATATTCGCCAGCACCGGGCCCTCGGGCTGGGACACGCGGTATGGTGTGCGCGGCGACTGATTGCCAATGAACCCTTTGCGGTCATTCTGCCTGATGACGTGATCGCCGCAGAGACCCCGTGTCTGCAGCAGATGGTGGAGGCCTACGAGGAAACCGGCGGCAACATGGTTGCGGCTATGGAAGTTCCGCCCGAAGCCGCGTCGGCCTATGGTGTGCTGGATCTGGAAGAGGACCGGGGATCGATCGTCAAGGTAAAGGGCATGGTCGAAAAGCCCAAACCCGCCGAAGCTCCGTCGAACCTCGCCGTGATCGGCCGCTATATCCTCAGCCCGTCGATCCTGCGCAACCTCAACAAGATGAAGGAAGGCGCCGGCGGTGAAATCCAGCTCACGGACGCGATTGCGCAGGACATCGGCACCTCCAATTCGGTCTATGGGTTCCGGTTTCGCGGACAGCGGTTCGATTGCGGCTCCAAGGCAGGTTTCCTGCAGGCCAGCGTCGCCTTTGCCCTGGCGCGCGACGATCTGCGCGACGACCTCTCGCGCTATCTGCGCGATATCGTCCAGTTGGACAAAGCCGCCGAATAGGTCGCGCGAGGAACAGCAATGAACACCGTTCTGGTGACTGGTGGCGCCGGTTATATCGGGTCACATGCCTGCAAGGCACTGAAAGCCGCGGGCTATGTCCCCGTGACCTATGACAATCTCGAAACCGGCTGGCAGGATGCGGTCAGGTTCGGCCCCTTCGAACGCGGCGACCTGCTGGACCGTGTGCGACTGGACGAGGTCTTTGCAGCTCACAAGCCCATTGCCGTCATGCATTTTGCCGCCCTCAGCCAGGTTGGCGAGGCGATGAGCCAGCCGGGTCGCTACTGGCGCAACAATGTCGAGGGCTCTCTGACCCTGATCGAGGCGGCTGTTGCGGCGGGGTGCCTGAATTTCGTATTTTCCTCGACCTGCGCCACCTATGGCGAACATGACAACGTGGTGCTCGACGAAAACACGCCACAGATGCCTCTCAACGCCTATGGCGCGTCCAAGCGCGCGATCGAGGACATCCTGCGCGATTTCGAGGCCGCGCACGGGCTTCGCCACGTGATCTTTCGCTATTTCAATGTTGCCGGCGCAGATCCCGAGGCCGAAATTGGCGAGCACCATCGCCCGGAAACCCATCTCATCCCGATCATGCTCGAAGCGATCGACGGGAAGCGCGACGCGCTGACGGTTTTTGGAACCGATTATGACACGCCGGACGGCACCTGCATCCGCGATTATGTCCATGTCAGCGACCTTGTGGATGCCCATCTGCTCGGGCTGCAATGGCTCCGGGACAACAAGGGAAGCAAGGTGTTCAACCTTGGAACGGGCAGCGGTTTTTCGGTGCGCGAGGTGATCGACCATTCCCGCAGCGTCACCAATCGCGAGGTGCCGTATGTCACCGGTCCGCGCCGTGCCGGAGACGCGACCAAGCTGGTATCGGGATCGGTGCTGGCCGAGCAGGAGCTTGGCTGGAAACCGTCCCGATCCGATCTGCGCACCATGATCGCCGATGCCTGGCGCTGGCATGAGGCAGGCCATTACGACAAGTGACATCATGAACGGCCGAATCGGCCCTGGCGCGGCTTACCGCCTGCGGTGGCGGCGTCGCGGCCTGTTGTGGCGGTCCTTTCGCAGCCGGCGCCATCTGCGTCCGGTCAACGACCGCACAGCCCGGATTACCCCGTCCGCGATTCTGGCTTTCAGCACGATCCGCAACGAGATCGACCGCCTGCCGTGGTTTCTTGAGCACCATCGCAGGCTGGGCGTCGATCACTTCTTGATCGTGGACAACGCCAGCGACGACGGTTCGGCCGAGTATCTCGCCGCGCAGGCGGATATTTCGCTCTGGCACACCGACCGGAGCTATCGCGCCTCACGTTTCGGGCTGGACTGGATGACTTGGCTTCAGATGCGCTATGCCCACGGTCATTGGAGCCTGATGCTCGACGCGGACGAATTGCTTGTCTACGCGCATCACGAAACCCGCACGCTGCATGAACTGACCCGCTGGCTGGAGGCGCAGGGTCGTGACGTATTCGGCGCGCTGATGCTCGATCTCTATCCCCAAGGGCCGCTCGGTGCGCATCGCTATCGCGCCGGAGAGGACCCGGTTGCCGCCCTGCCCTGGTTCGATCCGGCACCCTACAGGTCACAGCGTCAGCAGCCGCTGGGCAATCTTTGGGTTCAAGGCGGCCTCCGCGAGCGGGTGTTCTTTGCCGAGACCCCGCGCCGCTCTCCGACATTGAACAAGTTGCCGCTGGTGCGTTGGTCGCGCCAATACGCCTATGTCAATTCCTGCCACTCGATCCTGCCGCGGCCGTTGAACTTCGGTTATGACGGTCCCGGCTCGCGTATGCCCTGCGGCGTTCTGCTGCACACGAAATTCCTGCCTCAGTCGGTGAAGCGCGCCAGCATCGAAAAGCAACGCCGCGAGCACTTTCACGCGCCCGATGATTTTGCCGGTTATTATGATCAGATCGCCGCAGGCCCCGATCTCTGGTGCGTCGATTCGGTGCGGTACGAAAACTGGCGGCAACTCGAAGCCTGCGGATTGATGCAATCCGGCGGCTGGTAAAGCTGGCATTCACCGCAAAATGGTGACAATTTTGATAAAGTTCCCCGCAAATTTCTGAAAGTTCTTTGATAGGGCTAACCGAACAGTGACAATTGGACAGGTATTTCAGAAGCGGCATTCATTACTCGCTGACAGTATGCCGTTGCCTCGGGAGCGCGCCGGATCATGAGCCTGTGGACATCCTATCGCATGAGAGTGCGGCGCAGGCTCCGTTTGTTGCGTTGCCTGCGCAAATCGCGCGAACTGACCCTGACGCAGGACAACACCGCGGCGATCCGCCCGGATGACATCCTTCTGGTCAGCATCTTTCGCAACGAAGGTGCGAGGCTGCCGTATTTCCTCGAATATTACCGTGAGCTTGGCGTCGATCATTTCCTGTTCGTTGACAATGACAGCGACGATGCCACCGCCGAGTTGCTCGCTGATGCGCCGGATATCTCGGTCTGGCACAGCCGGCACAGCTACAAGAAAGCGAATTTCGGCACCGACTGGCTGAACTATCTGCTGGGCAAATACGGCCACGGGCACTGGACGCTGACCGTCGATCCCGACGAGTTCTTTATATATCCGTTCTGTGATACCCGTCCCTTGCGGGCACTGACCGACTGGCTGTGTGCGTCATCGGTCAAATCCTTCGGCGCGATGCTGCTTGACATGTATCCGCGCGGGCGGCTGGATGCGGAGCGCTATAAACCCGGCCAGAACCCGATGGAAATCGCCGAGTGGTTCGACAGCGGCAATTACACGCTGAAACGCAATCCCGATCTCGGCAACCTGTGGATCCAGGGGGGGCCGCGCAGCCGCATGTTCTTTGCAGACAATCCGGAAAAGGCCCCCGCGCTGAACAAGATCCCGCTGGTCAAATGGAATCGCCGCTATACCTATGTCAGTTCAAGCCACATGCTGCTGCCGCGCGGACTTAATCTTGTCTACGATCAAAGCGGGGGAGAAAAGGCCAGCGGTATTCTCCTGCACGCCAAGTTTCTTGACAATTTTGCCGACAAGGCCGCCGAGGAGCTGACCCGCAAGCAACATTACTACGGATCGGTCGAGTATCGGGCCTATCTCGACAAGCTCGAAGACGGCGCCGGGCCGTGGAACGAATGGAGCGAGAAATACATCAACTGGAGGCAGATCGAGATCCTCGGCCTGATGTCCAAGGGGAACTGGACATGACAGTAGGTATCGCCATGCTGGTTCACACGGCGCTGGATCGCGTCGAACAGGTGGCGCGTCACTGGGCCGCAGCCGGGTGTCCCGTGGCTTTGCACGTGGATCTGAACGTGTCGCGGGCTGCCTATGAGCGGCTTGTGAGCGCGCTGGCAGATCAACCGATGATCCGCTTTTGCGAGCGACACAGATGTGAATGGGGTCGCTGGGGCATCGTCGCCGCGTCGCAATCGGCTTGCGAATTGTTGCTGGAGCGGTTCGATAACCTTCACCACGTCTATCTTGTCTCCGGGTCCTGCCTGCCATTGCGCCCGGTGCCCCAACTGATCGATTATCTTGCCAGGCGGCCACGTACGGACTTTATCGAAAGCGCGACCACCGCCGATGTGCCGTGGGCCAAGGGTGGGCTGCAGCAAGAGCGTTTTACGCTGAGATTCCCGTTTTCCTGGAAAAGACAGCGCGGGGCATTTGACCGATATGTGCGGCTGCAACGCCGGCTGGGTTTCAAACGAAAGATTCCCGATGGCCTGGTGCCGCATATCGGCAGCCAATGGTGGTGCCTCACACGCCAGACACTCTCATCCATTCTCTGCGATCCGAACCGCGATGTTTACGACCACTATTTCCGCAAGGTCTGGATCCCGGATGAGAGCTATTTCCAGACGCTCGCACGCCGGTTCTCAACCCATATCGAAAGCCGCTCGCTAACGCTTTCCAAGTTCGACCATCAGGGCAAGCCGCATGTATTCTACGACGATCACCTGCAACTGCTCAGGCGGTCGAACTGTTTCGTGGCGCGCAAGGTCTGGCCACACGCGAACCGGCTCTATGGGGCGTTCCTGAACAACACGGGTGCCATGAACCTGGCAGAGCCGAACCCCGCGCGAATTGACCGGGTCTTCGCCAGGGCGATGGAGCAGCGGACACGCGGACGTCCGGGGCTCTATATGCAGAGCCGAATGCCCCATCCCGGGGCGGTGCAGGCGCCGACATCCAACCCCTATTCCGTTTTCCAGGGATTTTCGGACCTGTTTTCCAATTTCGAGGATTGGCTTGCCAGGACCACCGAAAATCAGGTGCACGGGCGTCTTTTTGCGCCTGACAAGGCCGAATTTTCCGGGCGGACCTGTGTTTACAGCGGTGGCCTGAGCGACAGTGCCGCCAAGCGCGACTATGCGCCCGAGACCTTCCTTACCAGCCTGATCTGGAACACGCGTGGCGCAAGGCAGTGCTTTCAGTACGGTCCCGCCGACAGGCAGAGAATCGCAGCCTTCATCGCCCGTGATCCGAATGCGCAGATATCGGTCATCACCGGGGCATGGGCGATTCCGCTGTTTCATTCCAGTTGCGACTTTGCCAGATTGCGCAAGCGTGCCGCCGAGTTGCAAAAGATCGAGACACGGCAATTGTCCATGCTAAGATCGAAAGAGACCAAGGCGCAGACGCGCATCTGGTCGCTTGCCGAGTTCATGGAGACACCGATGGAAGCCCTGCAGGAGATCGTGGACGAGATTGGCCAGACCAATAGCCGTACCCTGAACGAAGCGCCGCAAATGGCGGACCTGGCAGGCTTCGGTCAATTCCTGCAAAATCTGAAGAACCAGGGAATGCATCCGCATCTCACTGGCGATTTCCCGTTGGAGGAGCCGCTCGTCGTGTTGCCCAAGCGCGTCAGCAGGCCCTACCTGGTACGATAACGCGAAATGACGGACATGTTCGACTATTTCGTGCTGTTCGCAGAGATGCGGACCGGGTCCAATTTTCTTGAAGCCAACCTGAATGCACTTGCAGACGTGCAGTGTCATGGCGAGGCCTTCAACGCCAACTTCATCGGATACCCCAAGTACACGGAGTTGTTGGGCGTGTCGCAGGCCGAACGCGATGCCGCGCCGCAAAAACTGATCTCGACCATCCGCGCGGCCGCCGGGGGCCTGAACGGGTTCCGGTATTTCCACGACCACGACGCGCGGGTGTTCGACACGATCATCGATGACCCGCGTTGCGCGAAGATCATCCTGACACGCAACCCGTTGGACAGCTATGTTTCGTGGAAAATCGCGGCTGCAACCGGACAATGGAAGCTGACCAATGTCAAACGACGCAGAACCTCGCTGGCGCATTTCGACGCACAGGAATTTGACGATCGCCTGAATACGATCCGCGGCTTTCAGGAAAAGATCCTGAAACGGCTGCAGGTGAGCGGGCAGACCGCATTCTACCTGTCCTTCGACGACCTGCGCGATATCGACATACTCAACGGGTTGGCTGCGTGGCTGGGCTCCGCAGACCGCCTTGAAAGGCTGGATCAGAAGCTCAAACCGCAAAACCCGGCGGCCCTGTCCGACCGTGTCGACAACCCCGACGAGATGGAACAGGCGCTGGCACAAGCCGATTATTTTCAACTGTCGCGCACCCCTAACTTCGAACCCCGCCGCGGCCCTGCGGTACCCGACCATGTCGCGGCGGCCCGTGCACCGCTGTTGTTCATGCCGGTGCCCGGCGGACCGACCGCCGAGATCGAGGAGTGGCTGGCACTGCTGGACGATGTGCCGCGAAACGAATTGCAAACCGGCATGAACCAGAAGCGATTGCGCGAATGGCTGAAAAGCCACGCCGGCCATCGCGGGTTCACCGTTCTGCGCCATCCGCTGGCGCGCGCCCATTCGGTTTTCTGCACCGCGATCCTGTCAGACGGCCCCGCAGCCGAACCAAAGATGCAAGAGGGCCTGGCACGCCAGTTCAAACTGAAACCTCCGCGCAACGGGTTCTGGTCAACCGCGGAAGAACATCGCCATGCATTTTCGGTTTTCCTGGATTTCGCGCAGGCCAACATGGCCGGACAGACAGCGCTTGCCCCCCAACCCGCACTTTGCAGCCAGGCCGGCGCGCTTTCGGGGTTCGCGAAATTCACCGTGCCGGATTTTGTCCTTAGGGAAGAGGATCTGACGCGGATGTTGCCGGTGCTGTGCGCATTGGCCGGATATGGCGACTCGCCCCCGCCCCTGCCGGTCAGCAGACCCGACGAGCCGTTTCCGCTTACCGATATCTGCGATGCGGCGCTCGAAAAAAAAGCCGCGCAGGTTTACCGGCGCGACTATCTGTTATTCGGATTCGGGGGCTGGCGTCCGCCTCAGGCCGCCTGAACCGACTGCGCCTCGGACAACAACGCATAGAGCGTCGTGACATCCAGATTGGCCCGCAACTTTGAACACAACGCTGGTTCACGAAGGGTCCGCGACACGAGCGCAAGCGCCTTGAGGTGTTCGACGCCCGCGTCTTCGGGCGCAAAGAGCGCAAAGGCAATGTCGACCGGCTGCCGGTCGACCGCGCCGAAATCGATGGGCTTTTCCAGCATGACAAAGACCCCGACAACCCGTGTCAGCCCCTCCATCCGCGCATGCGGCAAGGCTACGCCATGGCCCACACCTGTCGGGCCAAGGCTTTCGCGTTCCAACAGAGCGTCCACAGTCATGGCAGCATCCAGCCCGTAAGCGTTATGGGCCACTTCACCGATTTCCTGAAACAACCGCTTCTTGCTTGATGCGGCCGAGAAAACCTTGACGGCCTCAGGCTTGAGGATGCTGGTCAACTCCATGTGTCACTGTCTCCGTTGGGCGCCGACAGGCGCCACAGGGTAATGTCTTGCCGCTCAGGGGTCTATCCAGCCGATATTGCCATCTTCGCGGCGATACACGACGTTCAGCCCTTCCTTGCCTTCGTTGCGGAAAATCAGCACCGGTGCACCCGCAAGTTCCATCTGCATCACCGCCTCCCCCACAGATAGCGACGGTATCTGGGTTTCCATCTCGGCAACGATGATCGGCTGAAGCGTATCAGGCTCGGCGTCTTCGGTCTGTTCTTCCGACGCGAGGATATAAGAGGAGGCGCCAAAGAGTTCAACAGGCTGTGAGCGGTCACGATGGTGATCTTTCAGCCGCCGCTTGTAGCGTCGCAGCTGCTTTTCCATTTTCTCGGAACAGGCCTCGAACGCCGCGTAAATCTCGTGCGCATGCGCCTTTGCGGTGGCGTTCAGACCGGTCGACAGATGAATCGTCGCTTCGCAAACATACTCGCTCGCCGAACGGGAAAAGATGACATTGGCACCTGTCGGCCGCTCGGCATATTTATCCACCACCGCATCCAGATCGGTCTTGACGTGTGTTTGCAGAGCCTCGCCAATATCGATCTGTTTTCCGCTGATTTGGTAACGCATATGTTCTCCTTCTCTGTTTCAACCGGCAACGCGGCACAGGGCGGCCGCGAAGAAGTCAGGTCCGGCTGAGGGGGTAAGGCAATCGTCCCGTCCGTTGTATGCGCGTCGACCCTTCGGGGAAGGGCATGTGGGGAACTGCATCAGACAGGAGTTTTGCCATGCCCCATTTGAGGCGACACACGGGGTCGCTGTCAATGCAAAGCGGCATCAATACGGTCGCAAACCGCTCGCCGACGCGGGAATCCGTAGGCCGGTCAGTAGATCCTGAAATTTTCGCCCAGATAGACGCGCCGGACGTTCTCGTTTTCCACGACTTCGGCAGGCGTTCCCGTCATCAGCACCTGCCCGTCATGCAGGATATAGGCGCGGTCAACGATCTCCAGCGTCTCGCGCACGTTGTGATCGGTGATCAGCACGCCGATCCCGCGTTTCTTGAGATCGGCGACCAGATGGCGGATGTCGCCGACCGAGATCGGATCGACCCCGGCGAACGGCTCGTCCAGCAAGAGATATTTCGGGTTCGCGGCGAGGCAGCGCGCGATCTCGACCCGGCGTCGTTCCCCGCCCGACAGGGCCAGTGCCGGGGCGCGGCGCAGGTGCTCGATGGAGAAATCCGACAACAGTTCCTCGAGTCGCTCGCGACGCTTGTGATGATGCCGCACGGTAATGTCGAGCACCGCGGAAATGTTGTCTTCGACGCTGAGACCGCGAAAGATCGACATTTCCTGCGGCAGATACCCGATTCCCAGCCGCGCGCGCCGGTACATCGGAAGCCCGGTCACCACCTGCCCGTCGATGGACACGCTGCCGGCTTCGGGAATCACCAACCCTGCAATGGCGTAAAACGTGGTGGTCTTGCCGGACCCGTTGGGCCCGAGCAGCGCCGCAACCTCACCGCGATTGACACCCATCGTCACATCGCGAATGACCAGTTTCTTGCGGTAGGACTTGCGCAAACGTTCGATCTTCAGACCGGATTCGCCTTCGGTCACGGTCAGGCTGGGCGCGGTCATTGCGATTTTTCCGGGATCAGGATGGTCTTGACCCGGCCCACCATGTTTGCGGTGCCATCGGTCAGGTTGACCGTCATCTTCTCGGAGGTAAGCGCATTGGCCCCCTGCGTCAGGAGCACATCGCCGGTCATCACCACGACTCCGCTGTCGATGGTATAATCCGCACGCTGCGCACTGGCGGCATCCGGCCCGTTGACAAGAACCACGTCGCCCACGGCTTCCAGTCGCTCGACGCCGCCGGTGTTTTCGGCATAGATCACCAGAACCCGTTGCGCGGACAGGCGCATCTCGCCCTGCCCGACAAGCACGTTGCCCTTGAATTCGGCGGAACCGTCGGCCTGATTGACGTCCAGCATATCCGACGTCACCTCGACCGGCAGGGTCGGATCCGCCTTGATCGCGCCAAAGGCAACTCGGGTGCCCTGCGTCTGGGCCATCGCGGCGCCCGGGGCGAGCGCGACGCACAGGAAAAGGGCGGCAATACGGTTCACTTATTATCTTTCTAACTGTTTCGGGTCGTATATCAGCTTAACGCCATTCTTGAAAAGCACATGCAGGTCCCCGTCACCGGATTTTGCGGAAAACTCCATGTTTCCCGCGCTGAGTTCCCCCATCGGCCCCGACCCTGTCACGGCGCCGGGCGTGCTGCCGGCGATACCGTCCAGCGCCGCATCCAGCACATCGGTGAGCACCACCAGCCCGGTGGATGTTTCGATACGGACGTTGCCCGTGAACCTGGCCATGTCTCCCGCAGGGTCGAGGCTGCCCGAGTCCGACTGCAAGGTTATCAGTTGACCGTCCGCCGTCTTGAGCCGGGCATTCAGATTGTCGGCATCCCCGGGCGTGGTGTCGTTGCCCGGCCGGGCGCTGTCGGCGGTGACGGCGATTTCATCGCCATTGGTCGTCGTTCCGGAAAAGAACGGCCTTGTCACCTGTTGCCCCTTGGTGCGGGCCGAGACATCGGCATCGGTGAACGGAATGGTCGCCACCTGGTCCTCGCTGCGCGACAACAGGAACAGGGTCGCCAGAATGGCCAATGCCGACAGCGGCAAGATCACCCTCAGGATTGCGACCGTGCGCGAATATCGATCCACCGGCGCCCCCGGATCAGCCCAGACCGACCCGCAGGCAGTCGTGGATATGCAACAGCCCCAGCGGCACCGCCGGTCCATCGGGCTCAACAACGAACAGGCAGGTGATCTTGCGCTGGTTCATCACCGCGACCGCCTCTTCGGCGAGTGCATCCGGGCCGATCACGGTCGGATCGGCCGTCATCACCTCGCCGGCCCGATGCGCGAGCAGGCCATCCATCTTGCGCCGCAAATCGCCGTCGGTGATGATCCCGGCGAGGGTGCCATCCGTGCCGCAAACTCCGGCTACTCCGAAACCTTTCTGGCTGATTTCGATCAGGGTATCGCTCATCGGAGCGACCATGTCGACCAGCGGCAGAGCCGCACCCGTGTGCATCAGATCGCGCACCTTGGACAGCCGCGCGCCCAGCTTGCCACCGGGATGAAACTCGCGGAAATGTTCGGGGGTAAAGGCGCGATGCTCCATCAGCGCCACAGCCAGCGCGTCGCCAAGCGCCAGTGTCATGGTCGTCGAGGTGGTCGGTACGATGCCGGTGCCGCAGGCCTCTTGCGCCGCGGGAAGCACCAGCGCAACATCGGATTGCCGCAACAACGTCGAGTCCGCGCGGCTGGCCACACCGATCAACGGAATGCCGAACCTGCGGGTATAGGCCACCAGATCGGCGAGTTCGGGTGTTTCGCCCGAATTGGACAGCACCAGTGCGACATCTCCCTGCGCCATCATGCCGAGATCGCCATGACTCGCTTCTGCGGGATGCACGAAATGCGCGGGCGTGCCGGTGCTGGCAAAGGTCGCCGCAATCTTGCGGGCGATATGCCCGGATTTGCCCATGCCGCTGACGATGACCCGGCCAGTCGCGCCGAGAAGCAACTCGATGGCGCGGTCAAAATCGCCATTCAGGCTCTGCTCAAGCAGCGACAGCGCCTCGGCTTCGACGCGAATGACGCGGCGCGCCGTGGTTTGGAACGTGCTGCTCATGAATGTGCAAAGATGTCGGTTTCGGGCCAGCCCGCCAGATCGAGCTGCGCGCGCGTGGGCAGAAAGTCGAAACAGGACTGCGCAATCTCGCTGCGTCCTTCGCGCGCCAGCCGCTTGTCCAGTTCCTCGCGCAGCCGGTGCAGGTGCAGGACATCGGAGGCCGCATAGTCAAGCTGGGCCTCGGTCAGTTCCGCCGCACCCCAGTCGCTCATCTGCTGCTGCTTGGAAATATCCACGCCGATCAGTTCCTGCGTCAGATTCCGCAAACCATGCCGGTCGGTATAGGTCCGCACCAGCCGAGAGGCGATCTTGGTGCAATAGACCGGGGCCGCCAGCGCCCCGAAGGCATGATACATCGCCGCGATGTCGAAGCGCCCGAAGTGAAACAGCTTGAGCACATTGGCATCTTCCAGCATGGCGCAGAGGTTGGGTGCCTCGCTCTGACCCTTGGCCACCTGCACGATATGGGCATCTCCGTCGCCGCCCGACATCTGGATCACGCAGAGCCGGTCCCGATGCGGGTTCAGCCCCATGGTCTCGCAATCGATGGCGACGACCGGCCCGAGGTCAAGCCCGTCGGGCAGGTCGTTCTGATAGAGATGATTGGCCAAGCTGATATCCTCTGAAACACCGCGTACACGTTTCGCCGAGATAGGCGGTTTGCGGCGCGAACTCAACTGCCGCAGGGTCACGCGCGGCAACAACTGGCCCATTGGTCGGCTGTTCCGCTAAGGTTGAACCGTCAGGAATGGAGAAACCGAATGCGCGCCTATGATCGTGAAGACCTGCAGTTTCAACTCTGGGAGGTCGCCGGCCTGTCCGACCTGCTGTCCGGCACCGATATCGACCGCGAGACGGTGAACGGCATACTGGATACGGCGGACCAGGTCGCAACCGAGCATTTTCTGCCGATTGGCCGCGACATCGACGAAACCGAACCCGCCTTTGTCGACGGGCGGGCGATTTTGCCCGAGGCGGTCAAGCCGGCGCTGGATGCCTATGTCGATGCCGGGTTCATCGCCGGGGCGTTTGCGCCGGAACATGGAGGGATGGGCCTGCCCGAAACCGTGCATCAGGCCGCTGCCTTTGTCCTCGCGGCATCGAACGTTTCGCTGTCGGGCTATGGCATGCTGACCGTCGGCGCGGGTCGGTTGATCCAGAGCTTCGGCACTGACGCGCAAAAACGGACATGGCTCGCCCCGATGATCGAAGGACGGTTCTTCGGCACCATGTGCCTGAGCGAACCGCAAGCCGGGTCATCCCTGTCGGACATCACCACCCGCGCCGAACCGGTGGGCGACGGGCGCTATCGCATCACCGGGCGCAAGATGTGGATCTCGGGTGGCGATCACGACCTGAGCGAGAACATCGTTCACCTTGTCCTCGCCAAGATCCCCGGCGGCCCTGCGGGCGTTAAGGGCATCTCGTTATTCATCGTGCCAAAACATGACATCGACGGCAGCGGCAACGACGTGACGCTGGCGGGCCTCAATCACAAGATGGGATACCGCGCGACCACCAACTGCGCGCTGAACTTCGGCGACAACGGTGCATGTCACGGCACGTTGCTGGGCGAGCCGCACAAGGGTCTGTCCTACATGTTCCAGATGATGAACGAAGCCCGCATAGGCGTCGGCATGGGGGCGACCGCGCTCGGCCAGGCCGGGTATCAGGCATCATTGACCTATGCACGCGAGCGCCCGCAAGGACGTGCCCCGGGCAGCAAGGACCCTGCGACGCCGCAGCTTGCGATCATCGGACATGCCGATGTGCGCCGGTTGCTGCTGGCACAGAAGGCCAATGTCGAACCCGCGCTGGCCCTTGCGCTGTTCTGCGCCACGCTGGTTGATCGGGAACGCCGGGGCGATACGGAGGTCGGCGCACTGCTCGGCATGTTGACGCCGATCGCGAAATCCTGGGCTTCGGAGTTTTGCCTTGAGGCCAACAAGCACGCGATCCAGGTTCTCGGCGGCGCGGGATATACGCGCGACTACCCGGTCGAGCGGTATTATCGCGACAATCGGCTGAACCCCATTCACGAGGGGACGCACAGCATTCAGGGGCTGGACCTGCTGGGCCGCAAGGTTCTGATTGATGGCGGCGTCGGCTTTGGCCACGTGATGGCCGCGATCCGGGCGGATATAGGCAACGCCGCGGATGGCGAATTCGCCGAGCCGCTCGAACAGGCTGTCCGGCGGCTTGAAGAGGTAACGCAGCATCTGGCCGGATTGATCGCCGCCGATCCGGAACCGGGTCTTGCCAATGCGACACTCTATCTCGATTTTTTCGGCCATGTGGTCATGGCGTGGATGTGGCTTCGGATCTCCACGGCGGCCGGGCGGGTCGCCGCACGCGAGGGCGACCGCGATTTCCTGCGCGGCAAACACCAGGCCGCGCGATATTTCTATCGGCGTGAGCTGGTCAGAACGCAGGGATGGACACAAACCCTGATGGCCAACGACGCCAGCGCCTATGACATGCGCGACAGTTGGTTCTGAGATTTTTCGGGTCTGGCCGGCAAATCCGGCGAGACCCGAGCGCATGTGATGATCGGTGGCTGAGGCTCAACGCCGGACGCCTCACCGCGGGCGTGCGCCACCCGGGCCCTGGGCGCGACGCAGGATCAGGGTCAGCCGGTCGAAACTGTTGCGCACGTCTTCCGGTTCCGGGCGGGCAAAGAACGCATCCAGTTCCGGCCAGACCCTGACCGCCTGATCCAGCACCGGATCGGTGCCTTCGGAGTACAGCCCCGCCTTGATCATGACCTCGGATTGCTCATATGTGCCGAGCAGCTTGCGCACCTCGGTGATGATCTCGTTCTCGGCATCGCTCGCCGCATCCGGCAGACTGCGCGAAACCGACTTGCCGACATCGATCGCGGGGAATCGTCCGCGTTCGGCAATGTCGCGGCTCAGAACGACATGCCCGTCCAGAACGCCTCGCATGATATCCGCGATGGGCTCGTCCATGTCCGACCCGGCGACAAGCACGCTGAAGACGGCGGTGACATGCCCCTGCCCCAGGCGCCCCGGCCCGGCGCGTTCACACAGCGCAGTGATCAATGGCGTCACCGATGGAGGAAATCCGCGCAATGCCGGTGCCTCGCCCCCGGCCACCGCAATCTCGCGATGGGCTTCGGCAAATCGCGTCACCGAATCGGCCAGAAACAGAACATTCCGGCCCTGATCGCGAAAATGCTCGGCAATCGCCATCGCCGACCATGCGCACCGACGTCGGGTCAGGGCCGATTGATCCGAGGTTGCGGCGACGACAACGGCGCGCTTCATGCCCTCGGGTCCAAGCACCCGGTCGACGAAATCGTTCACCTCGCGCCCCCGTTCACCGATCAGCGCGATCACAACGATGTCGCTGGTCATGTGGCGCGCAAGTTGCGCAAGCAGGGTCGATTTCCCCACACCGGATCCGGCGAACAGGCCGACCCGCTGCCCCTCGACAAGCGGCAACATGGTGTTCAGCACCGACAGCCCGGTTCCGACCCGCGCCCCCAATGGCATGCGTTCGACCGCCGGCGGCGGCGCGGCCATGATATCGCGCAGCTCATCGCCGCGCAGGATCGGCTTGCCGTCGAGCGACGCGCCATAGGGATCGACAACGCGGCCGATCCAGTGATCCCCCGGCGCGAAACCTGGCATCGGGTGCAGCAGCGCGCGATCGCCAATCGCCACCCCGTCCGCCGCACCGTCCGGCAGCATGTGAACAATGCCCTGATCGATCTGAAGCACCTCTCCGGCGAGTTGCGGCCCCGAGCCCCTGCGCAGCACCAGATGATCGCCGATATGGGCCTCTTGCGCGATTCCCGCGATCTGCACCGCGCCGCCCCGGACGCCGACAACCCGGCCGACAGGACGCGCGAGTTCGGCATCGGCAAAGGCCTCGCCCAGCAATTTCAGGTCAATTGTCACGTCGCGGTCTCCTTTTGTTCACCGACAACGCTTTCTTAAAGGAATCAGGGTTAAGCCTTGATTGAAATTGATCGAGGGAGAAGCCCCGATGTTCCAAGAGTTGAACGTCTTTAAAGCTGCGCACGCCATGGCAAGACATGCCGGAGAACGTCAGGCGCTGGTGGCGCAGAACATCGCCAACGCCGATACGCCCGGATACAAGGCGCGCGACATGCAGAGCTTTGCGCAGGTCTTTGACGGCGATGCGGCAGGCGGGATGCGGGCCAGCCGTGCGGGACACCTGAATGCACCGGATGGCACCGGCGGACGGCCCGGCTTCGAAAGCGATTCGCCGACCGACCCCAACGGCAACTCGGTCTCGGTCGAACTGGAACTGATGAAGGGCGTCGAAATCAAGCGCGAGCACGATCGTGCGCTTGCCATCTACAAATCCGCCCTCTCGGTGCTGCGCACCAGCCTTGGCCGCGCGTAAGGAGGGTTGACGAATGAGCGAGTTTTCCAATGCCCTGTCGGTTTCGGCCCACGCCCTCAAGGCTCAGGCGACCCGGCTGCGCCATGTGTCCGAGAACATTTCCAATGCCGACACCCCCGGCTATCGCCGCAAAGCGGTCGCCTTTGAAACGACCCGCGGCCCGGACAACACCGAATTGCTGACCGTAGGGCGCGTCCAGCTGGATAAATCCGAGTTGGAGCAGATATTCGATCCAGCCCATCCGATGGCCGACGATACCGGCCATTACCAGGGCTCGAATGTCGACCTGATGCTCGAGATCGCAGACGCCCGCGAGGCGCAGCGAAGCTACGAAGCCAATCTCAAAATGTTTGATCAGACCCGGCAGATGTCCGCCGGCCTGATGGATTTGTTGCGCAAGTAAAGGAGTTCCAGAATGGATATTCGCAGCCTGTCAGCCGTACAGAATTATGGTGCCGCGCGCCCCGCGACCCAGCCCGATCCCGAAGGCGGCGCCGGGGCGCAATTGAAATCCGCGTTCCAGGATTTCGCGGCAACGATGCAGAAGGGCGAAACCACCGCCATGGCATCGATGGCGGGCGACGCCGACCCCCATGCGCTGGTCCAGGCGCTGGCGCAGACGGAACTGGCGGTGGAAACCGCGATCACCGTGCGCAACAAGGTGGTCGAGGCCTATCAGGAAATCCTGAGGATGCCCGTCTGATATGCTGAGCGAGGGCGTCTTTTACGACACGTTGCGGCAGGGATTGTGGATCGCCGTCACGATTTCGATTCCGATCCTCACCGTGGCACTTGTCACCGGATTGGCCATCGGCCTGTTTCAGGCGCTGACATCGATCCAGGAAATGACGCTGACCTTCGTGCCCAAGCTCGCGGCCATCGTCGTCGTGTTCTGGCTCTCGATGGGCTTCATGACCCAGACCCTCGTGTCGTTTTTCGACGGACAGATCATTCCGCTGATTATTGGAGGTAGCTGATGGAAGCCGCCGGATACGTAACCCTTTCCCGTCAATCCGGGTTGATGAGCGAGATGCGGATCATCGCCAACAACATCGCCAACGCCGCGACCAGCGGCTATCGGCAGGAGGGATTGATCTTTTCCGAATACGTTCAGGCCCGCGAGGATCAGTCTTCGTTGTCGATGAGCCGCGCGCGCATTCGCAACACCTCGCATGAACAGGGTCCTCTGACCCAGACCAATGGCAGCTTCGATTTCGCCATCGAGGGCGACGGCTTCTTTCTGATCGAAACCCCGGCGGGCGAGCGTTTGACCCGCGCGGGCAGCTTTTCCCCGAATGCGGATGGCGACCTGGTGACGATGGACGGTTACCGGGTGCTCGATGCCGGGGGCGCTCCGGTCTTCATCCCGCCGGATGCCAAGGGAATAAGCGTCGCCGCCGACGGCACGCTGAGCGCCGATGGCCGCCTGCTGGGCGAAATCGGGCTGGTGCAACCCACGAACCCAACGGGGCTGATGCGCGAGGACGGCGTCCGCTTTCGTGCCGAGGGCGGGGTCGAGCCGGCAGGGAACGCCAGCATCCTTCAGGGATTCGTCGAGGGTTCGAATGTCAATCCGATCCTGCAGGTATCGCGCATGATCGAAGTCCAGCGCGCCTATGAAATGGGGCAGAGCTTTCTGGAAACCGAAGACCAGCGCATCCGCAACGCGGTCAAGACGCTGATCAAGTGAACTGAACAAAGGAGAGCCTCATGCGGGCCTTGAAGATCGCAGCCACCGGAATGAGCGCGCAGCAACTGCGTGTCGAAACGATTTCCAACAATCTCGCCAACATGAACACGACCGGGTACAATGCCCGCCGCGCCGAGTTTTCCGACCTGCATTACCAACAGGTGTCGCGTGCCGGAACCGTGAACGCGTCGGATGGGACAGTGTTGCCAACCGGCATTCAGCTTGGCCTTGGCGTTCGTCCAAGCTCGGTCACCGTGCATCTTGCGCAGGGCGCGCTCGAAGCGACCGGCAATGATCTGGACGTCGCGATCGAAGGCAAGGGCTATCTCGAACTGACGCTGCCCAACGGCAATTCCGCCTACACGCGGGACGGCAGCCTGAAGCGTTCCGCCGAGGGCGTGATCGTGACCTCCGACGGGCATGCGGTCGCCCCGGAAATTGTCATCCCGACGGATGCCCGAAGCGTGTCGATCAACGCGGCGGGCGAGGTCTATGCCTATTTCGACGATTCCGCGGAAGGACAGTTGCTGGGCCAGTTGTCCATAGCGGGATTCACGAACGCCAAGGGGCTGGAAGCGATCGGCAGCAACCTCTTTCTGGAAACCGAGGCATCCGGCCCCGCGCTGGTGTCAACGCCGGGCGAAGACGGGCTCGGAACGCTGCGACAGGGCTATCTCGAAGCCAGTTCCGTCGACGCGGTGCGCGAGGTCACCGAACTGATCGAGGCGCAGCGGGGCTATGAAATGAACGCCAAGGTCATCTCTGCAGCCGATCAGATGATGGGCGCGACGACCCAGGTGCGATGATGAAACGGCTGATCCTCGCCATCCTGATGCTGTCGGCACCCGATCTCGGGGCCGAAATCCTGGTGCCCGTCCGCACCATCCGGGCCAAGGAAATCATCGGCGCGGCGGATTTTGTCGTCAAGGATGCCTCGGTAGCCGGGGCGCTGACCGAACCGCACGAGTTGATCGGCCAGGAAGCACGCGTGGCGCTCTATCCCGGCCGCCCGGTGCGCCCCCGCGATGTCGGTCCGCCCGCCATCGTCAGCCGCAACGATATCGTGAGCCTTGTTTTCGTCCAGGGTCCGCTGCGCATCGTGACCGAAGGACGCTCGCTTGGACGTGGCGCCGTGGGAGAAACCATCCGGGCGATGAACCTGTCATCGCGCACAACAGTGACCGGTCGCATTCAGAGCGACGGCAGCATCGAGGTATATTGATGAAACGAACCAGACTCGCCGGGCTGCTTGCCTGTTCCGGACTGACCCTCGCATCCGCTTGCGGGCGTATCGACCACCTTGGCAAGCCGCCCTCGTTTTCCGAAAATACCGAAACCACGGAACATGTTGCGATGTTGATGCCGGGGCTGCCGCTCCAGACCCAGCCGCACCGCACGGTCGACCAGTCCTCGCTCTGGAGCGCCACACCGCAGTCGCTGCTCGGTGACCGGCGGGCGGTGCGCAAGGGAGATATCCTGACCGTGGTCATCGAAATCGACGAAAAGGCCGAGATCAGCAACGACACCGCCCGGTCACGCAGCGGCGAGGAAACGATGAAGGTGCCGAATCTTCTTGGGCTTCCCCAGCGTCTGGACGAAAAGCTGCCCGAAGGTGCGTCCATGGCCGACGCGGTCGGGCTGGGCTCGACCAGCGCGACACAGGGCAAGGGCTCGGTCAAACGAAAGGAAAAGCTGACGCTGCGCGTGGCCGCAACCATCACCGATGTCCTGCCCAATGGCGTTCTCGCGATTTCCGGGTCTCAGGAATTGCGTGTGAATTTCGAACTGCGCGAGTTGCTCGTGACCGGGTATGTGCGGCCGCAGGATATCTCGCGCCAGAACGAGATCACCTACGACAAGATCGCGTCGGCCCGCGTGTCCTATGGCGGTCGCGGACAGATAACCGACGTTCAGCAGCCGCGCTACGGGCAGCAAATCCTGGACACGGTCCTGCCGTTCTGAAGAGAAAGACGCGATGCTCAAGTTCCTTCCCCTGCTGCTCCTGCTTGTCGGTGCCGGCGCCGGAATCGCCGCGGGTCATTTCATGGCGCCAAAAGCCGGGCATGACGATGCCGAGACGGAAAACGCGCACCCGAAGCCAGACAAGGAGGCCAGCGACGCGACCGAGTTCGTCAAGCTGAACAACCAGTTCGTGGTGCCCATCGTGCAATCCGACCGGGTCGCGTCGCTTGTTGTCATGTCGCTCAGCCTCGAAACCCGGACCGGCACCCGCGAGCGGGTGTTCGAACGCGAACCCAAGCTGCGCGACATGTTCCTGCGCGTGCTGTTCGATCATGCGAACATGGGCGGTTTTGACGGGGCTTTCACCCGGCCCGGAAAGCTCGACGTATTGCGGCAATCTCTCGCGGACGTTGCCCGCAAGGAACTGGGCGAAGATGTGTCAGGCGTGCTGATCACCGAAATCGCGCGGCAGGACAACTGAGCCCCGCCAGACGCCGCACCGGCAAGCAGCGCCGACACCTTCCGAACCGGCCTCACCCCCGATCGGACGAGGGCATGTCGGCGCCGACCTCAGCCGCTACCGTGATCCTGCAGCAACCGCTCAAGCTGAGCCTTGCGCCGTTCGGCGCGGTGGTCAGCCACCGCCTTGCCCTGCATCTGCTGCACGGCATTGCGCCGCCCGAAGGCCTCGCGCACGCGATCCATCAGCACCGACTTGCGGGCAAGAACCTGCGACAATTCGATATTGAGCTGCTTGCGGCTGCGCTCGAGCCAGGCCTGCCAGAGCAGGTCGGCACCGATGGTTTGCATCGGCATGTCGCCGGCCAGCGCCGCACGTTCGCTGTCGGCCTGTTCCCTGAGTTGGGCAAGCGCGCCGCGTATCCGCGCCTCTTCCTGCAATACTGTCTGTACCTTGCGATACTCCGCAAGGTACATCGCTTCGGTGACCCGCGACATCTGTGCAAGCTTGTCCCGTTTCATCCAATCCCTCCCCGCGCGCGCTGGCGCATCTGCTCGGCAAACCGGATGGCCGCCGCAACGGCCATGTAATGCTCCTCGGGGATTTCCTGCCCCAGGTCGACGGTCGCATGCAGCGCACGCGCTGTCGGGGGATCCGAATGGATCGGCACGCTCGATGCCTGCGCGGTTTCCCGGATTCGCGCCGCGACCTCGTCCACGCCCTTGGCCACACATACCGGCGCGGCGCCGGGCTTGCGGCTCCACTTGAGAGCAACCGCGTAATGCGTCGGGTTGACGATCACCACATCCGCCGTCGGGACATCCGACATCATCCGGTTCATGGCGATTTCCTGACCGCGCTGGCGACGTTGTTGCTTCATGTGCGGATCGCCTTCGGCCTCTTTGGATTCATCGGTGATTTCCTTGCGCGACATCATGTTCTTGCGCAGGTGCTCCTTGTGCTGCCACACCGCGTCGATCCCGCCGATCGCGGTGGCGATGACCAGAACCAGGAACAGGAATTCGACGCAGAGTCGCAAAAGCTGCGCCACCGCGATCATCGCGCTTGTGCCGGTGATCGCGACGATATCGGTCAGCCGCCAGTCGAGGAAAAAGCCAAGGCAGACCGAATAGAGCACCAGCTTGCAGAAGCTCTTGCAGAACTCGAAGAGACCGGACCGGCCGAACTTGTTCTTTGCGTTCGAGATGACCGAAATGCGCGATAGTTTGGGCTTGATGCGCGTCGGTGCCACCACGAAGGCGCGCTGTGCCAGAACCGCCAGAAGCACAAGCAACGCTGGGATCAGGAACCAGGGCGTCAGCGCCTTGCCCAGCGTGAGCAACAATCCACCTGCGGGGGCGCTGGCAGGCCCCTGCAGCATCAGCGCCCCGAGGCGATCCGGCTGATCCAGCAATACCATCAAGGTCGAACCAAGCGTGTGCAGCGATCCGGCCCCCACCGCCATCGCCGTCAGCAGCAGGCCCGCATATGACGCGGCCACCAGCAGATCGTTGGATTTTGCGACCTCGCCTTTCTCCCGTGCTTTCTGAAGCTTTTGAGGCGTTGCCTCGTGTGACTTCTCCGACTCGTCCTGCTGCGCGCCGCTCATCGCGTGACATCCAGCGGATCGGCCATGAACATCACCAAAGCCTCGACCCAGACCGACAGCAGAACGGGCGCACAGAGAAACAGCAAGAAAATACCGCCGAGCGTGATGACAGGGGCGCCGACAAAGGCGACCATCAACTGCGGCATCGCGCGGTTTATGACCCCCAAAGTGAGGTTGTAAATCACCGAGGTTATCACGAAGGGCGCGGCCAGTGTGAAGGCGAGCGAAAATGCCTGCGCGATGCGGCCCACACCCCACGCCGAAAGGTCCCGCGCAGAGGGGAAGCCTCCGGCCGGGAATATCTCGTAAGACCGGATCATCAGTTCGGCCGCACGCACGTGCAGCCCCGCCATCACCGCAAGCGCCAGCCCCCCCACCACCAGAACATAACCCATCGCCGGGATCGGCTCGACCGCCGCCCCGCCGAGGATTTGCGACAATGAGGTCGATTGGGCGGCAATCGACCCGGCGGTTTGCAAGGCGAGCACGAACAACCGGATACCCAGACCAAGCGCCAGACCCGCGACGACCTCGGTCAGTGTGAACCGCGCCAGGATCAGCGGGTCAGGAGGGGCCGATTGCATCGGCACCGCAGGCATCACGATCAGCGTGAACGCGATGGCGATCCCGAGCTTGACCCGCATCGGCACCGCGGTTTCTCCGAACGCCGGCATGACGGTGACCATCGCCGACAGTCTCAGAAACACCACGATCCCGTGCCAGAGCGTCGCCGACAAAAGCGGCAGCACGTCGTTCAGCGTGGCGATCACGCCGCGACCATTCCGACCAGCGCCGGGCGCGCCTCAAGGCCGATCTCTTCGAAGGAGAGCACAGGATTGGCGATCCCGCGCGCTTTCAGCATCGTGCGCAGGAACCGCCGTCGCCGGGTGGACGTGACGACAGCCGGGAACAGACCCTGGTTCGACGTCTGGTTCAGCCGTTCTGACACGCCATCGGCCAACTTGTTGAACAGTTCCGGCGGCAGCGCGATATCCAGGCTCCCCTGCTTGGTTTCAACCTGATAGGTCAGGAACGTATCCTCCCATTCCGGGGCCAGTTGCACGAGCGGAATGCTGCCATCTTCCCGCTTCAGCTCCGACACCAGCTGAAACCCCATGCGTTGCCGCACATGCTCGCAGATCGCTTCGGGCTGGGTCGTGCTCAGCCGCGCCTCTGCTATCGACTCGAGGATCAGCGGCATGTTGCGTATCGAAACCCGTTCCTCCAGCAACAGACGAAGCACCGCATGCAACGTGTCGATCGGCACTTTGTCCGGAATGATCTCGTCCAGCAGCTTGCGGTTTGCCTCGGCCCGCCCCGGATCCGACAGCATCGTCATTTCATTCAGCAGACGCCGCAGCGATTTGAGCGTCAACAATCGCGCGAAATTCTGCTTGATCACCTCCAGAAGATGAGTTGCGAGGATCTCCGGGGGGCTGACGATGGTGGCGCCGACCAGCGCTGCGGCCTCCTGATCCCTGGGCGCGATCCAGCGCGCGGGTGCGCCATAGACCGGCTCGGTAACGTCGGTCCCTTTGGGCAGGGATTGCTGATCCTCGGGCATGAGCGCCAGAACAAGGTCCGGATGCAGCGCGCCGCGCGCCTGCTCGACCCCTTGAACCCGGATCACGTAGGTCCCGACGGGCAGCTCTGCCTGGTCGGTCAGGCGAATGTCAGGCAGAATCAGGCCAAAAACCGTGGCCACATGCGTGCGCATATTCGCAATCCGCGTGTCGAGTCCGGTCCCCGGATCAAGAACCATGCTGACCAGGTCCGGTGCGAACTCCAGATGCACATCGTCAAGATCGAGCACATCCCCCAACGCCTTGCGCGCGGGTTGCGGGCTGTCATCCGGCTCGTCCTGCATGTCGGGCGCCCTGGTACGCCGGTGCATCGCATAAGCGGCAAAGCCGAGGATGCTGCCGCCCACCATGAAAGGCAGAAACGGCAGGCCGGGCACGAGCGCGAACAGCGCCATCAGCACCGCAACCGTCGCCAAGGCGGCCGGGTGCTTGCCGAGTTGATCGAACATGGCGAGATCGGTCGCCCCCCGATTGCCACCCCGCGCCAGCAACAATGCCGATGCGATCGAGATGATCACCGCCGGGATCTGCGACACGAGACCATCGCCGACCGTAAGGATCGCGTAGGTTTCGAATGCCGAACCGATCGGCATTTGATGCACGACAACCCCCATGACCAGGCCCATCACGAGATTGAGCAAGGTGATCAACAGACCGGCAATCGCGTCACCTTTCACGAATTTCGACGCGCCGTCCAGCGACCCGAAAAAGGTGGTTTCCTGCTGTTCCCGCTCGCGCCGCTCGCGTGCCTCGGCGTGGTTGATCGCGCCCGCCGACATATCGCTGTCGATCGCAAGCTGCTTGCCCGGCATCCCATCGAGCGCGAATCTGGCACCAACCTCGGCCATACGCGCGGCCCCCTTGGTGATCACCATGAAATTCACGATCAGCAGGACACCGAACACGACCAGGCCGAGAAACACACTGCCCCCCATGATGAACTGCGCAAAGCCTTCGATCACGTCGCCCGCTGCATTCGGGCCGGTATGACCCTGACCGATGATCAGCTTGGTCGATGACACGTTCAGCGACAGGCGCAACATCAGCGAAGCGAGCAGTATCGTCGGAAAGGCCGAAAAATCGAGCGGCCGCTCGATGAACAGCGTCACCGTAAAGATCAGGATGGCGAGAGCGAACGACGCCGCCAGCCCGACATCCAGAACCCAGGCCGGCATCGGCAGGATCATCATGACGATCACCGCCATCAAAGCCAGCGCCAACAGCACCGTCGGATTGAAAATGTCCCTGGTCGAGAGTCTCGGCATGACGGCCACGCTAGTTTATTCGCACGAACGAGCGTCCGCCCGGCGCCGACATCGGAACCAGAGAGCCCAGCCTTGCGGACCCGCCCGCTATCAGCGGGGCCGGCGCACCACTCGCAAAGACAGATGATGGAGCCCGGACGGGCGCCTGCTCGGCGGCAACGCGGAACTGATCTCCCGCGGCCTCAGCGCGAATCCTGTCAAACCGCGCAGCATAGGTTTTCGCATGTTTGCGGGTTCGCGAGTGGTATGCACCGGCGGCCGCAGACCATGTGCCGAATTCAACGAAAAGCTCGCGCAGGAATCTTGCCGCGTAGTCCGCATTCATCACCGGATCGAACATCTCATCAATCGATCGGAATGCGGCACCGTGCCATTTGTAATTCACCTGAAAGCAGCCCACATCAAAGCTCCGAGCACCTCGCTTGAAATGGCGAAACACATAGGCGCGGGCCTCATCTTCCGTAGCGAACCATTTGCCGGCCCCCTCCATGTTGACCGTCCAGGGCCAGGGCTCCAATCGCCCGTCAGAGGTACGACCGGTCTCGGCACGTGAGATCGCCTGCAAGACATCAATCGGCACATCGCGCGACCTCGCGGCGATCTGGGCTGCCCGATCACACAAAAGCGCGACATTCCCCGAAGTTTCACTGGCCACGCCAGCATAGGGAAACAGGACTACGGCCAATCCCGCTGCGAACTGACAGGTACACTGCAGTCGCAAGAATCGAATCGCGCCGACCAGGCGCTGTTTGGGGTTTCCAGGCATTCTGCCCCTTCCCTGCGTGGTTTCTTCACGCTTGCAACGCTAGGCAGCGCTCATTGAGATTCCGTTATCGAATGCAGGCATCCGTAAATTCTTGCACGACCAGAAGGGTCGGACACCGCATCATTCGTTCGGCTCGGCGACATCCAGTTCGGACAATATCTCGGCAATCTCGGAACGCGCGCCGACGCTATCATCCAGAAGCGACCGCGCACCGGCCAGCGGGGCTGTCTCGTCATTCTTTTCGCTTTCTTTCGCCAGCCTTGTCGAAAGTTCGGCCAAACGCAGATAGCGCGGATCATCGGCCAGCGGCAGCTCATCCCACGCATCACCAAGCCAGAGATTGCGCGCGGCGTTCTCCGGACTCTCGGCGTCAAGCAGCACCTGACCAGCCATCTCATAATCACCGTTCGCCTGCATCGCACGCGCTCGGATCGCAGAGGCTTCGGGATCAGTCAGGTTCAGAACCTCAATCATGGCGCGATGCGGCAACCCGTTGGCCAAAGCGATATTGGCACGCAACAGGCGATCTTCCCGAGACATGCCTCGCGGTGTCGCCTTCTTGATGATGGCCTGCGCCTGCTGCGGAAATCCGAGAGCCAGCAAGCGTTCCGACAAATTCGCCGCCAAAGACGCCGGAAGCTTGCGATCCGACGGCTCGGCCAGCGGCAAAGCAAATGTCAGGAACGTTACATCATCCGCATTTTGCGCCAAGAGTTCGAGAACAGGTCCTGAGGCCGCTGCCGCAAGGGCCGGGCCGTCCAGTTCGGCGCTGACATCCAGCGCTTCGAAGGCCGCTTCGAACCGACCCGCGAGAGCGAGAGACATCGCGTGAACCCGGCGCAGTTCACTTCCCCACTTCCCCTGACGATGCTCGGTCGCGTAACTTGCGGCAAGTTCAGGCACGTCTGGTCGCAGGGCCTTCTTCTCCAGATAGTGCATGTCGATCAATTTGATCAGCGCTTCCGGAGAGACGTCGGAATCCGACGCAACCACCTTTTCGATTTTCTCGACGACGATTTCGGTCTTGCCCGTGGCGCTTTCCACCTCGGCCTCGGCCAGATCATGGGAGGGTCCGGTCGATCCGCTGCTGCGATCAATGTCCCGCAACACTGCTGCTGCAAGCTCGTTGTGCTCCAGTTTGTTGAGACTTCGGCTTAGTCGCGGCCCCAGTTGATGACGCAGATGACGCGGCAGGTTCGCGAAAGCGCGCAGCAAGGCGTCGGATTGTGACATGTCGATTTTCTCGGGATCTGCCAGTGTCGACCACAGTGCGAAATCCTGCGCGCATCCGGACTGCCCGAGGAACGGGTTGGCACCCTCGATCGCGCTTCCGTCCACAATACGCGTCAACGCCTGGAGGGCGTCCAATTCCGGTGACGGGTCCGGTACAAGCGTCAGCACCCTCTCTGCCTCGGCGCCGAAACCGAAATGGATATAGGTTCTTGCAAGGTCCAGGGCGATCTCGGCATCCAATTGGTCAAATTCACCAAATAGGCTGGCGCGCAACTCGCCAATCTGGTCCGCAAACGGCCGTTCATCCGCCCAATCTGGCACAGCCACCACCGAGTCTGGCAAACAGGTCGGTTCGCCCGAAAGTTCATCCAGGGTACTCGCGATCGCGGACAGGTCACGGTCGATGACGGTTGTGCTGGCAATATTGATCTCTGCTTTTGCCGGTGCGATGACCGGCTCGGACGGAGGCAGGCCGATCTCTGTTTCCTCGTCGGCGAATCGGGTGACGGGCGTAAGCAGACCTTGTGACGCCGCCCGTTCGATCTGTGCCAGCAGCCTCTGCTCGGACAAGGTCTGGGAGATGACCTTGCCGGATTTTCCGGCACCGGATGGCGCCTCAACGGGTGGACCTCCTTGCGCCTCTTTTCGGTGCTTGACGGCTGGGCGCCCATCCGTTGTTGCGCCGCCTGTACCAAGCTGAAACCTGTAGGCCGCGAGATCGACCGGCTGCAAACGCGGTTTCAGGTAAAACTCGGTGCCGGTAGAATCGCGTATGTCGATCACCAGATAGTTTTCAGCCTGCAAAAACCCCTCAACCGCGCAGTTGCAATTGAGGCTCAGTTCCAGAGGACCACCCCTCTCGCGCTGCGCGACCTGCCGCAATCGTGTCCGCGGGATCTTTTTGAATACGCCACCAAGATCGAACCGGATATCCGGTTGATCGACATTCACCCTCACCTCGCGACCCTGATTGCTGACCGACCAATCGGCACCCTCTCCGATCTTCATCACGAGACGCGTAAATGTCGCGTGTTCTCCCGAGCGAACAACCACCGTTTGCGCCGACACGGGCGTCGCCGCAAGGAACAGGAGAAAACAAATCAGGCGAACGCGCATCATGCTGCATCCTGTTTCACTGCCTTCAGCGCCTGTTCCAGATCTGTGAAATCCGGGCGGCAGTGGGCCGGCGTGTTTTGTCGGCCGACCTCGATGCAGATGGCGGCCGCATGATTGTGAAGGTTCGCGATGAGCACCTCTCGTATCAGGAGATAGAAATGGTTGTCCTCTTCGATCACCGTCTTGACCCGTGCGGCAAACGGGCCGACCAGGCCATAGGCCAGGAAAACGCCAAGGAATGTCCCGACCAGCGCGCCGCCGATCAGCTTGCCCAGAACTTCGGGCGGCTGGTCGATCGACCCCATGGTCTTGATCACTCCGAGAACAGCCGCCACGATGCCCAGTGCGGGCAATCCATCGGCAACCGTCTGCAATGCATGGCTAGAATGCAACGCGTGATGCAGGTTGGCCTCCATGCGCTTGTCGAGCACCTCTTCGACCTGATGCGGATCGTCATAGTTCATCGACGCGGAACGCATGGTATCGCAGATCAGGTTCACGGCTTCTCCATCGGCCTGGATCTTCGGATATTTCGAGAAGACCGATGAACTCGCGGGGTCTTCGATATGCTGTTCCACTTCGACCGGGTTCTGACGGGCGATGCGGATCAGTTCGAACAACAGGCAGAGCAGGTCCCGGTAATCCTGCGGCTTCCATTTCGGCCCCTTGAAGACTTTTGCGACATCCTTGGCCGTGTGCTTGATCGCCGACATGTCATTGCTGATCAGGAACGCACCTATGGCGGCGCCGCCGATCATGATCATCTCGAACGGCAGGGTCTTGAGTATGATCGCCATCTTGCCGCCAGCAAGAAGATAGCCACCGAACACCATCCCAAAGATCGTGACGATACCGATTATGCCAATCATAGTGCGACTCCGTGTTTCGTGGGCTTTGGACAGTCTGACGTGCCTGCCTTAACAAACGTTCACCGGATGAGTTCATTCCGTGGGAACGGAGGCATTGCGACCCGCGAGCACCACGCTGATCGAGTAGGCCGCCATCGGGCTCAGCCCCGCCATCACATCTGCCGCAGCATCAGGCCGCATCCGCGCAAGAAACCCGGCGGCGAATTCGGGGGCCATCGTCTCGAACAACGCTGCCGCCTGTTTCGGCTTCATCTTTTCATATACATCGGTGAGGCGAACCAGGTCTTCTTCCGTCGCGCCGTCTGCGAGCGCGAGCGTGGCCGACAGACGTTCCTCTGCACCGATCAGCGCCTCGAGTCGCCGCTCGATAGCCTTTTCGGCGATCTCAAGCGCCTTCATGCGATCCTGTATCTGCGCCTCGCGGGTGTCGAGTGCGTATTCACGATCGCGAAGCGCATCAATCAGGGTCTGCAACTCTGCCGAGGTCGGGACGACGCTGCGGGCCATGTCCGGTTCCGCAGAGATTTCCTGATCCTGCTCGGGCCGTGATTCACGGGCGATCGCGGGCCCGGCCTGCAATCCGAGACGCAACAGCGCGGAACCGATGAGCAGGACAGCGATCACCGCCAGCGTACCGCCACGCAATCGGGGCAGGTTTGCCTTGAATTTCATTGTCGTACACCCTGCTGCGACCGTTCGTGGCGCACGAACATCGGGCCGGCGGAATGTTCGGTGTCGGTGTGTTCCTGCCCGGGCGCTGCTTCGGGGGATGGCGTGTCGGGAAGATCGTGCATCGAGGCCATCATGAGTTCCAGGCGCGCAGCGACCGCTTCCGCACGCCCGGTCAGGTCGTCCAGCGCCGCGTTCGAGCCATCGGATGCGGCACGTGCGCTCGCAAGCGTCTGGCTCAGATCGTCGACCTGCGCGGACAGCACCGCAACAGCACCGCCGACCCCCTTTTCCAGATCATTGAATCGCTTCAGTCGGCGCGCGAGAACAAAACAGTACAGCCCTGCTCCCAATGCCCCCGCGACCAGAAAGATATCTGCAACCAATTCCAACTTTGCCTCCTAATTCAGTACAAATTCCATGACCAGAAGGTCGCGCACGCGGCCCTGCCCGGCCACGACCTGCACCCGTCGCAGCATTTGACCGCGAAGTTTGGTCAACGCCTCGGGCGCTTCGAATTCCGCGACATCCAGCGCCCGCAGATAGCCGTTCAGGACATCGACGATCCTGGGCAGCACCAGTTCGACATCCTCGCGATAGGCGCTGTTCACCTCCAGCTGGCTGCGGAAACGCAAGTGGCGCACGTAGGTATTTCCGGAGAGGGAAACCATGATCGGCTCGATTTCAACGAAGGCTATTTCCGGCAGGGGGTCCACCGGTTCGCCGGCGGGCTCGTGGGCGCCGTGCGATTCGTCCTTGCCGAACAACAGGCCGGACGAACTGGCGTAAAATCCGCCTCCCGCCCCCGCAATTGCGAGGACGAGACCCAGTATCAATGGAAGTTTCTTTGATTTGACCGGCGTTTCCGGTGCCTCTGCTACGGCATCCGACATGGCAATTCCTATCGTTTCGTACGGTGTCTTCATAACCGTGCAGGAACTAACCGATTGTTAAGGCCAATGGATCAAACAGGATGGAACGTTGGCAGAACGTCGGCGACACGGAGGATATCGTGCAGCAGATCAAAACGATTTGGACCGAACTCGACAGACGCAAGCAGATTGTGGTGACACTCGCCGCTGTCGCATTGATCGTTACGCTGGTGGTGATGTCGCGCATGGCGGCGACCCCTTCGATGAAATTGCTCTATGCCGGGCTTGAGAACGGCTCTGCCGGCGATGTGGTGCGCGCGCTCGAACAGCGCGGCACGCTTTACGAGGTGCGGGGCGGTTCCATCTATGTCCCGGCCGAGAACCGCGACGAATTGCGGATGACCCTCGCGAGCGAAGGCCTGCCGGCCAATGGTGGCCGAGGCTATGAGCTGCTTGATTCGCTGAACGGGTTCGGCACGACATCGCAGATGTTCGATGCCGCCTACTGGCGCGCCAAGGAAGGTGAGCTCGCCCGCACCATCGTGGCCAGCCCACATGTGGCGCAGGCCCGCGTGCACATCGCGCACGACGGCTCCGGACCTTTTCAGCGAAGCGTCGACCCCACTGCGTCGGTGTCTCTTGTCCCGGCGGGCGCCTCGATAACCGTCGCCCAGGCAAATGCTCTCAGGTTCCTGGTGGCATCTGCGGTTGCCGGGCTCACCGTGGAAAACGTCGCGATCATCGACGCAAACGGAACTCTGATCGGTTCCGCGGACACCAGTGCATCGCCCAACAGCGCCGATGATCGCGCCTTGCTGTTGCGTGACCGGGTGCTGCGGCTGGTCGAGGCCCGTGTCGGGGCGGGCAACGCGGTGGTCGAGGTCAGCGTGGATACGGTCACCCAGACAGAATCGATCCGCGAACGCCGGTTCGATCCCGAAGGCCGCGTGGCCATCAGTACCGAGACAGAGGAGCGCACCGATTCCTCGACAAACGCGGCCGGTGGGGATGTCACGGTCGCCTCGAACCTGCCGGATGGAGATGGCGCCGCGGGCGAAGGCTCCAAGGCGCAGGGCAGCGAGACCCGCGAACGCATCAACTATGAAGTTTCCGAAACCGAACACGAGATCCTGCGTGGCCCCGGCGACATCAAACGCCTGACGGTGGCGGTTCTGGTCAACGGGCTCGATGTGACGGACGACGCCGGGAACACGACATTCGCACCGCGTGCCGAAGAGGAGCTCGGCGCGTTGCGTGATCTGGTCGCCTCTGCGGTCGGCTTTGACGAATCGCGCGGGGATGTGATCACGCTGCGATCGATGGAACTGCCGGCCGCCGCGCCGCTGGGAACCGCCGCTACGGGCGGGCTGCTGCAGGGGCTCAATCTGGATATCATGTCACTGATCCAGATGGCGGCGCTGGCGCTGGTCGCGCTGGTGCTCGGGCTCTTCGTGGTGCGCCCGATCCTGAGCAATAGCCGAAGCCTGTCGGATACCGGTTTTGCCGCACTGCCGCCCGCGGCATCCGACCCGCCCACCACGCAGGATCAGGGTCCTGTCTTGACCGGCGAGATCGCAGATGGCCCGGCAGATCGATTTCAACCCGCCGCACTGACCGCAACTCAGCCCGGCTCCGAAGGCAAGCTGCCGGCATTGTCCGGAGACGAGCCCTCTCCGGTTGAACGATTGCGGTCGATGATCGGCGAGCGACAGGAAGAAACCGTCGAAATCCTGCGCAGCTGGCTTGAGGAAAGCGAGGAGAAAGCATGATGGCAATCGCACATCTCTTGGAAGATTTCAGCGTGATAGACCGCCCGGAACATCCGATCGCGGACATGAACGATGACGCCGTCGAGGATATGCGCCTCGCCTCGTTCGAACAGGGGTATACGGCGGGGTGGGACGACGCCATTCGCGTCCAGTCCGAAGACAAGAACCGTGCGCTTGCCGCCCTGGCACAAAACCTGGAGGATTTCGCATTCACCTATCAGGAAGCGCTGTCGCAAATGACCAGGGCAGTCGAGCCGGTGTTCCGGGCGCTGTTGCAGAAAGTACTGCCCGAAGCGCTGCAGGAAAGCGTCGGCGCGCAGATTGTCGAGCAGTGTCTCGCTCTGGCGCGCGAGCAGGTGGAACAGCCGGTCATGCTGGTGGTGCCGACGGGCGCTGGTGATGCGCTCAAACCCATCCTGCAAAAGGATCTGGCAATGCAACTTGCGATCCGCGAAAGCGCGGAGATCGGGCCGGGTCAGATCCAGATAAGGATCGGCGACAGCGAACGCGAGATCGACACGACCCAATTGCTGGCCTCGCTGACGCAGTCGGTCGACGCATTCTATCACACCCTTACCGAGGAATCTCTTTATGGATAACGCGTCCGAAACCCGTTCCAACGCGAATGGACAAGCAAATCCGTTTGTCTCCGTACCGATTGAGATCACGGTATCGGTCGGCAAGGCGCGGCCATTGATCCGAGAACTTGTCAGCCTCGGCGAGAACGCCGTTCTCACCCTGGACAGGCGCATCGAGGACCCCGTCGAGCTTTTTGTCGGCGACCGGCTGGTGGCCCGGGGGCAGCTGGAGGAACTTGGCGGTGACAACGCAGGCCAGCTTGCGGTTCGCCTGACCGAGATCGCCGATTTCCAGAGCGGGCTGGGATGAAATTCGCGCCGATCTGGCTGCTGCTCGCTGTTGTCGCGGCGCTGCCCCAGCCTGCGCTTGCACAGGAGTTGTCGCTATCGCTTGGCGATGGCGGGTCGATCTCGGCGCGCTCGATCCAGTTGATCCTGTTGATTACCGTGCTCAGCCTGGCACCGGGGCTGGCGATCATGATCACCTGCTTTCCGTTCATCGTGACGGTGCTGGCGATCCTCAGACAGGCCATCGGACTTCAGCAATCGCCGCCGAACATGCTGATTGTCAGCCTCGCGCTGTTTCTCACCTATTTTGTTATGGAGCCGGTTTTCACCGAAGCCTGGGAGAACGGCATCAGCCCGCTGCTGGACGAGCAGATCGAGGTCGAAGCGGCGCTTTCGCTCAGCCTCGAACCCTTCCGTGTCTTCATGTCCGACCGCGTCGATCCAGACACCTTCATCGCCATGGCCGAACTGCGCCCCGATGCGGACACGATCGGGTCGGGGCCGGACGCGCCGCTATCGGTACTGGTTCCCAGCTTCCTGCTGTCCGAGATCGCCCGCGCCTTCCAGGTCGGGTTTCTGGTGTTCCTGCCGTTTCTCATCATCGACCTCGTCGTCGCCGCGATCCTGATGTCGATGGGGATGATGATGGTTCCGCCCGCAATCGTCTCCCTGCCGTTCAAGCTGGCGTTTTTCGTCGTCGCCGATGGCTGGAGCCTCATCGCGGGCGCGTTGGTCCGAAGTTATTTCCCCTGACCGCATCCCCTGATGACCTGCCACGGTAGAATTGCGCTGGCGCATTGCTGCGACCTTGCATACCCTTGGGCGGCAAATCAGGAACTGGTCGGACGGCATGGCGGAAATACGCGATCTGAAGCTGCTGGTTTCACTGGCCCGACACAAACATTTTTCCCATGCTGCGGAAGAAAGCGGAATATCCCAGCCCGCATTTTCGGCCCGTATCCGCAAGATGGAAGACGAATTCGCCATCCCTCTCGTGCGTCGGGGCAACAAGTTTCTCGGTTTTACCCGCGAAGGCGAAGTCGTTCTGAAATGGGCGCGTCGCCTGCTGAACGATGCGGAAGGCATGCGACAGGAAATCGACGTCCTGCGCAACACGCTGCGCGGCAAGCTGGTGGTCGGCACCGTCCCGACGGCCCTGCCCTTTGCCGCCATCGTCTCGGCACATCTGCGCAAGGCGCATCCCGAACTGTCTCTGGAACTGCAATCGCTGTCCTCGCGCCAGATCGAGTTGCGACTCAATGATTACACGCTGGACGCCGGCCTTACCTATGTGCAAGAGGCCGACCCCGAATATACCGAGACCCTCTACAACGAGAGTTACGTACTCATCGCCCCGGCGCATATGGCACCCCGTTCCGCGGGCCAGGCCCGCTGGAGCGAGGCGGCGGCGTTGCCCCTGTGCCTGCTCACGCCGGACATGCGAAACCGGAAGTTCGTCGACGAGATATTTCAGCGGATCGGCGCGACGCCGAACATCGTCATGGAAGCCAACGGCTTCACCGCGTTGCTGGCGCAGGTCGTGAGCGGCAATGCGGCAACGATCGCCCCGAAGGGCGTTGCCGAAACCTATTTCTCGGCCCGCACGGCCACGCGCCTGGATCTCGTCGAACCGTTCCGCACACAGGCGATCGGCCTGTCCATTCGTGACCAGCAACCGGACACGCCGATCATCCGGGCGTTTCGGCGTGCCGTGCAGAATTCATTATAACCAAAACAAATGGTGCATTCTAAAATCGCGATTTGACCAAATATTGGCTCCTTGGGATACCAAAGCCCAAATCAGGGAGTCGCGAATGACGATCATGAATACCAAGCCGGGAGTCTGGAAATCCGGCAAAGGCAAGGGCCGCCGAACCCCTAAGGGGCGTCAATATGAAGATGGCGCGCTTGCAGATGTGCGGCGTCTGCTGGGGCAGGCTCCGGTGCGGCGCGACCTGCTGATCGAATATCTGCACCTGATACAGGACGAGTTCGGCCACCTTTCCGCCGCTCATTTGCGGGCGCTGGCCGAGGTGATGCGCCTGTCTCAGGCCGAGATCTACGAGGTTGCCACGTTCTATGCCCATTTCGACGTGGTCAAGGAGGGCGAGGCGCCGCCACCAGACCTGACAATCCGGGTCTGCGACAGCCTGTCCTGCGAACTTGCCGGGGCGCAGCAGCTGCGCGCCGCGCTGGAAAGCGGGCTCGACCCCGCGCGCGTCCGGGTTTTGCGTGCGCCCTGCATGGGCCGTTGCGATACCGCGCCGGTTCTTGAGATCGGGCACAACCACATCGATCATGCGACACCCGAAAAGGTGATGGCCGCCATCGAAGCGGACGACACGCACGCGCATCTTCCCGATTACGAGACATTCGACGCCTATCGTGACGCCGGCGGCTATGATGCGCTGCGCGCGTTGCGCAAAGGCGGCACGACACCGGACGAGGTGCAGGACAAGCTGCTGGCCTCGGGCCTGCGCGGTCTGGGCGGGGCGGGTTTCCCCTCGGGCCGGAAATGGTCATTCGTGCGCGCCGAACCCGGACCGCGCTATCTGGCGGTGAATGGTGATGAAGGCGAGCCCGGAACATTCAAGGATCGCTATTATCTGGAACGGACACCGCATCTTTTTCTGGAAGGGATGCTGATCGCAGCCTGGGCGGTCGAGGCCGAAACCTGCTTTATCTACATGCGCGATGAATACCCCGCGGTTCTGGAAATTCTGCGCCGTGAAATCGCCGCGCTGGAGCGTGCCGGGCTGGTCGCCGCGGGCCATATCGAACTGCGGCGCGGGGCCGGTGCCTATATCTGCGGCGAAGAAAGCGCGATGATCGAGAGCATCGAGGGCAAGCGCGGCATGCCCCGTCACCGTCCGCCCTATGTGGCGCAGGTCGGGATTTTCGATCGCCCGACCCTCGTGCACAATATCGAAACGCTCTATTGGGTCACGCGGGTCTGCCGCGATGGTCCCGAAGTGCTGAGCGGAACCGAGCGGAACGGCCGAAAGGGTCTGCGCAGCTATTCGGTATCGGGCCGCGTGCGCAATCCCGGCGTGCATCTGCTGCCTGCGGGATCGACGATCACAGACATCATCGAGGCCTGCGGCGGCATGCTCGAAGGCCATGAATTCAAGGCCTATCAGCCGGGCGGGCCATCCGCGGGATTGCTACCGGCACATATGAACGACATCCCGATGGATTTCGACACGCTGCAACCTCATGGCAGCTTTATCGGCTCTGCCGCGATCGTGATCCTGTCCGATCAGGACCGGGCACGGGATGCCGCGCTGAACATGCTGCGCTTCTTTGAAGACGAAAGCTGCGGACAATGCACGCCCTGCCGTGTCGGCTGTGAAAAGGCCGTCAAACTGATGCAGGCCGACAGCTGGGACCAACCGCTGCTCGAGGATCTGTGCAAGGTGATGGTCGATGCCAGCATCTGTGGTCTTGGACAGGCGGCGCCCAATCCCATCCTGCTCACGATGAAACATTTTGCGGACGAGGTATGATCATGGCCGAGACAATCACGTTTACGCTGGATGGCGAAGAGGTCAGCGCCGAACCGGGCATGAGCATCTGGGACGTTGCCAACGGCCGGGGCCTGAAAATTCCGCATCTCTGCCACAAACCGGCCCCCGGCTATCGTCCCGACGGCAACTGTCGTGCCTGCATGGTCGAGATCGAAGGCGAACGTGTTCTCGCCGCTTCGTGTATCCGCGAACCTTCCGAGGGCATGGTCGTCACCACCAGCAGCGCACGTGCGACGTCGGCCCGCAAGATGGTGATGGAGATGCTGGTCACCGACCAGCCCGCGCAGGCCGAGGCCCATGACCGAGCCAGCCACCTCTGGGAGATGGCGGCGGCGCAGGGTGTCGAGACGAGCCGATTCCCCAGGCTTGAAGAAAGCCGCGTGCCGCTGCTCGACAACAGCCATGTCGCGATGAACGTCAACCTGGACGCCTGTATCCAGTGTGGTTTGTGTGTCAGGGCCTGCCGCGAGGTTCAGGTCAATGACGTGATCGGAATGGCGGGTCGCGGGCATGACGCCTATCCGGTTTTTGATTTTGGCGACCCGATGGGAGAATCGACCTGCGTCGCCTGTGGCGAATGCGTACAGGCCTGCCCGACCGGCGCGTTGATGCCGGCGGCGGTTCTGGACATTCACGGCCACGGCAGCAGCGCCGAGATCGACCGGGCAGTCGAAAGCGTCTGCCCGTTCTGCGGCGTCGGATGCCAGCTGTCCTTCAAGGTGCGCGACGACAGGATCGCATGGGTGGACGGGGTCGACGGCCCGGCCAACGAGAATCGCCTCTGTGTCAAGGGCCGGTTCGGATTCGACTATATCCACCATCCGCATCGGCTGACCAAGCCGTTGATCCGGCGCGAGGATGCACCTGCCAAGGGCCTGAATGTGGACCCGGCAAACCCGCTGACCCATTTCCGCGAGGCAACCTGGGAAGAGGCGCTGGATTTTGCGGCAAACGGGCTCAAGGGGCGCGGCACCGAAATCGCGGGCTTTGGCAGCGCCAAATGCTCCAACGAGGAAGCCTATCTGTTTCAAAAGCTGATCCGGCAGGGTTTCGGACACAACAATGTCGACCATTGCACCCGTCTCTGCCACGCCAGTTCGGTTGCGGCACTGCTGGAGAACGTCGGTTCGGGGGCCGTCACCGCAACGTTCAACGAAATCGAGAATGCCGATGCCGCGATCGTCATCGGATGCAACCCGCTGGAAAACCACCCGGTTGCCGCGACCTATTTCAAACAGTTCGCCAAGCGTGGCGGCAAGCTCATCGTGATGGATCCGCGCGGTGTCGGACTCAAGCGGTTTGCGTCTCACATGCTGCAATTCCGGCCCGGAACCGATGTTGCCATGTTGAACGCGATCATGAACGTGATCGTGCAGGAACGCCTCTATGACGAGCAGTACATCGCCGGGTTCACCGAGAACTGGGACGCGATGAAAGACCATCTTGCCGACTTTACACCCGAAAAGATGGCGCCGCTCTGCGGAATTGAACCCGATGTGATACGGGATGTCGCGCGCACCTTTGCCGGGGCGAGATCCGCGATGATCTTCTGGGGCATGGGCGTATCCCAGCACATCCACGGCACCGACAATTCCCGTTGTCTGATTTCGCTGGCCCTGATGACCGGCCATGTCGGCCGCCCCGGAGCCGGACTGCATCCGCTGCGCGGCCAGAACAACGTTCAGGGCGCCAGCGACGCCGGTTTGATCCCGATGTTCCTGCCCGATTACCAATCGGTCGAGAATGACGGGGTGCGCTCGGCGTTCACCGAGGTCTGGGGCTCCGGGGATTTTTCCAACAAGAAGGGTCTGACCGTCGTCGAAATCATGGATGCGATCCATGCGGATGAGATCAGGGGCATGTATATCCTGGGCGAGAACCCGGCCATGTCCGACCCCGATGCGGAACATGCGCGCGCCGCGCTGGCCAAGCTCGATCATCTGGTGGTGCAGGATATCTTCCTGACCGAGACGGCGAACTATGCCGATGTGATCCTGCCCTCTTCGGCCTGGCCGGAAAAGACCGGCACCGTGACCAACACCAATCGGCAGGTTCAGATGGGTCGCCCCGCCGTACCGCCGCCCGGACTGGCGAAAGAGGACTGGTGGATCACCGTGCAACTGGCGCAACGTCTGGGGCTGAACTGGTCCTATACCCACCCGCGCGAGGTCTTTGCAGAGATGTCGCTCAACATGCCGAGCCTTGACAACATCACGTGGGAGCGGCTGGAAAAGACTGCGGTTACCTATCCGAGCCTGACGCCGGACGATCCCGGGCAGCCGATCGTCTTTGCCGACGGTTTCCCGCGCGCCGACGGACGGGCCCGGTTCACCCCCGCCAGCGTGATCGCGCCGGCAGAAACCCCGGATACGGATTATCCGATGATCCTGACCACCGGACGGCAGCTGGAGCATTGGCACACAGGCTCGATGACACGGCGCGCCAGCGTACTGGATTGGGCGGAACCCGAGGCCAATGCCTCGCTTCATCCGCAAACCCTGCGCAAGCTGGGCGTGGAACCGGGCGGCATGATCAGCCTTGAGACCCGTCGTGGCCGCATCGAGATCATGGCACGGGCCGACCGCGCGGTTGCCACGGATATGGTGTTCCTGCCATTTGCCTATGTCGAGGCCGCCGCCAACATCCTGACCAACCCGCAACTCGACCCCTACGGCAAGATTCCCGAATTCAAGTTCTCGGCCTGCCGCGTCACCGCGATACCCGCATCCCACAGCACGGCGGCGGAATAACAACGCACCCCCGGAGCCGCGCCATCACGCGGCCCGGGCCCGAGGGCTTCCGGGGCGGCGTGGGTGTGGTCAAGCGCATCTCGACAGGTACGACCTCATCAGTTTGCACATCAATGGCGGCGCCTTGAACAGCGCCGCCATTGACGTTTCATAATTCGTCCAAGGCAACGCGCGCACAGTATCCATATACTGCTGACTCTCTTGCAAGTTTCGCGATCAGAAACAATCGTGGTCTCGCCGGGCGGTTTACCCATCACCAGAGCCGCGAAAGGACATGATCAAGCATTTGACTGAATTGTGTAGTGGCCTCGTTATTGCCGATTGCGGCCAAAACATCCTACAAGCGAATTATCAATAAACAGGGAGAGAGTATATGATCAGTCGGAGAAATCTGCTGAACGTCGTGGGCGCGGCGGCGGTGGCTGCGATGGCGACCGGTATGACCGCGACATCGGCTGCCGCACAAGAGGTCACGCTGAAGTTGCACCAGTTCCTGCCGGCGCAGGCCAATGTGCCCAAGCTGATTCTGGATGTCTGGGCCGACAAGATCGAAGCCGACTCGGACGGGCGCATCAAGATCGACCGCTACCCGTCGATGCAATTGGGTGGCCGCCCGCCCGAACTGATGGACCAGGCGGTCGATGGGGTTGCCGATATCGTCTGGACCGTTGTCGGTTATACGCCGGGCCGCTTCCCCGGCACCGAGGTCTTTGAGCTGCCGTTCATGATGACCGATGCGCGCGCCGCAAGCCGCGCCTATTGGGAGATGTTCGAAAAGTACTGGAAAGACACCGATTTCAAGGACGTGCATATTCTCGGTGCCTGGGTTCACGGCCCTGGAATGTTCCACACCAAGGAGCCGATCACCACGCCCGAAGACCTGCGCGGCATGAAAATCCGTGGCGGCTCGCGGTCGGTCAATTCGCTGTTGTCGGAACTGGGTGCAACACCGGTCGGCATGCCCGTCCCGGCAATTCCCGAGGGCCTGTCCAAGGGTGTGATCGACGGCACCACGATTCCCTGGGAGGTGACGCCGGCGCTCAAGGTGCCCGAACTGGTCAAGAACCACACCGAATTCACCGGTAATGCGCTCTATGTGCTGCCCTTCGTGCTCGCCATGAACAAGGACAAATACGAGAGCCTCCCGGATGATCTGAAAAAGGTGATCGACGACAATTCCGGCCTGGAATTTTCTGTCTTTGCCGGCGGCACCCAGGCCGACGCGGATGGCCCTGCCCGCCAGATCGCTGTCGATATGGGCAACAATATCATCACCCTGGATGCCGAACAGACCGCTGTCTGGAAAGAAGCCAGTCAACCGATCTACGATCAATGGGTCGCCGACATGGACAGCAAGGGAATCGACGGTCAGGCGCTGATCGATGAAGCCCGCTCGCTGATCGACCAGTACACCGAATAAACCGTCAACAAGTGGACACGGGGGCGCCGCGCGGAATATGCCGCGCCCCCGATTGCGCCACGACGGACAGGGTAGAATTATGCACAAGTTCATGATGGGCCTGGCCCGTTTCATGGCGGTTCTGGGCGGTATTGCCCTGAGCTTCCTCATCCTGCTGACCTGTGTGTCGATCGCCGGGCGGTTGCTGAATGGCCTGTTTCACAGCGACCTCATGCAGAGCCTGTTACCGAGCTTTTCGAACTGGATGATCAAGATCGGTGTCGGCCCGGTAAACGGCGATTTCGAACTGGTCGAGGCTGGCGTTGCCTTTGCGATATTCGCGTTCATTCCGCTATGCCAGATCACCGCAGGGCACGCATCGGTCGACATCTTCACCAACAAACTGTCCGCCGGGATGAACCGGTTTCTGCGCATGGTGACAGAAACGGTCTTTGCCGCCGTGCTGATCCTGATCGCGGTCAAGCTCTATGACGGCATGGCCAGCAAGATGCGCTATGGAGAGACCAGCTTTCTGTTGCAATTTCCAGTCTGGTGGGCTTATGCGGCCAGCCTTTTCGGTGCCGTGGTCGCTGCGATTGTCGGCCTGTATGTCGCCGCGGTCCGGATTTACGAATTTTCGAGCGGTCGGATCGTGATGACCGATGGCACGGAGGCCGACGCATGAGCGCGCTTGAAGTCGGCATTGCATCCTTTCCCGCACTCATGGTCCTGATCTTTCTGCGCGTGCCGATCGGCCTTGCCATGTTCATTGTGGGCCTGGTCGGCCTGGTGATCGTGACGGACGGCACCAATGTGGCCTTCTCGCGGCTCAAGAACGAAACCTACACGACCTTCTCGAGCTATTCGCTGAGCATCGTCCCGATGTTCCTGCTCATGGGGCATTTCGCAACGCTGGGCGGTATGTCCTCGGCTCTGTTCCGGGCTGCCGAAGGCTTTCTCGGCCACCGCCGGGGCGGTGTGGCGATGGCGGCAATCGGTGCCTGCGCGGGGTTTGGTGCCATCTGCGGAAGCTCCCTTGCAACCGCCGCCACCATGGGGCGCGTCGCCCTGCCCGAGCTGCGCCAATACGGCTATGCCGGCGGTTTCTCGACGGCCACGCTGGCCGCGGGTGGAACGCTGGGCATTCTGATCCCGCCATCCGTGGTATTGGTGATCTATGCCATTCTGACCGAACAGAATATCGCCAAACTGTTCCTTGCAGCCTTCATTCCCGGCCTGCTAGCGGCGCTTGGCTATGTGATCGCGATCTCGATCTACGTGCGGCTTTATCCCGATTCTGCCGGAACACGCCCGCCGGTTCCCTATGCCGACCGCTTTACCGCGCTTTTCCGGGTCTGGCCCGTCCTGCTGGTGTTCGGCCTTGTGGTCGGCGGTATCTATCTCGGCTGGTTCACTCCGACCGAAGGCGCTGCCGTCGGGGCGGCGGGCACCGGGCTGATCGCATTCCTGAACGGTGGACTGACCGTATCGACGCTGATCGAGAGCTTTCTGGTTACCGCGCGCTCGACCGCGATGGTGTTCTTCATCGTCCTCGGCGCAGGGTTCTACAACGGCTTTCTCGCACTGACGCAGGTCCCGCAGGAGTTGTCGAACTTCGTCGTAAGCCAAGGTCTGAGCCCCTGGGTCGTCCTGTCGCTGATTCTGGTGTTCTACCTGCTGTTCGGCTGTCTCATGGACAGCCTGTCGATGATCCTGCTGACCATTCCGATCTTCTTTCCGGTGATCAGTGTCCTCGACTTCGGAATGAGCGCGGAACATGTGGCGATCTGGTTCGGCATCCTCGTTCTGATCGTGGTCGAGGTCGGTCTGATCACGCCGCCGGTGGGCATGAATCTGTTTATCATCAACGCGATGGATCGCAAGACGCCAATGGTTGAGACCTACAAGGCGGTGATGTTCTTTGTCGGTTCCGATCTCGTGCGCGTGGTGATCCTGGTGATGTTCCCGGCGATTACGCTCTTCCTGCTTCCGGGCTGAGACACGTCCGTCTTTCACACCAGCCGTGGCCTTTGCCGTCACGGGGTCTGGAATCAAAGACTTTTGTCGATTTGGCGAGTCGTGATAACGTCGGAATCACGAGGGGCTTATTTTGCCTCGCAACCGGGGCATGTGCCCGAGGAACACGAGTATTGGAGTTGTTATGTATATTAGTCGTCAAGTCGCCGAAGCACCGCGCACCGCCGCGCTTACAACCGAGATCTCCAAGCTGACAGGGCCCTGCATCGGCTGTACCGAATGCAATGGTCTGTGCAAGGAACTGATTGAGGCGCTGGTCCTGCCCGACATGATCCTGTCAAAGGGTCAGAAGCCGCAATAGGGCGACGCCCTGCGCCGACAGCCCTCTGCCACGTCAACCCTGGCTGGCATGTGTCTGACATTACGACCAAGATTTCACTTCCAGCGGAACGGTTACGCTTTCTTTTCCGATGGAACACGCAAAAGCGACGCCCGCGACTCTGAGGCAAACTCGCGCCGATAGAGCACCGCTGTGGTCACGACAACCCCGATCATCAACGCCGCCGGCCCCAAGAGCCACGCCACCGACGCAAGCGCGAAATATACGGATCGCATCGCCCGGTTGTAGCTGCGCGCCGCGGTGATGTTGACATCCGCCGCCTGCTCCGCGCGCGGGTGGGTTCGCGGGTCTTCGGGATCGTTGGGCACAGACGCCATGAGAACCGCGCAATATCCGAAAAGGCGATGTGCCCAGACGAATTTGAGAAACGCATTCGCCAGCAACGCCACCACCAGCAGCACCTTGACCTCCCACACGATCGCCGGGGCATTGCCGTGCGTCAGGTCCGTCACCAGACCGGCAAGCTGATCGGTATTGCCGATCACGGCCAGCGTCCCGCCGATGGCGATCATCGACGCCGACGCAAAAAAGGCCGTGCCCTGCCGCAGGTTCCCGATCAGCTGCGCGTCGAACACCCTGGGTTCGCGCGAGATCATGTTGCGCATCCATTCCCGCCGGAAACCCACCATCAGGACCGAGACCGATGGCTGCCCTTCGGGCGGCGACTCGATCCGCCAGCCGATCCAGACAATCGCCAGAAACAACCAGAACAGAGCGGCCAGATCGAGCGGGGAAAACAGGGTGAGGGTCTGTAACACGGTCATGATGTAACAGTAGAGCGACGGCAAAATACTTGCCAGACGCCATAATTGGTAATATAAACTTACCAAAATGGAGATCCGTATGGAAATGCCGCCCCCCAATCCCGCCATTCTGGCGCGCAAGTCCCGTCTGATCGAACGGCTGTCCGGGGTATTGCCCGCCGATGCGCTGATCCACGAACCTGCCGAGACCCGCGCCTATGAGTGCGACGCGCTGACTGCGTATCGCTGCCCACCGATGCTGGCGGTACTGCCCTCGACCACGCGCGAGGTGTCCGACGTCCTGCGCATTTGCCACGAGGAAGGCGTGCCGGTCGTCCCAAGGGGCGCGGGCACATCGCTGGCGGGCGGCTCGCTGCCGACTGCGGATAGCGTGATCCTGGGTGTCGCCCGTATGAACGCGGTGCTGGAGACCGACTATGACAACCGCATCATCCGCGTGCAGTCGGGGCGCACCAACCTCTCGGTCACGGGCGCGGTCGAGGAAGAGGATTTCTTTTACGCCCCGGACCCGTCCAGCCAGTTGGCCTGCGCGATCTCGGGCAATATCGCGATGAACTCCGGCGGCGCGCATTGCCTGAAATATGGCGTGACCACCAACAACCTGCTGGGTGTTACCCTGGTGATGATGGATGGCACGGTGATCGACATCGGTGGCGCGCATCTGGATGCCGCCGGCCTTGACCTGTTGGGCGTGATCTGCGGTTCCGAAGGACAGCTTGGCGTGGTGACCGAGGCGACGCTGCGTATCCTGCCAAAACCCGAAGGCGCGCGGCCGGTGCTGATGGGATTTGACGACAGCGAGGTCGCAGGCGCTTGTGTAAGCGACATCATCAAGGCGGGTGTTCTGCCGGTCGCGATCGAATTCATGGACCGGCTGTGCATCCGCACCAGCGATGCCTTTGCCAATGCGGGCTATCCGGATTGCGAGGCCCTGCTGATCGTCGAAGTCGAAGGGTCGGAGGCCGAGATCGACGCGCAATTGGCGCGGATCGTCGAGATCGCCCGCCGCCACAACCCCGTCGAACTGCGCGAAAGCAAATCGCCCGAGGAAAGCGCACGCATCTGGCTCGGTCGCAAGAGCGCCTTCGGCGCAATCGGGCAGATCAACGATTACATGTGCCTTGACGGGACAATCCCGGTTTCCGCCCTGCCCGAGGTGCTGCGCCGGATCGGCGAACTCGCCCGCGACATCGGCCTGGACGTGGGCAACGTGTTTCATGCAGGCGACGGCAACATGCATCCCCTGATCCTGTTTGACGCGAACAAGCCCGGCGATCTGGAGCGCTGCGAAGCTCTTGGTGCTGAAATCCTCAAACTCTGTGTCGATGTCGGCGGTTGTCTGACCGGCGAGCACGGCGTCGGCATCGAGAAGCGGGACCTGATGCTGCACCAGTACAGTCCCGAGGATCTGGAGGCACAGATGGCAGTCAAGGATGTGTTTGACCCGGCATGGTTGCTCAATCCCGCCAAGGTCTTTCCACTGTCGCAATCCCAGGCCCGCCGCACCGCCGCCACCGCCGCGTGAGCGGTCCGGCATCACCATATCCCCCGTCGAAACGACCAGGACAGAACCATCATGACACCCCTAGAAACCGAGGCCGATCTGGCCGGTCTGATCGCTGGCGCGCGAGACCCTCTGGCCATACGGGGCGGTGGCACACGTGGTCTGCGCCCCCAGGGTGAGGCGCTCGAAACTTCCGGGCTGACCGGTATCGATCTGTACGAACCCGGCGCGCTGACGCTCGTCGCCGCGGCGGGCACACCGGTCGGCGACCTTCAACGCCTGCTAGCCACCGAAAATCAGCGGCTCGCGTTCGAGCCGATGGACCACCGCCCGCTACTGGGCACCACGGGCGAGCCGACCATCGGCGGCGTCGTGGCCGGCAACATTTCCGGACCGCGACGGGTTCAGGCCGGCGCCTGCCGCGATTTCCTGCTCGGTGTGCGTTATATCGACGGCACCGGGACCGTCATCAAGAACGGTGGCCGCGTCATGAAGAACGTGACCGGATACGATCTGGTCAAGCTGATGGCCGGCAGTTGGGGGACGCTTGGGGTGTTGACCCAAGTGTCTCTCAAGGTGCTGCCGCGCGCGGAAACACAGGCAACCGTGGTGGTCTCCGATACCAGGCTGGCCGGGGCCGTCCGCGCCATGTCTGCAGCCCTCGGTTCGCCCTACGAAGTATCGGGCGCCGCCTTTGATCCGGCAGCGGATTCGGTTTTCATCCGCATCGAGGGTTTTGTCGATTCGGTCGCCTACCGGCTGGGCCGCCTTACCGACCTGCTGAGCGGTCACGGTACGGTCACTGCCATCGAAGACACCGATGCCTCGGACACCCTGTGGAAACGCATCCGCGACGTCGAGCCGTTTGCGGATGCGCCCGGCGACGTCTGGCGGCTCTCGGTCAAACCCTCCGATGCGCCGGAAATTTGCGGCAGGCTCGATGCCGAAGGCGTGTTGCTGGACTGGGGCGGCGGGCTGATCTGGGCGCGCGTTCCCTCGGCAACCGATCTGCGCGGACGCCTCGGCGCATTTGGCGGCCATGCCACGTTGGTCCGCGCCGATGCCGAAACCCGCGCGGCCCTGGGCATGTTCCAGCCGGAATCCGCCCCGATCCAGGACATCAGCGCCCGGTTGCGCGCCCGCTTCGACCCGCGTGGCATTTTCAATCGCGGCCTGATGGGGAGAACCTGAGCCATGCAAACGACATTCACCCCCACCCAGCTTCGCGATCCCGCGATCCAGCGCAGCAACGAAATCCTGCGATCCTGTGTGCATTGCGGATTCTGTACCGCGACCTGCCCGACCTACCAGGTGCTGGGTGACGAACTCGACAGCCCGCGCGGACGGATTTACCAGATCAAGGACATGCTGGAAAACGAGCGCGTGCCCGACGAACGCACGGTGCTGCATATCGATCGCTGCCTGAGTTGCCTTGCCTGCATGACGACATGCCCGTCAGGCGTTCACTACATGCATCTGGTCGACCATGCCCGCGCCTATATCGAGCAACGTTACAAGCGCCCGTTCAGCGACCGGGCCCTGCGCTGGATACTCGCCCGTATCCTGCCCTACCCGACACGGTTCCGCCTGGCATTGCTCGGGGCCAGGATCGGTCGGCCTTTCACCCGTTTGATGCCCGACGCACGGCTGCGCGCGATGATCGCGATGGCCCCCCGGACAATCCCGCCCGTCAGCCGCAACGACGATCCGCAGAGCTTTGCTCCGACCGCCCCCCGACGCATGCGGGTGGCGCTGATGACCGGATGTGCGCAAAAGGCGCTGAACACGGATATCAATGATGCGACCATTCGCATACTGCGCCGCTTTGGCTGCGAAGTGGTCGTCGCACGCGGCGCCGGCTGTTGCGGGGCGCTGACGCATCACATGGGCAAGACCGATGAAAGCCATGCCGCCGCCGCCAGGAACATTCGCGCCTGGGTGGCCGAGATGGAGGGCGACGGGCTGGATGCCATCGTGATCAACACCTCGGGCTGCGGCACCACGGTCAAGGATTACGGCCACATGTTCCGCAATGATCCCCTCGCCGCGGATGCTGCGCGGGTGTCTGAGATTGCAATGGACGTGAGCGAGATTCTCACCCGGCTCGAACTGCCCGAAGCAGCACCCAGGAATACGGTCGTCGCCTACCACGCGGCCTGTTCTCTGCAACATGGGCAGCAGATCAGGACCCACCCCAAGACCCTGCTGAAACGCGCGGGCTTTACCGTTGTCGAACCTGCCGACAGCCACTTGTGCTGCGGGTCGGCCGGCACCTACAACCTGATGCAGCCCGAGATTTCGGCCGAACTCAAGACACGCAAACTGCGCACGCTCAAGGCGAAATCGCCCGACATCATCGCCGCAGGCAACATCGGCTGCATGATGCAGCTCGGCTCGGGCGCGGACGTGCCCGTCGTGCATACGGTCGAACTGCTCGACTGGGCGACAGGGGGGCCACGGCCACCGGCCCTGTCGGCACAGGGTCGGGGCGAGATGTCGGTGCCGGTCCTCAGGTAAGGCTTGCAGGCGCCCGGGTTTCGCCGCAACATTTGTATATCCTTTGTCCTGATCCTTGCGGGGGTGGTTGCGTGCGTCACTGGTTGTTCTGCCTGATGGTCCTGTTGTGCCCGGTTACGGTCGCGGCACAGGACAGCGCGCTCAAACGTCTGGAAACCACCGATTCCGGCCGCCAATGGGATGCGGTGGGGCGGCTCGACATCAATGGCGCCGGGTTTTGCACCGGGGCGTTGATCGCGCCTGACCTCGTGCTCACGGCGGCGCATTGCATGTTCGACAAACCGACGAAAACACGACTCGATCCGGGATCTTTCGAATTCCTCGCCGGCTGGCGCAACGGGCGTGCCTCGGCCTATCGGCAGGTGCGACGCGCGGTTGTTCATCCCGACTATGTGTTCGACCAGAACGTGACATCAACCCGCGTTCGCAACGACCTGGCACTGCTGGAACTGCAGCAACCCATCCGCAACACCACGGTCGTTCCGTTCGATACCTCCGATCACCCGCGACGCGGTGATGAGGTTGGCGTGGTATCCTATGCGCTCGACCGCGCCGACGCGCCCTCCCTGCAAGAGGTGTGCAAGGTGATGGCGCGGCAGGACGGTATGCTGATCATGTCCTGCGATGTCGATCATGGCTCGTCCGGCGCACCGATCTTTGCCTTTGCCGACGGGAAACCCCGGATCGTTTCGGTGGTCTCCGCCAAGGCCGAGGTCAAGGGACAGCGGGTAGCGCTTGGCACCGATCTCGCGGAACCGCTGGCGCATCTGAAATCGCAGCTTGAAAACGGCGGCGGCTTTTCCATGCCCGTCGCGCCCAGAACCAACCGCATAACGGTGGGCGGCGCGCGTCGCGACATCGGCGCCAAATTCGTAAGCCCGTGATCGCCCGTGTCCGATACCTGTGCCTCATGGCGGTCCTGGGATCGCTGCTGTCGCCCACATCCGGCACGGCGCAATCGACGGGGCTGGCCCGGCTGAGCGACCGGGACGATCTTCTGGGATGGGAGGCCGTTGGTCGGCTGGATATAGATGGCCGGGGCTATTGCAGCGGAACGCTGATCGCCAAGTCCCTCGTGCTGACGGCGGCACATTGCGTCTTTGACAAGCAAAGCAAGCAATTGCGCGATCCCCGGGTCCTGACGTTTCGTGCGGGGCTGCGCGATGGCGTGGCCATTGCCGAGCGCGGTGTGGCCCGGATTGCAGTGCCTGAAGGCTACGTGCCGGGATCCACAGAATGGCTCGACCGCGTCCGCCACGACATCGCCCTGCTGGAGCTGGAGAAACCGATTGTCAGCAGCGACGCGGATCCTTTCGTGCTGCATTCCGGCCAGCGCGTCGGCACCGCGGTCAGTGTCACGTCCTACGGGGAGGGCAGGTCAGAAGCCTTGTCACGGCAGCGGCGCTGCAACATCCTGGCAATCGTCGATGATGTGATGGCGTTTGATTGCGACGTCACCTTCGGCTCGTCCGGGGCACCGGTTTTTGCCAAGGTCGGTTCGCGGGGGCGCATCGTTTCCGTCATCTCGGGGGGCGGCATGTTCGAAGGGCAACCGGTCGCATTGGGGCCGAGCCTGACCAGCATCGTCAAACGTCTCAAGGCACAGTTGCGCAATACACCCCGCCCCGTTCCGGATCGCATTCGCCGGCTGCCGGCCGGCGAGCGCAATCAATCGAACGGAGCAAAATTTATCCGCAACTGAGGGTCTTGAAACCGCGTTAGCACGCCCCACATCTCTTTCATCGGAACGCCATACCGGGTTCCGGACTGCAATACTGCAATCGGGTTCGTCCAGGACGGAGGACCCTACTGAAATCGCTCGATGAATGAGGATATCACAATGCGTAACTTTGATTTTGCACCGCTGCACCGCGCCACCGTGGGTTTTGACCAGATCGCCGATCTGATGGACCGTGTCATGACCAACGATGTCGGCCAATCCAGCTACCCCCCCTACAACATCGAAAAGACCGCCGCCGATTCCTATCGGATCTCGATCGCGGTTGCCGGGTTCTCGGACAGCGATCTGAGCGTCGATGTGAAGGAAAACGCGCTTGTCGTGGCCGCCCGCAAGGCGGAGGAAGACACCGAGCGCACCTATCTGCACCGTGGCATTGCGACCCGTGCGTTCGAACGCCGGTTCCACCTGGCCGAGCATGTGCGCGTGACCGGCGCCAGCCACGCCGATGGCATGCTGCATATCGACCTGACCCGCGAAATTCCCGAAGCGCTCAAACCGCGCCGCATCGAGATTACCAGCGTCAGCGGCAAACCGGTTGAAACCGACGTGGTCGACGCCAAGGCCGTGAACTGATCGTCCTTCTGACTTCCCTCGGTTAGACGATTGGCCCCGCATCTGGTCAGACAGGTGCGGGGTTTCCTGTTGCTACATCAGAGCAGCACCCGCATATCGCTCAGGCTGCGTACAGCACCATAGCCGCGCAGGGTGATCGGCGGGCCATCCAGCCGCATATCCGGTACCAGCCGCGCCAACGCCTTGAGCGCCTCTTCCAGTTCGACCCGCGCAAGCGCTTCGCCAAGACACCGATGCGGCCCACCGCCAAAAACCGGATGCAAACGCGGGTGGTCGCTTCGGGTAATGTCGAAACTGTCCGGATGCGCGTACACGTCGGGATCGCGAAGGGCGGTCAGCATCGACACCGCAACAAAACTGCCCTTGGGAATGAGAATACCCTCGATCTCGCGTACTTCGAGCGTGATGCGGGGCAAGGATCCGATCATCGGATCATATCGCAGCCCTTCCAGAACCGCAGGCGCGGCCCAACGCTCGGGATCCTGCACCAGCAACGCCCACTGCTCGGGATGCAGGAGCAATTGCGACACCGTCGAGGCCAGCGCACCACGCGTCGTGTCGGAACCGGCCAGCACCAGCGCCGCAAGCTGAGCGCGTATTTCGTCTTCGCTCAGCGGACCATCCGCGACCCGGTCGAGATAGGTACTCAGGAAATCCGCCTCGGGGCTCGCGCGTCGCTGTTCGATCAGCCCGGCGACGTAACTGTCCAGTTCGGCCATGTCCATGTCGGACTCGGCCCGGACCTCGTCGGAACAATGCGAGAGCCCGCGGATCGCGGAATAGACATGGCGCGCGAATGCGCGTGTGTCGGCTTCGGGCGCCCCGATCAGCGCAGCGATGACCTGCGCGGGATAGGGCCCGGCGATGCGCTCGATAAAATCAACCGACCCCGCGCCTCGCAACGGCGCGATCAGCGATGTGATCCTGGCTGCGATGGCCGGGCGCATTTCGGAGATCACCCTGGTCGCAAAGCTGCGAACGAGCGGCCCGCGCCGGTTGCGATGGACCTGGCCGTTGGAAAACAGCAGGGCGTTGCGCTGAAATTCGAACATCGGCCCCTCGCGGACCCCTGAAATGAACATCCCCTCCAGTTCGAGCTGACGGGTCCATCTGTCGTCGTTGATCATGTCCATGTTGGCGAGCGAGAACCCGGATATGATCCCCAGCCGGTTGCGCGCCAATGGCCCCTGTGCCCAGGCGGCAGCCATATAATCATGATCGGTCTGGCCTTCGACATATGCGGGAAAATCGGGGATGTCGCGTAGGTTTCCGGGCATCGGGTGCCTCAAGATTTACTGCAGATCGGCAACAGTCTAGCCGAATTGCCGCAAAATGCAGCCCCGACCCGACGTCAGCGGCCGGGTCGGGGTGTGGTTCATTGCGCCGAAAGGCTCTGGGCCAACCGCATGAGCTGTATCGCCTCGGTGCGGTATCCGTAGGGATCCTCGCCCTTGCCGGCGCTGGCCAGGGCGATAGCCTCGTCATATCCCCAGTTTCCCAGGTAGCGGCCACCGCGCAGCAGCTGCCCGAACCCGGCGATCGCCGCAGCAAATTCGGTGTCGCCCTGCGCGGGCATATCCGTTGTGATTTCCGTCTCAATCAACCGGCTGGTTTCGCTGCCCGGTGCCTTGTAACGCAGGCGCAAGAACCCCAGTTCGTCGCCTATTGCCCCCGTTGGCGCGGCTCCGTACCGCAAGGGGTCGGTCAACCGGGCGGGCGAGCCGACAGGGGTGATCTCATACAACGCGGTCACAGCGTGCCCTGCCCCGATATCGCCCGCATCCACAGTGTCATTGTTGAAATCCTCGCGTCGCAAGGCGCGGGTCTCATACCCGATGAGCCGGTATTCGGCGACCGTCGCGGGGTTGAATTCCACCTGGATCTTGACGTCATCGGCAATCGGAAACAGCGCCCCGGTCAATTGGTCGACCAGCACCTTCTGCGCCTCTGCCAGGGTATCGATATAGGCCGCCTGCCCGTTACCGTTCTGGGCCAGCGCCTGCATCGTCGCATCGTCCAGATTGCCGCGCCCAAAGCCCAGCACGCTGAGATAGGTGCCGCTCCGGCGCTTGTCGGCGATGAACTCCTCCAAGGCCGACGGATCCGACAGCCCGACGTTGAAATCGCCATCCGTGGCCAGGATGACGCGGCTGACGTCGCCCTCCTGCGCCATTGCGGCAGCGGTGGCGTAGGCCTGCTGCAATCCGGCCTGTCCGGCGGTGCTCCCTCCCGCATCCAGCCGGTTCAGCGCCGTCATGATCGTCTGCCGGTCAGAGGCCGCGGTCGGTTCCAGAACCTGCCCCGCGCTGCCCGCATATGTGACGATGGCAACCTGGTCTTCGTCGCGCAATTGCCCCAGCATGAGCGCAAAGGACTGTTTGAGCAGGGGCAACTTGTTCGGCTGGTTCATCGAACCCGACGTATCAATCAGGAATACGAGGTTCAGCGGAGGCCGCTCTGCAATATCGGGCAAAGCCCCCTGAATACCGATATGCACCAGCCGCGTGTCCGCGTTCCAGGGCGTCGGAGCCACCGAGACGGTCGTCTGAAACGGCGCGTCACCGGCCGGCGCAGGATAGTCATACGGGAAATAATTCACGAGCTCCTCAACCCGCACCATGTCCCGCGCCGGCAATCGCCCCTGCATCAGCGAATTGCGCAACACCGCATATGAAGCGGTGTCCACGTCGATCGAAAATGTCGAAACCGGGGTCTCTGCCGTGATCTGCAACGGATTGCTGTCGGCGTTCGCAAAAACTTCGGTCGTGGCGTCCGAGGGCATCAGCATATCGGGTTGCGGCATGGGCATCATGGCTTGCCCGGGTTCGGGTGCCGCGGCGGGCGCGGCGAGCGTCTTGGACATCCGTTGCGCAGCGGGTGCGGTGTCTGCGATGAAATCCTCGGCAATCTCGACTGGCGCTTCCTGCACTGTCCGCAGGGTGCCGTCCGCCGCCCCGCCGGCCTCTCGTGCCGATATGGCCGGCGCGGGGTCGAAACCCGGGGCCTCGCCCGGAACGATGACATCCCGCATCGGGGTCAGCGCCACGAAGGCAACCGCTACAATCGCGGTGGTCGCAGTCAGGCCCGCCCGCGACGTCAGTGTATTCAACATGATCTTTACTCCTGTCCAAAGGCCCGGTTTCGAGCCATCGGACATGGGACGCGCCGTATCGCGCGATCCTTGGATCAGGTCGAAATTTTTTCGCGCCAGCGCCAGATGTGCCGCCCTGGTCGCGGCGTCGGGCTCGGGCGTTGCGGCGCGCATCGCGGCCCGCAGATCATCAAGGTCGTCACTCATGCCCGGTCCTCCTCTTGCCGCTGTGTCCTGAGTTTCTGTTTCGCCTCGGAAATGCGCCAACTGACCGTCCCTTCGGACACGCCAAGGATTTCTGCCGCCTGAGCGTGTGTCATTTCATCCAGAACCAGTGCCAGTGTATCGCGCAGATCGTCAGGCAGGCCGCGCATCGCGACGGTCAGCCAGTCGATCCGCTCTGCCGTTTCCGCGTCGGCCTCGCGGCGGGCGATCTCCCAACTGCCCCAGCCATCCGCGGCGCGCACATGCGTGGCCTGCCTGCGGCGGCGATCATGGGCCGCGTTCACCACGACCCGGTAAAGCCAGGTGGTGAACCGCGCCCTGCCATCGAAACGCACAATCTTGGCGGGCAGCGCGGCGCATATGTCCTGCGTCAGATCTTCCGCCTCGGCCCGCGATCCGGTCAAGCGGAACGCAAGGTGAAACATCCGGTCGTAACACCGCTCGAGCAATGTCGAGAACGCCGCCCGGTCCCCCCGTGCCGCCGCTTTGGCCAGTTCCTCGTCGGTCACATTCATGCGCATCACATAGACTGTGACGTGCGCGAACGGTCAATCCTTGGACCAAAACCAGAAAAAATCGCGACACCGGCAAAATCATGCCCGAAACGCATCGGGGCGCCCGAAGAGGACGCCCCGGCGACTTCATCCGATACCGGTTTCAGACCGACAGGCAGACATATTTCATTTCGAGGTAATCCTCGATGCCGTGATGGCTGCCCTCGCGGCCAAGACCCGATTGCTTGACACCGCCGAACGGCGCAACCTCGGTCGAGATGATACCGGTGTTGACGCCGACGATGCCATATTCCAGCGCCTCGGCCACCTTGTAGACTCGGCTCAGGTCCTTGGCGTAGAAATAGGCGGCAAGGCCAAAGATGGTGTCATTGGCCATCCCGATCACTTCGTCCACGTCATCGAACTTGAACAGCGGCGCCAGCGGACCAAAGGTTTCCTCCTTGGCGACCGCCATTTCCTGCGTCACGCCGGTGACCACAGTGGGTTCAAAGAACGTTCCGCCCAGTTCATGCTTCTTGCCGCCGGTCAGAACTTCACCGCCCTTCGAGGTGACATCGCCCAGGTGTTCAAGAACCTTGTCCACCGCCTCGCTGTTGATCAGCGGGCCGGTGGTCACGCCTTCGGAGAGCCCGTCACCGACCTTGAGGTTTTCCACCGCGACCTTCAGCTTGGCGGCGAAAGCGTCGTAAACCCCGGCCTGGACATAGATCCGGTTGGCGCAGACACAGGTCTGGCCATTGTTGCGGAACTTGCACATCATGGCGCCTTCGACGGCGGCATCGATATCGGCGTCGTCAAACACGATGAACGGTGCGTTGCCGCCCAGTTCCATCGAGCATTTCATCACCTGGTCCGCCGCCTGCTTGAGCAGGATACGTCCAACCTCGGTGCTGCCGGTGAATGTGAGCTTGCGAATTGCCGGATTCTCGCAGAATTCCTTGCCGATGGCACTCGCCGAAGACGAGGTGACCACGTTGAACACCCCTGCCGGAATGCCCGCCCGCTCGGCCAGCACGCCCATGACCAGGGCCGAAAGCGGCGTTTCCTTGGCGGGACGCGCAACAAAGGAACACCCGGCCGCCAGCGCCGGCGCCGCCTTGCGGGTGATCATCGCGTTCGGGAAGTTCCAGGGGGTGATCGAGGCCGCAACCCCGATCGGCTGTTTCATGACCATGATCCGCTTGTCACGCTGGTGGCCGGGAATGGTCTCACCGTAAATCCGCTTGGCTTCTTCGCCAAAGAACTCGATGAAAGACGCGCCATAGGCGATTTCACCGACGGCTTCGGCCAGCGGCTTGCCCTGTTCAGCAGTCAGGATACGGCCCAGGTCCTGTGCGTTCTCCATCATCAGGTCGAACCATTTGCGCAGGATGCCGGCCCGTTCCTTGCCGGTCATTGCCGCCCATTCCTTCTGGGCCGCTTCGGCCTGGGCGATCGCATCCGCGACCTGCTCGCGGCTCAGGTCGGCGACTTCGGCGATGACATCGCCCCGTGCCGGGTTGGTGACCGCAAAGGTGCCATTGTCGCCATCGATCCACTGGCCGCCGATATAGGCCTTGGTAACCAGCAGGTCGGGATCGTTCAGCAACGATTTCAGATCGGTTGTCGTGTCAAGCATCGAGGTGCCCTCCCGCAAGAGAAATTACTCGCGCAGGCAAATCAGGTGGGGCAAGCTTTGTCCAGAGGACATTGCGGGAAAGCTAATGGAACTTGATGATGCATACGCGAACGGGGCCTATATCGACGATGCGGCGGCCTACCCTGTGCGCTGGCAGGCCGAGGCACGCGCGTTTCGAACCGCACTCGGGGAGCGGGCCGAGATCGCCCTGGCCTACGGCCCCGGCGAGCGGCATGTGCTGGACCTGTTTCATCCCGCGGGGCAGCGCAACGGGACCGCTTTCTTCATACATGGCGGCTTCTGGCGGGCCTTTGACCGCAGTTCGTGGTCACATCTCGCCGGTGGGCTGCTCGCGCGCGGCTGGTCGGTTGCCATGCCGTCCTACGATCTCTGCCCCGACGTTACGATTGCCGCCATATCACGCCAGATTGCGCAGGCTGTCCGGTTCGTTGCCGGACGCACCGGCGGGCCGATCTCGATCACCGGCCATTCCGCAGGCGGGCACCTCTCGGCGCGCATGACGGACCCGGCGCTGATCCCTGCCGACATTGCGGCGCGGTTGCGGACCATCCTGCCGATCTCGCCCCTGTCCGACCTGCGTCCGCTGCTCCGCACATCGATGAATGCCGACTTCCGGATGAGCATGGCGGATGCAGGGGCGGAAAGCCCGCTGCTGATGCGCGACAGGCACGATGCCAGGGTTGCGGTCTGGGTCGGCGCGAACGAGCGTCCGGCCTTTCTCGATCAGGCGCGCTGGCTGGCGCAGGCGTGGCGCGCTCCGCATGTCATTGCGCCGGGCAGACACCATTTCGATGTGATCGACCTCTTGCAGGATCCCGACTCGGACCTGGTTGGCACCCTTGTCGCAGACTGAGCAAGGGGCAAGCAGATCAAAGCATCCCTTGCCCGAAGCGGCGCGATCGACACGGTGATACGCCACAAAAGACTTGTCAGCGCCGCCGATATTGGCGACCTACGCAGCAATCCGGTCGATGGCGTCGCCCGGTAGATTCGCTTGTTTTCGTCCTGAACGCCGGGACCTTTCTGCAAAGGAGGGTCATTCATGACCACACGTCCGGAAATGTATCGTTTTCACAACGGCGAAAAGGCCGTGCTTCCGTTTGAAACCGGGGAATACCAATCCCGGATCACCGAGTTGCGTGAACGCATGGATGCCACCGGGGCCAGCGCCGCCGTGTTCACCTCGATGCACAATATCGCCTATTATTCGGGGTTCCTCTACTGCGCCTTTGGCCGACCCTACGGCCTCGTGGTGACCGATCAGGACTGTGTGATCATCAGCGCCGGGATCGACGCCGGGCAGCCCTGGCGGCGCAGCTTCTGCGACAACATCACCTATACCGACTGGCAACGCGACAATTTCTGGCGTGCGGTGGCCTCGGTGACGGGCACCGGTCAGGTCATCGGCTATGAAGGCGATCACCTGACCCTGATGCAGCGCGACAAGCTCGAGGATTTCCTGCAACCGCTGACGATGGTCGATCTTTTCGAAACCACCATGCGCCAACGGATGCACAAGAGCGAGGCCGAAATCGCCCTGATCCGCCAGGGGGCACAGGTTGCCGATATCGGCGGCCATGCCATTCGCGATGCGATCCGTGCGGGTGTTCGCGAAATCGACGTGGCCATGGCCGGGCGGGACGCGATGGAAGCCGAAATCGCCCGGCGGTTCCCCGATGCCGAATATCGCGATACCTGGGTGTGGTTCCAGTCGGGGCTGAACACCGACGGCGCGCACAACCCGGTAACCGGCCGGATGCTGAAACGCGGGGATATCCTGAGCCTCAACGCGTTTCCGATGATCTCCGGTTATTACACCGCGCTGGAGCGGACCATGTTCGTGCAAGAGGTCGATGCGGCCAGTCTGGAGTACTGGCAGGCAAACATCGCCGCGCATGAATACGGCATGTCGCTGTTGCAGCCGGGAGCGCGCTGTTCGGAGATTACCCACAAGATCAACACCTTCCTGCAGGACCGCGACCTGCTGCAATATCGCACCTTCGGCTACGGTCACTCGTTTGGCGTTCTGAGCCACTATTACGGACGCGAAGCGGGGCTTGAACTGCGCGAGGATATCGACACCGTTCTGGAACCTGGCATGGTTATTTCGATGGAACCCATGCTGACGATCCCGCAGGGCGCTCCGGGCGCGGGCGGCTATCGCGAACATGATATCCTTGTCATGACCGATGATGGAAACGACAATATCACCGGGTATCCCTATGGCCCGGACTTCAACGTCGTCGGTTAGACGCGGCTGGAAAAGACCGTGGTGACATCCGCGCGCCGGGTGTCACCCCCGCCACCACGCGGACGGGTCGGTCTGCCGATTTGTGCATTGGTCGCTTTTCTTTCCCCGCGTGATTTGCAAAGGTTTTTGCAGATTGACGCTGGCCCGTGTCGGGGCCGCTGAATAATGGTTGCCGCAAGGTTCAGGACAGGAGACCGCAATGGCCGATTTCGACGAAATGGTACGCCAGTCGCAAGCGCAAGTGGCCAAGGGACAATCCGAGATCAAGGCCATGACCAGCCGGATCGAAGCCGCCCGCGCGAAAATCGAGGCCGGCGAGGATGCCAGCATCGACATCGAAAACGCCACGCTGGACGATGTGCATGCCCATACGGACGTGATGAACGCCAACATCGCGGAACTGATCATGGGCCTTGATGACGTCACTAGCGCGTTCTCCAAGGATTTCGACGAGATGCGCTCGAAAACCGGGTGGGAGAGTTTCGTCGGCATCTTCAGCCGCGCGAAATCGGAATCGATGCGGCAAGAGCGGATGCGTATGGCCAATATCGATGACAAGCTGCAGGATCTGATCGGCAAGTCGGACGTGATCGTCAAGCTGCTCGAGGGGCAGCTTGAGGTTCTGAACGATCAGAAGGACAAGGTCGAAACCAACCTCGCCCACACGCTGGACGAACGCGAGAGCACGGTTGGCGAACTCGAGGCGGTGCGGGCCGAGATTCTGGGTATGGACCCGAAGATCATCGAGTTGGAAAACAAGATCAGCGTCGAGCAGGACGCGGCAGCGCGCACCAAACTCGAGACGGAGCTCGCCGAACTGAACGCCAAGTACAATGCGCTGGTGCAGGACGAGCAGGTCAAACTGGCCAAGTCGCAGACGCTTGAACGCTATATCGAAAAAGGCAAATCCTGGGTAGACAGCCTGCAAAATCAGGCCGCCACGCAGATGGTTCTGATCAACAAGTTGCAAACCGACACGGCACAGCGCGTCGTTCTTTACGATGCGTTGACGAAATCGTTGAAAACCGCGCAGCAGCAGGACGTCGCACACCGGATCAACGAGATCGGGGTCAAGACCGACCAGGAGGCCCAGACCGCCATGGCCGCCATCGGCACCGCCACCAATCAGAAAATGGCCGACATGCTCGAGGCGCACGAGGATCACATGGTGTTTGCGCGTGACGTGCTCGAGAAAAAGGCCAAGGCGGATGAACGCTTTGCCCGCCGGTTCGCGGCGATTGTCGAGAAACACGACAAAAATCTGTATGGGTCTTAATGCTGTTTGGTTTTAAGAAACTAAATCGGCCGTCTCGAATAAGGAGCCTCAAAGAACTTGAGCCAAACTTTAGGCCTAGATGGTTCAAGATATACTTTGGAGCAGTTCTGTCGTGCTTTCCCCTTGCCTTCTTGGCTGTGATTGGCAGTGAACTAGAGATGCATTGGCTCGTATTGCTGAGCAAAATTGGGTTGATTTTCGCAGTGTCGACAACTTTCTTAGTTCGTTCTGTTCCCTTCGTGCTCGCCTTTGCCGGGTACTGGTGGCCATGGTTAGGCCTTAAGTCTGCTCAACTAGATCGTTGGCTGCAACGCGATCTGGATTGGGGTGGAGTGAAATGACCAACCCCACCAAAGACCACGTCGGCCTGACGGAGTTGTTCGCCAGCCGCCGCTATTTCCGCAAGTTCGAGGCCATCATCGGCCATCTGACCCGCGTGGCCGCAACGATGGAAACCGAGGGCACGCTGCGCAAGACCGAGGTGCGGCTGCTCACCCGCTACATGATGTCTTTGACCTTCACGTTCCGGGCGCTGTCGATGAAATACCTGCTGGTCGGGCGCGATACCGGGCGTTTTTTCGGCTCGCTCACCATCGACGCGCACGAAAGCGGTTTTCCCGTGGCGACCGAATTGATGACAATGGCCAATGACGCGCAGCAGGCGGCAAAGCATCTGGCCAACCTGCCATCCGAGTCCGCCCTCAAGGATGAAATGGTTCGGGTGATCGTAAGTGACCGCGAGATCCCGACCAAGCTGCAATTCGCCCTCTCCCAGCGGCTCTATTACCAGGAACTGCTGCGAGGCGAGCTGTTCTGGGTTCAGAATGATCCCGATTGTGTCTGGCTCGGCGATGTGAGCGCCGAACGGCGAAGCTTCCTGTTGCACTGGGCCGTCTACGACAGCCAGGTGAATCTGCCCGTGGTCTATCTGATGGAGGTCGAGGACACAGGGCGCACCGCCTTGCCCAAGGACCAGCGGCGCTGGCCCGGCGTTCAGGCGCATCTGATCGCCCAGAGCCTCGGCGGCCTGAAACTTCTGACCATCGCGCGCGGCTTTGACGAGGATTTCGCCGACCTGCACCCCAAGCGGTTGCGCCGGTTCCACCTTGGTCCGATGTATTCCAGCGCCTACACGACACAGTCCGGGCCACTGTCCGGCGTGCTCACCGACGCGGCGGCACCCGAAGGTCAGGATTGGGCGCTTGTCTGGACAGCGGAAAATCTGGAAAGCGAACGCGCCGTCGAGGAGCGCGCCGGCTGGTTTTCCACCGTCGAACGCCAGGTCTTTGCGCTCGATCCGTTTTCCGCACGCGGCGCCGAGACCGGAGCCACACACACCGAGCGCGCGATCATTCTGCCGCAACGCCCGTTCCAGGTCCTCGCCGAGCGCAACCCGCCGGGTTTCTCGGATGTCCGCAAATTCGTGGTCGGCGCAGGCGGACGGGTTCTCAGATATTGAGTTACCTTTTGCGATCCCAGAGGTTCGGCGCTGGCCTGCGTCTCTCCGGGTCGTCCTGTTCATTTGTCCGGTGCCCTCGGTCCGTGGTCCACCATAACAACGCTTTCCGATACAATCGCACGGAATGTCAAACCACTCTGTGGCCCGTCCGGTAATCCCCCGTTTTACGGAGGCCTGATCGTGTAACTGATCCAACCCCCGTTTCACCGGACACCTAAGCGGTTTCGGTTTTGGCCCTTATGAACTCGCGGGGCGATTTCCATTTCAGGCCGCTGTGTGGGTGGTTTTCGTTATAGTCCTCGATCCATTCTCCAATCAATAACAGCACGGTTTGGGCATCTGGCAGCGGGTTGACGCGGACGTAGTCCCGCTTGAGCGTTTTCACGAACGCCTCTGACATGCCGTTGGATTGGGGGCTTTTGACCGGCGTGAAGCAGGATTTCAGGCCCAACTGCTGCGCGAAGATGCGCGTCTCTTTGGCGGTATGGGCGCTGCCATTGTCGGAGAGCAGCTCGACACGTTCTGGCGCACGGTGTGTGCCAAACCGGTGCTCAACCGCCTCAAGCAGCATGTCGCGCACATCCGATCCGCTGATCCAGGCATTGGCCACAGCCCGCCACGATATGATCTCGCGGTCATGGGCATCGATGAGGAACGCCAGACGGATCACATCGCCGTTCCAGCAGGCGAACTCCAGGCCGTCGCTGCACCAGCGCAGGTTCGAGCGCATCATGATGACTTTGCCGTCATGGTTTCGCTCGGGCCGGTCAAAGCCGGATCGCTCAAGCAGCAGATCGTTGCGCTCCATGATGCGATAGACGCGCTTATGGTTAACGGGCGGTAAACCCTGCGTACGCAGTTCCCGGTTCAGAAGCGCCGTGATCCGGCGGTAGCCATAGGTCGGGCGCTTCGCCACAAGCGCCTGGATGCGTGGCAGGACGTTCATGGCCTCACTCGAACGCATGGCGTTCGGCCATTCACCTTCCTGGGCTTTATGATAGCCCCGACGCGGCTTTGCGCTCCCGTGCACCCGATCGTGCAGATTTGAGCGGGACACGCCCAGTGTGGTCGCAACAGTCTTCATTGGGAACCGCCCGGTTTCAAAGGTTGCGCAAGCAAGGTCGGTCTTTTTGCCCGTGACTTGTCGAGCGCTTCCTTCAGGATTTCCACTTCCATCGTCTTGCGCCCGAGCTGGCGTTCAAGTTCCCGGATGCGGTTTTCCATCTCCCGGACGGTCCTGTTCCCAGTCACGCTGTCGTCTTCTGCCACCGCGATGCTGCCTCCTTCGAGCATGAGCTTGCGCCAACGATACAGAAGATTGGGGGCCACGCCATTGCGACGCGCAACGGCGGAAATGCTCTCGCCGTCATACAGGGTCTCTTCCACGATCCGCAGCTTCTCTGCCGCAGACCAGCGCCGACGGCGGCCGCCATCGGTGATGATTTCAATCTCAGACATGAGCATGTGCTTAAGCCTCCTTGGTCAGGCCAAGGTGTCCGGTCGAAAAAGGGGCCAGTTCACACCCCTTTTCGGGTGTTCCCTAATGCCCTGGAGATTCGCACCCGCGCGGGTGGCGGCCAAATTTACTTTGGATGGCAGCGAGAGAAATCTGGTATTTGATAGATGCCGGATAAGGCTCTGGCGGGCTTGTCGGCCCCTCGGCCGCGCCCTGGCCTTGCCCTGGGTGCGATGGTGTCGGCCTGGTGGCGATCCTGCCCGATGAAAACCTGGCCGACCAGATGGCGGAAAACAGGACCTTGCGCAGGGCGTGATCGGGCGCGATTGTCTGCCCAGATATGGAGCGACAACAATGCACAAAATGATCGCGCTGGACCTCCTGGCGGGCTGCATTCAAATGACTGACTATTACCCCGGCGCCGAGGTGGTCGAGGTGGAGGGGCGCGCCTTTTTCGTGGCGCCTCGGCCGCAAAATGGCCCTGGTGTATACTTGGCCGGCCCAAACGAGCGGGGCCTGGGTGAAACCCTGGCGGGCAGCAACGTGACCTTGCCCGCAGCCAATGTGGCGGCCATAGAGGCCGCCACCTTTGCCGCGGTACGATGTTGACGGCAACAATTGCCGTACGTTTACCGCAGGGCTTTATTTCGATCCTCACCATATCTCCACCTCATCAATTATGGACACAAGAGTGCTTTTCAGCGACTTTAAGAAACATTGCCTTACGCATTGGGATCGGTACTTCTCCTACATCGGCAACCATATGGAACTTCTCGTTTCGGATGGCGCTACACTGTTTCCAACGCACATTCTATTCATGGATTTTGGCGACTACTTTGCGATGGAACTAATTGGCGCAAAGCTAAGGCCTCAGAAATTAAAGATGAAAATCGCCAAGTATGATAGCGTCTATGATTATCTAGACCCATTTCATGGAAATCAGCGCCAGGCAAGCATCACGTTGAATCCTATAAATGCTGATCCCCGTAGGCCCATTGGCTTTTCCAAACTTACCCTGGCGCAACAATGTGATCTCGACGAAGCCGCAAATCGGTTTCCATATTTGGGTGCCTACCCCTCAAGGCTCATTGGCATTGATGGGAAGGGGTCGGTGTTTGATTTTGGCCCTGGCTTCGCAAGTATGTTTGTGCAGGAGTGCTCAATCCTAAACCACGAAGATGGCCTGTTTCGCTCGCGAAATGTAATGTTTCTTGGAATTTTGAAAAGGACAATTACCTCATCAGAATTACGTGGATATTTTGATTGGGTGTTTGGTCAAAGTTCGGATAGTAAGCACAGTGTCGACGTAGCAGGTGTTTTTAGCGTTTCCCCAAAGGAAGTACCTTTGTTTCAGGCGTCAGCGCTTCAAAACCTATATATATCGAGCGGGGTTCACGAAACTACAATTGATGACTTTCTTGCTGAACACCCATCGATATTGGAGGTTGCGTTTGGGTCAAATGATATCCGCTACAATAGTACATTGAAGTGGTTGGAGCATGATGGCTCCGTCCAGGAAGTGTCTATCAAGCCCGATCTATTTGTACGCCGTAGCGACGGCTACTATGATATTGTCGACTTGAAACTGGCCGCTCTTTCCAAGAAGAGTCTGACGAAATCTAATAGGTCACGAAGAAGATTTATTGATTATGTTGCCGAAGGTTTGGCCCAACTGGCAAACTATGAGTTCTATTTTTCCTTCCCTAAAAATCACGAATATGCAAAGTTCAATTACGGAATTGAGGTGAAAGATCCTCAAAAAGTTCTCGTGGTTGGAAGCATGGAAAACGTTGACCATCAAGAAGTTCTTGAGGCTTTACGGGCTCATGGGGATAAGTATTCGATAATTGACTATGATACTCTCATTTCGAGGTGTTTGGGAGGCGACACAGGCTAAATTTAATTAAGTCATCCTCCAAATCATTTCTGATCAACCGATGAGGGCTGTTTCGTCTATAAAAATTTCCCCCTGAATGAAGTTTTTCTGTTTGAATAACGCCAATGCAGACCCATCCGAATTTGGTGTGTAATAGATTAATACCTTTCTTGCTGATTGCGTGCATATCGTTCGTGCGGAAACTGGGATATTGCGGGATGATCTAAGCGCCGCCTATCAGACCGCGCGCAAACCGGCCTGGCTTTCCTGGGGGTCGGGCATGCGCCTTGCCATCGCCCAAAATGAGAAGGACGAGTTGCAGCAGCTCAAGGCGCCTGAACAGCAGATTGCGAACCTTATGGATCGCGCGGTCGATGCGACCAGCGCACCGGTCGTCAGTGCTTATGAAGCGCGTATCGAGATGCTGGAGCGGCAAAAGATTGTGCTCGCCGAGAGCATTGAAAACAAGCATGCCGCCGAAGGGACGGCTGGAGGATTGTATTGAACTCGCTCTCAGTTTCCTGGCAAGCCATTTGGAATATCTAAAAATGGTGACTTAGCCATTCGTCAGACAGCGCTGAGATTGGTCTTTTCAGAGCCACTGAAATGCGGTCGAAATGGGGTGTATGGAACTCCCGAATATCGCTCCCTTTCAAGTACTTATATGGAGTCTCGGGGGCAAAAAGCGAGATGGTGCTGCTGGAGAGAATTGAACTCTCGACCTCTCCCTTACCAAGGGAGTGCTCTACCTCTGAGCTACAGCAGCGCCGTGCGCGGGTCATTAGACGGAAACGGGATGGCCTGCAAGGACAATCTGGACCCTTTTTAGGCTCTGCGTTACAGAGGGGCATGACAGGCAAATCCCCTTCCCGTCCGGACAAGTCACGCGGCCAGACCCGAGAGGAGCGCCTCAAGGCGGCGCTCAAGGCGAATCTGGCGCGTCGCAAGGCGCAGGCGCGGGCGCGGGCGGAAGAGGCCAGCGACAAGAAGAACGAGGAACGAGAGTAGATGGATTCGATTTTGGTGACGGGGAACGGCCCCCTGTCCGGACAGATACCGATTGCAGGTGCCAAGAATGCCTGCCTGACGCTGATGCCCGCAACCCTGTTGAGCGACGAGCCGCTGACCCTGACCAATGCGCCACGGCTCAGCGACATCCGTACGATGACGGCGCTTCTGGGATCGCTTGGTGCAGAGGTCAGCCAGTTGCAGGATGGGCAGGTTCTGGCCATGTCGAGTCACGATCTGAACAACCACACCGCCGATTACGACATCGTGCGCAAGATGCGCGCATCGATTCTCGTGCTCGGCCCGATGCTCGCGCGGGATGGGCATGCAATCGTTTCGCTTCCGGGCGGATGTGCGATCGGTGCGCGCCCGGTCGATTTGCACCTCAAGGCGCTGGAGGCACTGGGAGCGGAGCTCGAGTTGAAAGACGGGTATGTCCATGCCCGCGCGCGGGGCGGGCTGAAGGGCGGCAGGATTGATTTTCCGCTGGTGTCGGTCGGCGCCACCGAAAACGCGCTCATGGCGGCGACGCTGGCCAAGGGGACGACCGTGATCACCAATGCCGCGCGCGAACCGGAGATCGTCGACCTTGCGGACTGCCTGAAAAAGATGGGCGCGCAGATCGAGGGCGAAGGGACAGCGACCATTACCATCCAGGGTGTCGACCGGCTGCATGGCGCCACGCACCCGGTGGTCACCGATCGGATCGAGCTGGGCACATACATGCTGGCCCCGGCCATATGTGGTGGAGAGGTCGAATTGCTCGGCGGTCGGATGAACCTGGTCGGGGCGTTCTGTGAAAAGCTCGACGAGGCGGGGATCGACGTGCGCGAGACCGATGGGGGCCTCGCGGTCAAACGCCGCGGCGATGTGGTTCGGGCGGTCGATGTGACAACCGAGCCCTTCCCCGGTTTTCCCACCGATCTTCAGGCCCAGATGATGGCATTGCTTTGCGTTGCCGACGGCGTCAGCGTTCTGGAAGAAAAGATCTTCGAGAACCGCTTCATGCACGCCCCGGAACTCTTGCGCATGGGCGCCCGGATCGACGTGCATGGCGGAACCGCGACGGTGACGGGTGTTGACCGCCTCAAGGGCGCGCCGGTGATGGCGACCGATCTGCGTGCCTCCGTGTCGCTGATCCTTGCGGGGCTGGCGGCCGAAGGCGAAACGCTGGTCAGCCGGGTCTATCACCTGGATCGTGGTTATGAACACGTGGTGCGCAAACTGGAAGGTGTCGGCGCAAAAATCGAACGGATCAAAGAACAGTGACTCGGGATGCGACATTTGAAGAGGGCGGAGAACGCCCGCTGAACCTTGGCGCGCAGGATGCCGATGACCTGCGGGTGATCTCGTCGCTCGTGCAGGATGCGGTATTTCCGATTACAGAGATGCAGTGGCAGGCGCGGCAACACCGCTTTGCGATGCTGCTGAACCGGTTCCGTTGGGAAGATGCCGCTCGCGACCGTCATGCGCCCGAACGTGTGCAATCCCTGCTCGTGATCGAAAACGTGGTCGCGGTGTCGTCGCAGGGGATCGATCGCGGTGAAAATGACCTGATCCTGTCCGTGCTGGCGATCGAGTTCACAGCTGGCGAGGAGAGCGCGGGTGATCTGGTGTTGACCCTCGCCGGCGACGGCGCGCTGCGCCTGAAGGTCGAAGCGCTGGATATCACGCTCAAGGACGTCACACGACCCTATGTTGCACCTTCCGGAAAGACGCCGGACCACCCGGAATGATCACGGCGCGGCCGCTCGGACCGGCTGACGTCGGTCTCTGGCGGACCCTGCGCGCCGAAGGGGTGCGGCTGTTCCCGCAGGCATTCCTGTCGTCGCAAGCCGAGGTGGCCGCCGTCAGCAGGGAGCAGGACGCAACACAGATGGCCCGGGGCGGCCGCTTCGGTGTATTCGACGACCAGACACCCGTCGGCATCGCCGCGATCAGACAGGCAACATTCGAACGCGCGCGGCATCGGGCGACCATCGCAGCCTTTTATGTCACGCCGTCTGCGCAGGGTGGTGGCGCAGCGGACGCCCTGATGACGGCGCTGTTCGCACATGCGAGCGAAAGCGGCATCTGGCAGCTTGAACTTTTCGTCGCCGCCGCAAACCCGCGCGCTGTCGCATTCTATGAACGGCACGGATTTCGACGCGAGGGGCGCTGTCCAAACGCCATCGTCACCGAAGATGGACCGCAGGATGATTGGTTTTATGTCTGCACCCCGCGACGCCCGCCCGACACTGACCAACAGGCAAGAATTTAGTCGCGGAGGCGACGGAGATCACCCCGCCATGCGTTGAATGACAATACTCGATTCAGACGCAGGGTTTATTTATGCGGTTTCTTCTTTATCCCATGTCGGTGGTTTCATTGTTGCTGAGCGGTGCGATCTTCGGATTTTTCTACGCGTGGGTATGCTCCACCATGTGGGGTCTCGACCAGATCGACCCAAATGTGGCGATCGATGCCATGCAGGCGATGAACGCCTCGGTGCGCAATGCCGTCTTTGCCCCCGCCTTTTTCGGCACCCCGATCGCACTGCTCCTGACCGCGGGGATCGCGTGGCGCTGTGACGCGGTGCGCTCATGCACGTGGTTTGCGCTGGCCGCCGTGATCTATGTCGCTGGCGGTCTGCTGCTGACCATGCAGGTCAACGTTCCGATGAACGAAGCGCTCGGCGCCGTGGCAACACCACTGGACCCGCAAAAGGCATCCCGGATCTGGTCCGACTATTCACAGGTCTGGCAGCTCTGGAACCAGCTTCGAACCGGGGCATCGGCCGTGGCCCTGGCATGCGTCGGCTTCGGACTTGTCGCCCTGCCCCGCCCCGCCGTCGGCCCTTGAGGCGCGGGCGCCCTGAAGGTATGTGAGCGACCAAAGGAGACCCACATGCCCCAATTCCTGGACACCGGTTCGCCCGACTTTGAAGACGCGTTTGCCGCGCTGTTGTCGGCCAAACGCGAGGACAGCCCGGATGTGGACGCCGTCGTCACCGAAATCATCGGCGACGTGCGTGCGCGGGGCGATGCGGCAGTGATCGAACTCACCGCCCGGTTCGACCGGCTGGAGCTCACCCCCGACAGGCTGCGCTTTTCCGCCGGCGAAATCGAGCAGGCGGTCGCGGACGTGCCGGAAGAAGAGCGCGCGGCGCTGGCGCTCGCCGCCGAACGCATTCGCGCCTATCACGTGCGGCAGATGCCCGACGACCAGAGCTGGACCGATCCCGAGGGGGCAACCCTTGGCTGGCGCTGGTCGGCGGTGGAAGCGGCGGGTCTTTACGTGCCCGGTGGGCTGGCGTCCTATCCCTCGTCCGTGCTGATGAACGCGATCCCCGCCAAGGTTGCCGGGGTGAACCGGCTGGCGATGGCGGTGCCCACCCCGGACGGCGTGGTCAATCCGCTGGTTTTGCTGGCGGCACAGCTTGCGGGCGTCGACGAGATCTATCGTATCGGCGGCGCGCAGGCGATTGCGGCGCTTGCCTACGGGACCGACACCATATCGCCCGTGGACAAGATCACCGGGCCGGGCAACGCCTTTGTCGCGGCAGCCAAGCGCCGGGTCTTTGGCAAGGTGGGCATCGACATGATCGCCGGCCCGTCCGAAATCCTGATCATCGCCGACAAGGACAACGAGGCGGACTGGATCGCGCTCGACCTGCTCAGCCAGGCCGAGCACGACGAGAGCGCGCAATCGATCCTGATCACCGACGACGCGGATTTTGCACAGGCGGTTGCAAATGCGGTCCAGAACCGGCTGCAAACGCTGGAGCGCAAGGCCATTGCCGGGGCGAGTTGGCGCGATTTCGGCGCGATCATCACCGTGCGCGACCTGAACGAGGCGGCCGCCCTCTCCAACCGGATCGCCCCCGAGCACCTGGAGCTCTGTGTCGCCGATCCCGATGCGCTTGCCGAACAGACGGTTCATGCCGGAGCCATCTTTCTTGGGTGCTGGACCCCCGAAGCCATCGGTGACTATGTGGGCGGCCCGAACCACGTCCTGCCGACGGCGCGGTCGGCCCGGTTTTCCTCGGGCCTGTCGGTCGCGGATTTTCTCAAGCGTACGACCCTGTCGCGCATGAGCCCCGCTGCCCTGCGCGCCATCGGCGGAGCGGCCGAAACACTGGCGACATCCGAGAGCCTTCAGGCACACGGTCTTTCCGTGACAGCACGGCTTGCTGCGCTGAACAGTCGCGAGACCTGACGCGTCACACAGACGATGCGCTTGTCACGCGCCGGCGCAGGGATGGAACATTCCGCGCAAATGGGGCAATTCGGGCACAACTCTGTCCGATCTCCGCCCCGTCCCGGCACTTCGGGACCGCCACGGATTGCGGCAATCACCTGATGCGGCTAATCCTGTCGCATTCGCAAGAGGACATGACCGGATGAGTCACATTGCCCAAATAGCGCTGGATGATGCCAATCTTCCGACGCCGACGCCCGAGATCGAACAGGAACGCAAGGTCGCGATGTTCGATCTTCTCGAGGGAAACAGCTTTGCGCTCCCGAAACGCGACGACCGTCCGGTGCCCGATGGACCCTATCACCTGAATCTGTCGATCCGGGACAAGCGGCTTGTCTTTGACGTGCGCACCGAACAGGATCATCTGGCGGCGGAATTCCATCTCTCGCTCGGTCCCTTTCGGCAGGTGGTCAAGGATTACTATACGATCTGCAAAAGCTACTACGACGCGGTCAAGAACATGCCGCCCAGCCAGATCGAGACGATCGACATGGCGCGACGCGGCATCCATGACGAAGGCAGCCGGGTTCTGCAGGAACGACTGGAGGGCAAGGCAGAGATCGATACCGACACCGCCCGCCGCCTGTTCACCCTGATCTCCATCCTGCATTTCGGAGGTTAGTGGTGCAGCCACTGCCCCAGTCGATCCTGTTTTGCTGCGACCACAACGCGGTCCGCTCGCCGATGGCAGAGGGGATCATGAAGAAATTCTATGGCACCGATACCTATGTTCAGTCCGTGGGCGTGAACAACGACATGGAAATCGACGGGTTCGCCATTTCCGTCTGCGAAGAGATCGATGTCGAATTGTCGCGCCATCGTTCCCGCAGCTTTGACGAGATGGAGCGGCTGGGTGATGCGCTGTCCTCCTTCGATCTGGTCGTCGCCCTGTCGCCGGCCAGCCAGCGGCGCGCGCTGGAATTGACCCGTTATTTTCATCTGAAAGTAGAATACTGGCCCATCCTGGACCCCACCGGACTGGGTGAGTCCCGCGAGACCAAGCTGGCCAGCTATCGGCAAACGCGCGATCAGATCGTAGAGCACCTCAAGGATCGCTGGGGCGGTCCCGTGATCGACGCATGACGCACACGGCGACCATGAGGCGCGGTTCATGACCGTCGCGGTTGTCATCGTCGCCGCCGGGCGGGGCCGCAGGCTTGGCGCCGAGATACCCAAGCAATACATCCCGCTTGGCCCTGCCTGCTCGCTGCGCCGGGTCGCGGAACTGTTCCTATCGGTTGATGCGGTGCAATGGATCGTCCCGGTGATTCATCCCGACGACCAGTCGCTCTGCGCCCGGGCGTCAGACGGCTTGCACGATCCGCGCATGTTGCCTGCCGTTCATGGCGCAGAGACACGGGCGCTGTCGGTGCGCTGCGGATTGGAGGCGCTCGCCGCGCATGACCCCGAGCATGTACTGATCCACGATGCGGCCCGGCCGTTCCTGCCCCGCGCGGTGATATTCGACGTCATCGACGCCTTGCAGCATAGCACGGGCGTTTGCGCAGCACTTCCCGTCGTCGACGCCCTGTGGACCTCGCGGGATGGTGCGGCGCGGGCCGCGGTGCCGCGCGAGGGCATCTGGCGCGCCCAGACCCCGCAGGCATTTTCCTTTGCCAGCATCCTGAACGCGCATCGCAACCATGACGGCAGCGCGACCGACGACGTTGCCGTCGCGATGCAAGCGGGCCTGAACGTAACCTTCGTCAAGGGCAGCGAACGGAACTACAAGATCACCACGGCGGACGACCTGGAACGTGCGACCCGCGATGCAGAGGCACAGGATGCCGCAGACGTCCGAGCGCATCGACGCTAGTTCTCCGCCGCCTCGCGCAGGATAACGAGAACCGGCGCCCCATCCTCCGTTTCCCGGTTCAACCGGTAACTGATCCCCGGCCCCTGCACTGGCTGGCCTGAGGCATCATAGTCTTCCTGCCCGCCAACGGTTGTGCGGGTCCATCCTGTCAACGCCCCATCCGGCGCATAGCTGAAGCGATCACGCCACGGCGCGGACCAGTGCAGGCGCGGGTCGTAATATGCGCCACGTCCCCGGGCGTCATAATCCACGCTGACGAGCCGGGCCCCGGCACCCGGCACGGTTTCATAGACGCGGTTCTGGTGGGTCGGAAAACTGATCGAAATGAGGGCCGGGGCGCTGTCCGAATACCCGTTCCATGCAAACACGGCGATATCGACACGCGATGTCTCGAGCCCCTGCTCCGCTTGCGGGTCACGCGGCGGCAACACGAACGGGTCATGCCAGTTCAACGTGATGCGCGCCGACCGGCCACCCTGCCCCTGCGGCTCAATACGCACCTTTGCCGGATCGCCGCGCAGCAGCACCCAGTCGAATGTCAACGCATTTCCATTCGGATCGACCGTGGAATCCGCGCTCACGGTCATCTGGCGTTGCCATTCCGGACCCCGCCAGATCCGCGCCACCGCCGACGGCGTCGTGAACAGATGTTCGTCCAACCCCGCCAGCCCCGCACTCTGCCCGAAATCTTCAGCCACGACCCGGAGCCGGACCTGCGGCGGTACTTCTTCGGGCCGCATCGCCGCTGCCTGCCCGATCATCCGCCCGGGGCGAAGCCGCTCGCCGGCGAACACCGTCGGATGCGCGATCGCAGACAGGTACTCTTCCCGTGTTCCAACCCCTTGCAGATTGCGGCGCATGATCATCTGCACGGTCGGCGCAATCAATCCCTGCGCCATCAGGGTGGCCCGCGTGTCGGCGGGGAACGCCGCCAGCGTCATCGCAACCGCATCCATGAAGGGATAGTCCGAACCCGACGACCCCTGACTCACAATGGTATAAGGCCAGTTTGCCGGGTACAGGTCGACCGCGTCGTGATCGCGATGCTCGGGGTACATGTAGATGCTGTTGGATATGTATTCGCGATAGGCCCGGGCAGCGCCGCCGGGTGCCGTCATCGCATGCCGCACCAGACTTCGCGCGTCGGCGCCAGAGGTCATCGCGGTCGACGAATTCCCGAAAACCAGCCCCGGAATGAGAACCGGTCCGGCAAGCCCGTAATCGACACCCGCCGCGACCAGATCAGGCGCATATCGCAGAAATGTCAGGTTGGGAAACCGCGAAGCACCCAGCGTCGAGTGATCACGGTCGCGGTTGTCGTAAAGGATCCGGTCGAAACCCTGCGACACGCCCCTCGCGACGAGACCTCTTAATTGTCGTGCAAGGTCACTCTCATCGGCGCGTTCGATTGCCGGTAACGCCGGGTCGGCCGCAAGACCTTCGAGCTCGCGCGCGATCATCGGACCGGTGCCAAGCCTCGTCAGATCGCCGAGCGTCAATGTCAGTTCCCCCGCGCTCGGCGCGGACCCCGCACAGCCGATTGCCACCGCAGCAGCCTGAAAAACGCGGCGGATGTCCCTGCGCGACAGGTCCGCGAAAACGCACGACACGCCCTCATACCTCCATTCACTCATCACGACAGCACTCTGCCGCGCAATTCCGGCAAGGTGAAGCATCTTTGGCTGTGCAGAGACGATTGAACGCACAGCCTCTTGTCGTTCCGGCGACGGCGCGGCACAAACAGGCAATGAACGGGCAGGAAGAGACCGCGATTCGATCCCGCCGCCAGCCCGAACGGCAATGGCGGCCTACGCCCGTCGTCATAGTGATCCTGGTAATCTGCTGCGGCATCGAACTTTTGCTGCAAGCCAGTGACCTGGGGCTGATCGGAAACACGCGGCTGCGCGTCTTTGCCTATGAAAACGGGGCGTTCTGGGTGGGCCTGCTCGACAACTGGCGACCCAACTACCCCCTGCAACCCTGGCTGATGTTTCTCAGCTATCAGGTGCTGCATACCGGGCTCTCTCATCTGGCGGGAAACATGTTCGTGCTCCTGATCGTCGGCCCGATCGTGGTACGTCGCGTCGGTTCGGCGTGGTTTGCCGCGATCTATGTCCTGTCGGGAATAGGCGGTGCGCTTGGCTTTGCTCTTCTGAGCGACAGCGCACAACCCATGGTTGGCGCATCCGGTGCGCTCTTCGGGTTGGTCGGCGCTTGGAAATGGCAGGACTGGTTCTTCAATATGCAGAACGGACTGGGCCGCAAATCGCTGGTCACCGACATCATTGGGCTGATTTTCCTTAATATTCTCCTATGGGTTGTGCAGAGTGGCCAGGTTGCATGGGAGACTCACCTCGGTGGGTTCCTGACGGGATGGCTCGCCGCAACACTGGTGATTCCCCGTCAGGACGAACCCGAAAGCCAAAAGTAGCCGAATGAACATCCCAAGAAGTGAAACAATACGCCAAGTTGGGCGGCATGGTTTCCGCTTTCAACACGATACCCCTATTTCTTTACCAAAAGGCCGGTTTGCCATTCCGTAAGTGGCCGAGACGCACTATGTATACGTCAGTAACCAATTCGGCGCCGTGAGAATGCATGGCGTCATGATTGACCAAGTTAGTAAATGGTAGGATTGCAATGTTTAATAGTTTGAAAGCGGCAGGTTTGGCCGCAGCTCTGATCTCGTTACCTGCGCTGGCATCTGCCGCCACCATACGAGTATATGATATCGCATCAAAGCCCAAGGTTCTTCTGGAGCGCGTGCTCGACACCGGCGACATGACACAGGCACGGTCTTCTGGCAGCGCCGCAAACATGTCCTGGGACATTACCGTCACGCCACAGGACATCGCCGGGCAATCGCGCCTGAATACCATCGCCGTCACCACGAGCGGCGTGGGTGCAATCATGATCCTGGTATCCGAGAACGATTTTGGCGCGGGTGCAAATGCAACCACATCGTCAAGCGTACAACTCGATGTCGCGGCAACGACGGTCGGCAGATCGCTTCGGGTTATGGGTTATGTTGACGATCAGAACCGGCTGTTCTCGCGTAACACCGCGATCGACTCGCGCGGCGTCCTGCTCAACAGCTCGGTGCAAGGCCGCCAGAGCGGACAGAATACGCTCTTCGAGACGCTGACTGACCCGTTCTCGATGACGACGGCATTCATGATCCGTCACGATGAACAGACCGATATGACCTCTTTTGACGCCACACAGGTGACCGCCGTTCCGGTGCCTGCTGCCGGGGTGCTGTTGTTGACCGCCCTGGGTGGACTGGGTGTGATGCGCCGCCGCCGCAAAGCATCCTGAGAGACGGTACGTCAGAGCTTTTCGCAATTGACGTAAACCATAATCAGGTCTCACCTGACGCTTTGTAAGCTGATACTTCAGACAGCATCACGTGACACAGGTTTGTCCCGAAACGCTTATGAAGAAGAAACAAGCGGGGCCGGAGAGGCCCCGTTTCTATGAATGGCCCACCGCGGCCATGTTGACGATGCTCCCCTCACGCCAGTATCTAGCCGCTCGCAAACCACGCGCTTTGCGTCGTGCCCGAGCACGGCGCGTTTTACATTTAGTCTGAGGCATATCCGCGTCTGCTGAAGGCCACGGGGGCCTGTCCACCGGAGGATGTCGGCGGCGCCTTAGGCTCCTACGAGGAGTTCCTCGAAGCCCTCTCAGCGATCCCGATCAAGAGCAGCACGAGGACATGGTCGACTGGTCGGGCGGGGACTTCGACGCTGAGGAGGCCGGGGCCGACAACATCATCGAACGCTTCGAGTGGCTTGGGGAAAAATGGGCCCCGCGGCCTCGCAAACCAAAGACTACGATCTGAGAGACGCCAGCGACCGCAGCCGACGCCGGACGGTTACGATACTTCTTAACAGTATTCCGAGACAAACCCGTGCGGCGGGCGATCTCGCGTATCGGCATTTTATCACGCAATGCCCAGCGTCTGATAACACTTGAAAATCCCATGCTGATCACTCCGAATCTCCCCGAACAAAAGCGTCGGGGAAGTGTATTCAGATGGGTCAATGCTCAGTGACGATTTAGGAGGATACCGGGTCAGCTCTAAGTGATATTCAACACAGGTAGCGTCCAGTGATGCCGGTCTGTCGCGAAATGCCATGGCACTGACTGAAATCTAAGATTTCACCGCAGGGGTCGATCCGTCTTGTTTCAGATATTTCGACAGGCACTTTCACGGGCGCAGGGGCGACCGGGGTCAGGCATGTGCCTCTACGCCAAAGCCGCGCTCGCAGAAAAACACGCCATCGTCGATTACCGCCTGCACAACAGACGCGGTCACGATCTTGCCGACCTCATCCGTCCAGCAATAGAGCAGGGCGAAATCGCAAAGCTGATTGACGAGTCTGGGAACACCGCCCGTCACGCCGTGTATCAGCGTGCAGGCGCCCGTGCTGAACACGTCGGCGTCGGCTCCTGCCACGGTCATCCTGTGCCTGATATACGCCTGGGTTGCGTCTGCATTCATGCGGTTGAGGTGAAAGCTGGAGGAAATCCGCTGCGCCAGCTGACTCATGCTCGGATGGCGCACCATGTCCCGCAACTCGGGTTGCCCCACGAGGATCAACTGAACCAGTTCATCCTTGTTCGAGTTGATATTGATCAGCATCCGCAGCTCTTCCAGACCTTCGCGCGAAACGTTCTGCGCCTCGTCAAAAACCAGAACGACCCGCCTGCCCTGCGCATACTCGGCGATCAGGAAATCCTGCAGCGCCTGGAAATGCTGCACATAGCTTCCCTGCGCGTCAAACGGAATGTCGAGCGCGTTCAACACCCACTGCAAGAGTTCGCCGCGACTCCCCTGGGCATTGGAGACGAGCCCGACGGTCACATCATCCCCCATCTGTCCGAGCAGGTTCTGGAGCAATGTCGTTTTTCCTGCCCCGACCTCTCCGGTCAGCATGGTAATCGGCGCGTGCGAGAGAACGCCAAATTCCAGCACGGAATAGGCACGCCGGTGCTGCGGCGACCAGAATATGAACTCCGGGTCCGGAACAAGCGTGAAAGGCCGCTCGTTCAGACCGAAATATCCGAGATAGAAGGAGGGTTGCGTCATACTGAAATTGGCACCTGGAACCGGTTGTTACTCATACTCTACAGTCGGACTTGCTTGGGACCGGTTAACATCACTCACTTGGGTCATTTCCTTCGTCAAGCAAGATCCCCGTTTACGGATTCGACGTTCACGACCACCCGAACGCAACAAACGAACGCATGCCGCATCGAATAGGCCACCGATGTCCGACTCAGCGTTTGTTTCCCGCTTGGGTACGGACACCATGATGGTCAACTGGATCGAAACAATGGTGGGTATGTGCAGAAATTGTGGCGGGATTGGATTACGTTACGTCCACTTGACCGCGGGCGGAAACATCAGAGCCGCGTCTTTCCGGGTACGCCGGTCAGACCTCATATATTTTTCACGCTTCGAAAAAACAGCTTTATTCCAATTTATCAAATGTTTATGTAAAAATTACAACTTACGGTAGTCAAGAAAACAGTTGTTTGTGTGCAAATTTTCGCTAAGTTGTATGTCATTGCTTGTGTAGCTGTAGCGGTCGTTTTGGACCGATTCGTGTAACCAATGATCTTGTTAAAATTTGAGTGAGTAAAAGATGACTTTTCAATTTCCCGACCCGGCGCGCCTTGAGGCTGTGTCAATCCCCAACATCGTTGCGTCTTCATCCGGTAGCAGGCTGGACCTGTATACCGGCCTTGGCAAACGTCTTTTTGATCTGGCGCTTGTGCTGTTCGTGCTGCCGTTGCTGGCACCTGTGATGCTGTTGATTGCATTGCTGGTGTCGCTCGACGGCGGCTCTCCGATCTATATCCAGAAACGGATCGGAAAGAACGGGCGCATTTTCAGAATGTTCAAGTTCCGCACCATGGTGCCGAATGCCGATGATCGCCTTGCCGAGTACCTCTCTGCGCATCCGAAGGCGCTGGCCGAGTGGAACCACAGTCAGAAGCTTCGCCACGATCCGCGTGTGACCCGCATCGGTGTTTATCTTCGCAAGTGTTCGCTGGATGAACTGCCGCAACTGATCAACGTGTTCCTGGGCGACATGGCCATCATCGGACCACGCCCCATGATGGTCGACCAGGAAAACCTGTACCCCGGTCGCGCATACTACTGGATGCGTCCCGGCATCTCGGGTCTGTGGCAGGTGACAGAGCGCAACGAGAGCGCGTTTTCCGATCGGGCACGTTATGATGACAAGTACTTCTACAACATGACATTCGCGAATGATTGCAAAATCATTGCAAAAACCTTTGTTGTCGTGGTCCGCGGAACCGGATACTGATTCTGCCGTAACCACAACAACCCGAGGTTTAGTAGAGTGCAGTATGTTCGGAGCAGCCGCGCGCGCGCGCGCAGTCGTCGTGTAGGCCTCGCCATACTTCTAACGGCGGGGCTTAGTCTTGCCGCAGCATGTGATTCTTCCGAAGAACGCGCAGAGTCGCATTATCAGTCAGCACTTGCCCTTCTCGAGGAAGGCGACGTCGATCGTGCACTGATCGAATTCCGCAACGTTTTTGAACTGAACGGCACTCACGAGGCCGCCCGCGCCGCCTATGCGCGCACGCTGCGTGAAAACGGCATGATCAAAGAGGCGTATGGCGAATACCTTCGCCTGGTCGAACAGTACCCGGAAAACCTGGAAGGGCAGCTTGCATTGGCGGACATCGCCGCTGCCACCAAGAACTGGTCGGACGCGGAGCAACATGTGGCCAAAGCGCTGGAACTTGCGCCCGACGACATCCAGATGATTTCGATCGACAACGCCGTAAAGTACTTCAATGCCATTCAGGCGCGCGAAGACGCCGGACAACAAGCAGCCATTGTCAAGGCGCAGGCGCTGATCGAAGAAGACGAAACGCTCAAGAATGCCCGCGACGTGCTGATCGACAACCTGCTGCGCAAGCAGGACTGGTATGCCGCGCTGGATGTCATCGACAAAGGCATCGAGACAAACCCGGAGCAGAAGGAACTGTACCGCCTGCGACTGGGCGTTCTTCAGCAGGTCGGCGATCTTGACGGTATCGCGGCCCAGTTGCGCGATCTCATGGATCGGTTTCCGCAGGAACGCGACACGTTCAAACAAACCCTTGTCCGCTTCCTGATCACCCAGGGCCGGATCGACGATGCGGAAGCTTTCGTCCGCGAAGAGGCTGCCCGCGATGGAGCCAGCCCCGAGGATTCGGTTTTCCTCATCAGTTTTCTCGAGCAGATGCGCGGACAAGAGGCTGCCCTTGCAGAGGTCGAAGCCCAGCTTGACGCCGGAATCGAGGACCGGAACAATTTCCGTTCGATGCGCGCAAAGCTGAAATTCCAGATGGGCGACGTGGACGCGGCGATTTCCGAGATGGAAGACCTGAGCGCGACCGCAGAGCGCGACGACCTGACCCGCGCCATCGAGGTTGACCTGGCGCGGATGCTCTTTCAGCAAGACAATGCCGTCGGAGCCCGTGCGCTCGTCGAAAAGGTCCTGTCCGAAGACCCGGCGCAACCCGATGCCGTCAAGCTCAAGGCGAACTGGCTGATTGACGACGATGAAACCGCCGATGCGATTGTCATGCTGCGGGATGCACTCAACGACTCGCCGAATGACGCGGACATCATGACGCTGATCGCGCGCGCATACGAGCGCGAAGGCAATCAGGAACTGCGCTCGGAAATGCTCGCACTGGCGGTGCAGGCATCGGGCAAGGCACCGGCGGAATCCCTGCGCTATGCGAGCAATCTTGCCGACAACGACAGCCTGCGCGCGGCGGAAGGGGTCCTGATTGATGCCCTGCGGCTTGCACCGCAGAACGCCGCACTGCTGGGGGCGCTTGGCGAGGTCTACACCAGAATGGAAGACTGGCCACGCGCCGACGATGTGATTGCCGCCCTCAACAGGCTGGACGACGACGGCGCACGCCGGCAGGCGACAGAACTGACCGCGCGCAAACTGGCAGGTCAGGATCGTTCGGAGGAGCTGACCGCGCTTCTGGAAAAGCTCGAGAGCGACCCGTCCCTCGGCCAGAGCGCACAATTCGCGCTGCTGCGCAACCGGTTGCAAACCGACGGGCCGGAAGCCGCCCGAGCCTATCTCGACACGTTGCTGGAAGAGACCCCGGATGACCCCACCCTGCTCTTCATGCGCGGCGGATTTCTGGCCGAGGCGGGTCAGATCGAAGAAGCCGAAGCGCAATTCCGCGACCTGGTGAGCGATAATCCCGAATACGCGAATGTCTGGGTTGCTCTCTATCGGATGAAGCAACAGGCTGGCGATATCGAGGGCGCAAACGCGGTTCTGGACGAAGCGCTGGCCGAGGTTCCGACAAACGCCACATTGCTCTGGGCAAAAGCCGGAGAACTCGAACGCGCAGGTGACCTTGACGGTGCGATCGAGATTTATGAGGCAATGTACGCAGAGAATTCGGATTCGCAGATTGTTGCCAACAATCTGGCGAGCCTGCTCGCGACCTATCGCACCGACGAAGACAGCCTGCAACGGGCCTATACCGTGGCACGTCGGCTGCGCGATAGCAACGTTCCCGCGTTTCAGGACACCTATGGCTGGATCACCCATCGCCGCGGCAGCTTTGACGACGCACAGGACCATCTGCAATCGGCCTCGGAAGGATTGCCTGAGGACGTCACCGTCCAGTTTCACCTCGCCGCCAACCTCGCCGCGCTAGAACGAAACGAGGAGGCTCTGGCGCAGTTCGAAAAGGTGAAATCGATGATCGACGCCGAAAACCCACCCGCATTTGCTGCCGAGGTCGACAGCGAAATAGAACGGCTGAGCCAACTCCCCGCCGAGGAATAGCGCGGAACCCGGGTTATCGCCGACGCAATATCACGAACGTAAAAAACCGCCCCGATTTCGGGGCGGTCCGTTTTTCCGGGTGCCTCTGTTGCACCCGGATCAAATTTGTCGGCGTCATATACCGGGATCGAGGTCCAGCCCCCCGAGAAGGTCGGCACCGATTACATCCTCATCCAGCTCGGCATCACCGCCACCGGCGTCAAGCGCGCAGGAATCCGCGCCGCACGTCATGTCCGCCTCGGCCAGCCCATCGGCGCCGCAGGCGTAACCGCCACAGTCAGCACTGGCAGCGGCGGCCGGGAAGTTCCAACCCTCGTCACCTTCATCGCCTTCGTTGCCTTCGTTATCCTCGTCGTGCTCACTACCCTCGTTGTGCTCGTTGTCTTCGTTGCCTTCGTCGCCGTTATTTTCGTTATCGCCCGGCCCCGAGTCGTCCCAGCCTTCGTCGCCTTCATTGTCCTCGTCGAACTCGTTGCCTTCGTTGTCCTCGTCGTGCTCGGACCCTTCATTGTGCTCGTTGTCCTCGTTGTCCTCGTCACCATTATTCTCGTTGTCGCCCGGACCTGAATCCGCCCAGCTCTCGTCGCCCTCATCGCCCTCGTCGAATTCGTTGGCTTCATTGTCCTCGTCATGCTCGGACCCTTCGTTATGCTCGTTGTCTTCGTTGCCTTCGTCGCCGTTGTTTTCGTTGTCGCCCGGACCTGAATCGGGCCAGCTTTCGTCGCCTTCACTCCCCTCGTCGAATTCGTTGCCCTCGTTATCCTCGTCGTGTTCGACGCCCTCGTTATATTCGTTTCCTTCGCCTACGCCTTCGTCGCCTTCATTGTCTTCATCACCCTCATTAGCCTCGTCGGCCTCATCATTCTCGTTGTCCTCGTCGCCTTCGTTGCCTTCGTCCAACTCGTCGTTTTCATTGTCCTCGTCGCCTTCGTCGCCCTCATCCAACTCGTCGTTTTCGTTGTCCTCGTCGCCCTCGTCGCCCTCATCCAACTCGTCTTTTTCGTTGTCCTCGTCGCCTTCGTCGCCTTCGTCTAGCTCGTCATTCTCGTTGTCCTCGTCGCCTTCGTCATTCTCGTCGCCCTCGTCATTCTCGTTATCCTCGTCGCCTTCATCGCCTTCGTCGGCCTCATCCCCCTCGTCGTCCTCGTTGCCTTCGTTGCCCTCATCCTGGCTGCCGTTTTCGTCGCCCTCATTGTCCTCGTCGTGCTCGTTACCCTCGTTGTACTCGTTATCCTCGTTGCCTTCGTCGCCGTTATTCTCGTTGTCGCCCGGGCCGGAATCTGCCCAGCTCTCGTCGCCCTCATCCCCTTCGTCAAACTCGTTGCCTTCGTTGTCCTCGTCGTGCTCGGACCCTTCGTTATACTCGTTGTCCTCGTTGCCTTCGTCGCCGTTGTTTTCATTGTCGCCGGGGCCGGAATCCGCCCAGCTCTCGTCGCCCTCATTGCCCTCGTCGAATTCGTTGCCTTCGTTGTCCTCGTCGTGCTCGGACCCTTCATTGTGCTCGTTGTCCTCGTTG